>JBEIEP010000001.1:0-186701 GCA_040382935.1 Burkholderiaceae bacterium
AGGGGGCAAAAACACCCCAAAAACAGGCCCAATTGCCCCAAAATCGTGCATCGGTTCCAACATCTGAACATTTACGATTCAGCCCTCGCTTTGGCGGGGGTTATTCAGACCATCCTTAATTAAGGATCCTCTGCAAACCATGCCCGATCTGAGGCCCCGATAATGGCACCCCACTGCGTTGGCTTTTTGGCTAATGCCGCCCGGTATGAGCTGCAAAATCCGCCTTGTGGTGCATTAATTCTCGTGACTCATATCTGCACAGCGAGTTTTGCAGAAACTCATCAAATGGGTAACGATATATATTCATATTTATATATTTTTTAGTGCATTCAATAAAAATATCGCAATCACCGAAAAAAATATAAAAAAATCAAAAATCATACAAAATAATATCAACTCAAAACTACTTGTTTGATTGAGATTTTGTGATGAATGCATATGATAACCTTCACCACCACTAAGAAGTTTTTTGTACAATTCCACTCCAAAACCTTCAATAAAGACAAAGCAGCACAAAAGAATTGCAAAATATGTAAGATCCCCATTTGAAATTACTTGAATCAATACACAAAAAATACCGAGAAGCAACACAATCCAGTCAAATCTCAAACGCACTTCAATTAATTTTTTGGATTTGTTGTTTTTCATTTGTCACAAATAATCACGCAAAGAAGCCGTTGACAATCGTTCAAAAAAAGCGAATCTCTCGGGGGCATTGCAAAATGCCTATGAAGCCGTGACACTCCCGCCTTGGCCGTCTCTAAACCAGCACCCGCTCAATTCCCCCCTGGTTGGCCAGTGCCACATAGTTGGGCATCCAGTCTTTGCCCAGCAGTTGGTTGGCCATTTCCACCACGATGTAGTCGGCCTCTAGCAAGCCGTTGCTCAGGTCGTCGCCAAAGCGTGACAGGCCTTGCAGGCAGGCCGGGCAGGAGGTGAGTATCTTGACGTCTTGGCTGGCATCTAGCAAGCCTTTTTCTCTTAGCGTGGCCTGGCCTTTGCGGATTTCTTCCTCTTTACGAAAGCGCACCTGGGTAGAAATGTCTGGGCGGTTCATGGCCAGGGTGCCCGCCTCGCCGCAGCAACGTTCTGACTTGACCACTTGGGGGCCCATGAGTGCCGTGACGGTTTTCATGGGGTCTTGCAACTTCATGGGAGTGTGACAGGGGTCGTGGTACAGGTAGGCGCCCTTGCCCTGTAGGGTGATGCCTTTTTCGAGCAAAAATTCGTGGATGTCAATAATGCGGCAGCCCGGAAAAATCTTGTCAAACTCGTAGTGCTGGAGCTGGTCGTAGCAGGTGCCGCAACTGACCACCACGGTTTTGATGTCCAGGTAGTTCAGCGTATTGGCCACGCGGTGGAACAACACCCGATTGTCGGTGATGAGTTTTTCAGCCTTGTCAAACTGCCCTGCACTGCGCTGGGGGTAGCCGCAGCACAGGTAACCCGGCGGCAGTACGGTTTGCACGCCTGCGTGCCATAGCATGGCCTGCGTGGCAAGTCCGACTTGCGAGAACAGCCGTTCTGAGCCGCACCCTGGAAAGTAAAACACGGCCTCGGTGTCGGCGTTGGTGGTGTTGGGGTTACGAATCACCGGCACATAGTTTTTGTCTTCAATGTCTAACAGCGCCCGAGCCGTCTTTTTGGGCAAACCACCTGGCAATTTCTTGTTGATAAAGTGAATGACCTGCTCTTTGAGAGGGGCTGCTCCTACGGTAGACGGGGGGCGTCGCGTCTGGGTACGGGCCAGCAGTTTGAACACATCGTGCCCAAGGCGCTGCACGCGCATGCCCACGCCCACCATGGCCATGCGTGCCAATTTGATGGACTCGGGCCGCGTGGCGTTGAGCATGAGCATGGCGGCGCTGCCCATAGGTCTAAAGGATTTTTGTCCCATTTTGCGCAACAAGTTACGCATCGCCATGGTCACATCACCAAAATCAATGTTCACCGGGCAGGGGCTTTCGCACTTGTGGCATACCGTGCAGTGGTCGGCCACGTCTTCAAAGGCCTCCCAGTGGCGTACGCTAATGCCGCGGCGGGTTTGTTCCTCGTACAAAAAGGCCTCAATTAGCAAGGAGGTGGCCAAGATTTTGTTGCGCGGGCTGTACAGCAGGTTGGCACGCGGCACATGGGTGGCACACACGGGTTTGCACTTGCCGCAGCGCAGGCAATCTTTCACGCTATCAGCGATTGCGCCAATGTCACTTTGTTGCATGATGAGCGACTCATGGCCCATCAGGCCAAAACTGGGCGTGTAGGCGTGGCTCAAATCAGAATTCAAGGTTTGCGCGAACGGCGCGCGCACCAACTTCCCGCGGTTGAAGTAGCCCTTGGGATCTACCTTTTGCTTGTACTGGGCAAAAGGTGCCAACTCCGCATCGCTTAAGAAGGCCAGCTTGGTAATGCCAATGCCGTGCTCACCCGAAATAACACCGCCCAGCGACCTGGCCAGCGCCATGATACGCACCACCGCCGCATGGGCGGTTTGCAGCATTTCGTAGTTGTCGCTGTTAACCGGAATATTGGTATGCACATTGCCATCGCCCGCGTGCATATGCAGTGCCACCCACACCCGGCCCTTGAGCACCTGCTGGTGCAAGTCCTCACAGGCGCTCACAATGGGGGCAAACACCTCGCCCGCAAAAATAGCCCGCAAGGGCGCGCGCAACTGGGTTTTCCAACTCGCACGCAGGGTGTAGTTTTGCAAGTCCTCAAAGCGTGCGTTGACCTGGTCCAGCCACTGCTGCCATTGTTTGCGCACCTCGGCAATCAGTCGCGTGGCCTCACGCACCCGTTCGTCCAACATGGGGGCGTCGTCCTGCGCGTCTAAGTCTTCCAAGCTGCCCAAGGGCAGATGACCCTTGTTCAAAAAAGCCAACAGCGCATCGGCTAGCTTGACCTTGTTTTGCAAACTCAGTTCAATGTTGATGCGCTCTATACCGTCGGTGTATTCGGCCATGCGCTCTAAGGGAATGACCACGTCCTCATTGATTTTGAAGGCGTTGGTGTGCTTGGAGATGGCCGCGGTGCGTTTGCGGTCCAGCCAAAACTTTTTGCGTGCCTCGGGGCTGATGGCCACAAAACCCTCACCACTGCGCGAGTTGGCAATGCGCACGACCTCGCTGGTCACCCGTGCCACCTCATTGGCATCATCGCCACATATATCGCCAAACAACACCATTTTTGGCAGTGCGCTACCGCCCATCACAGACATGGCCCGTTTGGACTTGGTCGCGTAGCCGACGGCCTTGAGGTAACGGTGGTCTAAGTGTTCCAAGCCAGCCAACAAGACGCCGCTGGTTTTTTGTTCCGCGAACAGCTTGTTTTTGATCTCGACAATGCTGGGCACCGCCTCTTTGGCGCTGCCAAAAAACTCCAGGCACACGGTGCGGGTATGTGCAGGTAGGCGGTGCAATACCCAGCGCGCGCTGGTGATCAGGCCATCGCACCCTTCTTTTTGAACGCCGGGCAAGCCGCTTAAAAACTTGTCGGTCACATCTTTGCCCAAGCCTTCTTTGCGAAACGTGTGCCCGGGGATGGTAAGGGTTTCGGTGCGCACCGGGGTTTTGCCGTCTGCCTCAAAAGTAGCCAGTAAAAAAGTGGCCACGGGCGCATCATGAATCTTGCCCATGTTGTGGTCCTGGCGCGTTACCTCCAGCCATTGACCCTCCGGCGTTACCATGCGCCAGCTCACCAAATTGTCTAGCGCCGTGCCCCACAGCACCGCCTTTTTGCCCCCGGCGTTCATGGCAATGTTTCCGCCAATGCAGGACGCGTCGGCCGACGTTGGGTCTACCGCAAAGACCAATCCAGCACGCTCTGCCGCATCGGCCACACACTGGGTGACCACGCCCGCTTCTGTCCATAGCGTGGGGATGGGTTTGTCATGGCCTGGCAAAGCCACCCATTGCACCTCTGACAAGGCTTCTAGCTTTTCGGTATTGATGACCGCGCTCTTCCATGTCAAAGGCACCGCACCGCCGGTATAGCCGGTTCCGCCGCCACGTGGCACTATGGTCAAATCCAGATCGGTACAGGCTTTGACTAGGGCCGCCATTTCTTTTTCGCTGTCAGGGGTGAGCACCACAAATGGCACTTCAACACGCCAGTCGGTGGCGTCGGTCACATGGGCCACACGGCTCAGTCCGTCGAACTTGATGTTGTCGGCCCGCGTGATGCGCGTAAGCCGCCGCGTCGCGGTTTTGCGCAGAGCCGCCACCTCGGTAAACGAGCGGTCAAAGGCAGCCACTGCCTGCTGCGCCATGTTTATCAGCTGTGCAACTCTTTCATCGCGTTGCTGGTCTTCATCGGGCGTGCGCCGCTTTTGCATTTCTGCCAAGCGATGGCCGAGCGCGTCGACCAACATTTTTCGACGCTTGGGGTTGTCCAGCAAGTCGTCTTGTAAATAGGGGTTGCGTTGCACCACCCAGATATCACCCAGTACCTCATAAAGCATACGTGCTGAGCGGCCGGTTCGCCTTTCGGCGCGTAACTGGTTGAGCAACTCCCAACCGCCATCCCCCAATAGGCGTCGCACAATTTCTTGGTCAGACAAGGAGGTGTAGTTGTACGGAATCTCACGGATGCGCTCGGTTGGCACCAAGGGCGCTACCGCCTCAAAAGGGATGGGATCGGGCCGAAAAGGAGCGTTCATAGGGCAAAAGCGACTGTAAATTGCTTATTTGTGTCAAAAATGACAGGAAAGCGATATTACCGCAGTGCAACATAACCCTATCGTCAGCATGCCGAGTCCACGGCACAAATAGCGGCAAAATAGATGCATGAATTCCCATCTCAACACGCCAACCGCTGCCGTCAACCGACGCCCTTGGCCCTACCCTTTTTGGGTGGCCCATCGAGGTGCGGGGCGCCTTGCGCCTGAAAACACTTTGGCAGCGTTTAGAGTCGGTGCGGGCTATGGCTACCGCATGTTTGAGTGCGACGTGAAACTAAGCCAGGACGAATTGGCCTTTTTATTGCACGACGACACCCTTGAGCGAACCACCAACGGCAGCGGCTTGGGCGGCGCGTGGAGTCTGGCACAGTTGTGTGCACTGGATGCAGGCGGCTGGCACTCCCCGATCTACGCAGGCGAGTCGCCACCCACCTTGGGCCAGATCGCCCAGTTTTGTATTGCCAACCACTTGGCGCTTAACATTGAACTCAAGCCATCACCCGACCTGGGCTATAGAACCGGGCAAAAAGTGGCCGACGAAGCCGCGCAACTGTGGCGCAACCAAGCCGTGCCGCCACTGTTAACCTCGTTTGACCCAAAGGCACTAGAAGGTGCCATGGCTGCCCAGAGCGCACTGCCCCGTGGCTTGTTGATAGAAACGATTGAAGGTGACTACCTTGACGTTGCCACACGCCTTGAATGCGTGGCGACGGTATGTGACCACACAGCCCTGACACCCGAGGCGGTGCGTGCCATTCAAGCCCGTGGTATGAAAGCCCTGTGTTACACCGCCAACGAAGCCAGCGACGTGGCTCGCTTACTGGCCATGGGCATAGACGGCATCATTACCGACCGGCTAGACCGATTTGCACCGGCCAGCCGCTAAAGGGCCAGGGAGGCTCAACGCCCGCTAAACCACCATTGGCTACAGCCAACCGCAGCTACCAATAACAGGTAAGTGGCCATTTTTCCGTCATTGCCCAATACCAACAGGCCTATGGTGAGCGCCGCTACGCCCACCAAAAAGTTGCGCACAACAGGCCGGTACCAAGGTGTTTCAACACGGGTCACCAAACGACTGAACAAGGGCAGGCGCAGCAAAACTGCCAGCACCAACGCTAGCGATAGCGCGGGCAACACAAAATTAAACAGGTGGTTGATAAAGTCAAATAGTCCCATAACAGGGGGTGATTTTATAATCGCTCCACTATGACCGTCTGGACCCTGGGTATCAACCATCAAACGGCGCCGCTGGATGTGCGCGGGCGCATGGCTTTTGGGGTGGATCAAATCGGCCCTTTGGTGGGCGTGCTCAAAGAAAAACTCACCAGCGCAACCCGGATAGGGGCCCAGCCCGTAGAGGCCGCTTTGGTGTCCACCTGCAACCGTACCGAGATCTATGCCGCCGCCGAACAACCCGCTTTTGATGCCGCATTGCATTGGCTGGCCGACCATGGGGGGCTAACGGCCAATGACTTGTCTCGCCACACCTATGCATTGACGGGTGACCAGGCCGCCCGCCATGTCTTTCGGGTGGCCAGTGGCCTAGACAGCATGGTGCTGGGTGAGCCGCAAATTTTGGGGCAAATGAAAGAAGCCGTGAGAGCTGCCTCACAGGCAGGTGCACTGGGCACCGACCTCAACCAATTGTTTCAGCGCAGTTTTTCAGTGGCCAAAGAGGTGCGAACCTCAACCCGCATTGGCGAGCAATCCATCAGCATGGCAGCGGCCACGGTGCGGCTGGCCAGCAACCTGTTTGAAGACCTGGCCGATATCCACGTGTTGTTTGTGGGCGCGGGCGAAATGATAGAACTGTCGGCCACTCACTTTGCCGCCAAAACACCCAAGTCCATGGCTGTGGCCAACCGCAGCCTAGAAAAGGGCGAGCACCTAGCGGCGCGTTTTGGTGCCAGCAGTATGCGGCTGGCCGACCTGCCCCAGCGCCTGCACGAATTTGATGCGGTTATTAGTTGCACGGCCAGCACCTTGCCCTTGATCGGTTTGGGGGCGGTCGAACGGGCACTTAAAAAACGCAAACACCGCCCCATGCTGATGGTGGATTTGGCAGTGCCGCGTGACATTGAACCCGAGGTCAAAGAACTCGACGACGTGTACCTTTACACCGTCGACGACTTGGCCCGTGTGGTGCAAACCGGCCATGCCCACCGCCAGGCCGCGATGGCTGAGGCTGAAGTCATTATTGATGCCGGTGTACAAAGCTTTATGCACTGGCTGGACCAACGCGCCAACGTGCCCTTGATTCAACGCCTGCACCAGCAGGCCAACGAGTGGCAACAACTTGAAATCGAACGCGCCAAACGCTGCCTGGCCAAAGGCGGCAGCCCGGAAGAGGCGCTAGAAATGCTGGCCAAAGGATTGAGCCAAAAAATGTTGCATGGCGCATTTGCTGAACTGCATGGCCGCGCAGAACCCACCACCAGCACCCCAGGCGATACCATCGCCCGCTTGTTTTTGCGTAAAGAACGTTAGCGGCATCAACGCCCCTTTTTTCGTTACGCCGCGCAGCATCCGCACGCGACAGATCCGCTCCTAGCCTGCACCCCCTTATCGCCACCCACGGCACCCGCCAAGTGGCTCACCCCAAACTTCATCATGAAAACATTTTTACGCCAACAGTTAGAGCGCTACCCCATTCGTTTAGAGGAGCTCAACTTTTTCCTGCAACAGCAAGACATCGTCAACAACCGCGAACGCTTTTTAGACCTTAGCCGAGAGCATTCTGAAGTGAGCGAAGTGGCCGAACTTTTCAACCGCTTTGTGCAAACAGAAAATGCGCTGGCAGAGACCCAAGCCCTGTTAGACGACCCCGATATGCAGGACTTGGCCAAAGCTGAAATCCCCATTCTGCAGGCCCAACTCACCGAGCAAGAAGACGCCTTGCAACTGCTGCTCATCCCCAAAGACCCCGACGACGCACGCAACGCCTTTATTGAAATCCGCGCGGGAACGGGTGGCGACGAATCGGCCCTGTTTGCCGGTGACCTGTTGCGCATGTACCTGAAATACGCCGAACGCTGCGGATTCAGAACCGAGATCGTCAGCGAATCCTTTGGCGAGGTGGGGGGCTATAAAGAGGTGGTGATTCGTGTGATTGGCACCAACGTGTACGGCAAACTGAAGTTTGAAAGCGGGGGCCACCGTGTGCAACGGGTGCCCGCCACCGAAACCCAAGGCCGCATCCACACCAGCGCCTGCACCGTGGCCGTACTGGCCGAACCCGATGAAGCCGTGGCCATCACCATTAACCCGGCCGACCTGCGCATAGACACCTACCGCGCCAGCGGCGCGGGTGGCCAGCACATCAACAAAACCGACTCGGCCGTGCGTGTCACCCACCTGCCCACCGGCATCGTGGCCGAATGCCAAGATGACCGCTCCCAGCACCGCAACAAGGCCAAGGCGCTGCAAGTGCTGCAAGCACGTATCAACGAAAAAGACCGCTCCGAACGCGCCGCCAAAGACGCCGCCCTGCGCAAAGGCCTGGTGGGCAGCGGCGACCGCTCCGACCGCATTCGCACCTACAACTTCCCCCAGGGGCGGCTCACCGATCACCGCATCAACCTAACGCTCTACAAACTCACCTTTATCATGCTGGGCGATTTGGATGAAGTGGTAGACGGCCTGCTTCTGGCGCGCAAAGCCGAGCAAATGGCCGATCTTGAGGCGGCAGGTGCTCGTTAACGGCTACTAAGCGCACCCCCCATGAACCTGGTTCAGGCACTGGCCCACGCCCACACCCTGGGCCTTGCACGCTTAGACGCCCAATTGCTGCTGCTGCACACCCTGGGCCAAGCCCACAACCGCGCTTGGCTGCTGGCCCACGACACAGACCCCCTGCCCCCCGCCCAAAATGAGGCCTTTTTTGCCCTGTGCCAACGCCGCGCCCAAGGCCAACCCCTGGCCTACCTGACCGGTGAAAAAGAGTTCTTTGGCCTGAGCCTGCAAATCACCCCCGCCGTGCTGGTGCCCCGCCCCGACACCGAGGCCTTGGTGGAGTGGGCACTGGCCTGCGGCGACACCCTGCAAAGCGCCAAGCCCGCAGAGCACCCCCTGCGTGTGATCGATTTAGGCACCGGCAGCGGTGCCATTGCCCTGGCCCTTAAAGCCTCTAGGCCCCACTGGCACATCAGCGGCCTGGACGCCAGCCCAGAAGCCTTGGCCGTGGCCCAAAACAACGGCCACCGCCTGGGATTGGCCGTGGCGTGGTTGCAAGGCAACTGGCTGGCTGACCTCTGCAACGCCCCACCAGACCGCTTTGACCTCATCGTCTCCAACCCCCCCTACATCGCCCCCGGCGACCCCCACCTGGCCGCCCTGCACGCCGAACCCATCACGGCCTTAGTCGCCCCCGCACAAGGCCTAGCCGACATAAGCACCATCATCCAACAAGCGCCAGAGCACCTAACCCCCGGTGGCTACCTGCTCATGGAACACGGACACGACCAAGCCGATGCCGTGCAGGCGTTGATGCACGAACAAGGGTGGGGGGAAGTTTCAAGCCGGTGCGATTTGGCGGGGGTTAGGCGGTGTACGGGGGGACGGTGGCCCCGCTAGCAAAAGTATTTGGAAATTCGCTTGCCCAATACGCATTTGTAATACAATAAATAAATCGCAATTTGAAATACAAATTTGAATCACAAGGACTAACCATGCACGGGACTACCCTTTCATTTCGGGCACCGGACGACTTTGCTGCGCAAGTTCGGTCGCTAGCCAGCAGCGTTGGCCTTAAGAGTTCTGATTACATACGTCAGGCCGTTGCGGAAAAGAACGAACAGATGATGGCGCAACGCATTGCGATGCTCTCCAAAGAGCTATCGGTCGAGCACCTCTCCTTCAACGAGTCCCTTGAGGGCGCTTTAGAAGATGGCCTTGATTAAGGTGCTACGCGGACAAATCTGGGAGGTCAACCTAGAGCCGCAAACCCACAAAGAAGAACCCGGCAAACGCAATCGTCCAGCACTGGTCATTCAAACCGACCTTTTGAACGCCAACGGGCACCCCACCACCATCGTGGTGATGGGTACCACCAAGGTGAGACGTGACAAAGACTACTTTCCACTTCGTGTGGCATTGGTCAACCAACCCGGGTTGGCGCAAGAAACCGATCTGCTCATCGATCAAATTCGCGCCATCTCAAATCAACGATTCATGGGGAATGGGCCATTGACGACCTTAGGTGCCAATCACCTAAAACGTGTGGAAGAGGCGCTTAAGTTGCTCACTGGTCGATAAAGAACTGCAAACTTATTCGCCCAAACTGGGTTGTATCGGCTTTACCCAGCCCTCATTCCCCGCCTTTTCCCAAGCCGAAAACCCGCCTTCCAGGTACTTGGCTTCTTTGCCCATCGCACGCAAGGCGGCGCTTAGGCCCTGACCAATCTCGTGCCCATGCGCACAAACAAACACTAGGGGTTGGGGCATGGCAGCCAGTTCGTCTTTCCAGTCCAGCCATAGGGCAGGGTCGCGCCAGATGGCACACTCAATCATCATGCCAGAGGCAAGCCTGACACCCGCCCGCCTCACATCTACCAGAACAGGTGCTGGGCTTTGCGCCATACACACGCTTAAATCAGCAACAGAAATCGCAGCCATGACTATCTCCTAAAGTAAAAAGAGGCGCACCAATAATCCAGCCACCGCACACGCTGCAATCACATGAATCACATTGCGTTTGAACCGAAACAAGGCCACTGCCGCGCCCAGAGCGATCAGCAAAGACACCGCATCAAACCGCCCGCCCCAGCCCTGGGGCCACAGCACGTGATAGCCAAAGAAGAGCGCCAAGTTAAGGATTACGCCCACCACCGCGGCGGTAATGGCGGTTAACGGGGCCGTGAACTTGAGGTTGCCGTGGGTGCTCTCTACCAAGGGGCCACCGGCCAAGATGAACAAAAAAGAGGGCAAAAAGGTAAACCAAGTCACCAAGCAAGCGGCTACTGCACCTGCCAAAAACACAGCGTCCGGCCCAAATACGGCCTTGGTATAGCCCCCCACAAATCCCACAAAAGCCACCACCATAATCAGTGGCCCTGGCGTGGTTTCGCCCAGCGCCAAGCCATCCATCATTTGGGTGGGCGTGAGCCAGCCGTAATGGCTTACCGCGCCTTGGTACACATAGGGCAACACGGCATATGCGCCACCAAAGGTCAGCAACGCGGCTTTGGTAAAAAACCAGCTCATTTGCGTGAGCGGGTGACCCCAGCCTGCCATCGTGGTCAATAGCGCCATGGGCACCGCCCACAACAATGCACCCACCACCACCAGCGTGGCCAGCCTTTTAGATTTGAATTGGGTATGGGCCGACCTGGGGGTGTCATCGTCGATAAAGGCCGGGCCATAGGACTTGGCCGCTTTGCCATGCCCGCCACCGCCATTGAACCGCTGAGGCGCAACCCGCCCACCCACATAACCCACCAAGGCCGCCGCCAACACAATGGCAGGAAAGGGAACTTGAAGCGCAAACACCGCCACAAAAGAGGCCCCCGCAATGGCCCACAACCAGGGGTTGTTGAGCGCACGCGAACCGATGCGATGCGCGGCGTGCAACACAATGGCCGTGACCGCCGGTTTAATGCCATAAAACAAACCCGCCACCAGCGGCAGATCACCATAGGCGATGTACAACCATGACAAGGCAATCAATATCACCAAAGACGGCAACACAAACAGCACGCCCGCCACCACGCCGCCCCAGGTTTTGTGCATTAGCCAACCGATGTAGGTGGCCAATTGCTGGGCCTCTGGGCCGGGCAGCAACATGCAATAGTTCAGTGCATGCAAAAAGCGCCGCTCAGAAATCCAGCGCCGCCGCTCTACCAGCTCTTGGTGCATGATGGCAATCTGCCCGGCTGGCCCGCCAAAACTGATAAAGCCCAGCTTGAGCCAAAAGCCAAAGGCTTGCCAGAACGTTACATGGGGTGAGGCGATGCTAGGCGTCACGGTAGTGGTTGGTATGGGGGGCAGCTCGTGGCTGTTGGGGTTCATGGTTCGGCCTTGTCGTAAGCACCAAACAAACCATCCAACACCACAAGGGCTGCATTCAACAACGCGTCGTCGTTGCTGATGGCCTCACGCAGTCCACTCAACACCCGCTCCACACCCACCGCTTCTGGCGGTTGTGCGCCCCCCACATCCAAGTAGTGCACCAGTTGGCCCATACGCGCCAGAGCGGGTTGGTCCAAACCAAAGCTGGCAGCCAAGACCTCAAAGGTCACCTTGTTGCCGATATGGCCAAAGGCCGCACCGTCGTAGTCAAAACCAAGGGCATCCGGTGGGCAGTCTTTGGCATCGGCCAGCCACACGATGCGCGCTTGTGAGTCAATACAGCGCAGAATCAGCCAAGCGCTGGCCAACCGGTCCACCCAAGGGCGTGCCCGCGTGGCCCACAAACGGCCTTGGTAATCTTGCCGATTGAGGCGAGAGATAACCCCCACCCTGGATCGTGGTTCATCCGGTGACAGTGCAACCGCACAGGCCAACTCCAAGTCGGCCAAAGCGCCATCCACTTGCTGCTGCGCCTGCCCCGGAAAAAAGTCCGTCTCGGCCAAAGCCTCAAACGCTTTACGCAGTTTGCGCGCTTGCCGTGTTACCTCTTGCACTGTCTGGGCCGTTAAGCCTTGCTTGGCTTGGTCCACCTCTTGCAACAATGCCGAATAGGCTTGGCTTCGGTCAAACAGGGATTCAAAGTTCGCCCCCATCGGCTGCTCTACCCGCAACACATAGGCCGCGCCACCGCCCTCGCGCACCTCCAAGGCCAGTGCCTCTAGCGTGGCAAGACACTGCGCCCGGTCCGGCATCAGGTAAACCCCATCCCGCAGCACCGCAGCCCCAGACGATTTAAGCGCCCGCCAAGCACGCTGCCGCAAGGTCGCGTTTTCGGTGGGGAGGGTGGTGATGAGGGTGAGCCATGGGGTCATGGGTGGGAGTATACATAATTTGTAGAGATAAATTCAAATTGATTTAATCTCTACAAATTATTTTGTATGTACCCATCACAAGGGCGTTGCGATTTTCGGCGCAATGGGCGGTTCAGCGTCAAAACAGCCCATGAAGCGGCGGACCTCCTTACTGAGCGAGATTGGTCAATCCATAATTTCTAAGATTTCTAAGCTGCCTATTCGGCAGTGAACGTAGACCGAGTTCGGTATTGCTGGATCCTTCATTTCTAAGCTGCCTATGCGGCAGTGCACCAAGGCGCTCACATAGCGCACGCGATCGGGCATTTCTAAGCTGCCTACGCGGCAGTGAACATCTTCCCACACAGTCTTCCGTAAGATCGAAGTTTCTAAGCTGCCTACGCGGCAGTGAACCAATGGGGCAGACGGCACCTCGTCTTTCGGCATTTCTAAGCTGCCTACGCGACAGTGAACTTTGGCTTTCTGGCGACAAGGGCCCTGCAAATTTTCTAAGCTGCCTACGCGGCAGTAAACCTTTGAGCATTGCAGAGGCCAAGGGCTTGAGCTTTCTAAGCTGCCTACGCGGCAGTGAACCACAGCGCTGCAATCGGCGCGTAGCGCGGTATTTTCTAAGCTGCCTACGCGGCAGTGAACGGTCGGTTCCGCTCCTACTTTTAGCGATGGGCGTTTCTAAGCTGCCTACGCGGCAGTGAACAGCACACACTCCAATAAAGTGTCGCCCCACGATTTCTAAGCTGCCTACGCGGCAGTGAACTTGGTGGCGGCTATGTTCATGGCCACGCAAGTGTTTCTAAGCTGCCTACGCGGCAGTGAACTTTATAAGAATAAAAATAGAATCTGATGAATTTTTCTAAGCTGCCTACGCGGCAGTGAACATCGAATCTCAGGCTTTGCAATGGCCCCGCACTTTTCTAAGCTGCCTACGCGGCAGTGAACGCAGTCACGAGCGCGAACGCACACTGCGGAGCATTTCTAAGCTGCCTACGCGGCAGTGAACCGATAAAATCACCGCCTGCCAGGATGTAGTCGTTTCTAAGCTGCCTACGCGGCAGTGAACACAGGGGTTGCACATCACTGTGCCAGTTCTCTTTTCTAAGCTGCCTACGCGGCAGTGAACGCCAATGCGTCTAAATTAGTAGCGTCCGTGTATTTCTAAGCTGCCTACGCGGCAGTGAATAGTTCAACGATTTTTACGCCAAGCTACACGCTTTTCTAAGCTGCCTACGCGGCAGTGAACTTTAAGTCACTTTGTTCGCACCACCTGTAGGCATTTCTAAGCTGCCTACGCGGCAGTGAACTAGGCGTCGGCGCTCTGCCTTGATTTGTGCCGTTTCTAAGCTGCCTACGCGGCAGTGAACAGCTCAACGGATACCGGCGCGGGGGGGGGTTATTTCTAAGCTGCCTACGCGGCAGTGAACAGTTGGCGGCATGGTCAAAGTGCTTATCGAAATTTCTAAGCTGCCTACGCGGCAGTGAACTGGCGACGATGGCGAATGGTTGCTATGGCACTTTTCTAAGCTGCCTACGCGGCAGTGAACTGATTAACCCCTGCTTTTGCGCAAGATTTAAGTTTCTAAGCTGCCTACGCGGCAGTGAACGGTCACTACGTCAAGCGTACCATCGACGTCTGTTTCTAAGCTGCCTACGCGGCAGTGAACAAGTGCAGGACAATTGCCCGTTTGCACATAATTTTCTAAGCTGCCTACGCGGCAGTGAACTACGACAAAAACGGCGTTTTCCACTGGCATATTTTCTAAGCTGCCTACGCGGCAGTGAACCTTATACGCCTCATAATCGACGTACAGTTTACTTTCTAAGCTGCCTACGCGGCAGTGAACCTCTCGGTACTGGCGCTGCACCGCATACGCCCTTTCTAAGCTGCCTACGCGGCAGTGAACCGTATAAGAGGGGCGGCTGAATTGCTTTGTCAGTTTCTAAGCTGCCTACGCGGCAGTGAACAATTAAATCGCTCGAAGGCTTTAAGCACGCGTTTTCTAAGCTGCCTACGCGGCAGTGAACGGCGCTTGCCACCATCCTTCTGATCACTGTTTTTTCTAAGCTGCCTACGCGGCAGTGAACATGATGGTCAATGGAGCCTAACAATTAAAAAATTTCTAAGCTGCCTACGCGGCAGTGAACTCTGGTAAATCGCACTTTTTCGCCGAGTTGATTTTCTAAGCTGCCTACGCGGCAGTGAACCAGAGGTGTTGCAGGTGTGGACGGACTTACTATTTCTAAGCTGCCTACGCGGCAGTGAACTCTTTAACATTGGCCTTGTTTGTACTTTTAGATTTCTAAGCTGCCTACGCGGCAGTGAACGCTGTTGGTCTTTGCGTCTCCACGCGTCCATTGTTTCTAAGCTGCCTACGCGGCAGTGAACGCCGTATGTCTTTGTTCCACCACGCAACAACATTTCTAAGCTGCCTACGCGGCAGTGAACATCGGTAATTGGCACAAACTCGATTTTTTGGTTTTCTAAGCTGCCTACGCGGCAGTGAACTTACTTGTTTCTGGCCATGCCATTGCAACTAATTTCTAAGCTGCCTACGCGGCAGTGAACAACGCATTGTCGATAAGGTCAAGCCTATCTCGTTTCTAAGCTGCCTACGCGGCAGTGAACTTGTACAAAAGGATTGAATATGATCGACAAATTTTTCTAAGCTGCCTACGCGGCAGTGAACTTTTAATCCGACGCCTTGCGTTACTACTAAGCTTTCTAAGCTGCCTACGCGGCAGTGAACGGGTTCGCCTTCTAAAGTCACTTTTTCGAAGTTTTCTAAGCTGCCTACGCGGCAGTGAACAGTGTCTACAGTACCGCCACAGCCCTCCGCGTTTTCTAAGCTGCCTACGCGGCAGTGAACTTGAGCTACTTGCATGATCTTGTCCTTTGGGTTTTCTAAGCTGCCTACGCGGCAGTGAACTATTAATCTCTACCTGATCAGCCCCTCTATCATTTCTAAGCTGCCTACGCGGCAGTGAACAATGCTGGTGCTTACTTTGACGTGCAGGACAATTTCTAAGCTGCCTACGCGGCAGTGAACGTAGAGCTTATACAGGAACGAATCGACGCGCATTTCTAAGCTGCCTACGCGGCAGTGAACGGTACAAGGGTGCGCACGGGGGCCGTGGTTCTTTTCTAAGCTGCCTACGCGGCAGTGAACCGTCAAACAACACTTTTTAAAAATATTTTCTATTTCTAAGCTGCCTACGCGGCAGTGAACGGGTTGATTATGTGATGCTCGATCATCAACTCTTTCTAAGCTGCCTACGCGGCAGTGAACGTTGAGCTACCGGCGCACCAATTATATAAAGATTTCTAAGCTGCCTACGCGGCAGTGAACGTCTGGGGGCTAGTGCAGCCTGCCATTACCTGCTTTCTAAGCTGCCTACGCGGCAGTGAACCGATTGTGGCCGATTCTTCGCGGCCAGAAACTTTTCTAAGCTGCCTACGCGGCAGTGAACGGCAGTTCTAAGGATTTGAATGGCTTGTTTTTTTTCTAAGCTGCCTACGCGGCAGTGAACAAAAGTTGCAAAAAAGAGTGCGCGGATTGCGCCTTTCTAAGCTGCCTACGCGGCAGTGAACTCAGCGCATTAGTGCTGCAGGGTATGAGGGACTTTCTAAGCTGCCTACGCGGCAGTGAACTCGGCGCTGCTTATTTGCCGTGTTGCCAAGTCTTTCTAAGCTGCCTACGCGGCAGTGAACGATGCTTCAGCGGTTTTTTGAAGCCACTCGGCTTTCTAAGCTGCCTACGCGGCAGTGAACCATGTATTTGTTTAGCGTTGCGGTATCCTCGTTTTCTAAGCTGCCTACGCGGCAGTGAACGCCTGATCTTGGCAGCAAGTCAAGATGTTTTATTTCTAAGCTGCCTACGCGGCAGTGAACTCTGCTCATGGCACCCCCATGCTGCAGGTAATTTTCTAAGCTGCCTACGCGGCAGTGAACGGCGCTTGCCACCATCCTACTGCTTACAGTCTTTTCTAAGCTGCCTACGCGGCAGTGAACATCAGGCTTGTAAAAGTATCGGGTTGGCTGTTTTTCTAAGCTGCCTACGCGGCAGTGAACCGCATTTCTTTTGTCGCCCGCGAACAGCACTCTTTCTAAGCTGCCTACGCGGCAGTGAACCAGATTAAAGCCCTTTGTAGGGCGCTTTCTAGTTTCTAAGCTGCCTACGCGGCAGTGAACATGTTGGGTGCTACTTTTGCTTCGGCCCTTCTTTTCTAAGCTGCCTACGCGGCAGTGAACTTGATACGCCTCATAATCGACGTACAGCTTACTTTCTAAGCTGCCTACGCGGCAGTGAACGAATATGATCGACAAATTTGGGGGCTATTTCGTTTCTAAGCTGCCTACGCGGCAGTGAACATGAAGATTGCCAACGATAAAACGGCGGATTTTTTCTAAGCTGCCTACGCGGCAGTGAACAAAACCTTGACATGAGGTTACGGGTATGCTAATTTCTAAGCTGCCTACGCGGCAGTGAACAAGGACTAAAAATGACAGTAATAGCATTCGACTTTCTAAGCTGCCTACGCGGCAGTGAACAAGGCCAATTTCAATTAAACCTCAATGAGATCAAATAGTTAGAGCCAATACTTGCGTTTAACCCATTTTTGAGGCACCCAAACAATCCGTTAAAAATCAACGGGTTGCAAAGGAGCCCCAAAAAAGGGTTAAAACCAGGGGATGGTTGCTGTAGAGCTTAGCCCGTAGGCGTTAAACGAGCCAGGGCTAGCCAGGCTCTGGACCTGGCCATGCACGATGAATAGTTTGAAGCGCTGTCCGGTGCTTTTGCTCTGCATGAGTATGTAGGGGGCTTCCAGCCCCAGAGAGGATTTGACGTCAATACGCGCTTGGGCTTGGTCCTCAGCAATACCCTCGCGCTGCATCAGTCGTTTGACCAATCGGCGCTTGACCCTTTCGGGATTCACCTGTGCCTGCACCCTGCGTACGGCGCGGTGCTGGGTATTAGGCGGTATGGGCTGCAAGGGTGACACCTGCACTAACTCAGTCATAGCTCCCAGCCATGTCTGACCTTGCAGCGTTTGCAGCGCAACCTGTGGTCCATGCAAACGCAACAAGTCGCCCAGGTGCCGATTGGTATGCACCGGGAAACTGACACCAATTTGATCGCTCCCCACTTGCACCAAAGCACGGTGTAGCTTGGCATACAGGGCGGCAAGCAACATCGGCGGCGTGAACTCTGGGTCCGGACGCAGGCGAATATCTAGGTAGTAGTCCATCGTCAATGCCTTTGCGTTGTCACTCTTTGCCTGCATCGCCAAACACGCCGCCACGAATCAGCACTGCCATCACAAAGTGCTGCTGCTCCACCGCAGGCACTTTGTCTTTAAGCAACCATTCGTCTAACAGCGTGTAAAAGTCAGCCTTTTGCTTGGGCTGCCGATAGGCCTTGCCCTGGGTGGTAACGGAACCATAGGGCTCTACTGCAATGGGGCCGTTGGCGTCTGCGCCTTCGTACCAGGTGTCAATCGTGCGAATTGCATTGCCCAATTTTTGCGAATGCATACCGGCAACGCCGTTGACGTGGTAAAGCGTTTTGCTCTTTTTGGAGCCGGTTTTGTCCAGAATCAATTCCTGCGATGGGAACACTTCTTGCCCGGCTCCCAGACGAACATAAGCAGTGATTTGCAGCAAAACATGGTGCTGGCCGCTCAGTCCGTTTTCTACCAATTTCGCCAGCGCGGTTAGACCTTTAGAAGACTCCCCCGCTTGTCCAAAGTCCCGCACAGGCAGTGCCAGTGCGTCAAAAGTCCAGGTCGATTTGGTTTGACCGTCTACGACGTGTTCGACCTGCACTTCAACGTTTTCAACGCCTATGCGATTGCGCCACAAAAAGCGGCCATTGGCCAAGTTGTAGGCATAGCGGCGTGCCAACTCACCAAAACCAACCGTGCTGGCATAGCCCTGCACCGTGGTTTTTAGTTTGTCTTGGTAGACGCTGCTATTGCAGGCCGACGGCGTACCCGCCCCCGCCAAAACGCGCAGGCTGAAACTCGCTTTTAAGGTGTCGCAAGTGGCAGGCAGCATGGCGACGTCAACCGTCTGCAGGTTTGGGTTCTCGATAGCCGCATCTAGCTTGGCCGGGTCTTGGTCTTTGGTTTTCAGACGATTGGAAATCGTTCCGCGAACCGATTTTTCCATGAGCTGGACTGCAGGCCAGTGTGCGCTACCGCTGCGCTGATTCCATTGCCCTGCGCTGAACAAGGCGTCAGAAGGGTCGAGTTTGCGTTCAAAGGCCAATACCGAAGCTGTTTTTAAAGATGTGGTTGCCATGATAAAAAATCTCCTAAAAATTAATCAAATTGAGGTGGGTTAAGGGTGGTGTCTTGTTCAGAGTCTGCGGTCAATTCAAGCGATTCCTTGTCTGAATCACTGGGTTCGTAGCCGCTGGTGCAACGGTACATCCCCAGTTCTGGTTCATATTCAGGCTTCCACATGAACTGGGTGGCGTCTGTGAGCCGGTGGGGGCTAATCCATTGGCCAATGGAATAAATGCTTTCTACCCACCTAAATGGCGTGCGCATATCTCGCGCATTGGCCACCGAGCCGGGTGGGTGCAGATCGGTTAAGGCGGCGTAACCTACCGGAATAGGAACCAACCAGCCATCTCTGCCATCGGGCTTCCATTCCACCTTGCCGTCGTCGGTATGCGTGGCGCGGTAGTTGATGCGCGACAAGTCCAACCATGCGTCTAACAAAGTTGGCTCGCCTGTGCTTGCGTCTGCTGGATGATTTTCCAGCATCGTGCGCCAGCGCTTTTGCAACAGGTCGTCTCTGGCCACCAAGGCGAATCCTGGCAGCCACTGCCTGCGCAACAACCTAAACTGTTTTGCGCGCTCCGAAGGTTCAAGCGACAGGCCAAGCAGGCGAGGCTGCGACGAGCCACGCCCACCTTTTTGACGCGGAATCACACTACCCCCAGCAATACGCATTCCGGCTGCACACTCGCCTACAGCGTTGGCTATGGTTTGGCGCTCTTCGTCACTCAAAAAAGCGGCTGCGGTTTGAGCGCCAAAAACAAGGGTGACCTCCATGTGCGCACGCCCTTCCTCCACAATTGCGGCGGTGCTGCCATCTTGCAGCACAGGGTTGCGTGTGAGATGAAAACTACGCGTGTATCCTGCGGTGGTGGCCTGGGCTTCAAAGGCATGGCAAATTACGCCCACCGACTCAAAACGCAAGCCCAAATCACGCCCAAGCCTTCGCTCAAGCGCAACCATCAACCCCGTAAATGCGGTGATCGCCGGAAACCCCCAGGTCATAGCGCTTGAAATGCAATTGGCGTTTTGCACGCGCAGGCGCGGCAGAATCAACAAATGGCTAGACATGGGCAAGCTCCTGTTCAGAGCGTGCATCCACGCCCCCATCCCGCTCAAAGGCTTTGAGCGCTTCACGCACCTGCTTGCGCCAATAGTGGTATTCAGGATCTCCCACGGGCAAGGCACCAATTGGACTGCTGTGCAGCTGGTCGTTGAACCAACTCGCAAAATCGTCACTGACCTTAGCCAACACCAGTGATTCTGGTAATGGACTATCTGCGGGGTCTGCCATTTTTGCACCCTGTGGATCTAACCAATAGCGAAGATGGGCTGCCAGTTGGCAATCGGGATGTTGACTCCAACCCACATCTAAGCTCCGCATCTCAGCAGTAAAGGCCAGCCATTCGTCGATCAAGGTCTCAAGGTATTCGTCGCGGGTTTCACGGGTTGCCTTCACCGGGTCGGGTTCAGTGTTCAAAAACTTGGCGAGTGCTTTGACGGTGAACCTGACACGAGCGATGGTGCCGAATAGCGTGAACGCGGATTGCAATTTAAGCAATGGCTTAGGGCCATTTCTCCACTCCGTACTTGGTGGTACCGAGGCAAAGAGGAAGTTCTTGCCACCGCGCTGAACGTTAAGTTGTCCGATGTTTTGTTTATTGGATCCGCCCATTTTTTGTATTGCCAATTGGAGGTAAACCCGTACTGGCTGGTCGTGCAGGGCGTTGGCCTTTTTGGCTTCACGAGCGGCTTTTGCCTCATCGCCAAACCTGTCGGCTTGCAGTTGTTCGTAAACCCTGTGCGCCAAAGAACTGGCGTACAAAGGCTCCAACAAATGAAAGGCTTGGTCGTCATGCACCTGGCTGCAATCGATCGGCCAATACAGTTGTTTGGCCAGGGTATGTGCCGCTGGCTTGCCATTGGTCTCCAGCAAACCCGCAAAGGCTTGCATCCACTGTGCCGCCTGAGCTGGGTTGCCCGAAAGCGCGGCGGCAAAGTCCACATCATCCTGCTGGGCCAACTGCAACAGGGTTTGCTGCTGGTGCTCCAAACGCAGGAACGTGTAAACATCGAGTGCAGCGGCATTGCCCACCACATCTAAGTCGTAGTGCTGCCCTAGGCAATGGCTGCCTACAACTTGCAACGCGGCCATGCTGCTGGGGGGCACATGCCAGCTAGACCCCCTCGCATCCGGGTGTATCGCTTTGAGCGTATGGGTAACCGCTTGTATTTGCCCTGCCCTTCTGGCCGCATCCTCTAGCCAAACACTTGGCTGGTACTTTGCTACGAACTCATCACGCTTGGGGTCATCGTCTTTCAGTTTCTCGACTTTGACGGCCAATCGTTCTGCAATAAATTCTTCGATCAGAACTTTGATTTGGCCTGCCCGCGTAGGCGGTGCTTTTTCCATTGCTTCTCCTTTTTTACCACATTAAAATGGTTTTTGAAAAATTCCCAACGCCGGGTGAAAACACCATGCGGGGGCACCTGTACCTTTGCTTTGCTTTAAGGTGACCTGCCCAAACCGCATCGCGCAGATATGAAGTGGCATGTCGAGTTCTTCAGCCAACTCGGACAGTGCCTGCAGATACCCGACGCTTCCCCATGGGGTGATGCGTGAGCCGGTGACCAAGGCATCGTCAATGCGTGTTAGCGCATAGCTCACGTCAACGCCCACCTCGCCTTTTTTGCTTCGACCGTAGCTGGTTTCAATCACCTGCTGCAAGAAAAAATCGTCCCCGTCGGTCATTGGCATCAGGCGCAGCGTGACCTCTTCGCGCGGGTCATTTTTGTCAAACCGAAACGGCTGCTTATGCGGTAGCGTGGCGGTCAGGGTGGTGTCTTGCGCCGAAAGGCTCCAGACTGTCGCGGCGTTGAAGGCTGCATCTGTCTTTGCACGCGCCAACATGGTATCGCGCATTCGGGCGTGTTCTAAATCGATCAAAGAGCCTTGCGGTTTTAACTGGGGTGCAGCCAAAAGGCGTGGCCGCGCGTCGATAACGAAGCGGCCTTTTTCGTCCAGCACAGGCCCCAGCAAAGGCACCATGTCGTGGGTGTTCAGTTTGAAGTCCAAGCCCGACAGGCTCTCAAACCCGGGGCGTACAAAGCTAGGCTGCGATTTATCAGTGCTTCTGTAGTGCTTTAAATTCCACTGAAACACCCGTAGGTTGGGCGAAGGCAAAGCCTGCCCCGCGCTCATGGGGCGATGCCGCCGCACACGGCCAGCCAGTTGGATGAGCGATCGCATGGATGACGGCTCCACAATCGCCCAGTCGTAATCGTGGTCCCGCCCCACCTCGGTAACGGGTGAACCCAGTACCAAAAAGAGGTGATCATCTGCGGGATGACGACGCAGACACTGGGCAATGTCAGGCAGGTCAAATATGGCATGGCTATCTTTGCGGTTGAGCGCTGCATCGAGTTGTTTCTCGATGCGAGACCGCAAGAGCATGGGGTATTGCGAATGGTAGGCGCACAGGTGAACGTGCAATCCCTCGGGCCAGATTTGTTGGTACAAAGCCAGTGCCACCTCCACCAACGGCGCAACGTTGGCCATACGCACCAGCCCAAAGCTGACGCGCTGGCCACTAATGGGCGCTACGGTGTGATGATCCCGGTGCAGTGCTGGTGCTAGCTGAACGACGCGGCTTGCAAACGCTTCGGCCAATTTGTCTTGTGGCACCTTGGCCAAATCCAATAACGCAAGCTGCGCCCACCTTGGCGATGGCGCACCATTGGGTTTGCCCGCTTTAAGTGCAGCAACGCGCTGGGTAACAAACTTTTCGTGTTGGGTGGCAAAAGATGCGCCATCAGCACAGTCTGCGTGCTGTACGTCAAACTCATCCACCCAAGCGCAACAAGGGGCTACTTTGGCACCTGGCTCACCACGATTGCGTTGGTACTGCGTCCGGCCTTTGACATAGGCCTCAAATAAACCACGAACCAGGTCAGGAGGTAGCGTGGCGGACGATAGCAATACCCGCGTACCCAGCAACCCTGCCCAATGCACTAGACGGGTCAGTGCGGGTAGGTCGGCCATATCGAAGTCGTCGGGTTCGTCCAGCACCAAGTCGCTACTCATCAGCCTCAGCATAGGGGCAATTTGATGGCCGCCTCGGGTTCCCTCGGTAGCGGGCACCAGATGGTCAATGGTGCAAACCAATACCGGTGCCGTGATCAAACTTTTTGCGCGTGGGTCATGAAGTACCCGACGCAGCAAGGGGTGCTCGTCCGGGTTGCCTTCGTAAAGAACGTGACTATCCGCGTCTAAAGAATCCTGTGCAGAGGCAGAACCACTTTTTTCAGCCTGCCGAAATTGTGCTTCAAACAATGCTCGCGATGCTGCGTCTCCAACCCGGATGGCAAGCTCGTCATCTTCTAGGCCTAGCAACTCTTTAAACGCCTTGCCGGTTTGCAAGGTAAGGGTACGCAAGCCCATCGCAAAGGCGCAGCGCATACCCAATGCGGGTTCGGCCAGTGCATACATGATGCGGGCATTGGCCAAGGTTTTACCGCAACCGGTAGAGGCCAGATTCACGACAAAAGCACCCTGAGCCTGCGCCCGTGGCCGTAGTGATGCTGCCAAATCAGCGGCTTTGTTTTGCCACCTAAAACGCGCATCAGTAGTGGGCTTTTTCAAGCCTTTGTGGCGGGCCAAGTGGGGCATCTCACGCACCAAACTGGGCAAAGCCCGTGTCACCTCACCGCCGTGTTGTGCAACCCCCAGCAGGTGCTCATCCAAGGTTTGGTTGAACAGCCATTTTTCGGCCCTGGTATCAAAGCGGGTATTGGCATACGCTGGAAATCCCGGTTGCCCCTCCACCCGCCCCAGCGACGGCTTGCCGTTGTCCACGCCCAAACGCGAGTAATGGTGGTCGGCCAGCATCAAGCACATTCTTGAGACGTGCATCACGTAGGGGTTGCTTAACCAGCGAGTATTTGGTTCTTTTTGTACCTGCTTTAAAAGGCTTTTGGCCACCCGCATCGCCCGCTTGCGCCAAGGCATGGAAGTTACCGGCAGATTTTGAACCGGGAGATCCCAGTACGACTGCACGGGTAACGCGCCAGATTCCGTTTGTGTCACCGCGTCATGGTGATCCGCGTCCTTAGACCGCGAGTCTTCGTTCCAATACGCTGTAACGTAATTCAGTACACCTGACAACTGGTGCTCTGCCTCTAGGTTTGCGCTACCGTGGCTACCCTTGGGTGGCTGGGGCAAACGGTGGTGGCTCACCACAAGCCACGCAATGGCTTGGGCTAAAGGGGCATGACTCATTGCTAGAAATGGTTGATCACAGTCGCGGTCAATGCCGTCCCGCTGCAAACGTGATAACCAGCTCGCGTCGTCCTGTTCGCTGAGATTGGCCAAGCGTTGCAACCACTGCACATCACTGTCTTGCCCCACAAAGGACTGAAACAGTCTCAACGAGACCCATTCGTGGCGGTATTGGTTGCGTGCCGTTAGTTCACCACGCAGTCGCTTTTGAAACGCTACACTGGCCTTGCCTAAGTCGTGCAACAGTGATGCTAGAACCGTTAACAGATGTATGTCTTGCCCGGTATGCCAATCGTTTTCGTCGTCTGCGCGCAAAACGTTTCGTGCTGTGGTGTTGGTAGGCACCGCGCCGCGCTCGTTAAATTGACTGGCGTCGCCCACAATCCACAACAACTCGCTGTGATCTAGTCCACGTATCCAGTGACAGGCAACCGCCGTGTTTTTTCGGGCCGTTTGGCGTAAGACTTTTCTGACGGTGGCCAGCCCATCGTGGGTGATAGCCGTTTGCCAAGTTCTGTCGCCCCTGCGCTCTGCAAATTGGTCAAGAATGCGCCGCGTTTCTGTCAACGCACGCTTTTCACACTGACAGATAAACATGACGTTCATAGGTTTGGCTCGCCCCCGGTTGAGCCTTGTACAGACTGCGACTGCGCTTGACGACCTATATCGATAGCAACCTGTTTAAGGGTATCGACCATGAAGTCCAGGGCTTCATGCCGCGCAAAGGAATCAATGCAGGCTTGTCTAAACTCTTGTTCGCTATCACCACGCGATGCGTTGATAAACGCTTGCGGTAATACCAAGGCATCTTTCACCAAATCGGCTACATCAAACACCAAACCACCACGACGGGTCTTGCCGTGAAGTACAGCCAAACCATGAGGCAAACCCAAGACCCAAGTAGCGCTGGCGGCTAGGCCGTAGGCCAGATAGTTGCCGTGGTCAAGAAACTGGTTGGCCGCATCTACACTTTCGCCTCGACTGCTGCGAACAAATGACCCGTAGCGAACAGCACCGCTGGCCAAACGGTAAAGTTGTTTTGTTAGCCGAGCCTCTTCGGTGAGCAACGCAGTCTGGTCGGCTGCGGCCTGTACGCCGTTATGGGCAGCTTGGACCAAAGACTCTATGGTTTCAGGACTGGGTGCAGCAGGGACAGATTCCCACAATTTAGCCTTTGACCAATGCCGTTGTAAGGCCCTCAACCGCGCAATCTGAAACGCTTTGGCGGCTTCTAGGCGCAAAGCATCATCAAACCAGAACCTGCACCAATGTTGCAAATATTCGGTGGGACGGTATTCGCTTTGGGGCGAAAGCCATTCGATATCCACACTTCGTTCACTTGCGGCGAATAAAGGGGTGCCTCCTCCACCGCAAAACCCCAACATCACCCCAGCCCTAGCCAGTTCCCGCATTGCAGCCTGGGTAACTGATGTACCGGTGCCCAACAAAATAGTGGTGGTATTGGCAATAGGAATGTTCCAGTACAACGATTGCTTGCCCTGGTCCGTTACGTACTCCACCCGGCCGCCGTTGACTAATAACCGGCAATGCTCAAGGTAATACAGATTGGCCCTCTTGGAGTGCAAGATGGCTTTTATCGCAGAATTGTTAATCGGCTCTGTGCTACGTGTTTTGTTCGACATTGCTCGCTACCAAGACCGGTGCCGCTGATCCGCGCCCAATCCTATTATTACTCAAATGAACTGCACTCAAACAAGCGAATACACGTGAAAACCCCAATCGCCCCACCCCATTGAAAATCCCCGACAATACCCATACCTAGCCCCAGCGCATGTTGCGCTCCCGCCTTACCCCTTCGCATCTTTTATTGAACCTGCCACCACCATGAGCAACACCCAAGAACGCATCGCACAACTCGTGCAATCCAACGACATCACCCTGTTTATGAAGGGTACGGCCAGTTTTCCGCAGTGCGGTTTTTCGGGTCGGGCGATTCAGATTTTGAAGGCTTGCGGCGTCGACACCAAGGGCATTCAAACCGTGAATGTGCTGGAAGACCCCGAGATTCGCCAGGGCATCAAAGAGTTCAGCAACTGGCCCACCATTCCGCAGCTGTACGTCAAAGGCGAGTTTGTGGGTGGCTCGGACATCATGATGGAGATGTACGAGAGTGGCGAGCTACAAAAAGTGATTTCGGGCTAAGCCAGATTTTTTGACGGTTGTGCTGCTCGGGCTTGTTGCCAGGCAGCGTACTCGGAACGGCGCAGCCGGTAACGCGCCACACTGCCCTCGTGCAATTGGTGCAGTGCATCGGTCAGCATGGTTTGAAACGCCTCGCGGTCGGCCTTGTCAACGGCCTTGCGGGCCATCTTTGCGATTGAATTGGGGCCAATGGGCAACAGTCCTTTCACCACCGTTTGAACTGCCTCTATCAGGGTTTCGCGGTACTTCATTTTGAGCGGATCTGGGGCCACCATGGTGTGTGTGATGGCCAGGTAGCGCTGGCACGAGTGGGCATAGGCGTCCACAAATACATCGCGCAGCAGATCGACCTGGTTGAGCTCGTACACGCCTAAAGTACCCTCTATGTAGGCACGCTCGGGAACGTTGACAAACGACAAGGGGCAAAGGTTGTGCAAGATGAGCGGGATGTTGGCCCCCACGCGCGAAACGCGTTTGTTGACATCCTCAAACGGTTGCAGATAGGGCAGGTGCACCATTAAAAAAAAGGCCTGCTCAAATGGGTCGGGAATGCGACTTGCCTTGACCAGCAGTTGCTCAAAGCAATCCTCAATGATTTGGGGCACAGCCAGCGGCAGATACACCGTGCCAGAGATCTCTACGGTGCGACGACGCAAACGACCACTGGCATGCGGGTCACGCATCAGGTCTTGGGACAGCACAGCGTGCAGGTTTTTGAAGGTAAAGGCGTCAATGCCCACGTCGTCGCCCCCCTCTACCAGCATTTCAATGGCCGCTTTGTGGTTAAGGATCATCTGGGTTTCGACGGCATTTTTACCGGGTGCGGCCTGGCCCAGTTCAATCAGATTTTTTGTGTCCAGGCGACTGTAGGTATTGCCTTCTAGCTGGGATGAAGCCCACGACAAATCCACCAGCAAGCGGCCCAAAATGTCTCGTGCATAGGTGCCTGCGGGCCGTTCGCTAGCGGCGGTGCGCCCCATGTCGTGCAACTGGCGGCGCAGGGGTTCAGAAAGATAGAAGTTTGTGCCGGGTTGGTAGGCAGCCAAAAAATCGCGCTGATAACCGACGGGCCGCCTGTGGATGAGGGGCCGCCTGACCAGGTCGCGCACCAGTGCACCCTGGGGGGTGACAGACACATAGGGCTCTTGCTCGGCGATACCCATTGGAGGGCTTGGGGGGGCGCTTGGATACGCATTGACCGGTGCCGCAGGTACAACACATCGGTACACCACCGCAACGCTCTCGCCCTCTGCCACCACGCGCCTGGCATGGATGAGTTTTTGCAGCCGACGCTGTAGCGTGCGGCGATGCAAGGCCTGCCCCTGCCGGTTGATGGCTTCTAGCTCTATGCCAGCAATGGGAATGCCACTGGGATGGGCTGCAACAATGGACTCAATCAAGTCAAGTTCTTGCTGGGGCGTGTGGCGCGGCATAAGTAGTGTTGTGTGCTTTAACTGACAGGGTACTGTCGCCTGGGCAAGACCGGGGGCCGCAAAGAACGACAGTATTAACCGTCATTATGTCACACAATCTGTCGCACTATCAATCAAATTGTCGCGAAATACTGTCGCACCAGGTTTGACACCCATTCGCATCAAACCAAAGGCCCCTCTTACAAGGCCCAGCGCACCTTGGCCCCCAGCACCGCCGTGGGGTATTGCGCCTGCCCACGTGAGCCGTTGTAGCGGCCCAACGCGTAGTAGTAGTGGCCTTTTTCCATATCCAGGTAGTGGCGCAATATCACGCAACCAAAACGCAGATTGGTTTGCATATGAAACAGGCGGCTGGGGTCGCCATCACCAATCACGCGGGTCCAAAAAGGCATGACCTGCATATAGCCTCTGGCCCCAACTCGGCTGATGGCAAATTTTCTGAAATTGCTTTCAACTTGAATCAGGCCCAGCACGGTGGACACCTCTAGGCCGGCGCGTCGGCTTTCGTACCAGACGGTTTGAAGAAACTCTTGGCGTTCTTGGATATCCGGCATTCTGGATCGCAAGCGTTCGCTCATTTTGACCAGCCAATGCTGGTAATGGGCTTGCTCTTTGGGGTCGTCAAACTCGTGCACCGGAGGGGCATGGCTGGCAATGGCCGCAGAAAGAGCGCTTCGCACCGAGTCGATAAGGGGTTCTTCCAGTTGGCGGCCCGCCCAAACCCAAGATGCGGGCAACAGGCTGGCCGCACCCGCCAGCACCCAGCGCCGTGAGCGGCCCGGATCAGGCACTGCACAAGCTTGCTTGTTGCTTGCCTGGATCATGCCTGGATGCGGCTTTGAACGTAGCCAGCAACCGCGGCAATGGGTACTTTCTTGGGCTCTATCTCGCGCCGCTGCAACACTTCAAAGTGGCCTTCTTTAATACCCCGATCCGAGATCACTACCCGGTGCGGCACGCCAATCAACTCCCATTCAGCAAACATAATGCCGGGGCGTTCAGCCCTGTCGTCCAAAATCACATCGACACCAGCGGCTTTTAGGGTGTCATAAAGGGCTTGCCCCTCTACCGCCACATCCGGGCTGCGGTCTGGGCCAATCATGCAAATCACCACGGTAAAGGGCGCAATGGCGTCGGGCCAGACAATGCCGCGTTCGTCGTGGTTTTGCTCAATGGCCGCAGCAGGTAGCCGGGTAATACCAATGCCATAGCAGCCCATTTCCATCAACTGCGGCTTGCCGTTGTCGCCCAAAAAAGTGGCGTTCATGGCTTTGCTGTATTTGGTGCCCAGGTAAAACACGTGGCCCACCTCTATGCCACGCTCAATGGCCAACACCCCTTGGCCATCGGGCGACAAATCGCCTGCCACCACGTTACGAATATCGGCCACCAAGCTAGGCTCGGGTACGTCACGGCCCCAGTTAACGCCCGTATAGTGGTAGTGCGGTTCGTTGGCACCACATATCCAGTCGGCCATCATGGCGGCCTCACGGTCGGCCACAATTTTGACGGGCTTTTTAAGGTCAATCACCCCCAGGTAGCCTGGCTCAGAACCAAAGTGGTCGGCGATTTCTTCAAGCGTGGCAAAACGGAATCCCTTTTCAAATCCGGGAAGCTTATTGACTTTGACCTCGTTCATGTCGTGGTCACCGCGCAGCAGCAGCACCCACACCTGCACACCAACCACCTTTGTGTCGGGGTCTTGGGTTTCGGTGGCTAGCACCAAGGACTTAACCGTGGTTTGCAGCGGCACGTTTAAGAACTGCGCCACATCAGCGCAGGTGCTCTTGTTGGGGGTGGGTGTTTTGGTAAGGGTATGGCTTGCAGGTGGCCTAGGGCCAGCGGGTGCCAGAGCCTCGGCCTTTTCCATATTGGCGGCGTAGTCGCTGCTGGGGCAATACACAATGGCGTCTTCGCCGGTGGCAGCGATCACCTGGAACTCTTCACTCAGGTCACCACCAATCGCACCACTGTCCGCGGCCACAGCCCGGTAGCGCAGGCCAAAGCGGTCAAAAATGCGCCTATAGGCCGCTGCCATCACTTGGTAACTGGCCTTGGCGCTGGCTTGGTCGCGGTCAAAGCTGTAGGCGTCTTTCATGATGAACTCGCGCCCACGCAGCAGGCCAAAACGTGGTCGGCGTTCGTCCCTGAATTTGGTTTGAATTTGGTAAAAATTCTTGGGTAATTGTTTGTAACTTTTGATCTCTTGGCGGGCGATGTCGGTGATCACCTCTTCACTGGTGGGTTGCACCACGTAGTCACGTTCGTGCCTGTCCTTCACCCGCATGAGCTCTGGGCCCATTTTTTCGAAGCGACCGGTTTCTTGCCATAGCTCGGCGGGCTGCACCACCGGCATGGCCAACTCAACGGCCCCAGCACGGTTCATCTCTTCACGCACGATGGCCTCGACCTTGCGAATCACGCGCAAGCCCATGGGCATATAGGTGTAAATGCCTGCGCCCAGTTTTTTAATCATCCCTGCCCGCTGCATCAATTGGTGACTGGCCACCTCGGCATCGGCAGGTGCTTCTTTAAAGGTAGAAATAAAAAATTGCGAAGCTTTCATGGGTACTCGCTGGAGGAAAAATGAAACAGGGTAAACAGTTTTAAATCACGGCCGTCACAGGCCTTGCGAAGCGCAAAGTCTTGTGCATAATCAACACAACTAAAAAATTTGAGGTTTGATTATGCTTGACAGAGAAGGCTTTAGGCCTAACGTCGGCATCGTTCTGCTTAACCAAAAAAACGAGGTATTTTGGGGTAAACGCATACGCACACATTCATGGCAGTTCCCACAGGGCGGCATTGACCGGGGCGAAACCCCCGAGCAGGCCATGTACCGTGAGTTGCATGAAGAAGTTGGGCTAAAACCTGACCATGTGCGTATCGTTGCCCGAACCCGCGATTGGTTGCGTTACGAGGTGCCAGACCGCTACATCCGGCGTGATGCCCGCGGTGTTTACCGTGGACAAAAGCAAATCTGGTATTTGCTACAACTGATCGCCAACGACTGGGATTTGAATCTGCGCGCCACCGATCATCCAGAATTTGACGCTTGGCGCTGGCACCACTATTGGGTGCCGTTGGACGCCGTTGTCGAGTTTAAACGCGGGGTATATGAAATGGCGCTCACAGAGTTGTCGCGCCATTTGCCCCGCCCGGCGCCTCGCCTAGAAGAGCGTTTTGGCGGGCCTCAACATGTCCACCACCGCCAACGTTTCGGACACGTTAGCGCATCGGCATTGACGGGTCATGACCCGGAGCAAGTTGAGTCTACACAGGCGCAAAACGCTAACGATCCTGCGCGTTAGTCCTCACGTGATTCGTAGCTCTGGTGCCACAAATGGGCTCTTCTAATCAGGAAAACCTGCTTATTCGCTCCAGCGCCATGGCCAGACCTTCTGGACGACCCGACAGCACCAAAGTATCCCCAGCCTGTAAAAACGGATTGGCAGTGATCGCCACAGGCTGGCCTGCCTTGCGACGCAAAGCAATCGCCTTGACGTCGTATGCGTCTAGTTGCAAATCCCCTAAATAGCAGGTCTCATCCACAAATGAAGGGGATATCTCTACAGTATGCAATCGCTCATGATCCATCTCATCCACGGTATCGTCGTCAGCCCCGTGAAAGTACCCACGCAGCAGTCCGTAGCGAGCATCTCGCTGCTCCTGTACCAACCGGATCACCCGGCGCATTGGCACACCCACCAAGGCCAGGACATGACTGGCCAGCATCAAACTGCCCTCTATTGCTTCAGGCACTACTTCAGTGGCACCCGCTTGTTGGAGGCGCTCTAAATCGTGGTCATCCAAGGTGCGTACCAGCACTGGCAGTTGAGGTGCCTGCTGGCGAATATGTGCCAACAATTTGAGCGCAGTGGGCGTATCTTTAAATGTGACCACCACCGCACTGGCACGGGCCAGACCCGCGGCTGTGAGCGCTTGAATACGGGTCGCGTCGCCATAGACCACCGAATCTCCTGCCGCAGCCGCTTGGCTTACGCGATCCGGGTCTAGGTCCAGTGCCAGGTACGCAATGGATTGGCTTTTCAACATTTGCGCCAAATTTTGGCCACAACGACCATACCCGCAAATAATGACATGATCACTCGCGCCCATGGCCTTGCTGGCAATACGAGTCATATGCAGCGATTGCACCAGCCACTCGCTGCTGATCAATTTGAGCACCAGCGTGTTGGCATGCATGATGACAAACGGGGTGATCAACAAGGACAATACCATGGCTGCCAAAATAGGACTGAGAAGTTCTGGCGCAACCAAAGAGTTTTGTTGTGCCAGTGCTAACAACACAAAACCAAACTCTCCCGCCTGCGCCAAATACAAACCGGTTCGTAGCGCCATTCCTGGACTGGCGCCTAACCATCGCGCCAATGCGGTAATCAAGGCAAGTTTGAAAAACATAGGCACAATAAAAAGCAACAGAACCAAGGGCCACCGTTGTGCAATAACCTGCCAGTCCAGCATCATTCCAATCGAGATAAAAAACAGTCCGAGTAGGACATCGTGAAAAGGGCGAATATCGGTTTCAACCTGGTGCTTGTACGGGGTCTCTGAAATCAGCATCCCGGCGACAAACGCCCCCAATACCAACGATAGACCGGCCAATTCAGTCAGCCACGCCAACCCCAATGCCGTCAACAGAATGTTCAAGACAAACAACTCATCACTTTTGTAGCGGGCAACTTTGTTTAACCACCAGCGCATGACGTGTGGCCCACCCACCAAAAGACAACCCACCAAAAGAAATGCCTTAACCGTGGCGAGGGCCAAGGTCCAAAACAAGGACTCAGAGGATGCGCCCAATGCAGGTATCAATACCAGCAACGGCACCACCGCCAAGTCCTGAAACAACAAGATGCCCAATACACGTTTGCCGTGCTCGCTTTCAAGTTCCAAGCGCTCCGCCATGAGCTTGATGACCACCGCAGTGCTGCTCATGGCCACTGCACTGCTCAAGGCCAGCGCGGTCTGCCATTCCATTTTCCACCAGTGCGGCAAGGCTTTGGCCAAAGCAAGAGACCCAAAGGTGCATATTGCAATCGTCAGCAAGACTTGCAGGGACCCAAGGCCTAGCACGTGCTGACGCATAGCGCGCAGCTTGGGTAGATTGAATTCCAGTCCAATCACAAACATAAGAAACACCACGCCAAACTCGCCCAGGTAATGCACGGACTGCACGTTTTGCGCCAACGCCAAAGCGTTGGGACCCAAGAAGACGCCCACGGCCAAATACCCAAGCATTGGCGGGACCTTGATCATGCGGCACACCACCACCCCCAGCACGGCGGCCAGCAGATACAAAAGGGCAAGTGAAAGTGAAGTCATTATGGGTCGGGAAAGAGACAGGTTTGATTTTGCCCTATATGAAATGAACAAAAGCCCTAAAATCGCAACATGAACACGACTGTTACCGCCAGTGCGCACCCCACGTTACCAGCGAGCCAGGCCCATGCGTCCGAGCCGCTGATTGCCTTAGCGCACCAGACTTTTGACATTGAAGCACAGGCGATCCTGGGCTTGAAGGCGCAAATTGGAGAAAATTTTGCGCAGGCTGTTCGCCTCATTCTTTCGGTGCGCGGACGCGTTGTGGTGATGGGGATGGGAAAAAGTGGCCATATTGGCCGAAAAATAGCCGCCACATTGGCCTCTACCGGCACTCCTGCGATGTTCGTGCATCCCGGTGAGGCCAGTCATGGCGACTTGGGCATGATCAAGCCGGTGGATCTGGTCATTGCGATCTCAAACAGTGGTGAATCGGATGAACTCAACACCATTTTGCCCGTGTTGTTACGTGCAAACGTACCCTTGATTGCCATTACGGGCAGTGCCCAATCGGCGTTGGCCAGTAACGCCACCATTACCCTTTGCAGCACCGTAGAGCGCGAAGCCTGCCCCTTAAACCTCGCACCAACGGCAAGCACCACTGCGCAATTGGCAATGGGCGACGCCTTGGCGGTCGCCTTGCTTGATGCACGAGGGTTTAAAGAGGAAGACTTTGCACGCTCGCACCCTGGCGGGGCCTTGGGCCGGCGCCTGTTAACGCGCGTCAGTGACGTGATGCGCGGCCAAACCTTGACACCTAAAGTTGGCCCTATGGCATCGCTTTCGGAGTTAATGAAAGAGATGAGCGCCAAAGGTTTGGGAGCCTCGTCAATCGTTGACGACCAACTTCGTGTTTTAGGCATATTCACCGATGGCGACCTACGCCGCCTGATTGAGAGTGGTCGTGACCTGCGCGATTTAAGGGCCAATCAAATCATGCATCCCCAGCCCAAAACAGTCGCAAGCCACGCCCTAGCCGTAGAGGCTGTTCAGCTAATGGAACAACACCGCATCAGCAGTGTGTTTGTGACCAACGCACAAGGGTTTTTATGTGGGTCGCTCAACACCCACGACCTCATGCGGGCCAAAGTCATTTAGTCGCCCTAACTTATGTCCGAACCGCCAATTTCACAGATGCCAACCCGCCCCGCCGCTCGGAAGTTCCAGCCCGAGCTATTGCTGCGTGCACAGCCGGTGGAATTGGTTATTTTTGACGTAGATGGCGTTATGACCGATGGTGGGATTTACTTGGCGGAAACGCAGGCCGATGACCCACGAGTGGTGGATGAGCTCTTCAAAAGGTTCAATACTTTGGACGGTTTAGGCCTGCAGTTGCTTAAGCACGTGGGAATTGTCCCTGCAGTCATTTCGGGCCGCAATTCCAAGCCCCTGCAGCAGCGATTGGCTAAACTTGGAGTTGATCACTGCTACTTGGGACAGGACAAAAAAATCGATGCCGCACGGCATTTGATGGCGTGCTTGGGTTTGCAATGGAGTCAGGTGGCAACCATGGGCGACGATTGGCCTGACCTACCGCTACTTTGCCAAAGTGCCTTGGCAGTGGCACCGCCAGGCGCGCATCTAGAGGTGCTGCAGGTGGCGCATTTCATCACCCAGGCTGCAGCAGGCCATGGCGCGGTCAGAGAAATGTGCGACCTGCTGGTTTGCGCCAAAGGCAAGTACCAAAACCTTCTCAGCGAATGGACGTCAGGCCTGTGAAAAACGGCGTGCACCTTGTGCGCAGGGCTTTGGCGCAGGTCACGCTTTTTTTGCCGTTGTTGTTGCTTTCAGCGCTGGCCTTAGGCAGCTTTTTGCTTTACCAAATTACCCCAGGATTCGACAAACGCCCGACGCCACCCAAGGTGGGTAATGACGCAGACTACTACGTTGAACGTTTTGCGGCCCGCCAGTACGACGCTAAAGGGCAGCTTAAAAGCGAGATTTTCGGCGATAAAGCCGTACATTACCCCTCATCGCGCTTGTTAGAGATCAAGCAGGCGCGGTTCAATAGCTCCACCGAAACGGGCCAAATGCTAACTGCCAGTTCTACCCTTGCTTGGGCCAACGACGACCGCAGTGAGGTTCAGCTTTTAGGCAACGCCCAATTGCGTATGACGGCACGCACCAACGCTGCAATACAAGATCCAGTTGAGTTTTTCAGTGACCACTTACGTGTGTTGGTACCAGGAAAAATGTTGATCAGTGATGTGCCGATAAAAGTAACGCAGGGACAGAACACCTTTAAGTCATCTTCCATGCGATACGATCATTCCACACAAATCTTGTCCCTCAAGGGCAATGTACACATGACACTGTTTCCACGAAAACCGTGAGTTTGCCTAAGTCCATTTCGTCTATCCCGACGCCTGCATTGAATTGAAAGATTCTCCTCATGTCTAGTCCCCTCGTATTCATTACCGGTGCATCCAGCGGCATTGGGCAGGCCTTGGCACTGAGGTATTACCGCGCGGGCTACCGCCTAGCTTTGGTGGCCCGTCGCAAAGATGTGATTGAAAAGTGGCTGGTCCACGAAGGTATTGTCTCTGACAAAGGCCGCGCATTTGCCGCCGACGTGGGAGTGATTGAAAGTATCTGCCAGGCTGGGCGCGACTGTATGAACACCATGGGAACACCCGATGTGGTGATTGCCAACGCCGGAATTAGTATAGGCATGGATACGGCCATTGAGTCAGACATCGAGGTCATGAACCAAGTGTTGATCACCAATGTGACAGGTATGGCGGCCACTTTTTCGCCCTTTATTGACGCCATGCGCCGCCGTGCCAGTGGGCGTTTGGTAGGCATTGCGAGCGTGGCAGGCATACGGGGTTTGCCTGGTCACGGGGCCTATTGCAGCAGCAAGGCCGCGGCGATTAGCTACTGTGAAAGCCTTCGCGGTGAATTGCGCGGCTCAGGGGTGATGGTGCAAACACTTTGCCCTGGTTATGTGGCCACCCCATTAACCAGCAAGAACCGTTACCCCATGCCGTTTTTAATGCAAGCGGACGACTTTGCCAACCAGGCTTTTGACGCAATTTCCAGTCGGACCAGCTACCGTGTGATTCCTTGGCAAATGGGCGTTGTTGCCAAATTACTGCGCTTGTTGCCCAACGCGCTTTTTGACAAAGCCTTTGCGGGACAGCCGCGCAAACAACGTAAAGGCGAGTGATTACCCGCCCCCCCTCTGCATGTACAGGTCGAAGCGTTTCATAAATACCAAGCGCTCAGATTCGTTGCGGTCAGCAAACCCAAACTCTACGCGCAGCACTGGCAGGCGGACATTGGCAATTTGACGGTCGGCGGCAACAGTCCACTGAATGTTCAATTGACCCTTGGGTATCCACCTTGCACAAAGGCTTGCACCCTCTTGCTGCCATTCCACATCACCCATTGCAGCGGGCAACCATCGCAACCATTCCGTTTCTGTACACCCCATTTCACGCGTAAAGCGCTCTGCGTAAGACGACTGCATAGCACCCGCGCAACCGCTCTAGCCGCCTGCAATCGGGGGCCAGATGGCAAGGGCATCGCCTTCCACCAAAACGCGTGTGGCCCTGGCCTCAGGTGCGATGTAGGTGCCGTTGACCAACACCAAATGCACCAGCTTGTCGGGTAAGGCAAATTGGGTAATCACCGCGGCCACGCTATGGCCCTCGGGCACCGTCAAGCCCACTTGGTTGGCGGCACGGTGTTCAGGTGGCAAAAAGTCGGTTAACGACGCAAACAGTTTAAGAGTAACTTGCATGGGCAAATGATACGCGGTTACGCCTGTAGCTTAACGCCGCCGCGCATCAGCCGCACCCGCCCAACCCGACGTGTTTTGCGCGCAAGCCAAATAGGCACTGGTGACCTGGGTGGGGTCTTGGAGCAGAACTTCTTTCCAGTCGCCCAAGGCGACCTTGCCATCTATCAAACCCCGTAGCGCACCCGCGTGTTGATTCCAACCCACGGTGTTGCTGCCCACCAATTTGTCGCCTTCAAACTGCAAGCTCATGTGCTTGCTGGCCTCAGAATTGGTTTGCTCGGCCGTCTGGCCATTGGGCACGCCCTGCCATTGACCAAAACTGGTCGAGATCAGCCCCAAAGTGTCCAACACGTTGATTTGTGGAACCCGTGGCAAATGCGTTGCAACACCCAGCATATTCATCGCCGCTACCCTGGCCTCCTCAGCGGCCACTGGCTGAATGGCGCTGACCACATGGCTGCCTGACGGCGTGTCGAAGGCCTCGGCGCAATCACCGGCCGCATAGATACCGGCCACGTTGGTTTGCAATTGGGCATCCACCACCACACCGGTGCGGCACACCACACCAGAGCCTTGCAAAAACGCCGTGTTGGGCTTAACCCCTGTCGCACAAATCACCAAGTCGTAAGAGGCCGTTTGACCGTTGGCAAAGGTCACCTGCAAACCATCGCCTTGGGCAATCGCGGTCACACGGGTGCCGGTCATCACGCCTACACCTTTGGCCTCTACCCACGACTTAATCATGCCCCCTGCCGACTCGCCCATCATGCGCGGGACCATACGGTCGCCCATCTCAACCACGGTCAAAGACACCCCACGTGCCACCAGGGCCTCCAAAATAATGCAACCAATAAATCCAGCACCCATTTGCAAGACACGGGCACCTGGCTGGGCCTTGGCCATGATTTTTTCGGCGTCTTGCAGCGTCCAGCAGTGGTACACCCCAGGCAGCGAGATCCCCTCAATGGGCGGGTTGGCCGCATGCGAACCGGTGGCAATCAGCAACTTGTCAAAACCCAGTGACTCGCCACTGGCCAATTGCACTGTGCGGGCGTCGGTGTTCAAACCGGTCACTTGCCCCTGACGCACATCGATGTTGAGGTTTTGGAAGTGGGCAGTATCTTTGCGCAACCAAGTGCCCTTTTGATCAATGTTGCCCATTAGCAAATAAGGAATCGCCATCCGCGAATACGGGGCAAAGGGTTCATTGCCCAGCAAGGTAATACGGTCTTGAGCCGAATGCTTGCGAAGGGTTTCAGCGGCGATGACGCCAGCGGGTCCCGCGCCAATAATCAGGTGATGCATGTCAGTTCCTTTATATCCATCGTGCATGTTATGAAAAATGGCCCGGTTCAGCCCCTGTGCAGGGTCTGATGCCGGGCCAACAAGGACGGCCAAAAGCCTAGGGTTTACAGGCCCAGGCGCGCCCGGGTTTCAGCCTTCAAGGTGCCGTCGGCATTCCAGCCACGCACCTCGTAGTACTTGGGCAGCATCTCGGGCAACATACTGACCTTGCCTTTGGCGGGGCCGGTCTTGGCCGCTTCGGTCAACAGGCGTTTGGGTAGTGAGTCGTCTTTGGCGGTAAAGCCAGCACGGTTGTTAAAGTCGCGCTCCATGTTCCAGATACGCTCACCGATTTTTTCCAACTCTTCGGTGCTGAACTCATCACCACAGGCTGCTTGCATTTGGGGTGCCAAATCGGCCAGGCCCCATGCAAAGGTGGTAAAAATGCACAGACCGGAAGAGTCAAACGCGGCAGTCGCATCCTGGAAGGCTTTGACCAATTCGGGCTTGCCTGCATGCTCCAAGGGATCGGTCTTGACGGGAATGCCCAACACCTCGCTGGCGATGGTGTAGCCACGCAAATGGCAGGCACCACGGTTAGAAGTGGCATAGGCCAAGCCAATGCCCTGGATACCACGACCGTCGTAGGCGGGGAACTCTTGTCCTTTGACGCTCATGGACAGATCGGGGTGACCATACTTGGCCGTCAGGCGCTTGGAGCCTTGGCCAATTTCTTTGCCAAAGCCGCGGCCGTTAACCGTCTCTTCGGCAAAAAATGCCAAGGCCTGGGCCGATCCAAAGGGTGCCTCAATGCCCAGTTGCTCTTTGGTCAGAACACCCATTTCGTACAGTTCCATCACCGCGCCTATCGTGGCACCGAAACTAATGGGGTCTATGCCCTCTTCGTTGCACAACAGGTTGGCGTACTGCAAAGCCTCTAGGTCATTCACACCATTGGCAGCACCCAAAGCCCATGCGGCTTCGTATTCCAAACCACCTGATGCGCCGTGGTACTGGGGCTTGCCCGCCACGGTAAAGTGGTTGGCGTCCATTTTGCTGATACGGCCGCAGGCAATAGTGCAACCGAAACAGGCTTGGTTGGTGACCAAATGCTTTTTGCCATCGCTGGCGCGTGGCGTAACCATGGCCTCGGCCGAGATGTCTTTGGCACCTTCAAACTGCACGTCTTGGTGATTGCGTGTGGGCAATGCACCCACTTCGTTGATCACGTTCATGAGCACCTGGGTGCCGTAAGCGGGCAGTCCCTGGCCAGTTACGCCGTTTTCGGCAAGAATCTTTTTCTTCTCGGCAATGGCCTTCATAAAGGCTTTGGGGTTTTTGATATTGCCCACGCCTTTGGTGCCACGCACGGCAATGGCTTTCAGGTTTTTACTGCCCATCACAGCACCCACACCTGAGCGGCCCGCCGCACGGTGCAAGTCATTCACGATGCTGGCATACAGAACACCGTTTTCGCCCGCTTTGCCCACGCTGCTCACTCGCACCAAGGGGTCTTGCAGGGATTTTTTAAGCGTCTCTTCGGTTTCCCAAACGCTCTTACCCCACAGATGGCCAGCGTCGCGCAGTTCGGCTAGGTCATCGTTGACATACAGGTACACCGGCTTGGCCGATTTACCTTCAACAATGACCATGTCCCAACCAGCCATTTTGAACTCTGCCCCCCAGTACCCGCCCGAATTGGAGCAGGCGATAGCACCTGTGAGTGGCCCTTTGGTAATCACCGTGTAACGGCCACCTGTAGAGGCCATGGTGCCCGTGAGTGGCCCGGTGGCCCAAATCAGTTTGTTGTCTGGCGACAGCGGATCTACCGAAGGCGATACCTCGTCGATAAAGTATTTGGTACCCAAGCCGCGCGACCCGATATAGGTGCGCGCCCAATCCATGTTGAGCGCCTCAGAAGAGACAGTCCCTGTTGACAGGTTGACGCGAAGAATTTTTCCAGCCCAAGACATATCTGTACTCCTTATGCAGCAGAAGGTTGATTGCCCAATTTGTCGGCCCAGGCTGCCATTTTGCCCAGCCCCGTCCAATTGGCATCGATGAAGGTAATAGCTTGCGTTGGGCAAGCCTCTGCACAGGCAGGGTCACCACCGCACAGGTCGCATTTTTGAACCTTGCCAGTTTCTTCCACGTAGTTGATTGTGCCGAAGGGGCAGGCAATGGTGCAAACCTTGCAACCCACACAGGTGGCGTCGTTGACCACCTTGGCGCCAGTGGCCTTGTCCAGCGTGATCGCCTCTACGGGGCATGCGTGCAAACACCAGGCTTCGTCGCACTGAGTGCAGGTGTAAGGCACTTTTTTGCCGGTGTGATGAAAGTCAAACACCTTGATGCGCGACTTGGCCGTCGCAAAGGTGCCGTGGTTTTCAAAGGCACAGGCCATCTCGCACTGCAAGCAGCCGGTGCATTTGTCTGGGTTGATGTGCAATACTTTTTGCATTAATAACTCCCGAGGGATGGTGGACACAAGTGATAAACACGCTTGCTGAGCATTGTTGAGGCCATTGCCCCTACGCATTCAAGGGTTAACCCGAATTTTCTATGGGTGTCCACAGTTATTCTCATTTTGTGACACCTCACCTAGGCTTGCAAAACCCTCTGAAGTGGCCGAAACACGGGACCGGCGCTGTGCGAAAGTGCTTATTTCGTCTGGCAGGTTTTACTGAAGTCTCTTGTGTCACGGTATCCTTCGCGCATCATGGCAACATCTCTTGGCCCTACTTCGTCATTTAAAGCGGCAGATGCGTCGGCTGCCCGCCCGCCTGCCGAGCTAAGCCTGCTGCGCCAACAATGGTTGAACCAAGGTTTGGTGCCGCACGATGGCAACATTACCCCTTGGATTGCGCGCTCGTGGCAGCGTTGCCTAGACCGAGGCATGCGCCCCGACCAAACACTTGGCTTTGATCTGGTCTCTAAGGCCGCCATGACACGGGTGCAAGACGACAGCCACGGTTTGGTGGCAGCCGCCCAGCCGATATTGGCCTCGCTTGACGTTACCTTGCAAAGAACCCGCTACTTTGCGCTACTGACCAACCAAGACGGGGTTGTGGTCGCGGCCCACGGGCCCATCGACAAGCACGACCCACGGGCCTCGCGCATTACCCGCATTGGGGTGGATTTGTCGGAGCGGGCCGTAGGTACCACCGCGATTGGTGCAGCACTGATAGAGCACCGCACTATCTGGTTGCACCGGGGCGAGCATTTTTTTGACGACACTTCCGTCTACAGCTGCGCGGGTGCGGCCCTGTTTGACCCGCTGGGGCGGTGTGTGGGCATGCTGGATTTAACAGGCATAGACACCACAGAGCGCCCAGAGCTACGCCATTTGGTGACCCAATCGGCCCGCCGCATTGAGAACCGACTGGTGCTGGACCAACCCAGTGATTTGATCTTGCACTTTAACTGGCCGGGCCAGCCTTTGTTGGCTTTGGATGATGCGCTGGTGTGTCTGGACCAAGACGGTCATATCACAGGGTTCAACACCTATGCCCGCCAGGTGTTAGGGCTGGATTCGGTGCACAGCCACCCCAACGACTTGCACAACCGCCACGCCGAAGAGTTTTTTGCCCTCAAGACCTCGGCGCTGTTTGACACCGCCAATGCGGCCCTACCCACGCTGCGTATCCCGCTGTGCTCGGGCCTGTCTGTAGACGCAATTGCCTTTAAACGCGATCATTACGAACTGGTTCGAAGCCGCTTGGCGGGCGTACATCCCAGCGGGCTGGGGCTGTCCACCACCCATGGATTAAAGGAACTAGAAACCGGGCTCATCCGTGACGCCGTGCGCCAAGCCAAAGGCAACGTGGCGCTGGCAGCCAAAACGCTGGGCATTAGCCGGGCTACGATTTACCGCAAGCTAGGCACTGCCGCAGCCAAGTAGACCACAGCAAGTCCAACGTTATTCCAATTCAAAATCATTTGTGTCTAGGCGCAGAGCCGCAGGCAGTGCTGACGCACGACAAGGCGATGCAACAACGACACGGATGATTTAGAAATGGAATTAGTTGCTTTTGGCAGTAGGGAAAAATAACTGCTGCCCATTGATCTTGTAATTGGCAATGTTTTTTTGCCCCGCATCCGACACAATCCAGTCCACAAATTTTTGGGCCAGATCGGCTTTGACCTGGGGGTGCTTTTTGTGGTTCACAGGCATGACCGTGTAGGGGTTGAACATGCGCTGATCACCCTCTACCAAAACAACCAAGTTGGCACGATTTTTAAAGCTCAACCAAGTTCCCCGGTCTGCCAACACGTAGCCCCCTGTGCTGGCCGCCATATTGAGTGCGGGGCCCATGCCGCAACCACAGGATTTCACCCAGGGCTTTTTGTCGTAATCGGCAATGGCCGCCACGCCAAAGTAACGTTGCTCTGCAGCATGGGTGCCGCTCTTGTCGCCTCTAGAAATCAGGTTAGCCCCTTTGCCCTCTGCCTTGGCCAGGGTCTGTAACGCCACGACCACATCACGTCCGGCTACCTTAGCGGGGTCATCTTTGGGGCCAATCAGCACAAAGTCGTTGGCCATCACCTTGAGGCGTTGCACCGCAAAGCCCTCACTCACAAACTTCAGCTCCTGGGCTTCGTCGTGCACCAGCACCACATCGGCATCGCCACGGCGCGCCACATCCAAGGCCTGGCCGGTGCCCAGCGCCACCACTTTGACATCAATGCCAGTGGCACTTTTGAACTCTGGGAGCATATGGGAAAACAAGCCCGATTGCTCGGTCGATGTGGTGGACGCCAACACAATGGACTGTGCACTGGCAGGCATCACCCATGCCGAGACGGCCAAAGCCAAACCCACTGGCGCCAGCCATTTAACAACCAACCATTTTTTGAATACCTGACTCATACGATCTCCTGATTTAAAAACAAAGCCGCGTCGGGTGACACGGCCGACAACTGGGTGGGGTCAAAAAAATCCTGCACCGGCATGTCGGCCAGAATGTGACCGCCTTGCACGTAGACCACACGGTTGGCCAAGCGCCTAACCTGGGCCATTTGGTGCGATGAAAAAACAAAGGCTTGCGGGGGATGCAGCCTTGGTGCAGCGCTTGGGAGGTGCATATCTGCCAGCAAGCGCTCTAGGTCCTTGCTGGCTTTGGGGTCTAGGTTGGCCGTGGGTTCGTCCAACAACAAGACCGTGGGCTCACGCACCCACGTGCAGGCCAGTGCCAGCCGCTGCTGCTGCCCTCCCGACAAATGCAAGCCAGGCCGCTCTACCAAGTCGCCCAAGCCCACTTGCACCAGCGCCTGCTGCGCCCTGGCCTTGGCCGTAGACCACGCATGTCCGTTGAGCCACGCAGCCAAGGCCACATGCTGCAATGTTGAGAACCTAAAAATACTGGGCCGCTGAAACAGCATGCCCACTTGCCGAGGTGGCAAACCCACACGCGTGCCCGAAACGGCACCCGGCAAACCTTGCAGGGCTCGCAAAAGCGTGGTTTTTCCGCCGCCATTGGGGCCAACCACGGCCAAGCGGTCCCCCGCATTCACGGCCAAGTTGACGGTATGCAATACCGTGCCGCCCCCACGTTGCACGGTGAACTGGCTCAGTTGGCACAAAGCAGTCGCGGCCTTCATTGCACCCCCTGCCGCTGGCGTTGCGCCCAGGCCCCTAAGACGCCCACCAGCGCGTTGAGCAACAGCACCACGGCAAGTAGTACCACGCCCAGCCCCAACGCCATGGGTAAATCGCCTTTGCTGGTCTCAAGCGCTATAGCCGTGGTCATGACACGGGTAAAGCCCTCAATATTGCCACCCACCACCATCACCGCACCCACCTCGGATACAGCACGGCTAAATCCCACAATCAGTACCAACAACAAAGCCTCACGCTTGTCCCAACACAAAATGGTGGCACGCATCCAGGCACCCGCCCCCATGGACCTGAGCTGGTCTTGCGCGTCAGGCCCCGCCTGTTCTATGGTTTGACGGGCCAAGGCGGTCATCAAAGGCAGCACCAACAAGGCTTGCGCCAGTACCATGGCCTTGACCGAAAACAACCAACCCAAGCCCCCCAAGGGACCGCTGCGCGATAGCAGCAAATACACCAGCAAACCCAACACCACTGAGGGAATGGCCAAAAAGGTTTGCAACACCACATTGACCACGGGCTTGAGACGAAAATCGTGGCTGGCGATCAAGGCCCCCATCGCCAAGGCGGGCAGCGCAGCCAAGGCACAGGCCCAGCCGCTCACCCATAGCGAACGCCCCACCACCGACCACAGGGTGCCGTCACCGGTGCCCACCCACATCAGGGCCGTGGTCATGCTGTCTAAGAATGTATTCATCTAGTAAGCTATGGTACTGACAAGTCCATTTTTTGCCGATATGAAGCACTATGCATAGGTTGCGCCTGTCCTACCGCTGGGAGCGGCAAACCAGCACCCCAGCCCACCCAGCAGCCCTTGGCAACCCCATGATGGATGTGTTGCAAGCGGTGCAAGATTTCGGGTCTATCTCTGGTGCAGCCAGGGGCATGGGCCAGTCCTATCGCCATTTGTGGGGCCAGCTCAAGCGTTGGGAGGCCGAGTTGGAACGCCCTTTGGTCGTTTGGGAGAAAGGCCAAGCGGCCACCTTAACCGCCTTTGCCAGCAAACTGCTTTGGGCCGAACGTTTGGCCCAGGCGCGCTTTGGACCCCAGATCGAATCGCTGCAAAGTGAGTTGCACCGTTGTTTTTCGGTCGCTTTTGATGACAGCATCACGCATTTGGCCCTGTGCGCCAGCCACGACGAGGGCTTGAGCACCCTGCGCCAGTACACCGCCGACCACCACGGTTTGCATTTGGATATTGCGTTTCAAGGCAGTGTGGACGCTGCCAAAGCCTTGTCTATGGGCCAAGTGGGTTTGGCAGGTCTGCACCTGCTGCTCACCCCGTCCCCGCAAGCGATTCACGCTTCAACACAGATCCCGGCCGCACAACGGCCCCGGTTGAACCAAGGCATTTTTGCACCCCTGCTGAACGAAAAAAGCCACCAACTCATAGGTTTTGCAACGCGGCAACAAGGCTTGCTTGTGGCCAAGGGCAATCCCCACGGGATACACAATCTTGACGATGCGTTACTAACCCATTTGCGCTTTGCACCTAGGGCAGTGGGGACCGGCACACACTTGTTGCTACAGGAGTTACTAGAGGATTTAGGCTGCCCAGAACCCATCCATTGGCAATCTCGGCCCCCTGAAACCTCGCATGGTGCGGTGGCGCAAGCCATCGCCAGTGGGGTGGCCGATGTGGGGCTGGGCATAGAGTCGGCGGCACGCGCCAAAGGGCTGGATTTTGTGCCTTTGGTGCAAGAACATTATTTTTTGGTAGCCGACCAAAAAGCCCTGGCCAGCGCCGCCATGCAAACCTTTTTGCAGGTGCTACGCTCACCCGCCTGCCAAGAGCTGATCAACGCCTTGCCGGGCTACCAAACCTACCATTGCGGCCAGTTGCTGCCATTGCACGCCACCCTGGGATGGCCTGCATCCGGCTTAAAGAACCCTTAATACCGTGTGCGGTTTGAAACCAAAATCCGCCGCTTTGCCCTTGCGCGCACGCTTGCCCAAAGCGTTGTTAAGGGATCGAATCTCTAGCGTTTCTTCGCGTTCTTTGCCACCACGGCCTATGCCCAGTATCTGAATGCTGCGCGAGTAGGGGGTGGCACCGGCCAAGGTGTCTTTGCCTTCCAAGTCCAACAACATCAACCCACGCCCGCCTGAGGGCATTTCACGCAGCTCAGACACCTCAAAAGTGAGCAGGCGCCCCAGTGTTGACGCCGCGGCCACAAAGCTTGCCGTCACCATATCACCCGTGGGTAAACCGATAAGGCCGGGGCGGCAAATCGATTCACCTTCTGCGCAATTGATAAAGGACTTGCCCGCCTTGAGTCGGGTGGTCATGTTCTCTACGGACGCGATAAATCCGTACCCCCCCGAACTGGACAGCAAAAGTTTGGCGCCCGGTGGCCCCGCAAAATAATGCGAAATGGCGGTGCCTGGCTCCACCTCGACCAAGGTACTCACGGGCTGGCCGTCGCCGCGGCCGCTGGGCAGTGCCGCCACCGGCACTGAATACACGCGCCCCGTATTGCCAAACATCAGCAAGGTATCCACCGTTCGGCAGGCGAAGGTTCCGTACAAAGCATCTCCGGGCTTAAAGGTAAAACTCTCGGGCAAATGACCATGCCCCGTGCGCGCCCGCACCCATCCTTTTTCACTAATCACCACGGTCACCGGCTCATCGACCACTTTGACCTCGGTGGCCACCCTCTTTTCTGCCTGAATTAGGGTGCGTCTGTCATCGGCAAACGCTTTGGCGTCCTGCTCGATTTCGCGCAGCATTAAGCGATTGAGCGCCGCCGGGCTATTAAGGACTTCCTCCAGGCGGGATTGCTCTTTCAACAGGGCATCGAGTTCCTGTTGTATGCGGATGGTCTCCAACCGCGCCAATTGCCGAAGGCGTATTTCAAGAATGTCCTCGGCCTGACGGTCAGAAAGAGAAAATCGTTCGATCAAGGCCACTTTGGGGTCGTCCGACCCCCGGATGATGGCAATGACCTCATCAATATGCAGCAATACCAGAAGCCGCCCCTCCAACACATGAATGCGCTCCAATACCTTGTCAAGGCTGTGGCGGGTGCGCTTTCCGATGGTTTCACGACGAAATGCAATCCATTCGCTAAACAACTGCCGCAATGACTTTTGTGCCGGCTTTCCGTCTAAGCCCACCACCGTCAAGTTGATGGGGGCAGTGGTTTCTAAGCTGGTGTGGGCCAGTAGCGCATGGATAAGCTCTTGTTGTTCTATGCGGCTGCTCTTGGGCTCAAACACCAAACGTACGGGATCGCTCTTGCCCGACTCGTCGCGTACGCCGTCCAGCACCGCGAGCACGCTGGCCTTGAGTTGTAGCTGTTCGCTGGTCAGGGCCTTTTTGCCAGTCTTCACTTTTGGGTTGGTGATTTCTTCGATTTCTTCCAGCACCCTTTGGCTGCTCACGTTAGGTGGCAATTCGGTCACCACCAACTGCCATTGGCCGCGCGCCAAGTCTTCTATCTTCCAGCGCGCCCTCACCTTTAGGCTACCGCGCCCGCTGCGGTAGGTATCGGCGATCTCTGTGGCGTTGCTGATAATCTGGCCGCCACCCGGGTAGTCCGGGCCTGGCACCAGCGCGAACAAGTCGGCATCACTCAGGCGCGGGTCTTTAATTAGGGCGACGCAGGCGTTGGCGATTTCGCGCAAGTTGTGGCTGGGAATCTCAGTGGCCATGCCCACTGCAATGCCACTTGCACCGTTTAACAAAGTAAAAGGCAGGCGGGCCGGTAAGCGGGCGGGCTCCTCGGTCGAGCCATCGTAATTGGCGATGAAGGGCACCGTGCCTTGGTCGATCTCATCGAGCAGCAATGTGGTGATTTTGGCCAGCCGTGCCTCGGTATAGCGCATGGCTGCCGCGCCGTCGCCATCGCGTGATCCAAAGTTGCCTTGTCCATCCACCAGCGGGTAGCGCTGAGAAAAGTTTTGCGCCATACGAACCAAGGCGTCATAGGCGGCTTGGTCGCCGTGGGGATGAAAGCGACCCAACACGTCACCCACCACCCGCGCACTTTTGACGGGTTTGGCCCCTGAAGCGCTATTGGAACCCGCAAAGCCAAGCCCCATGCGGTGCATGCTGTACAAAATGCGTCGCTGCACCGGCTTTTGCCCATCGGTATCGTCCGGTAGTGCCCGCCCTTTCACAACGCTTAGCGCGTATTCCAAATAGGCGCGCTGGGCAAAATCACCCAGTGATGCATCTGCGTCATCACCCCCCGGCTTCAAGGTATCAATCGCCCTAGTAACAGTAAGGGGCTGGGTATCTTCTGGCGTCTGGGTCATGGCGTGGACAATCAAGAGCTATTAAAGAAAATGCATTGCGAAAAAGGGTGTCAAAAATAGGCTTACAACCTACCGCCTCCATCGGGGTAGGCAGGTTTAGGCAGTAACAGCGTACTGGCTTGTAGCGTCAACGGCGGCACCATATTGTTTCGGCCCGGTAAAGCGCCCGGTACCATCATGGGCGCCGTAGTGCTTTGATTCAAGGTCGTTACTTGGGCCGCTACTTGGACCACAGGTGGCGCAACATTGCCCTTTAACACCCGGTGCAGTTGCGTTACCGTTTTAACGTAATTTTGGGTCTCTGGAAAGTTTGGAATTTTTCCACCCGCCTTAGCCACCGCGCCCTCGCCTGCGTTGTAAGCGGCCAGGGCCAACTCGGGCTGACCTGCATAAAGGTTTTGAAGATAACGCAGGTAACGGGTACCTGTTTCAATATTGATTGCAGGGTCGGTCAACAATGCAGCAAGGGACTGGCCCTGGCGACCATTGACCCCAAAGCGTTGCGCTGTGGCCGGCATGAGTTGCATCAGGCCCACAGCACCCTTGGGGGATACGGCCTTGCGATCAAATCCTGATTCGGTCACGATCAACGCCAACAAGAGGTGCAGGTCTAAGCCATGGCGTCGCGCCGCCTCAACCAGGTACGGCATAGACACCCGGTAATCTGGCGACTTTTCTATCAGGGCCATCAGTCGCACAGCACCCATGTCCGGGGGGGGTTCGACGGGTTGGTAATTCGCAGTAGGTTCTTTGGGCGCAGGCGCCACCACGTTTATGGTCGGGTCTAGCCGCGCAAACAATTGGTAGCGTTCATCCAGTGGCTCGGTGGCGAAATGGGCCACCCCTTTTTCATCCACAAACGCCCAAATGTCAGCCCAGCACAGGCTGTGTCCGCCTAACGCAAAGCTTAGCGCCCCAAGAAACCCTCTGCAATTACGGGCCAAAACCCGGTGCCAGATGGACATCACACGTCAAGCGCCACGGCATCCCCGTGGACTTCCATCAGGTCACGCCTCGCGGCCGCTTCGCCTTTGCCCATCAACTGGGTCATGCACGCGCTGGTCTGGTCAAAATCAAGGCGTCCCAACTGCATCATTTGCAAGCGACGGGTATCGGGATTGAGTGTGGTTTCCCAAAGCTGCTCCGCGCTCATTTCGCCCAGTCCCTTGAAGCGGCTAATGGTCCAGCTGTTTTCCTTAACCCCCTCCTTGCGCATCTTGTCCAAAATGGCGCCAAGTTCGCCCTCGTCCAGTGCGTAATTTTTGGAGGCCGGTTTTTTGCCACGGGCCGGCATATCGACGCGGTACAAAGGCGGCCGGGCCACGTACAAATGCCCTGTCTCAATTACTTTTGGAAAATGCCGAAAGAACAGGGTGAGTAGCAACACTTGGATGTGAGAGCCGTCAACGTCAGCGTCACTCAGGATACAAATTTTGCCGTAGCGCAGACCGCTCAGATCGACCGGGTCTGTTGGGCCGTGTGGGTCCACGCCTATGGCTACCGCAATGTCATGAATCTCATTGTTGGCAAACAATCGGTCACGTTCCACTTCCCAAGTATTGAGCACTTTGCCGCGCAATGGCAATACGGCTTGGGTTTCTTTGTTGCGCCCCATTTTGGCGCTACCACCCGCCGAATCACCCTCCACCAAAAAAACCTCATTGATTGAAATGTCTCGGCTTTCGCAATCGGTGAGCTTGCCGGGTAATACCGCTACGCCAGAGCCCTTGCGCTTTTCAACTTTCTGCCCCGCCTTTTGCCGTTGTTGCGCCGCACGAATCGCAAGCTCTGCCAAGCGCTTGCCATACTCCACGTGCTGGTTAAGCCACAACTCCAAATTAGGCTTAATCTGGTTAGAGACTAGGCGCACGGCATCGCGTGAGTTCAACCGCTCTTTGATTTGCCCCTGAAACTGCGGATCTAGCACTTTGGCCGACAACACAAAATTGGCGCGTGCAAACACGTCCTCGGGCATGAGGCGTACTCCTTTGGGTAGCAAGGAGTGGATTTCAATAAAATTTTTGACCGCCTGAAACACGCCATCACGCAAACCGCTATCGTGTGTGCCACCCGCCGTGGTGGGGATAAGATTGACGAAACTTTCGCGCAACAATGCCCCTTCTTCGGTAAAGGCTATCGCCCATTGGGCACCTTCACCTTGTACAAATTGGTCATCGTTCTCACCGGCGTAGCCTTCACCACAAAACATAGGAACGACAGGATCTTGCACCAACGCCTGTTGCAAATAGTCTTGCAGACCGCCTTTGTACACCCAGGAGTGGTTTTCCTTGGTTTTTTCAACATTGAGCTGAACCGTAACGCCCGGCATAAGAACGGCTTTAGACCGCAGCAGATGGATCAACTCGGGTAGAGGCAACAGGGGCGAATCAAAGAAGCCGGGGTCCGGCCACACTCGTACCAGCGTGCCGGTTTTTCGGTCAGGTTCGGGGCTGGGTTCGATGACCAGGGGGTCTTTCACATCACCCGACTCAAACGCGATGCGGGCCGTTTTGCCCTCACGCGTCGACTTCACTTCTAGCCTGGTTGCTAGCGCATTGGTCACGCTCACCCCCACCCCATGCAGTCCGCCAGAAAAACTATAGGCTCCACCACTGCCCTTGTCAAATTTACCGCCTGCGTGCAGTTGGGTAAAAACCAACTCAATGACCGGCGCGTTTTCGGTGGGGTGCATACCAAAAGGTATGCCGCGGCCGTCATCCTCTACACTTACCGAGCCGTCTAGGTGAACCCATACCTTTATTTTTTTACCAAATCCGGCCAGCGCTTCGTCTGCCGCGTTGTCAATGACCTCTTGAACCACGTGTAGGGGGTTGTCGGTACGGGTATACATTCCTGGCCGTTGACGCACAGGCTCCAACCCTTTAAGTATGCGGATGGAGTTTTCAGAATAGGTGTTTGTTTTGATGACCATAGACGGGCATTCTAGTAGGATTAGTCACGACAACTGTATACATTACCAGTGTTTTGAACCAAGGCCTTGTATTCAAGCGTCGCAGAACCGATTGAAGTACAGACCGATACCTCCCTTTCCTGCGCTCGGGCACCCCTTGGGTGGCCCAAACCTTCGAAAATTTCAATTAACAACCAGATACGCGATAGAATAACCTCAGCTCAGCGGCGGCTTAAGTCCGAACAGGGTTGACCCGGTTCGATCCCATTTTCCGCTTTGAAATTCAACCTCGCATTTGGGAGTTTAAGATGACATTTACCAAGAAAATTACACTGGCTGTATTGATGCTGGCTGCCCTGCAAGGCGCGACCATCGCTGGCGAAAGTGGCACCGTTTATTCTATGCTTAGCACCAACGGCGTAGGTCTTGGGTATGCAAAATCAATCGATAAGGACTTTGCACTGCGCGGGCAAATCAATGCACTGCCAAAAACGAGTTACAGCGGCAACGTGGGTGACTTCGGAAGCAATAGCTCCCTAAAGGTTGACGCATCATGGCGCTCTGTGCAACTGTTAGCCGATTGGTACCCTACCGCCTCTGGATTGCGTCTATCCGCCGGTGCGATGGCCAATCGAAACAAAATAACCATTGCCGGGGCAGGCACTATCAACGGAGTTGCCGCAACCGTTAACTCTGAAATCAAAATGTGCTGCGCAAGTCTCGCTCCTTATGTGGGCATTGGATATTCCACTCGTCCTAAAGACGCCAGCGGTTGGGGGCTGGTGATAGATGTCGGTATAGTGCGCCAAGACCCGAAAGCCACTTTGACTACTACCACCCCAGGTGTCACGGCGGCTGACATTGCTGTTCAAAAGCAAAAAATAGACGATGCGATCAAGCGCCTCAGAAATTACCCCGTGATTGGCATTGGTGTGAGCTACGCCTTTTAAGCGCTACGCACCTATCACCCGTGCCTGCGTGCAAAGCGACGCAGGCATTTTTTTTGTGGGTCTAAAAGGCTATAGTTAAGCGATGCAAAATGCAACATCTCGCCTGTCACCACTTCAAATCTTAGTATGTGGGGCGCTGGTCGTTACCCTTTCCATGGGCATTCGCCACGGTTTTGGTTTGTGGCTTACACCAATTACGCAAGACCAGGGCTGGACCAGGCAAAATTTTTCATTTGCTATTGCGATGCAAAACCTTACTTGGGGTTTTTGTGGCATTTTTGCCGGAATGCTGGCTGACCGCTTTGGTGCTTTGCGGGTCATTATTGGTGGGGCGGTCTTGTACGCGTTGGGGCTTTTTGGCATGGCCCACGCGACCACACCCTTTAGTTTCACTGTGTTTGCGGGCGTGCTGATTGGTGCCGCTCAGGCGGGCACTACCTATGCCGTGATTTATGGGATTATTGGGCGCAACATCCCTGCCGAGCGGCGTTCCTGGGCGATGGGCGTGGCCGCTGCGGCGGGGTCGTTCGGACAGTTTCTGATGGTCCCAACCGAGGGGTTTCTGATCTCATCGCTGGGTTGGCAGCAAGCCTTGGTGGTGCTGGCCTGTGCCTCACTGCTGATTGTTCCGTTGGCGTTTGGACTGCGAGAGCCAAATTTTGCTGCTGGACAGGCGCCAAGAAGGAATCAAAGCATCATGCAGGCTATGCGTGAGGCGATGAGTATTCCAAGTTTCCAACTGCTCATGGCCGGATACTTTGTATGCGGCTTCCAAGTGGTGTTTATTGGGGTACACCTGCCCAGTTACCTCAAGGACAATAGTATGTCGCCCAGCGTGGCCAATTACGCCTTGGCCTTGATCGGTTTGTTCAACGTATTTGGAACCTATATCGCCGGCGCACTAGGGCAAAAATTAGCCAAACGTAAAATATTGGCTTTTATCTACTTCGCGCGGTCCGTCACCATCGCCGTCTTTTTGTTTGCACCTCTTTCACCACTGAGTGTCTATTTGTTCGCCAGCGTGATGGGGCTGTTGTGGCTTTCGACGATACCGCCCACCAATGCGGTGGTGGCCCAGATATTTGGCGTAGAACATTTGTCCATGCTTAGCGGGTTTGTTTTTTTCAGCCACCAGATTGGCTCCTTTGTGGGCGTTTGGTTAGGGGGTTATTTGTACGACAAAACATCAAGCTACGATGTGGTCTGGTTGATCGCGATCGCATTGGGTGTGTTCGCAGCCTTGGCCAATCTGCCTATTAATGAGTCACCTTTGCAGCGCAAAGCCCAGACTGCTTGATCCATGTCATTTGTAGAACGTCATGTTTTGCGTGTTATCACTCGACCCTACCTCAGATGGGTTGCGTTGGTCGTTGCGTCGCTTGTCTTGTTCTTGGTGTTTCAGATGTACCAGCACGCGGATTTTGTAGTGATGATGGGTCAGATGATTTGGACCTGTTTTTGATGACCCCGCAGGGGCATCATGAACTATTAACGCCCCCCTCACCGTGGGTCGGACGATGGGCGGCGTTGATTCCACCAGGTAGCCATGTTTTAGATCTTGCCTGCGGCAATGGACGCCACATGCGCTTGCTCACAGCGTTAGGGCTAAAGGTTACAGGCGTCGATAAAAGCCTAGCCGCGTTGCAAATGGCCAGTCAATTTGGACAGGTGCTTGCGGCCGATCTGGAAGATGGCGAGTGGCCGTTTGAGCCTCATCAATTTGACGCCATAGTGGTTACCAACTATTTATGGCGACCCTTGTTTGCCTCAATACAAAACAGCATCAAGCCAAAGGGATTTTTGATCTACGAAACCTTTGCAACTGGTAACGAATCCTTGGGCAAACCATCCAGCCCAAACTTTTTGCTCAATACACTAGAGCTGATCACTGGATTCCCACAAATGACACCCATCGCCTACGAGAATGGACTTTTAGGCGAACCCTCCCGTATCGTGCAGCGTATATTTGCATTTAAGCCCTCAAGCGAGCATGATGGCGCGCGTCAAGCGTTCCAGTTGGACTCGTTAAAATGCGACCTACAACCCAAGGCAAGCCTATGAAACCCATTACCGGCAGCATCGTCGCACTCATTACGCCATTTCTAGAAAACGGCGAAGTTGATTACCCTGCTTTACGCCACCTGATTGATTGGCATGTTGCCCAAGGCACCGATTGCATAGGTGTGGTCGGTACTACCGGCGAATCACCCACCGTCAGTGTCAACGAGCATTGCGAAATCATTCGCGTCTCAGTCGAACAGGCGCGCGGCAGAGTGCCTATCATGGCCGGTTGTGGTGCCAATTCAACCCGCGAAGCCATTGCACTGGCTCAATTTGCCAAGCAAGTCGGGGCTGATTGTCAGTTGCAAGTCGTTCCTTACTACAACAAGCCTACCCAAGAAGGTCAGTATTTGCACTTCAAAGCAATTGCCGAAGCGGTAGATCTACCCATTTGCCTGTACAACGTGCCTGGGCGGTCGGTGGCTGATATGCAGCATGAAACCGTATTGCGATTGGCACAAGTGCCTGGGATTTTTGGTATCAAAGAAGCCACCGGCAATATCGAACGCGCGCAGTGGTTAATCCGTGACTTGCCTCCTGAGTTCGCCGTTTATTCGGGCGACGACCCCACCGCGGTGGCACTGATGCTGTGCGGTGGCAAAGGCAACGTGAGTGTCACCGCCAACGTGGCACCCAGGTTGATGCACGACCTATGCAAGGCGGCGCTAGAGGGTGACACCAAGACCGCTATGCAAATTCAGTTTCAATTGATGCCGCTACACAAAAGCTTGTTCGTTGAGGCCAACCCTATCCCCGTGAAATGGGCTGCCGCCACTTTAGGGCTGTGTGATCCGCATCTGCGCCTGCCATTGACTCCACTGTCGCGGCAGTACCATGAAAAAGTGCGCGCCGCCCTGTCCGCCGCCGGTTTAGTCCCTGCGGCCCCTCCCGTATAAACCTTTATTCCTCAAGGGAACTACTTTGAAATCAAATTCCAATTTTCGTCTCTGCGCCTTGGCTGTCGTTATCGGTGGGACCCTTACTGGTTGCGCCTCTCTTGAAAGCGACAAAATCGACTACAAGACGGCATCTAAGGGCATTTCACTTGAGGTGCCCCCAGATCTGACCCAATTGAGCCGCGACAATCGCTACCAGATCCTAGGTGGCACCGGAGCGACCCTATCGACGAACAGTCTCACCATGCCAGGAGCGGTTCCAACGGCTGCTTCGGCCATAGGCGATGTGAGGATTGAACGAAGCGGTAACCAAAGATGGCTAGTGGTGAAGCGCCCCCCTGAGGCCTTGTGGAGCACCTTGCGTGATTTTTGGCTAGCCAATGGCTTTGTACTTACGACTGACGAACAGACCTTGGGTATTTTAGAAACGGATTGGGCGGAAAACCGGGCCAAGCTCCCACAGGACTTTATTCGAAACACCATAGGCAAAGTATTCGACCAACTTTTTTCCACCGGTGAGCGTGACCGATACCGCACTCGCTTGGAGCGACTACCCAATGGCGATACTGAAATTTACATCAGTCACCGAGGACTCACAGAACAACTTACGCCTGCAAGCGCACTTCAAGGGTCTTCTACCATTTGGGTGGCTCGTGAAGCGGATTCAGAAATGGAGGCTGAATTTTTAAAACGACTGATGCTGCGGCTAGGTGCGCCGGTTGAGCAAAGCAAGTCAACCACGAATGCAGCGCCAACGCGTCAAGCGTCATCGGTCCAGATCAATGGCAACCAAGCGGCCTTGATTTTGCCCGAACCCTTTGACCTTGCCTGGCGCCGTGTAGGCCTTGCCTTGGATCGTACGGGGTTTACGGTTGTTGACCGGGACAGTAGCAAAGGTGTTTATTCTGTTAGGTATGCGCCGCTGAACGCAACGAACAAAGAACCAGGTTTTCTCTCGAAATTGTTTGGCTCGTCTGAACAGCAAGTTCCTGTACGACAGTACAAAGTAAAGATAGTTAGCGCAAACGGTCAAAGCACCATAACGGTACAGGACCTTAAGGGCGAACTCGCATCGTTGGCTGACGCGCAACAAATACTCAATTTACTTGCGCAAGATTTGCGGTAAAAAAAAACGCCCCGAGGGGCGTTTTTTTTGGCCGACGAATCGGCCCAAAGCCTAGTACTTTGAATTACTTGCTTGCAGCAGATGCTGGAGCTTCTGGAGCAGCTGGAGCTGGAGCAGCAACAGGAGCAGGAGCAGCTTCCGAAACAGCTGGTGCAGCTGCAGGAACAGCGGCTTCTTCTTTTTTACCGCAAGCAACCAAAGCGCCAGCGATCAGAGCGGCCAAAGCGATTTTTTTCAACATAGTAGTAGTCCTTAAAATAAATTGAAACAATTTCCGGAAATTGTCAAAACATGACGTTTTGACTGAGAGAAAGCACTCGAGCTCTTTCTGCTCAGCCCTCTATTATAGTATATTTTCTTCGAACCGGCAGGCTATTCGTTGAGGAGAAAGGTTTCTCAGCTATTAAGTTCACTAGGGAACCTCTGCAAAACTCGCTGTGCAGATATGAGCCACGAGAATGGATGCACCGCAAGGCGGATTTTGCAGCTCATACCGGGCGGTATGAGCAAAACAGCCACCGCAGTGAAGCGCCATTATCGGGGCCTCAGATCGCGCATGGGGTTTTGCAGAGGTTCCCTAACCAACCAGCCACTTTCGCACCATTGCTGCAACTGTTCCAATACCGCGGCGCTGGCTTTTGCACAGTCTTTGGCACTCAAATAGCGTTGGTTGGCCAATTTTCGCATCAGCCTTAAATCGGCGCCCGAGCCTGTCAAACATTCTCCGTTGATAAAAACTTGGTTGCCGTCGTACATCATCTTGCTACGCCTGTCCAATCGAACACCTGATGGCATTGCGGATGTTTGGCCCGGTTCAAACCACACCTGTGGGCCAGGTTCCGTGAGGTACTCCCCCAGAACCCTAGACACCATCCCTTTGTTCTTTACGGCGTTTTGAATGGCATCAGCAGCGAACTGTGCTAAATCGGGCGGAATCTGTGCGGGATGGGTCGTTGCAGCACGATGGGGGTCAGCGAAGGGCGCATCGGCTTGGTCGGTATCGGCTAATTCTTCGGTCAAGGTTTCTGCCAGTCGCCCCAATAAATGGCTACCAATTTCTTGCCGCCCTGGGGCCCTAAACCCAATCGAGTAGGTCATGCATTCGTTGAGCGCAACCCCGTCGTGTGCGTAGTGGGGCGGCAGGTACAGCATATCGCCAGGGTACAAATCGAAGGTTTGCTCCGGGGTAAATCGACGCAGAATTTTCAACGGTAAATCGTCCTTCAAGGCCAAGGATTTTTGTCGGCCTATCTGCCAACGACGTGTGCCGTGCGCTTGCAGCAATAACACATCGTAACTGTCGTAGTGGGGCCCAACGCCGCCGCCGGACGTGGCGTAACTGATCATTAAATCGTCAAGCCTAGCATCGGATACAAACCGAAATTGGTCTAACAATTGGCGTATTTGCAAGTCGTGCTGGTCCACGCTTTGCACTAAAAGCGTCCAGTTTGGGGTTTTCAAGCCAGGCAGGCCTCTTGGCCCAAAAGGACCTCGCTTTAACTGCCAATCACCGGGCGTGGGTTGATGTACCAAGCGACTTGCGACCTCTTCGCGTTGCGCCAATTGAAACAAACGGGACCGTGGCACCAACGCCGAAAACCCTGGAAGGGCCTGGCGCACCAGCAACGGCGTCTTTTGCCAATGGCGTGCCATGAACTGCTCGGGTGTAAGCCCTGCCAGCAGCGCCAGCGGTTGATCGATTTTCATTTGAACCCCTACAATTGCCCGGTGTCCTAAAGACCACCCTATTTTTATTGAACAAGGCTATTTTGCTATGGAAATCACCCGCCCCTGCGTGGTTGCGTTAACCTGGACACTCAAAGACACACTGGGAGAGGTCTTGGACGTATTGGATGACCCGGTTGAGTTTTTGGTCGGTGGTGACGATTTGCTTGAAAAAATTCAGCTGGCCTTGCAGGGTGCGCAAGCCGGCGCCTCATTGGATTTACACATAGAGCCTGAAGACGCGTTTGGCGATTTTGATGACCAACTGATATTTCTCGAACCCAGGGCTATTTTTCCTGATGCTTTGGAAGAAGGCATGGTGTTTGACGGGCACAGCCTGCCGCAAGGCTTCTCGGCCGCCGCCCCCAAGCACGCCATTTACATCGTGACTGACATTTACCCTGAACACGTGGTACTTGACGGCAACCACCCCTTAGCCGGTATCGCGATTCGATTGCATCTCAAGGTTGAATCGGTTCGCCAAGCCTCTGCCGAAGAGCTGCGCAGAGGCAGTTGTGGAACGGGATTTTTTAAGGTTCAAGCCGATGAAGACGAACCCCAAGCACCGGTTGACAGCCCACTTCACCCACCGGGACTAGGACATACCCTGCACTAGGAAACCAGGCGGTGGGTAACCTCGCCCACCACAAACTCAAATCAAGCAAGCCCGGTCGAGCCATACCCCCCCTGGCCACGCGCTGTGGCGTCAAATTCTTCGACGACTTGAAAACTAGCCTGCACCACAGGCACGATCACCAACTGGGCTATGCGCTCCATGGGGGCTATGGTGAAGCTGACCTCACTGCGGTTCCACGCACTCACCATTAATTGGCCTTGGTAGTCGCTGTCAATCAACCCCACCAGATTGCCCAACACGATGCCGTGCTTGTGGCCCAGACCGGATCGGGGCAGCAACAAGCCGCATAGTCCGGGGTCTTTGATGAATATGGCCAGCCCCGTGGGCACCAGTTGCCACTGGTTGGGTTCTAGGGTCAGGGGCTGGTCAATACAGGCCCTTAGGTCCAGCCCTGCGCTACCTGGCGTGGCGTATTGCGGCAGTTGAGCCCCGGCGCGGGCGTCGAGAATTTTGACTTCAATGTTCATGGTGAGTGGTCGATTTTTTGGTTTTTACCGGGTCAAACGTTTGTTGATCTCGAAAATCAGGCGTTGGGCCAATTCGTCTTTGCTGGCACTGGGTATCTCGATCGTCCCCTCCTCGTCAAGCAGCAAGAGTGCGTTTTCATCCTTGCCAAAAGTGGCGGGGCCGATATTGCCAACCATCAAGGGCACACCTTTGCGAAGGCGCTTTTCACTGGCGTGACGTTCCAGATCATGGCTCTCTGCGGCAAAACCCACGCAAAACAGGAATTTTTCACCGGGGCCCCGGACCTGTGCAATCGGCATCCTGGCCACCGCCGCCAAAATGTCTGGGTTTTCGACAAAGGTAAGACTTGGCATCGCCTGTGCGCCCTCTTTTTTGATCTTCTCACCGCTGGGTTGTGTCACCCGCCAGTCTGCAACCGCCGCAGCCCCCACAAACACATCGTAGGCCGGCGCTGTGGCCAGTGTTGCCATCGTGGCCTCGGCCATTTCTTGGGCGGACACCACGTCAATGCGATGTACACCACGGGGCGTAGGCAGCGCCACTGGCCCAGATACCACCGTGACCGTGGCGCCAGCCCTCTGGGCCGCTTTGGCAATGGCGTAGCCCATTTTCCCGCTGGACAGGTTGGTAATGCCTCTAACGGGGTCTATGGCCTCAAAGGTGGGCCCTGCCGTCAATAACCAACGTTGGCCCGCCAGCGTTTGCGGCGTTAAATGAGCGATCAAGTCGTCAAGAATTTGCTCGGGCTCCAGCATGCGCCCGTCACCCGATTCGCCGCAGGCCTGCTCGCCTTTGCCAACCCCCAACACCCTGGCCCCGTCGTTTTGTACCTGTTGCAGATTGCGCGCCGTGGCTGGGTGGGACCACATTTGCTCGTTCATGGCGGGCGCTAGCAGCAGCGGAACTTGGTCGCGGTGGCGGGCCAAGCACGTTAATGTGAGTAAATCATCCGCCTGGCCTTGGGCCAGTTTGGCGATAAGGTCTGCACTGGCCGGGGCAACCAGTACCGCATCAGCCCCGCGCGAGGCATTGATATGCGGCATATTGTTGTTGGCGCGCGCGTCCCACTGCGAAAGCAAAACCGGTTGATTGGACAGGGCCTGCAAGGTCACAGGGCCAATAAATTGGGTGGCCGCGTCGGTCATGATGACCTGTACCGTGGCGCCCGCTTTGACCAAAAGGCGGCACAGTTCGGCAGATTTGTAACAGGCAATACCGCCCGAGAGGCCTAAAACGATATGTTTTCCTGAAAGCTCCACGGCAGACCTTCGCTTGGTTAGTTTGAGGATGTCGACAACAGCGTCCATTCTAGGCCTTCTCAAAATTATCGGCCATCCAAACCGACGGGCTAACGACGCACCTATAATCGTCATTTCCACCTCCTTCGGGATTTCAGCCCCGATTACTGGTATGACCAAATTTGTATTTGTCACTGGCGGTGTGGTCTCTTCGTTGGGCAAAGGCATCGCCTCTGCGTCACTGGCAGCCCTGCTTGAATCACGAGGGCTCAAAGTCACCCTCATCAAACTAGACCCCTACCTTAACGTCGATCCGGGCACTCTTTCGCCGCTGCAGCACGGCGAGGTATTCGTCACCGAAGACGGCGCTGAAACTGACCTGGATTTGGGGCACTACGAGCGCTTTATCGAGGCGCGTATGCGTCGCTTTAACAACTTCACCACCGGCCAGATTTACCAAAGCGTTATCGCAAAAGAGCGCCGTGGCGATTACGAGGGTAAGACGGTTCAGGTGATTCCGCATGTCACCAATGAAATTCAGGAATTTATACGGCGCGGTGCGCGTGTAGGAGAGCCCGACGAGGTTGAAGTTGCCATTGTTGAGATAGGCGGCACGGTAGGCGATATTGAGTCACTGCCGTTTCTAGAAGCCGTGCGCCAGTTGAGCCTAGAGATGGGGCCACACCATGCGGCGTTTATCCACTTGAGCTATCTGCCCTGGATTGCCGCGGCCGACGAGCTAAAAACCAAGCCCACGCAACACACGGCCAAACAGTTACGAGAAATCGGCATTCAGGCGGATGCCTTGTTGTGCCGCGCCGACCGGGTAATTCCTGAGGCCGAGCGCAAGAAAATCTCCTTGTTCTCTAACGTTGCGCTGAGCGGTGTTATTAGTTTGCCCAATCTCGATACGATTTACAAAGTGCCACGGGTGCTGCACGAGCAGGGATTGGACGATTTGATCTGCAACAAGTTGCAGTTGGTGACCGCCCCGGCAGTGCTAGACCGCTGGGACGCGTTGGTCGCCATTGCCACACAGGCAAAGCCCCAACTGACGATTGCCATGGTGGGCAAGTATGTGGGCGTCAAAGACAGCTACAAGTCGGTCAATGAGGCGCTGATACACGCCGGCCTGCACCACCACCTTGAAGTCAAAATTGAACACGTGGACTCTGAGTCTATTACCCCTGAAACGGTTTCTCAGTTGGCCCAGTTTGACGCCATTTTGGTACCCGGTGGTTTTGGCAACCGGGGCATTGAAGGCAAAATTTGTACCGCCCAATTTGCCCGTGAACAAAAAATCCCCTACTTGGGAATATGCCTGGGCATGCAGGTGGCTACCATAGAGTACGCGCGCCATGTGGCCGGTTTGCCTGGGGCCAACAGCACCGAATTTGATGCGCATTGCAAGCACCCTGTGATCGCGCTCATTACCGAATGGATGGACGCCAACGGCGTGTTGCAGGTACGCAGTACCGAATCCGACCTGGGTGGCACCATGCGTTTGGGCGCTCAAAGCGCTGACGTGGCGGCTGGCACACTGGCCCATCAGATTTATGGCGACGTGGTGGTAGAGCGCCACCGCCACCGTTATGAGGCCAACGTACAGTATTTGGACAGGCTAAGGCAAGCCGGGCTGGTGATTTCAGCACTTACCCAAAAAGACCAATTAACCGAAATAGTCGAATTGCCCACCACCGTTCACCCGTGGTTTGTAGGCGTGCAATTCCACCCCGAGTTCAAATCGACCCCGTGGAACGGTCACCCACTTTTTAACGCGTTTGTCAAAGCGGCTTGGGACAGGCGGCTTGCAGCCCCGCAGCAAGAGGTCAACGCATCATGAATTTATGCGGCTTTGAAGTCGGGTTGAACCGCCCGTTTTTTTTGATTGCTGGGCCTTGCGTGATTGAGTCCGAGCAACTGCAAATGGATACGGCGGGTGCTTTGAAAGAAACCTGCGCGCGCCTGGGCATCCCCTTTATTTTTAAAAGTAGTTTTGACAAGGCCAACCGCTCCAGTGGGCGTACCGAACGCGGCCCGGGCATAGACCGTGGGTTGGAGATTCTGGCCAAGGTCAAAAAAGAGTTGGGCGTGCCGGTGCTAACCGATGTGCATGAAATTGACCAAATTGCACAGGTGGCAGAGGTGGTTGATGTATTGCAAACCCCCGCTTTTTTGTGCCGTCAAACCGACTTTATCTACGCGGTGGCCCAATCGGGCAAACCGGTGAATATCAAGAAGGGGCAGTTTTTGGCGCCCGGCGACATGAAAAATGTCATCGACAAAGCGCGGTTTGCAGCCGAGCAGGCGGGCCTTTCTACCGATAGATTCATGGCCTGTGAACGCGGTGTGAGCTTTGGCTATAACAACCTGGTCAGCGATATGCGCAGCTTGGCCATCATGCGTGAAACGGGTGCTCCGGTGGTGTTTGACGCCACGCATTCGGTGCAGTTGCCGGGCGGCCAAGGCACCAGCAGCGGTGGCCAACGTGACATGGTGCCGGTACTGGCCCGCGCTGCGGTGGCCGTAGGCGTGAGTGGCTTGTTCATGGAAACGCACCCCCACCCCCCTTCGGCCAAAAGTGATGGGCCTAACGCGGTGCCACTGGCCCATATGGCCGCCCTGCTAGAAAGCCTGCTTGACCTTGACCGTGTCACCAAAAAACATGGTTTTTTAGAAAACACGATTAACGACGATTTGAATTGATTCCTTTTATCGCTAACCACATCTGCTACACACCATGAGTTGCACTTACGTCATCGCCAATGTTGATGTTACCGACCCCGTTCAATACGAGGAGTACAAAAAGTTATCCAGCCTTGCCATGCAGGCCCATGGTGCACAGGTGTGTGTACGGGGCGGCGCAGTGGAAGTGTTGGAAGGCGATTGGCAACCCAATCGTCTGGTGATTTTGAAGTTTGACGACTCCGCGAAGGCGCGGGCGTTTTACAACTCCCCTGAATACACAAAAGCACGGGCAGCGCGGCACAACGCGGCCCATATGCGCATGATTTTGGTGGAAGGCGTCGCCTGACCAGGTGGTGCGCAACCCACACAAGCCATTTTTTATCCCTTTAAATTTTCCACTAGGAACCCCCTATGAGCGCAATTGTTGACATCATCGCCCGCGAAATTCTGGACTCGCGGGGCAATCCAACCGTAGAGTGCGATGTGTTGTTGGAGTCAGGCACCATGGGCAGAGCCGCCGTGCCTTCGGGCGCGTCCACCGGCTCACGTGAGGCGATTGAGCTGCGTGACGGCGATGCCAAACGCTATTTGGGCAAAGGCGTGATGCGTGCGGTTGAGCACGTCAACACCGAAATTTCTGAAGCTATTTTGGGCCTGGACGCAGGCGAACAGGCCTTTTTGGACCGCACCCTGATTGACCTGGACGGCACAGACAACAAAGGGCGCTTAGGTGCCAACGCCACCCTGGCCGTGTCCATGGCCGTGGCGCGTGCCGCCGCTGAAGAAAGCGGCCTGCCGCTGTACCGCTATTTTGGCGGTATGGGTGCGGTGCAAATGCCAGTTCCCATGATGAACGTGGTGAACGGTGGTGCCCATGCCAACAACAATTTAGACCTGCAAGAGCTGATGATCATTCCGGTGGGTGCCCCCACCTTTCGTGAGGCCGTGCGTTACGGCGCCGAGGTATTTCACGCACTCAAAAAAATTCTGCACGACAAAGGCATGAGTATTGCGGTGGGCGACGAGGGGGGGTTTGCGCCCAACGTACCCAACCATGAAGCAGCCATTCAGATGATTTTGCAGGCTATTGAAAAAGCGGGCTACACGCCAGGCGAGCAAATTGCGCTGGGCCTTGACTGTGCGGCCTCAGAATTTCACAAAGACGGCCGTTATGCCCTGGCCGGTGAAGGTTTGAACCTCAATAGCATCGAATGGACCGATATGCTGGCCTCTTGGGTGGACAAATACCCCATCATCAGCATTGAAGACGGCATGGCCGAAGGCGATTGGGATGGCTGGCGCGTTTTGACTGACAAACTGGGCAAAAAAGTACAACTGGTGGGTGACGACTTGTTTGTGACCAACACCAAGATACTGAAAGAAGGCATTGATAAAAAAATTGCCAACTCCATCCTGATCAAAATCAACCAAATTGGCACCCTGTCCGAAACCTTTGCTGCCATCGAAATGGCCAAGCGGGCGCGGTACACGGCGGTGATTTCCCATCGCTCAGGCGAGACCGAAGACTCCACCATTGCCGACATTGCGGTAGGAGCCAACGCCGGGCAAATCAAAACCGGGTCACTGAGCCGCTCTGACCGCATGGCCAAATACAACCAGTTGCTGCGCATTGAAGAAGACCTGGGCGACGTGGCTATCTATCCCGGCAAAAACGCGTTTTACAGCATAGGCTAAAGTTGCGACAATTGGGCCATGTCTAACGCGCTCCAACTGCTCTCCCGCTACGGTGTCACGGTTTTTTTAACCGTGGTACTCGTATGGTTTCAAGCGCAGCTGTGGATAGGGCGCGGCAGTCTGCCCGACGTGTGGCGTATGCAGAGCCAGCTTAATGGGCTGACCCAAGAGATAAACCGTGTGACCCAGGCCAATGTCAAACTCAAAGCCGAGGTTAAAGACCTGAAAGATGGCCTGGACATGGTCGAAGAACGCGCACGTGCGGAACTGGGGATGATCAAACCCAACGAAGTGCTGGTTCAATACAAACGCTAGTTTCTTTTCATGGCGGTGTTTGCCCCGCGGTGTCGAATCGCCGCCGTCAAAACACCTTTGCCCAGCCCAGTGTTGACAGGCAAGCCTCTATTTTTGACTCAACCGACAACGAGAATCACCATGGCCATTTATCAGCTTGGAGAACATAGTCCACAAATTGCCCCATCGGCCTGGGTGGCCGACAGCGCCCAGGTGATGGGTAACGTCGTTTTGGCTGAAAAATCAAGCATCTGGTTTGGCACGGTAATCCGAGGCGATACCGAGACCATCACCATAGGCGAAGGCAGCAATATTCAAGACGCCTGCGTGGTTCATGCCGACGTGGGCGTACCCGTGGTGGTAGGGCAAAACGTGACGGTAGGGCACAAAGTCATGTTGCACGGTTGCACCATAGGCGATGGCTCGTTGATTGGCATAGGGGCCATCGTGCTCAATGGGGCCAAGATTGGCAAGAACTGCCTGGTGGGCGCGGGCTCGCTGGTAACCGAACGCAAAGAATTTCCCGATGGCAGCATGATCATGGGCTCGCCCGCCAAGGTGGTGCGCACCCTGACCGAGGAACAAATCGCGGGCTTGGCCTGGAGTGCCCAGCACTACCAAGACAACGCCGCGTATTTCGCATCGCATCTGGTGGCCTTGTAATGTCGGTGCTGCAAAAATTTTTATTTGAAGGCTTGCCTGTGCGTGGACAGGTGGTGCAACTGACCGCACCTTGGCAAGAAATTTTGGCGCGCCGCGCCAATAACGCAGCCACCGGCCCCTACCCTGAACCAGTTGCGCAGTTGCTGGGCGAGATGACCGCCGCCGCCCTGCTGATGCAAGCCAACATCAAATTCAATGGTGCACTGATTTTGCAGGTTTTTGGTGACGGCCCATTGGCTTTAGCGGTAGTGGAAGTGCAACCCGACTTTTCGGTACGTAGCACCGCTAAAGTGACTGGTGCCATCGCGCCCAACGCCCGCCTGTCTGACATGGTGAACGTGAACAACCAAGGCCGCTGCGCCATTACGCTAGACCCTATTGACCGATTGCCCGGTCAGCAGCCCTATCAAGGCATTGTTCCCTTGTTTGACGATTCTGGACAGCCGCTGCAAAGCCTGGCCGCCGTGCTTTCACATTACATGCTGCAATCGGAACAACTGGACACCACCTTGGTGCTGGCTAGCACCACCGAGTGTGCCGCAGGCATCATGGTGCAGCGCATGCCGGTGATGGGCGAAAACAACCTACAAGGCAGCCGCTACGGCCAGGCCAATGAAGACCAGATTGGGCACAACGAAGACTACAACCGCATCGCACATTTCACCGCCAGTGTGAAAGCCCATGAGTTGTTAAACCTAGAGTCCGACCAGTTGCTGCACCGCTTATTTTGGGAAGAACCCTTGCTACGCTACCCCGCGCTTGCAGGCGAATCTGGCCCCACCTTCCGATGCCGTTGCAGCCGCGAGCGGGTCAGCACCATGCTCAAAAGCCTAGGCCAGGACGAAGTGCAAGACACCTTGGCACAAACCGGCCACATTGACGTGGGTTGCGAGTTTTGTGGGCAAAGCTACCAGTTTGACGCCATTGAGGCGGCGCAGCTTTTTACCGATGCGATTCAGATTATTCCTCCCAATAACCTGAGCCATTAGGGGCCTGCGCCATTTTGTGCGCTTCCTTGGCTATGATGGTCGAACTTTGATCGTTTGTTCGTGAAAGGACACCCATGAGCATCGCTGAACCCAGTACACCCTACGGAACCTTGCCTGCTGCTTCCATGCCCGCAGCGCGTCGACCCGTCAGTCTGCCGCGGCTAATGGAGCTACGTGCGCGTGGTGAAAAAATTGCCATGCTCACCGCCTACGACGCCACATTTGCGGCCGTGGCCGACGCAGCGGGGGTTGAGTGCCTGCTGGTAGGCGACTCGCTGGGCATGGTTTGCCAAGGGCTACCCAGCACCGTTGGGGTGTCGCTAGAGACCATGGCTTATCACATGGCGTGTGTTGCTCGCGGGCTGCAGCGGGCACAGGGCACAGCCTGGTTGATTGGTGACCTGCCGTTTGGTGCCTACCATGAGTCCAAAGAGCAGGCCATTCGCAGCGCCACACAACTCATGCAGGCCGGCGCACACATGGTTAAGCTAGAAGGCGGTGGCTGGACAGCCGAAATTGTGGCCTTTTTGGTGGCGCGGGGCATACCCGTGTGCGCCCACTTGGGCCTCACGCCACAAACCGTACACGCGTTGGGCGGCTACCGGGTACAAGGCAAGTCAGACGAAGCGGCACACACCATGCGGGGCCACGCACTTGAGTTACAAGACGCAGGGGCCACGCTGATGGTGCTAGAAATGGTACCGGCCGAACTGGCCCGCAGCATTACCGAAGAGTTAACCCACTGCCACACCATTGGCATTGGCGCGGGCAACGGCACCGCCGGGCAGGTATTGGTGCTGCACGATATGTTGGGCGTGAACCTGGGCAAAAACGCCAAATTTGTACGCAACTTTATGACCGATGCCAACGGTGTGCAAGGTGCCATTGAGGCCTATGTTCAAGCGGTAAAAGACGGAAGCTTTCCGGACAACGCCGTTCATGCCTGGTAAAGCGCTGCTGCACCACCCCTACCCACCTCTTTTCGCACCATGCAAATTGCCCAAACCCTGGCCGAACTGCGCGACATTTTGCGCCCTTATGACCATCCCTCGTTTGTGCCAACCATGGGCAACCTGCACGAGGGCCACCTGGCCTTGATTCGCCAGGGCAAACCCATGGGCGACATCAATGTATCCAGCATTTTTGTAAACCGCCTGCAGTTTGGCCCCAACGAAGATTTTGACAGCTACCCCCGTACCTTTGAGGCCGATTGCGACAAGCTGGAAGCGGCCGGTTGCGACGTGCTGTTTGCCCCTTCAGAAAAAGAGTTGTACCCCGAACCCCAGGTGGTAAAAGTACACCCGCCATCCGAGGTGTCAGACATTTTGGAGGGGCACTTTAGACCCGGCTTTTTTATTGGCGTGAGCACCGTGGTGATGAAACTGTTTCAGTGCGTGTTTTCAGAGGCAAAGGGCCAACGCACCGCCTTGTTTGGCAAAAAAGACTACCAACAACTGATCGTGATACGGCGCATGGTGCACCAGTTTGCCCTGCCCATTCATGTCGTAGGCGGTGAAACACAACGCTCTGAGCAGGGCTTGGCGCTTAGCTCCCGCAACGGCTACTTGTCGGCCACGCACCTACAGCAAGCCCTGCAACTGCCACAGGCTTTAAAAGCGCTCATAGAAGCCTTTGAAAGCACAGGCCGCAACCCCGAGGCCCTGGAAGCCCTAGAGGCCACCGCCATTACCCAACTGCGCCAAAAAGGCTGGCAACCTGATTACCTTACGGTAAGAAAGCGGGCCGACCTGCTGCTACCCAAGCAGGGCGACGATTTGGTAGTGCTGGGCGCGGCGCGGCTGGGTAGCACGCGCTTGATTGATAACTTTGAGTTTTGAGTCAAGGCCTTGTGCAATTGCTGGTTGGGTCACGGTGCTGTTTTTAAGGGCACTGGGAATTGAGGGGATTGCCCCTAGGGCAAGGGGTTTAACCCCAGCTCCTGCAAAAAGGCATTGTGCTTGCGTTTGGCCGCCTCAATAGACGCCTCTATGGCGATCAACTCCTCATGGGTTGCGGCCAAATCAATTTCCGCCTCGCCCACCGCCGTGCTGATATAGCGCGAGATATTGAGGTTGAACTCGTTCTTCTCAATCTCAGCCATGCCCACCCGGCGCGAATAGCGCGCCTCTTCCTCGCGGTATTGGTAGGTCTTGATAATCTTGGCGATATGGGCGTCGGTCAACAGGTTCTGGCGCTTGCCTTTGTCAAAGTATTCAGAGGCGTTGATGAACAGCACATCATCGGGCTTCTTGCACTTCTTTAATACCAAGATGCACACCGGAATCCCAGTGGAATAAAACAGGTTGGAGGGCAGACCAATCACGGTGTCAATGTGGCCGTCCTTGAGCAACTTGGTGCGAATGCGCTCCTCTGCCCCGCCCCTAAACAACACCCCATGCGGCAGGATGATGGCCATTACGCCTTGTTCTTTCAAGAAGTGAAATCCATGCAGCAAGAACGCAAAATCCGCCGCCGACTTGGGCGCAAGACCGTGGTTTTTAAAGCGTACATCGTCTCCCATTGCGTCCGTGGGTTCCCAGCGGTAGCTAAACGGCGGGTTGGCCACAATCGCATCAAATGCGGGCTTTTTGGCGGGGTTGAGCTCGCGCAAGATGTCCCAGTCGTTGGTGAGCGTGTCGCCATGGAAGATCTCAAACTCGGTGTCCTTTACCCCGTGCAGCAACATGTTCATGCGCGCCAAGTTGTAGGTGGTGACGTTCTTCTCTTGCCCGTAAATTTTGCCAATGCCATGCGGCCCCATGCGCTTGCGCACGTTCAGCAGCAGCGAGCCAGAACCACAGGCAAAGTCCATCACACTGTCCAGCCGGTCCCTTGGGCCTGTCTTGGGTTCTTGGCTGTCCAGCGTCACGATGGCCGAGAGAATGTCCGAGATTTGCTGCGGCGTATAAAACTCACCCGCCTTTTTACCCGAGCCCGCAGCAAACTGGCCTATCAGGTACTCGTAAGCGTCGCCCAAAGTATCTAGTCGGTCAGAGAACTCCGCCAAGCCACCGGCGATCTTTTGGATGATGCCACACAACTTGGTGTTGCGCTCTGGGTAGCCTTTACCCAGCTTGGAAGAACTCAGGTCAATCTCAGAAAACAAGCCTTGAAACCTGCTCTCAAAAGACTCGTCCTCGATGTATCCAAACCCCTCTTGCAGTGTGTGCAGTAGCTCATCATTTTGCATGCGGGCCATATTGGCAATACTGCTCCACAAGTGCTGCGGCTGTATCACGTAATGCACCTTGCGGCGCATTTGCTTTTCAAACGCGGTGACATCTACCGGGTTGTTGGCGTACCACTGCGCCAGTGGCACGGGGTGCTCTTTGCTGTCGTCTTCTTTTTCTAGATTGGGGTAATCGCTGCCCAGTTCCCTCTTGGCCGCCGCCTCGTAGTTGTCCGACAGGTAGCGCAAGAACAAGAAGGACAACATGTAATCGCGAAAATCGTCCGCATCCATGGCCCCCCGCAATTGGTCGGCAATCGCCCATAGGGTGTTGCCAAGTTGTTTTTGGTTGTGTTCAGTCATGTCTTAACCATCTAATTTTTATGCGGTGGCAGCGTTTTGGTACGTTGCGCCAGTTTTTTGTCTTCAGATTTCAATCGACGTTCTAACTTTTTCAAATCTTCCTCAGCATTCAGCCTTTCGGGTTGAATGCCGCGCTGCCCCAGCATATCGCGCACGCTTTCGTTGTTTTTCACATGTTCACTGGTGATGGCTGACTCGCCTCGCAAGTTATCTTGCTGCACATTGTGGTTGGTCATTTCTGTCGCCAAATTTTTGGCTGCGATGGTCAGTGTTGGTAAAAAGTCCGCCAAGGGCCGATTGGCCACAATGCCGTATTTTTTCTTCATCGCCAGCGTGGTATTGCCCCCGAAAAGCGCTTGGTCTCCTCTGGATCGAATACGACCAAACCCAGCGTCGTCCACCCCACGCTCGTAAATGTTTTGCGATAGCACCTTTTCTGACTCTTTAAGCCTGTCGCGAGCCTCCGTGCGAGCCTGCAAGCGCAAACGGTCTTCAATCAGCTCTTGCTTGCGGGTTTGCACCGCAAAGTAGCTTTGCGCAAAAGCAATCTCTGGCTTACGTGGGTCCCCGTTTTGGGCAATCAGGTAGCAGGCGTAACGGGTAAGCATAAAGTCATCAACTTCACGCTCACCGCCTTTACCATGAACGATCAATTTCGTGACGCCACGAAAATGATCAGGAACCGCATGACCAGAGGCCTCGCACGACTGCATGGCTCTCTGAATAGCGGTTTGAAAGTTCTCCCATCGGGCATAGCCCAGCGGGGCTTGCAAATCACGGGCAAACCAAAACTCAACCCCCTCGGCATCGGCACGCTGGGCGCCTGCTTCTAGATTGGTTTGCAAGGCTAGGAGTTCTTTATCCATAGTGTGTCCTCTAGGTGTTGTTCCTTGCGCGCGCCCTCGGTTTGAACTGTCAAGGATTCCTTGACAGTTGCCGCAGCATCCAATTCACCATCTTCAAAGAGGTTCTTGAGGTGCAAGGAGATGTTCTGTTTGGTGGCGTCTAACAGCTCTGCCATTTCGAGTTGGGTCAACCACACTGTACCCAAGTCGGCCCTAAGCTGGATCTGGCTTTTGCCGTCATCTGTGGTGTAAAGGATCAAATTGTTCATGCTGCAGTGAAGCAATGAATTTTGGATTGAGCACTCATGCTTCAATCGCCTCCACTGCGGGGAAGAGTTGCTGCATTAGCGCTTTTTTGTGGGTTTTGAGGGTTTCGAGTGCTAGTGAAGCCGTAGAAATCACACCGTCTAGGGAAGCGAGACTGTCGGCAATACGTTGTTGTTCAGAAATGTTGGGGGGCAACGGGATAAAAAACGAACGTATCTGGGCGAAGTTGAGCCCTTGCCGATTCCCTCCAGCTTGGAAGCTATCGATTTGCTTTTGGCCCATTGGAGAAATCAAATATTGATTGATGAAGAGCGGATTTAGTTCAGCTGGTTTAACGCGAATAATGCAAACGTGTTGGTTTACATTGCCGCCTGCAATACCTTGATCTGCGACTGCGCTTCTGCCGATTGATGCACCAGTGATATTGAGAAGAACATCAAGAGTCTTGATCTCGGTCGCCCTAAACGAGCCGTGGGTTTCTTCATCGATGAAAGCCACATCATCCAAAAGTAGCTCCCCCCACCCAACATTCTGGCTACGCACAAATGGTCGTCCGGCTTTCTTGTAGGTCGTATCACCACCAGTTGGTGTTATTCCGCTGCCAACCTTGCTGGTTTTTGAACCAAGGTTTCCCACCTCCCACTCCCCCGCATCTCGACACTCAGGAAACCGCAAACTCGGTTGTGTTTCGCCTTCGCGGGGGAACAGCTGCTGCATCAACCCTTTTTTATGGGTCTTGACTGCTTCTACTTTGCGGGCTTGCGCGGCGATTAGTTCGTCTAAGGAACTTAGGCAGTCGGCGATTTTTTGTTGTTCGGACGGAGAAGGAACAGACAACCGCAATTCAGAAAACTGCTTGTAGCTGATCATCTTTCCATCACGCAAACCCTCAAGGTTTTTGGTCAGGATATGAATAAACCTTTCCGTCTTCAAGTAATGCTTGAAATAGGCATCACTCCCTTCGCCTCGGCGACGCAGTACAACATACGCGGGACTACAAATGCCGTGGAACTGCGAATACTCAATGCCACCTTGAAATGAACGTAGGCTAATAATGAAGTCACCGACCTGAACCACCTTGTAGCTCTCGATGCTCTTCTCAGTCACCGAGACGTGGTAATCGATCATATGACGAGGGATAGCGCCATGTTCCTGCGTAATCGCCAGTACAGGAAGACTGGCCTCGGGATTCTTGTCGCTAATCTGATCGAACAGCTTGTCGCCGAATTGTTCTTTCCAACCTAGAAAACCAAGAAATTCCGGAAACCGCAGCTTGGGCACCAGTGGCCCTATTTCCCTGTTACTCATACGCACTCAACCCAGCAATCTCCCGCCCCTGCGCCCGCTTGTTCAGCAAGGGCACCAACTCTTGCATCAGCACCACCTCCGCCTGGGCGCGGGCCTTCCAGCCCATGTCCAGCGGGGCCATTAGGTCGCTTAGCACTTCGCCATCAAAAATCATGCGCAGCAAAATGCCATCTACAAAGGCTTGCAAGGCGGCGGGGGCCAATTGGTGGCGGGTGGCGATGGCCGCCAACTCGGCGGTGTCTTTCTCTTTTTTAAACCGGGTATAACCCTCACGAATGGCCGCTTCGCTCAGGCCCTCGCCGGCCTTGAGCGTGTTGATATAGGCGGTGATATCGTCGCGCTCGTTCATAAACTTGGCATCGGCCAGGATGAGGCCGATCAACTCCTCCTTGGTCATCTTTTGTTTGCCGGTGCCCTGCGAGTAGCGGGACATCAGGCCCATGATGTAGTCGTAGTCGATCACTGCACTGGCAAAAAGCACAAATTCAAAATCGAGCTGGTTCACATCGGCGGGGTCGTTGCCATTGCCATTGGCACCGCCCGTTGTGCCGTGCTGGGTTTGCTGGTGTTTAAGGCGCTGGGCGGTTTCTAGGTAGGCACCACGAAAGCCTTGCAAATTTTCAGCGGGCAAGATGTGCTCAATGGCCACGGCGTTATCCGGGGTCAGGTCGGTGTATTGGTCTAGCTGGGTTTTAAGGCGCTGCACCTCTTTAAAGTTTTTGATAAAAGCGGCGCGCGCATCGTCGCCCTTTAGGCTGTGCACCGCCTCGGGCGTGCAGGCCAAGCCCTGGCTTTGCATAAAGTCGGCCAGTTTGGTAACGGCGGTGTCCAGCTTTTGGATCACCACCGGGGCCTTGTCCACCAACCAAATCTTGCGAGCCTCTTCGCCAGACTTTTCACCCGAGAACAAGGCAATGGCGGCATCCACATGGTCTTGCTGTTGCCGAAAATCAAGGATGTTGCCGTAGGGCTTGGTGCCGTTGAGCACGCGGTTGGTGCGCGAGAAGGCCTGTATCAAGCCGTGGTACTTGAGGTTTTTGTCCACGTACAAGGTGTTGAGGTACTTGCTGTCAAAGCCGGTGAGCAGCATGTCCACCACGATGGTGATATCGATTTTGTGGTGCTGGCTATTCGGAAAAGCTTTGCGCAGGTCTGCTTCTGGCCACTGTTGGTCTTTGATGCGCCTTTGCACGTCTTGGTAGTACAGGTCAAACTCGTTGATGCTGTGGTTGGTGGCATAGCGGGCGTTGTAGTCTGCCAGGATGGCTTTAAGCGCTTGTTTCTTTTGCTCTGGGTCTTTTTGGTTGTCCAGCTTTTCTTGTTGCAGGTCTTCTTGGATTTGTTGGATGTCGGGGTTGCCCTCGGCAGGGGGCGAGAACACACAGGCGATGTTGAGCGCAACAAAGTCTGGCGTCTCTTGGCGTTTGCGGTTTTGTAGCTCGTCAAACAGCTGGTAATACTCAATCGCGTCGTTGATGCTGGCGGTGGCCAGCACTGCGTTAAAGCGACGGCTGGCCGTGGCGGTGTCGTGCTTGGCCAAAATGGCCTCTATCACCGCCCGTTTGGCCAGCGCCTCGCCGGGTTTGGGTGGGCTTTTGCCTTCGGGCTTAAAGTAGTCCACATGAAAGCGCAGCACGTTAGCGTCTTCAATGGCGTGGGTGATGGTGTAGGCGTGCAACTGCTTTTGAAAGATGTCGTCCGTGGTGCGCAACTGGCCTTCTTCGCCTTCAAATTGCTTGGCCGTGGCATTCTTTTCGAAGATGGGCGTGCCGGTGAAGCCAAAGAGCTGCGCCTTTGGAAAAAAGTTTTTAATGGCGTCGTGGTTGTCGCCAAATTGGGAGCGGTGACACTCGTCAAAAATGAAGACGATGCGCTTGTCGGCCAGCGGGGCCAACTGTTCTTTAAAGGTGGCCTTGCCGCTTTTTGTTTGTTGCTTGTTGCGCTTGCTGTTTTCGTCCAATGCCAGGCCCAGCTTTTGGATGGTAGTCACAATCACCTTGTCGGCATAGTCGCTTGACAGCAGACGCCGCACCAACGTGGCGGTGTTGGTGTTTTCTTCGACACAAGCTTCTTGAAAGCGGTTGAACTCCTCACGGGTTTGGCGGTCTAGGTCTTTGCGGTCCACCACAAAGAGGCATTTTTCAATGTCAGGGTTGTCTTTGAGCAGGGTGGAGGCTTTAAAGGAGGTGAGTGTCTTGCCGCTGCCCGTGGTGTGCCAGATATAGCCGTTGCCGCAATTTTGGTGGATGCAGTCCACGATTTGTTTGACCGCATACACCTGGTAGGGGCGCATCATCAGCAGCTTTTGCTCGCTGGCCAGCAGCACCATGTAGCGGCTGATGGTTTGGCCCAAGGTGCATTTCAGTAAAAACTTGTCGGCAAATTCGTCGAGTTGGATGATCTTTTTGTTGGCCTCATCGGCGAATTGGTAGATGGGCAAAAATCGCTCATCAGCATTGAATGCAAAGTGACGTGCGTTGTTGTTGGCAAAGTAGTAGGTGTTGGTGCGGTTGCTAACAATAAAGATCTGCAAAAAGCACAATAGCGTTTTGGTATAGCCATTGCCCAGGTCGTTTTTGTAATCAACGATTTGCTCCATGGCGCGGTGGGCGTTGATGCCCAGCGTTTTGAGTTCGATCTGCACACAGGGCACACCGTTGATCAGGATGAGCACGTCATACCGGTGGTGGCTGTAATCGGTGTTAATGCGCAACTGGTTGACCACTTCAAAGGTGTTTTTGCACCAGTCTTTGATGTTGACCAGCGTGTAGTGCAGGGGCGTACCGTCTTCGCGGGTAAACGAGTTGATGCTGCGCAGGGTCTTGGCGGCGGTGAATACGTCGGGGGTGACGATCTCGTCCAATAGGCGGGCAAATTCGCCGTCCGATAATTTGACGCGATTGAGCGCCTCAAACTTCTCGCGAAAATTACGCTCTAGCGCAGCGCGGTCCCGGATATCGGGCCGGTATTCGTACTTGAGACCCTGGAGCTTTCCGATAAAGCCGTATTCGATCTGTTCCTCTTTAACGACCGGACCCGGTGGGAAGACGGGCAGCTTGTAGGTTGGCTTTGAAGAAGTCATGGTGGCTATTGGCGTTGGCTAAGGATTATCCCCTTACATACACCGAAAACCAACAATTTTGGGTTCGGTGGCTCAACCAACGAGTGCCCCATCATAGTTGTACAATAACACGTACTTAAACGGAGCAACCCCATGGACGCGATCAGCTACTCAACCGCAAGAGCCAACCTTGCCTCAACGATGAATAGAGTTTGCAACGACCACGAAGCCTTAATCATCACACGCAATGGTGAACAGTCTGTCGTGATGCTTTCTCTTGAGGATTACAAGGCGCTTGAGGAAACCTCTTACCTGCTCCGAAGCCCTGTGAATGCGTCTCGCCTGCATACAGCCGTTGCTCAGCTCGATTCAGGCAAAGGAAAAAAGCGAGAACTGGTTGAATGAAAAAAGTTTTTGCTGGCTTGGCGTGGGAAGACTATGCCTATTGGCAAATGCAGGACAGAAAAATTCTAAAGCGCATCAACGACCTCATCAAAGCGACCGAGCGCAGCCCGTACGAGGGCATTGGAAAACCTGAGCCGCTCAAGCATTCACTTGCAGGGTATGGGTCTCGACGCATCAATGACGAGCATCGAATGGTTTACAAGGTAGAGGGTGACGACTTGCTGATTGCTCAGCTGCGGTTTCATTATTAGCACGAACCATTAGCACCCTATTCATAGTACGCCCCCCCGGTGACGATACCGTTTGAAAGATCGACTTTGAATGGCAGCCATGAGTCGTCAAAACACCAAGATTCGCCCACCAGTTCACCCCCATTGACGACCAGATTGCGAAAACCGTCCCATGAAATTCGCCTTGTGGTCCATACTTTCCCAATGCCTGTGTATGCTGAAAAGTCCGTTGCGGTACCAGCAATCACCAGTTCGGTTGCCGCACTTTTCAAAAGGAAGTTGATATCGCTCTCGTAAAGAGCGATAAGGGTGCCAGATTGAATATCGACCAAGTACCCCTGCCCCTTGGCTACCACCAAGGTCGTCTGGTTCGCTGTGAACTCCTCAAGGTCGGATAGGTTCCCGCCCCCTGGCTGGAAGTTTCCAACCCATGATTGACCTTGACTTGGATTGAATTCAACCACGTACCCGTCACGGTGCATGCCTTGGCCCGTTGCGCTGTAGTGGCGTAGGCTCTCTCCGTAGCCCGGCAATCCAGGCAACTCCTTGCAGTATGTGAGTGACTTCATGTGTCGCGCCACGGAAAAGGATAGATGACGCCGCCGCGTTCAACCGCCATATTTGGGCAAGTCGAGAAGGACATTATGTCAATAATTACGATGCAATCTGCGTCAGACCCAAGTTGACGAATTGCGGCAGGGCCCCATTCAAGGCGTACGGAAAAAGGAAGCTGTTGGAAGTAGCTCATGTGCACTTTAATTTAGGCCATTTAGTCAGAAAACGCTTACGCGTAGCAAAGAGCCTAATGAGACATTGGAGCCTCGATTTTTCAAAGAGAAATGTCCGAGTAAAAATGTAACTTTAGCAATTACACGCAACGGCCTACCGTTGAAATCTTATTGTTCGCCGTGGTGCCGCTTGCCGTCAGGCTTACTTTAAGAATGATTTCCCAATCTGAACACACATACTTCCCAAAACCGCTTTCAGGAACGCGTCCGACGATCGCATACAGCCATCTCTTTTGGTCAACGTGATGGAAGGATACTCCGTTCTTCGCCCCCCAAGTCTTCACATCCTCAACAGTGCGGCCCGCTGGGATCTCGGCGTCCGCCTTCGTTTGCCAATCAGAGGACTTGGCTCTGAGCACGGTGTGGTCTAAGCCGCAGCCGACTAGTGAAACAAATGCAACGAACGCGGCAACGGTGGCCTTCATTAATACCTCATCATTTTGCAGGTACTAGGCATTTGCGCCGCCTGCGCGCTAGCGCGGTGAATGACTCTAAACCCAAACCCCGAGCCTTCTACGTCAAAGCTCACGCCGGGGCTGCCAAGCCTGTCCATAACGCCCACCACCAGAGGCTGTTGGAATTGGTGGTCGGCGGCCCGCATGGTTCCGGTTTGCCCGGCAAAGGTCACACTTTGGGTTTCTAGGGTGCGGGCCAGTGCCGCGATGTCTATGGATTGCGCGGTGAGTTGCCCGGCACCGGCCATTTTTTGCAGGGACTGCACCAGGGCCTGCACCATCATGTGCATACGCAGGTGCAGGTAATCCTCAGCCGGGTTGGGGAAGCGGGCTTTGAAGGCTTTGTAAAACGCGTTGCTGGCATCGCCATCTGCCTTGCTCACGCCAGGGGCAAAGGCCACGTTGGGCATCCATTCGGCAACCGCTATGACTTGGCCCACGCCTGCGTCGCCAAAGGCCGTTGGTGCGCCCAGCGCGTTGCCGTAAAAGGTGTAAAACTTGCCGTCAAAACCGGCTTCTTTGGCGGCTTTAACCAGCAGCGTTAGGTCACTGCCCCAATTGCCAGTAATCACGGCCTGGGCACCAGAGGCTTTGATTTTGGCCAGGTAAGGGGCAAAGTCTTTGACCCGCCCAATGGGGTGCAACTCTTCACCCACGATGGCAATGTCTGGCCGTTGCAATTGCAGTTGGCGCTTGGCCTCACGCAGTACGGCTTGGCCAAAGCTGTAGTCTTGCCCTATCAGGTATACCTTTTTGCTGGCCAGATCGGGCTTTAGGGCCTCCATCAGCGCGGCCATGCGCATATCGGCGTGGGCGTCGAATCTAAAGTGCCAAAAGCTGCACTTTTCATTGGTGAGGATGGGGTCTACGGCCGAGTAGTTCAAAAACACCACGCGCTTGCCCGGTTCACGCTCATTGTGTTTGTTGATGGCCTCGACCAAGGCCAAGGCCACTGCCGACGAATTGCCCTGCATCACCACTTGGGCCCCGTCGTCTATGGCGGCCTTGAGCTGGCCCAGCGCATCGTCGACCTGCCCTTTGCTGTCGTATTTTTGAACTTGTAAACGGCGCGAACCCATGGCACTGGGATTGAGCACCACGCCGCCCTGCGCGTTGCTGCGTTCTACCGCCCACAACACATTGCGGTACACCGCATCACCCGTGTTGGCAAAAGCGCCGCTAAACGCCTCAATCAGTGCGATTTTGATGGGTGGCGGCGCGGTTGCCGGGGTATTGGTTTGCGCGTGTGCGCCTGCACCCCACACACCCAGCATCAGGCCCAACATCGCCAAGCCTTGAATCGGGCGCACGCACAGCGCCAGCGCCTTTGCCCATAGTTGTTTGTGGAGTGTCATTGCCAAGTGCCTTGTGGGGTTAATCTCTTGGCCCACCAAAATCGGCCAGCGCTGCGTCGTCGTAATGCGCTAGCGCATTGGTTTCTTGCAGGGCCGCTTGCTCCCACTCCTTCATCGCGGGATGGGCCAACATGGTTTGCACGTACTGCGCAGCGATGGGCGGCAGGCTGATGTTGTAGGTAAAAAATCGCCAGATCACAGGGGCGAACATGGCGTCGGCCACTGAAAATTCACCGAACAAATAGGGGCCAGTTTGGCTGGTGGGCATGGCGCGCGCGTCGGTCCAGGCCTGCACGATGCGGTCTATGTCGGCTTGTACCGCCTCGCTCACCGGCGCGCCTTTCAGGCGCAACTTGATGTTCATGCCGCACTTGCCGCGCAGGTTGGCAAAACCCGAGTGCATTTCGGCGCTAATGCTGCGTGCCCGGGCACGCGCCAGGCGGTCACGCGGCCAAAGGTTCAGGTCGGGATAGGTCTCGGCCAAAAACTCGGCAATCGCCAATGTGTCCCACACCTGGAAACCCTCAACGTGCAGGCAGGGCACCAGGCCGTTGGCCGAGTACCCACGGTGCAAATCATTGGCGCCCCGGCCCGCAACGCCCACCAGTTTTTCAGAAAACGCAATGCCAAAGTGTTTGAGCAGTATCCAGGGGCGAAGCGACCAAGACGAATAGTTTTTGTTTCCGATGTAAAGCGTCAGCATGGTGGGTGAACGTAAAGTAAAAAGGAATATCGTACAGGCAAATTCTGGACACTAAGCCTGAATACCTGAGACCGAAACACCTCCAAGGTAAGCCGCTTGAACGGCCGGGTTGGTCTTGACGGACTCTGGCGGCCCGCAGGCGATGAGGTGGCCCTGGTCCAGCACCGCGATACGCCGGGCCAGGGCAAACACCACCGATACGTCGTGTTCAACCAATAGCACCGTTTTGCCCGCACACTGGCTTTTTAGCAGGGCAATGAACTGGCGCACTTCAGCAGGGTTAAGGCCGGTACAGGGTTCGTCCAACACCACCACCGTGGGATTGCCCGCCAGCGTCATGGCCAACTCCAAAAGCCGCTGGGTGCCGTGGGGCAGGCTGGCAACCCGTTGCTCGCGCCATGGGTCAAGGCCAAAGGTGTGCAACAAGTGCTCTAGGTGGTTTTGTAACTCGATCTGCCCGCGACGGTAAAAAAAGCCGCGCGCGGCCCAAGTCGTTTTGGCGAGCAGGGCGCAGCGAAGGTTGTCGGCCACCGTTAACCCAATAAACCCTTGGTTGCGCTGCGCCACCAGCCCCATACCCCACTGCACGCGCTGGTGGGTTGGGGCATGCGTGATGTTTTTGCCGTTAAGGTTGACGGAACCGACGCTGGGTGGTGTCACCCCGGCAATGATTTGCATCAGGGTGGATTTGCCCGCCCCGTTGGCACCTATGACTGCCAACCATTCGCCCGCCGCCACATCCAATGTCAAAGGGTGCAAGGCGGTAAATTGCCCGTATTGTTTGCCAACACCCCGGATGGACAACACTGAAACGGCGTTACTCATACACGGCTCCGTTTATTGCGCCACCACTGCACACCACCCAGCAGAAAAACGCCCACTGCCAGCGCCCAGGGCCAAGCGTGGGTGATGTCAATGGCCCAACCCGCCACGCGCCAATACGCGCCTAGGGTGGAAATATCCCGCCACTGGTAGCCCATCTCTACCAGCGCTACCAACCCCAGGCCCGTACAAGCCCAAGCCAACCACAGTTGCGAGCGCTTCGCGGCCGACTTCGCCCCAGGTGGGTGCGGTAAGGAGGCAGCGCCACTCACACGCTGTGGCCCAACCACCACCAGCAGCATAAAGGCCAGCCCCAGGTACACCATCCATCCCGGCGTCCATTGGCTCAGAACCTGTTGGGCCAGCACCCATAGCAAGCTGCCCCAAAGCGCACCCCACAAAGACCCCAAACCACCCAGCAGTGCGAACAACAACATTAAGCTGGAGCGCTGGGCACCGAACACATCGGTGCTGACATGCTCAAAGTACAGTGCGAACAGGCCCCCGGCCACACCGCATAGACCAGACGAAGCCATCAGCAGGCGAAGACGCAAAGCGGGCAAGGAATAGCCCAAAGACTGCACCCGATGGGGGTTGTCACGGCTGGCGCGCCAGCCCAGGCCCAACGGCGAATTAACCCAACGCAGGGCCAAGGCAATACCCAAAGCGGCATACACCACCATAAGCGCCACCACCACGGGCTCTTGCCCTAGGTTGAACCCCGTGGGTACTAGCGCAACCGCGCGGTTGAAGGCCAACCCAGCCTCGCCGCCCAGCCACTGAGGGAGCGATTGCGCAAAGGTGAACACCAACTCACCCAGCGCCAGCGTCATCATTGCAAAGGCGACTCCGCCGTGACGCAAAAGCCAGGGGCCCATCGCACAAGCCAAAGCCGCCGCCACCATGCCGCCCAGCATGGGCAGCAACACCATGCCCACCGCCACACCCAGGCCAGTGTCGGGCAACAGGGGCCTGATCAGAACCACGGCATAGGCGCCCGCGCCAAAATAAAGGGCCTGTCCAAAACTAAGTAGACCGCCCTGCCCTAACAACAGGGTCACGCTCAGGCAGGCCAGCATGGCGATGGTCCACTGCGCTACCAAGTGGCTCCACCCTGCCAGCGCAAACACGACGCACCCCGTGCCCATCAGCACAAGGGTCAGTACCGGCGCTACCCTTGCCGACACTGAGCGCAAAGTCATGGCCGCCCCCCGGCACCGTCGCGCATTCCTTGTAGCGCTTGCGGTTTGGCGATCATGGCCACCAGCAGCATAAGGTAAGGCACCAACGCGGCGTAAGGCGCGGTGGGCGACCAACTGGCGGCCACCGTTTGAACCAGCCCAACCAGCAAGGACGCAACCAAGGCGCCGGTGAGTGAGCCCAATCCGCCCATCACCACAATGGCAAACCCAAGTGCCCCCATATGCAGGGCCATGCCGGGCTCGGTGCTAAAGGCGTTGCCCATCAGCACACCGGCCAAGCCTGCCAACGCACACCCCGTTGCAAAAACCCAGGTGAACAGCCGCTCTACGTCGTGGCCCAAAATGGCCAAGGCCTCAGGGTTGGTGGCCGCGGCCTTCAGGCGCAAACCCAAGGAATGACGCGTTAAGCCCCACATCATGCCGACCACAACAGCCAGTGCCACAGCCATAGAAAACACCCGGTAAGCCCCCACCGGGTGTACCCCAAAGCTAAAGAGCGTGGCATCCAACAGAGGCGGTATGGCATAGGGCACGGGGCCGGTGCCCCAAACCCATTGCACGACCTCGACCAGCACCAGCGAGAGGCCGAAGGTGACCAGCATTTCGGCCTTGTGCCCCGACGCGGTAACGGCGCTTAACACGAAGCGCTCAAACGCCCATCCCAGTGCACCCACCAATAGCGGAACCACTAGCAACGCCGTAACAAACCCCAGGGTTTGGCTGACCGAATAGGCCAGGTAAGCGCCCAGCATGTAAAACCCGGCATGGGCAAAGTTCATCACCCCCATCAGGCCATAAACCAGGGTTAAGCCACTGGTCACCAAAAACAAGATCAGGCCGTAGCTGAGTGCGTTGATGAGGGTAATTAACGCAAAGTCCATCAGGGCGGTGCCATTTCAGGCCATCGACGCTGCCCGCGCCTCACAAACCCGGCAACCGGTAGCCCACCAATTGTTCGCGCAGCTTGGCTTTTTGGATTTTGCCGGTGCCGCCCAGCGGGATGCTGTCAACAAACACCACGTCATCGGGGATTTGCCACTTGGCGGTTTTGCCCTCGTAAAACGCCAACAGCTCGTCACGGCTGACCGAAGCGCCGGGCTTTTTAACGACCAAAATGATGGGGCGCTCGTCCCACTTCGGGTGCTTGACGCCTATGCAGGCGGCCATTGCAACGGCTGGGTGCGCCACGGCGATGTTCTCAACGTCGATGGAGCTGATCCATTCACCGCCGGACTTGATCACGTCTTTGCTGCGGTCGGTAATTTGCATATACCCATCGGCATCAATCGTCGCGACATCACCGGTCGGGAACCAGCCCTGCACCACAGGCGAAGGCCCACCGCTTTGGTAATAGTCGGAAATGATCCAAGGCCCTTGCACCATCAGGTCGCCAAAGGACTTGCCGTCCCAGGGCAAATCAGCGCCGTTGTCGTCTACGATTTTCATGTCCACACCAAATATGCCCCGCCCTTGTTTGAGTCGAACGCGCATTTTTTCGTCAGGCGGTAAATCCAAATGGTGATTTTTTAGAGTACACACCGTGCCCAGTGGCGACATTTCTGTCATGCCCCAGGCGTGCAAAACTTCCACCTGGTAGAGGTCGTTAAACGCGGTAATCATGGCCGGCGGGCAGGCCGAACCGCCTATCACTGTACGTTTGAGCGTGCTAAAGCGCAGTTGGCCAGCCTGCATATGGGACAACATCATTTGCCAGACCGTGGGCACCCCGGCGGCAAAGGTGACTTTTTCAGATTCGATCAATTCAAAAACCGATTTACCGTCTAAGGCACCGCCAGGAAAAACCAGCTTGGCACCGGTCATGGCGGCGCTGTAGGGAATGCCCCATGCGTTGACGTGAAACATGGGCACTACGGGCAAGATGCTGTCGCGCGCACTGATGTTCATGGAATCGGGCAGTGCCCCTGCGTAGGCGTGCAGCAGTGTAGAGCGGTGACTGTACAAGGCGGCTTTGGGGTTGCCGGTGGTACCGCTGGTGTAGCACATGCTGGAGGCACTGCGCTCGTCAAAACTGGGCCAGTTGTAGCTGGGGCTTTGCGCGGCAATCCACGCTTCGTAACTGACCAAACCGGGGATGCCGGAGTCAGCGGGCAACTGATCGGCCTCGCACAGGGCCACCCAGTGGCGCACGCCCGGCACCTGGGGCGCAATCGCTTTGATGATGGGCAAAAACGTCAGGTCAAAGCACAAGGCACGGTCGTCGGCGTGGTTAACAATCCAGGCGATTTGGTCGGGATGCAAGCGGGGGTTCAGGGTGTGCAGCACCCGCCCACTGCCGCTAACGCCAAAGTACAACTCCAAATGCCGGTAACCGTTCCAAGCCAATGTGGCCACGCGGTCACCAAAATCCAGCCCCAGCGCGTCTAGGGCGCCCGCCACCTGCTTGGCACGGCGCGCGATGCTGGCGTAGTCAGTGCGGTGGATATCGCCCTCCACACGCCGAGAAACCACCTCTACCCGGCCATGGTGCTTGGCCGCAAAATCAATGATTCCTGAAATCAGCAGGGGCTGGTCTTGCATTAAACCCAACATGGTTCACTCCCATTTAAAGAACTGCAACGTTAAACCGAACGACTTGGCCCATACCGGCGGCCCGTGATTGGGGTGGAGTTTAAATGCTTTATCTGCACACACAAATCACACCTTGGCCGTAAAGAGCGTCCAAGGATAGGTGAAAATAGCCCTGTTGTACCCACCCACCTCCATTTATGAAACTGATTCTTGACTTTCTACCCATTGCCTTGTTTTTTGGGGTGTTTTTGGTGGGCGATGCCAACCCTGCCTGGGCGGCGGCGTTTGCCACCTCAAACCTAGGTTTTCTGGTGTCGGGGGGCGTGGTAGGAGAAAAAGAAGCACCGGTGGTACTGGCCACGGTGGTGGTGATGGTGGCCACTGGCTTGCAGATCGCATTTCTTAAGTTGACCAAAAGGCCTGTGGAATGGATGCTTTGGATTAGCTTTGTGTTGGTGGTGGGGTTTGGTGGTGCAACGATTTACCTGCATAACGAAACCTTTATCAAGTTAAAGCCAACGGTGCTGTATGTTTTGGCCGGTGGTGGCCTGTTGCTGGCGCAATGGTTGTTCCGAAAGAACGGCATTCGCGCGCTGATGCAAAGCCAGATGAAATTACCCGACACCATTTGGACACAACTGAACACGGCCTGGGGCGTGTTTTTTATTGGCATGGGGGCGCTGAACCTGTGGGTGGCGCAAAACTTTTCTACGGCCACCTGGGCCAAGTTCAAGCTCTTTGGCATCTTTGGGTTAATGATCGCCTTTGCGATTGGGCAGGCCATTTACCTTAGCCGACACATGAGCACCGAGACGCCCGACGAAGCCCAAGAAACCCAACCATGAGTCCGATTTTTATGCCACTTACGGTCGATGTTGCCGCCATTACGGCGCAATTGCGAATCGATTTTCAGCCCACATCCCTTGAAGTCGTCGACGAAAGCGAACAGCACAGGGGCCACGTGGGCGCCAACGGTACCGGTTACGGCACGCATTTTCGGGTGCGCTTAGCCAGTAACAAATTCACCGGCCTGAGCCGCGTTGCGCGTCACCGCCTTGTGTATGATTCACTTCGTCCATTTTTTGACGCTGGCTTGCACGCCCTGGTGATAGAAGCCCAAGACGCAAGCTAGCCCGATTTTTCCCACCCTTTGTAAGGCCCCCTATGAAATCCCCCTTGTCGGCTCGTGTGGCCGTAGCCTCACTTTTTCTTATCGCTGCCAGTGGCCTGGCCGCTCAAAACTTGGCCATTGTGAATGGCAAGCCAGTACCCAGCAGCCGCATGGACTACATGATTCGCCTGGTTCAAGAATCGGGCCAACCCATCACAGACGAACTCAAGGGTCGGATCAAAGAAGAGGTGATACAAAATGAAGTCTTTGTACAAGAAGCTGAAAAGCGCGGGCTCGCAGCCACACCCGAGTTCGCAGCTAGACTGGATACCACTCGTCAGGCGCTGTTGATCAGAGCGCTAATTGAGGATCAACAAAAAGCGCTTCCCGTTAGCGACGCCGACATCAAAGCCGAATACGACCGCTTTGCTTCTCAGGCAGGTGGCAAAGAGTACAAAGCCCGGCACATTCTGGTAGACAAAGAAAAAGACGCCCGCGACATCATTGCCAAAATCAAAAAAGGTGCCAAGTTTGAAGACATGGCCAAGAAAATGTCCAAAGACAAAGGCTCTGCCGTCGACGGTGGCAACCTAGACTGGGTGAACCCAGGCAGTCTGGTTAAAGAATTTTCTGACGCGATGGTAGGTCTCAAAAAAGGTCAGATGACACCAGCACCGGTCAAATCCCAATTTGGTTTTCATATCATCCGGCTGGACGACGAACGCAGCCAACAGATGCCCACCCTGGAAGAAGTGAAGCCCCAAATTGAACAGCGACTCACGCAACAAAGACTAGAAAGTTTCCGAAACGAGTTGCGTAAAAAAGCCAAGGTAGAGTAAGCACTGCTGCCCTGTGGGGCGGCAGACGCGGTGGCAAGGCAGGAGTGCAGCTATGTTGATGGTTATTTCCCCCGCAAAGTCGCTGGCCATGGAGCGCCCGGCGCCAGCGCTGCCCTATAGCCAGCCGCACTTTTTGGAGCAGGCGCAAGGGCTGATCAAGGTTCTGTCCAAAAAGCGGGTGCGAGACCTGCAAGCCTTAATGGACCTGAGCGAGAAGCTGTCCACGCTAAACGTTGACCGTTACAGCGCTTGGGTGCCCGAGCACAACGCCAACAACAGTTGTCCGGCCGTTTTGGCGTTTGATGGAGACGTGTACCAGGGCCTGGACGCACAAACGCTCACGCAGCCCCAGCTACTGTGGGCCAACGACCATTTGGCCACCTTGAGTGGCTTGTACGGTGTGTTGCGCCCCTTGGACTGGATACAGGCGCACCGCCTTGAAATGGGCACCGCGCTCAAGGTGGGCCGAGCCCCCAATCTCTACACCTACTGGGGCAAAACAATAGCGCACCGGCTGAACGAGCTACAAGAGGCTACTCCGTCACCTGAGCTCGTAAATCTGGCCTCGCAAGAGTATTTCAAATCGGTAGACCAAAAGGCGTTAAAGGCCCCGGTGATTGAATGCGTGTTTGAGGAGGGCAAGGACAGTCATTACAAAGTGGTCTCTTTTTTTGCCAAGCGTGCCCGCGGCTTGATGGCGCGGTTTGCCATTGACCACGCCATAGACCGGGCGCAAGACCTAAAGGCCTTTAACACGGCCAATTACCAATTCAGTGCCAGTGCCTCCACGGCCACCCGTTGGGTGTTTAGACGGCCTCAGCCTGCCCCTATGTCTGCCCAGTAAATTTTATGAATCCAACCTCCGCCGACACGGCGACCGCAGGCAACAGCCCGCTAGGCAAAGCCAGCCCCTACATCAACCAATACGACGCCAGTTTGCTCTACCCCATTGCCAGAGCGGGCAAACGAAGCCAGATTGGCATTACCGGTGCACTGCCCTTTATGGGCGGCGATTGCTGGACGGCCTACGAGCTCAGTTGGTTAGGGCCCCGTGGCAAACCCGAGGTGGCCATCGCGCATGTGGTGGTGCCCTGCGAAAGCAGCCATATCGTTGAGAGCAAGTCCTTCAAACTCTATCTCAACAGTTTTAACAACACCCGCTTTGACTCCTCAGAGGCGGTTCAAGCCACGCTGGTGGCCGACCTCAACCGTGCCATCTGGAACGGGCAAACCGTGCAAGCGGGAGTGTCGGTGCAGGTGCTGCTGCCCCCTGTGTTTGACCAACTCCCCATCCATGAGCTGGACGGCCTTAATTTGGATAGGCTCGACCTGGACTGTGACATCTACCAACCGCAGCCCGACTACCTGCAAGCAACCTTTGACGAAATGCCCGTGTCTGAAACCCTCACCAGCCGCCTGCTCAAGAGCAATTGCCTGGTCACCGGCCAACCCGATTGGGGCAGTGTGCAAATCCGCTACACCGGCCCACAAATCGATCAAGCCGGGTTGCTGAGGTATTTGGTGAGTTTTAGAGATCACAACGAGTTTCATGAACAATGCGTAGAGCGCATCTTTATGGACATCACCCGCCACTGCAAACCCACCCAGCTCACGGTATACGCGCGTTATACCCGGCGTGGCGGTTTGGATATCAACCCCATACGCAGCTCCGGGCCGTTTGCCCTGCCGCCCAATATCCGCACCGCTAGGCAATAAGCGCTGTGCCTTGTACGGGCTTAGCACCCCCTCGTCATAGGATAATTAGCGGGTCTTAACGCACAAGGATTGCATCATGTCAGCACAGTTTCTTTTGGGGCGCACCGCCCTGGTCACGGGTTCGGTTCAGGGTATCGGTTTGGCCGTCGCCGTGCGCTTGGCGCAAGCCGGTGCCAACCTGGTGATTCATGGACTGGCTACCCCTGACCAAGCCCATGCGGTGATGGCCACTGTCAAAGCGGCGGGCGCTGCCGATGTCATGTTCTCAGACGCTGACGTCAGCAAGCCAGAGGCCATAGGCCAGATGATGGATGGGGCTATTGCCTGGAAGGGCGCTTTGGATATTTTGGTGAACAACGCGGGCATCCAGCACACCGCTTCCGTGGTGGACATGCCTGCATCGCGTTGGGACGCCATCATCGCCATCAATTTGTCCAGCGCGTTCCATACCATGCAAAAGGCTTTGCCTGGCATGCTGGCGCGTGGCTACGGGCGGGTCATCAACATCGCCTCGGTACACGGTTTGGTGGCTTCGGCCAATAAGGCCCCCTACGTAGCGGCCAAGTTTGGCTTGGTGGGCTTGTCCAAAGTTGCCGCCCTAGAGTGCGCCGCCGTAGGTAGCCGTGAAAGTGGTGGCGTTACTGTCAACTGCATCGCCCCAGGCTGGACAGAAACCGCACTCATCCAACCCCAGATTGAGGCGCGCGCCGCCAAGTACGGCGGTGACCGCAAAGCCGGTGAGCAAGACCTCCTGCGCGAAAAGCAACCCAGCCTACGCACATCGGCCCCATCAGAAATCGGCGAAGTCGCCGCCATGCTGTGCCAAACCTGGGCGCACAACATCAACGGGATCACACTTCCAGTGGATGGTGGTTGGACCTCGCAGTAAGTTTTAAGGTCGTTGCCTTAGGCAATTTACCAAGGCAGCGGCTGCTGATAACCGGCCTCTGCCTCTCGCACCTCTAGGGCTTTTGATGCAGTGAGGGCGTCGGTGGTGGGTGTCGTGGCTTCTGCGCCCACCTTGCGCAAATTGGCCACCTTTACCCCTAGCAATCGCAAACGCCGCGACAAATCTACCCTTGTTAGGCATTGCCCAGCTGCACGGCGTATAGACGCCGCATCGCTCACAAGATGATCTAAGGTCTGGTCCCGCGTCACCCCTTTAAAGTTGTCAAAGCGCAGCTTGATACCCACCGTTTTTCCCTCGTAACCCTTGGCGCGCAAATCACCGGCCACCTGCTCGCACAAGCGGGTCAAAATAGCCCCCAAACGCGCCCGGTCGCGCACAGCGTGCAAGTCCGTATCAAAGGTGGTTTCCCGGCTCATGGACACCGGCTCGCTGTGGGTACTCACCGGCCGGTCATCGCGCCCCCAGGCGGCGTCATTCAGCCACGCACCGTAGCTTTTGCCAAAGTTTTGCACCAGCCACGCCCGCTCCTTAGACGCTAGGTCACCAATCGTTGCAATACCCAATTGTTTTAATTTTTCATCGGCCTTGGGTCCAATGCCATTAATTTTGCGGCAGGGCAAGGGCCATACCCGCTCTTGTATCTCGTGGGCCCACAGCACCGTGATGCCGTTGGGCTTGTTGAACTCACTGGCCATTTTTGCCAGTAGCTTGTTGGGTGCCACGCCTATGCTGCAGCTCAGGCCGGTTACCGCGGCAATTTCGGCCTGAATTTTGGCGGCCAGCACCTGGCCCCCGCCATCTTGCCCGCCCGGCACGTCGGTAAAGTCGATATACACCTCGTCAATACCCCGGTCTTCCATCAGAGGCGCAAACGCCAGAATTTTTGACTTGAACAGGCGCGAGTAGTGCTTGTAGGCCGTAAAGTCCACCGGTAACAAAATCGCCTGCGGGCACAGCTTGGCCGCTTTCATCAAGCCCATCGCCGACCCCACCCCAAACTGGCGGGCCGCGTAGGTGGCGGTGGTGATAACGCCTCGCCCCACGTAGTCCGCCAGGGTAGGGAAAAGATGCTGCGCGATCTCGTGCGCTGGGCTATCGCCCACACGCGCCGCAAACGCAAGGTCTGCGGCCCGGCGCGACCCGCCAATCACCACCGGCAAACCTTTAAGCTGGGGGTAACGCAGCAACTCCACCGACGCATAAAAAGCATCCATATCCAGATGCGCTATGCGCCGTTGCAAGGTGGCGTTGGGGTCGTGGGCAGTCACGCCGTAAGTGTAGCCCTAAGGCCCTGCCCGCCCCTGCCATCACCGCAGATTGAGCGCGTACTTGGTAGCTACCCCAATTCCTTTTACGCCAAATTTCGGTAGGCTTTAACGCTCCAATCCTTGCCCCTGGAGTCCGACATAGCATGGCCAACAACACCACTTCAAACACGCAGCTTCACGACAGCGTATGGCCCAAGCGATTGCCCAAAACCCTGACACCCGCTGCTTGCTCGCTTTGGCACAACTTGGCCGTTAGTGCGCTGCGTTACCCCGACAAACCTGCCTTGGTTTTTTTCGATGATGTATTGAGCTATGGCAATGTGCAAAGGCAGGCAGAAAGCTTGGCGGCGCACCTTTGCCAAATGGGCGTACAAAGTGGCGACCGGGTGATTTTGCTGATGCAAAACTGCCCGCAATGGGTGATTGCGCACTTTGCCATTTTGCGGGCCAACGCGGTGGTGGTACCGGTCAACCCCATGAACAAGGCCGAAGAGCTGCGCCACTACATTGACGACTCGGGTGCCAAAGTCGCTATCGTGGCCGCCGATCTGGCCGTTGAATTGGCCCTGGCAGACGCCAGTTTGCCCGCCCATCAGCGCCTGCACCACCTTGTGAGCAGCCATTACAGCGACGCCTTTGACAAAACCACCGTGGCGGGCCTGCCCCCCACCTGGCAGGACTGGCTGGGCACACGCCATGCACCACCGCAGTTGACGCAAGGGCAGGTTCACCACTGGCCTGATCTGATGACGCCATCGGGCACCCTACCCGCGCACACCGCGGGGCCGGACGACCTAGCGGTTTTGCCCTACACCAGCGGCACCACCGGCCTGCCCAAAGGCTGCATGCACACCCACGCCAGCATCATGCACAACGCGGTGGCCACCAACATCTGGGGCCATGGAACCGTAGAGAGCGTGGTGTTATCGGTGGTCCCCATGTTCCATATTACCGGCATGGTCAGCGTCATGCACACCGCCATCTATGGCTCGGCCACGCTGGTCATCATGCCCCGCTGGGACCGTGAACTGGCAGGCCAACTGATTTCGCGCTGGCGCGTTAGCCACTGGACCAATATCCCCACCATGGTGATAGACCTGCTGGCAAGTCCCAATTTTGCCAAGTTCGATATGAGCGGCCTGAAATACATAGGCGGCGGTGGCGCAGCCATGCCACAGGCCGTGGCACAACGGCTGTTTGAGTTGTACGGCCTGCGCTACGCCGAGGGCTACGGCCTGACCGAAACCGCCGCACCGTCCCACAGCAACCCTGTGGAGTGCAGCAAGCAGCAATGCTTGGGCATCCCCTTTATTGGCGTGGATGCCAGAGTGATTGACCCCATCACCTTGCAAGAACTGCCACAAGGTGAACAGGGCGAAATCATTATCCGTGGCCCGCAAGTGTTCAAAGGCTACTGGCAGCGCCCAGACGCCACCGCCGATGCATTTATCGAGCACGACGGCCAACGCTTTTTCCGCAGCGGTGACCTAGGCCGTATTGACGAAGAGGGCTACTTCTTTATCACCGACCGCCTCAAGCGCATGATTAATGCCAGCGGCTTTAAAGTGTGGCCTGCCGAGGTCGAAGCCCTGATGTTCAAACACCCCGCCATTCAAGAGGCCTGCATCATCTCAACCGTAGACGCCTACCGGGGTGAGTCCGTTAAAGCAGTGGTGGTACTGCGCAGTGGCTGTGAGACCACCACAGAAGCCGCCATCGTTGAATGGTGCAAAGACCACATGGCCGCCTACAAATACCCCCGCGTGGTGGAGTTTGTCAGCGCCCTGCCCAAGAGTGGTTCGGGCAAAGTGATGTGGCGGGCTTTGCAAGAGGCTGAGCATGCCAAGCAACACGCACAAAAAAGTCCCTAACTGATAGCAGTGAAAGTTTACACACGCAGTTGTCATGGGAAATGGGAATCAAGAGCAGTGACATGAGATTGTTCCTTTTTTTCGTCAAATTCTTGCAATAGACGAAAAAAAGGAACATACTCGCAGCATGCTCACTGACACCCACACCCTGCGCGTCCTCGATTTGGCCAGCCAGAAGGGACTGCTACGTGCTAGCGATCTGGATGCCATCGCTGCGCCCCGGGTCGTCCTGACGCGACTGACTGCTGCTGGCGCACTGGAAAGAGTCGGGCACGGCTTGTACCGCCTGCCCAATACGCAGGGATCTGAATTTGAGAGCCTCGCCACCGTGGCCACCAAGGTACCGCAAGCCGTGTTCTGCCTGCTGACCGCGCTGCAATTTCACGAGCTCACCACACAACTGCCGCACCAAATATGGATCACCATGCCGCGCGGCAGCCACGTGCCATGCATCGCGTATCCACCCGTCAAGATGGTTCAAATGAGTGGCGACGTCTACACGTCGGGCATTGAGGAGCATCTGCGCGACGGCGCAAAGCTGCGGGTTTACAGCGCAGCAAAGACCGTCGTGGACTGCTTCAAGCACCGCAACAAGATAGGCCTGGACGTGGCGCTGGAGGCGCTGAAAGAGGTTCGCGTCAAGCGCAAGGCCACTGCGGACGACCTGTGGCGCTACGCCAAGGTCTGCCGCGTGGCCAACGTCATGCGCCCTTACCTGGAGATCGTTGAATGAGTCATATCGCGGCTTCCGTGCGCGCCCGCCTGCTTAATCTTGCTAAGGCACAGGACGTCGACTTCAATCAGATGCTGGTACGTTTCGCGCTGGAGCGCATCCTCTACCGCCTCTGCCAATCCCAGCACGCGGATCGTTTTCTGCTCAAGGGCGCGCTGCTGTTCAACCTATGGTATGACATGCCGCACCGGGCTACGCGCGACGCTGACCTGTTGGGCTTTGGTGCAAGTGATCTGGAATCCGTAGCCCAAACCTTCCGCGACATCGCCAGCGTCGCAGTGGACGACGGCATCGTGTTCGATCCAGCCTCAGTCGTCACAGAAGAAATTCGCAAGGATGCAGGATACTCCGGGGCACGCATCCTCATCAATGGTGAGTTGGCCAAAGCGCGATGCAAGACGCAAATCGACGTTGGCTTCGGCGATGCGGTCACACCAGCCCCGCTAAACTCGGTATACCCGGTGTTGCTGGATGATCTGCCTGCACCTCGCCTGCGCACCTACCCCGTCTACACCGTCGTCGCGGAAAAGCTCCACGCCATCGCGATTCTGGGCATGACCAACAGCCGATTGAAGGATTACCTCGACTTATCAGTACTTCTAGAGCGTGAATCCCTGGATATTCATTTGTTAGTGCAAGCGGTGAAAGCCACTTTCGAGCGACGCGGCACCCCCGTGCCCGCCAATCTACCAGTCGGCATGACCGACGAGTTCGCAAACGACACCTCGCGACAGGCGTTGTGGCATGCCTTCCTCAAAAAGAACAAAATCGCCCACGAACCTTTGGCAGCCGTCGTATTTCGATTGCGGGCAACCTTGGAACCTGCAATGCACCGTGCAGCTCAATGACGCCTACTTGGCCGGTACAACGGGCATACTCTAATTTAACCAGTGGTCACCCCAAACGCACCGGCGTCACCTCAACTGAACCCGTCTCACTGCTCACCCATACCGTCCCATCCTGCACCGTCACTTGGAACTGCATCCCGCGAGATGCCAATTTCTCCAACGCCTTGGCCTGCTCCACATCAATTTGCCAAACCGTAATGTGGCCGGCCCGGGTGAGCTTAGACGCAATGCCCTTCCACCACACTGGCGTGCTGTAGGCATAGGTGAACACCGTGACTTTTTCAGCGCGGCCTGCCGCACGCATGAGGCGTTTGTCGTCGGGCTGGCCCACGTCTATCCAGTGGCGTATAGCGTCGGTGTAGTCGCGGTGCCACAGGGCGGGCTCGTCTACATCCCATAGGTCTTTGGCAAACTCTAGCGAACCCGCCTTGTCATCGCCCGTCACGTTCAAGGCGTAGGCCAGCAAACGTATCATCATGCGTTCATCGGTTTCTGAAGGGTGCCTGGCAATGGTGACTTGGTGATCGCCATAAATACCCCTGTCCATATCGGCGATTTGGAGCTGGGCTTTGTAGATAGTGGCTTTCAATGCCATGGGGTTCTTTCAATAAGGAGTGGTGTAGGATAAGCCTACTTTGAAGGAGATCCCCTATGTCGATTGCAAAATGGGCCGTATTGGCCGCCTGCTTGTTGCCCATACTCACCGTCGGTAGTGCCAAAGTGGCCCTTGGCCGGCAATCCAGAAAAAACGGGGGTTACGACAACGAGCACCCGCGTGACTGGGAAAGCAAGTTAACGGGCTGGCATGCCCGGGCACACGCGGCGCAGCTCAACGGCTTCGAGGCCTTGCCCCTGTTTATCGCGGGTGTCTTATTCGCCCAAATGGGAGGCGGCGACCCGAATACGATTGATATCCTGGCCGTTTCGTTTGTGCTGGTACGCATCGTCTACATCGTTACCTACCTAAAAAACCTGGCTACGTTGCGCTCTCTGGTCTGGACGGTGGGTGTAGGCATTTGTGTCGCGCTTTTGATGATGGGTAGCTAACGCCTGGCCGTTTGGGCACTCACAACAGCCGCATTGCTGGAAAACAGCGCTGCGGCTTTTTCTTTGATTTCTTGTAGCTCCGACGCCGTCACCGAATACTGGCCCGTCGTTTTGTTCACGTGCACAGTGAACTCCACGTCTTTGCCGTGATTAGACAAAATACCACTGGTAAAGTCATAGTCCTCGTGCTCGCAGGGCAAGCCTTTGATGCCCACGTCGTAGTCCCGGTACTCTACCCGGCGTATTTCGCCACTGGCTAAATCCAGCATCCCCGTAGAGCGAACCACCGCGTCGCCCACTTCGTCCACAATTTCAATCGGTAATTTCAAATCCACGCCAGCATCTTTCAAAGGGTTAATCGGTTCCCTAGGATTGTTGCACAGTCCACCTGGGCAGACCCCGGTTTCATCCATGCAGGCCAAGCCCCTATCCCTTGGACGTGTATGCAGCAATTGCTAAACGGGCGGTAAGATAAGCACTTGTCCTGCCCCCCTCTACGGGGTCTCATTCCCGTTTGTCTTTAGCGAGTCTTGTCATGCCCCAATACCGTTCCAAAACCTCTACTGCTGGCCGCAACCAGGCCGGTGCCCGTTCGCTGTGGCGTGCCACCGGCATGAAAGACGGCGACTTTGACAAACCCATCATCGCCATCTCCAACTCCTTTACCCAGTTTGTGCCGGGCCATGTGCACCTCAAAGACCTAGGCCAATTGGTGGCCCGCGAGATTGAAGCGGCCGGGGGCGTGGCCAAAGAGTTCAACACCATTGCGGTAGACGATGGCATTGCCATGGGACACGACGGCATGCTTTACTCGCTGCCCAGCCGTGACGTGATCGCCGATTCGGTGGAGTACATGGTCAACGCCCACTGCGCCGATGCGTTGGTGTGCATCTCCAACTGCGACAAGATTACCCCCGGCATGCTGATGGCTGCTATGCGCCTCAACATCCCCGTGGTGTTTGTCTCGGGTGGCCCCATGGAAGCGGGCAAAGTGCGTTTGGCCGTACCGGGCACCCAAACCTTTGAGATCAAAAAGCTGGACCTGATCGATGCCATGGTGATGGCCGCTGACCCTAAAGTTTCCGACGCCGACCTAGCAGAGATTGAACGCTCGGCCTGCCCCACCTGCGGGTCGTGTTCGGGCATGTTTACCGCCAATTCCATGAACTGCTTGGCCGAGGCCTTGGGCTTGGCCCTGCCCGGCAATGGCACCATTTTGGCCACCCACTCTGACCGCGAAGCTCTGTTCAAGAAAGCGGGCCGCCAAATTGTGGAGCTGTGCCGCCTCCATTACGAAGGGGGTGACGATCGCCTACTGCCCCGTTCGGTGGGCGTCAAGGGGTTTGAAAACGCCATTGCTTTGGATATTGCGATGGGCGGCTCCACCAACACGATTTTGCATTTATTGGCCATTGCCAACGAAGCTGAAATCGACTTTACCTTGACAGACATTGACCGCCTCTCGCGCACCGTACCGCAGTTGTGCAAGGTTGCACCCAACACCAACAAATACCACATTGAAGACGTACACCGCGCAGGCGGCATCATGGCCATTTTGGGTGAGCTGGACCGTGCAGGCATTTTGCACACCGACGTGCCCACCATACACGCCCCCACCATGAAAGATGCACTGGACCAATGGGACATTGCCCGCCAACCGTCAGATGCCGTTAAAACCTTGTACACCGCAGGTCCAGGTGGCATCCCCACCCAGGTCGCCTTTAGCCAATCCAGCCGTTGGCCCAGCTTGGATGTGGACAGGACCCACGGATGTATCCGCAGCTTGGAGAACGCGTATTCCCTAGAGGGTGGCTTGGCGGTTCTGCGCGGGAACATTTCTGTGGATGGTTGCGTGGTGAAAACCGCCGGGGTGGACGACAACCTGATGGTGTTTGAAGGCCCCGCCCATGTGGTTGAAAGCCAGGACGAAGCGGTTGAAAACATTTTGGCCGATCAAGTCAAAGCCGGAGACGTTGTGGTGGTGCGCTACGAAGGCCCCAAGGGCGGCCCTGGCATGCAAGAAATGCTCTACCCCACCAGTTACATCAAGTCAAAGGGCTTGGGCAAAGCCTGCGCTTTGCTCACGGACGGACGCTTCTCGGGTGGCACCTCGGGTTTGTCGATTGGCCATTGCTCGCCCGAGGCCGCAGCAGGTGGTGCCATTGGCTTAATAAGAAATGGTGACCGCATCCGTATCGACATCCCACAGCGCCGTATCGACGTTTTGCTGAGTGACGAAGAACTGGCTGCCCGCCGCGCCGAACAAGACAAACTGGGATGGAAGCCCGCACAACCGCGCCCACGCAAGGTCTCTGCGGCACTTAAAGCCTATGCCTTGTTGGCTACATCGGCCGACAAAGGGGCGGTGCGTGACTTGAGCAAATTGGAATAAGAATCTGAGAGATTGGGTGCTAGGCCCACTCCAACAAAAAAGCCTGATTGCGCAAGCGATCAGGCTTTTTTATGGGCCTCTAGGGCCTGAGATATTGGGCCAGGGTTATTTCGCGGCAGACGCAGCCGGTGCTGCACCACTTGCAGCGGCAGCAGGCTCAGCAGGCGCCGCTGGCTCAGCGAACTTGGCCCCAGAGGCGTTGGCCATGTAAACCACCGCACGGGTAACTTCGAGTTCATTGTAGGTGCCACCGGCTTGCGCACCCATAGCACCCTTGCCTTTAACGGCAGAGTTCACCAAGGTTGCCAGGCCCTGAGCAATACGGGGGGCCCAGGCAGCAGCGTCTTTCGACTTGGGGGCACCTGCTGCACCCGAGGCGTGGCAAGCAGTGCATTGGGCCTTGTAGACCTCTTCACCCGTCGCAAGTGGTTTGTTGGCATCTCCCATAGAAACTGTGCCCACCGGCTTTACCCGTTGTGCAAGTGCCACCGCCTGTGCATCAGGCGAAATCACCACTGGGGTGTAGTCGGGCTGCAGTTGGGGAGCGCTAACAAGGTAATACACCACTGCGGCCACCGCCATAATGGGTAAAAAGACCTTGATCACGCCATCGCGCAGAGAAGAATTTGAACCGTGATCGCCGTCGGTATGGGATTCGTCGTGGGAAGTGCTCATGAACGTGGTCTGTCAAAGAAAAAAGGATTTGGGCCATCCACCCCCTGAGGGTATGGCCCAAACAAGTTAACGAATGGATGCTTGAGGCACGGTACGCAAGTCGCCGTTAAGTGAGCCAATGTAATTGGCCATCAGACGTAGCTCGCTGTTGGAATACTGTTTGGCAAACGCCGACATCACAGGATGGCTACGACCAATGTACTGATTTTTTTCGGTCTTGTAAGACTTGAGCGCCACATAAAGGTAGTCGCTGTACTGCCCTGCCAACTTGGGGTACGCGGGGTCGATAGGCTTGGCGTAGTTTGCGCCATGGCAACCCGCACATCCCGCTTTGTTGAGCAGGGCCTCAACCGCTGGCGTAGGCTTTTTATTGGGTACTTCAGCAATAACCTGCCCGTCTACCACCCCGCTGGCGCTGTAAAACGCAGCCAAATCCGCCATATCTTGGTCAGACAAACTGCCTGCAATCCCTCGCATGCTGGGGTGCTTGCGTTCGCCAGATTTATAGGCGGCTAACGCCGCCGCGAGATACTTTGCGTTCTGCCCGGAAATTTTGGGAACTTTGTGAACTTCTGGGAAGCTCGCCATGTAAGCGCCGATGCCGTGGCAGCCTACGCACATGGAGGCCTTGGCCTGGCCGGACGCTGCATTGCCCTTGACTTCCGCTTTGGTGTCTTGGGCAAAGGCCGTCAAGTGCCCCGTCAATGCCACTGTCGCCAGCACCATGGCCGAGAGGATTTTGAAAAATTGTTTCATTTTTCCGGATGAAGATTCGTTAGAAGAGGGGTGATAGGCGACAATTGGCTTGTGCACAGCGCCGTATTATATGGCGAGTCCGTTGCTCGTTCCCCCACTCTGTGCGGTGCCCTTCATGATCTCTATTTCTTTTTTGGCCGCACCCACAGGCCCCACCCACCCACTTCACTCACGCGCATCCTCGTATCGGTGGCTCGTTTTCGGGGCCCTCGCGCTGTTGATGGCCACAGGCATAGGGTGCTCAAAAGAAACCCTGCAGTTCAAAGCCGTTGACATCACCGGTGCCCAATACGAACAGGCCTTTACGCCCGCTTTGGCTATGACCGACGCCGACGGCAAACCTGTTACTTTGAACCAGTTCAAAGGCAAAGTCGTGGTCCTGTTTTTCGGGTTTACGCATTGTCCGGACGCCTGCCCCACCACCTTGGCTGAGGTGGCACAGGCCAAGGCGCTATTAGGTGCTGATGGCGCAAAGGTACAGCCTATATTCGTAACGCTGGACCCACCACGCGACACCTTGGCGGTTCTGAAACCCTATGTGACCAGTTTTGGAGACGATTTTGTTGCCTTGCGCGGCTCGCCTGAACACACGGCCCAACTGGCCAAGGCGTTCAAGGTGTATTACTCGGTTGTGCCGGGCAAAACGGCTGGTAGTTACACACTCGATCACTCCACGGGAAGCTATGTGTTTGACACCCAAGGCAGGGTGCGCTTGTACACCCGCTATGGCACCGGTGCACAGGCCTTGGCAGACGACATCAAACTGCTACTCGCCTCCAGTTAGTCTCGGGGTGGGTCGAGTGGGTCGGTTGGATCTTTCGGTGAAGGTGCTTGTGCGCTAGTATCCTTGTCTTTTTTAAGTTCGCCACCTGGTCGGCCAGAAAACATTGTCCACCAGATAATCAAAGCCAAAATAAGCAGGGCACCCAAGGCCTCTAATAACAGTAAAGTCAATGCCAGTTCTCCATTCAGTTACCGATTGCCAAAGCAAAAAGAGCTTGTCATGCCGTTTCGCGCCTAGCGCCTTAAGCACCCCTGATGTGCTAAAACCAAACCCCGCTTTCGGAAACGAATTCTAGGCTTGCTGACCTGCGTCCAACCTGAATCCGCCCGCCCCACCTGTCACCATGTTTGTTCGTCGCCTTGCACTCACCCCTACTGCTCCTTGGCACCCGCCCAAAGGCTTGGGTTCGACGCAAAGCGCACTCACTATCGGCAATTTTGACGGGGTACATTTGGGGCACCAAGCCATCTTAGACCATCTGCGCAAAATCGGTCAGGCGCGTGGTTTATGCACGGCGGCCATGACGTTCGAACCCCATCCCAGGGACTATTTTGCCCTCGCCACGTCTCAGCCAGACACAGCCCCTGCACGAATTCTCACTTTGAGAGACAAACTGTCGAGGCTGCAATCGGCGGGACTGGATATGTGTGCCCTTTTGCGCTTTAACAAGGCCACTGCCACCTTAACGGCAGAGCAGTTTATTGAAGACTTGTTGGTAAAACAATTGCGTGTGAAGTACTTGTTGGTGGGTGACGATTTTCGATTTGGCGCACAGCGTCGAGGTGATTTTTCCATGCTGGTGCAGGCCGGGGCACATTGGGGTTTTGAGGTTGAGCAAGTGCAAAGCGTAGAGGTGCGGGGACAAAGGGTGTCGAGTTCGCTCGTGCGCCAGGCCCTGCAAAATTCCGATCTGGCAGAGGCAGGCGCTCTGATGGGCCAACCCTACAGCGTTTCAGGGCACGTCATACACGGGCGCAAGCTGGGCCGCGAGTTGGGGTTTCGCACCCTTAATTTGCGCTTTGCACACAACAAGCCGGCCTGCAGTGGCATATTTGTGGTTCAAGTGCATGGACTGGTGGAAGGCCACGCCCTACAAGGGGTGGCCAATTTTGGCGTGAGGCCTTCCCTAGACCCCTCGGACGTTAACGGCGGGCGCGTGCTGCTTGAAACCCATGTGCTGGACTGGCCAGCCCATTTCGGAGCCAACCACGCCTACGGTAAAATCATCAGTGTGGATCTATTGCAAAAATTACACGACGAGTTGCGCTACGACAGTCTTGACGCCCTGATCAAGGGGATAGAAAAAGACTGCTTGGACGCACGCGCGTTTTTTCTGGCCCACCCCGCGCAAACGCGGCGGCAAACCACGCGCGACCGAATTTGACCCGCGGCCGCCAATAGCGGCCTCACCCCCTGGTGTCGGCCCAACGCCGCTGCCCATGCCTTTAGTTTCCCTGTTTGTGGCTCGATGATTGTTCAACAGAGCCCCTTTACTGAACCCTTACCTTTTCAACACCATGGCTGATCAAGTTTCTGACTACCGTAGCACCCTGAATCTGCCGGACACGCCCTTCCCCATGCGCGGTGATTTGCCCAAACGTGAACCCGCGTGGGCCCAAGCCTGGGACGAGCAAGGCCTGTACCAACGCCTGCGTGATGCGCGTGTGCACGCGCCCAAATTTATTCTGCACGACGGCCCTCCCTACGCTAATGGCCCCATTCACATTGGCCACGCGGTCAACAAAATCCTCAAAGACATGATCGTGAAATCGCGGCAGTTGGAAGGGTTTGACGCGCAATACATTCCAGGCTGGGACTGCCACGGCCTACCTATTGAAAACGCGATTGAAAAGCTATATGGCCGAAAACTACCACGGGATGAAATGCAGTCCAAAAGCCGCGCCTTTGCCACTGAGCAAATTGGGCAGCAAATGGCCGACTTCAAACGCCTTGGCGTACTGGGGCAGTGGGACAAGCCCTACAAAACCATGGACTTTGCCACCGAGGCCAATGAGATCCGCGCCTTCAAGCGCGTGATGGAACGTGGCTTTGTCTACCGTGGCCTTAAACCCGTGTATTGGTGTTTTGATTGTGGATCTTCGCTGGCCGAATTTGAAATCGAATACGCCGAGAAAAAATCGCAAACCCTGGATGTAGGCTTTTTATGTGCCCAGCCCGAACAGCTGGCGCAGGCTTTTGGGTTGGAGCCCCTCAATCAGCCAGCATTTGCGGTGATCTGGACCACCACTGCTTGGACAATCCCCGCCAACCAAGCGCTTAACCTCAACCCCGAGCTGGACTACGCACTGGTACAAACCGAACGCGGCTTGTTGGTACTGGCCCAATCGCGCGTGGCCGACTGCATGCAAAGGTTTGGGTTAACAGGCAACACACTGGCCGTTTGTAAAGGCAAAGCCTTGGGCGGCATCACCTTTCACCACCCCCTGGCGCAGGTGCATGAGGGCTACCAACGTGTAAGCCCCGTGTATTTGGCCGACTACGCCACCGATGCCGATGGCACGGGTATCGTTCATTCTGCCCCCGCCTATGGGGTAGAAGACTTCAACAATTGCGTGGCGCACGGCATGAAGGTGGACGACATCCTCAACCCGGTCATGGGTAATGGGCAGTACCACGCCGATTTGGCCTTGTTTGGCGGCATGAACATCTGGAAGGCCTGCCCCACCATCATTGACACGCTCAAAGCCAACGACCGCCTGTTTGCCACCACCACCATTGAGCACAGCTACCCCCACTGCTGGCGGCACAAAACCCCTGTGATTTACCGCGCCGCCGCACAGTGGTTTGTGCGTATGGACGAGGGCGAAGGCGTGTTCACCCAAGACAAGGCCCCGGCCCCGCTGCGCGAGCTGGCCTTGGCCGCGATTAACGAAACGGCCTTTTACCCGGAAAACGGCAAAGGCCGCCTGCGTGACATGATTGCCAACCGGCCCGACTGGTGCATCAGTCGCCAGCGCAGTTGGGGCGTGCCCTTGCCATTTTTATTGCGCAAAGACACCGGCGAGTTACACCCTCGCACCCCCGCTTTGTTAGACCTGGCGGCTTCCATCGTTGAGCAGGGCGGCATAGAAGCTTGGAGCAAAATTACCGTCGAAGAAGTCTTGGGCACTGAGGAGGCCCCGCACTACACCAAAAGCACCGATATTTTGGAGGTGTGGTTTGACTCGGGCACCACCCACACCACGGTGCTTAAAGGCTCACACGACGGCCATGCACACGCCAGTGGTCCTGAGGCCGACCTCTACCTGGAAGGCCACGACCAACACCGGGGCTGGTTCCACAGCTCGCTGCTCACAGCCGCTGCCATGTATGGCCGCGCACCCTACCGCGGCCTGCTGACCCACGGGTTTACCGTGGACGGCAAAGGCCGCAAAATGAGCAAAAGCCTGGGCAATGTGATCGCTCCACAGCAGGTCAGCGACAAAATGGGCGCTGAGATTATTCGCCTGTGGTGCGCCGCTACCGATTACTCGGGCGACCTGGGCATTGACGACAAAATCTTGGCCCGGGTGGTGGACACCTACCGGCGCATTCGCAACACCATGAAGTTTTTGCTGGCCAACGTCAGCGACTTTGACCCCACTCGCGACGCGGTACCCTATGCCGACCTGCTGGAGGTAGACCGCTACGCCCTGGCCCGTACCGCAGAGCTACAAGGGCAAATTCTGGCCCATTACAAGGTGTACGAGTTCCACCCGGTGGTGGCCAAGTTGCAGATTTTTTGCAGCGAAGATTTGGGTGCGTTTTATCTGGACGTACTCAAAGACCGGCTCTACACCACCCAGGCCAACTCGCTGGCAAGGCGTAGCGCACAAACGGCGTTGCACCAAATTACCCACGCCATGCTGCGCTGGATGGCCCCGTTTCTGAGTTTTACTGCCGAAGAGGCCTGGGCCTTGTTTGGACATTCAGAGTCCATCTTTTTTGAGACCTTCGTGGCGTTTGAACCGCCCGACCCGCAACTGCTGAGCAAGTGGGCGCGCCTGCGCGAAATACGCGAGATGGCCAACCGTGAGATTGAGGCGCTTAGGGTGGAAGGCCAGGTCGGCGCTTCGTTGCAGGCCAGCGTCCACATTACTGCGCCCGCAAACGACCTAGCGCTCCTGCAAAGCCTGAGCGATGAGCTGAAGTTTGCATTAATCACCTCTGCAGCCTCTCTTGCGATGGGTGATGAATTGGTGGTGCAAGCCAGCGTGGCCGTAGGCACCAAATGCGAGCGCTGCTGGCACTACGAAACCGACGTCGGGGCGCACGCCGATCACCCCGGTCTTTGCGGACGATGCCACAGCAATTTATTAGGTTCGGGCGAGGAGCGCCGTTATGTCTAACCCAACGAGCACGACTTCGCCTTCTGTCGCCGAAGGCAAGCTGGCCCAGCACCCGTCTGTGTCCAAGTGGTGGGGCTTGGCCTTGGTCATATTGACCGTGGACCAGCTCACCAAGTGGGCCATCGTGAGCCACTTTACGCTTTATGAAAGCCTCACCCTGACGTCCTATTTCAACCTCGTTCGGGTGCACAACACAGGGGCCGCATTTTCGTTTCTATCCGAGGCAGGCGGTTGGCAACGATGGTTTCTTTCGGGCATTGCGGTAGCTGCTATCGGCTTCATGGGGTGGATGCTCCGTGGCGCTCGCGGCAATACGCCCATTTGCCTGGCACTGGCGATGATTTTGGGCGGTGCTATAGGCAATCTCGTAGACCGTTTGTTGTTTGGCTATGTGGTCGACTTCCTGCAGTTTCATTGGTCTTTCTTGGAAGTGCTTTTCAGAGGGGGTTACTTCCCTTCTTTCAATGTGGCCGATAGCGCCATTTCAGTGGGCGCCGTGCTACTGCTTTGGTCTGAATTTTTTGGGCCCAAACCGGCCACCAAAACCACCGACTAGCTGCGCTTGCCTGAGGCCTGCTATAACGCCAGCGCCTGCGCCAAGATCAAGCTGGCCTCCAGCGTGTAGTCACCCGCGATTAACCCATTGAGTACCTGTTGGCGTGTCAGGCAGGCGAACTGCTGCACCTCGCCGTCTTGGTTGTTGGGGATCACGCCCTGGGACAAGGTGATGTGGTACCAATGGGCGCGCTCAATAAGGTAGGCGCCAGGGCCGTCAGGGCTGGGGCGTTGTTGTTGAACAATGCCCCCAAACACCGGTGGGGGCAAGGTTTCAAGCCGTAGACCCGCCTCCTCCCAGGTCTCGCGCACCAACGCCGACAGAACGGTATCTTCTGCGCTGACCATCCCCCCCATCAAGGTGTCCCATAGACCTGGATCGGTGGCCTTGGTCAAGGCGCGTTGCTGCACCCACAATTGCCCCTCGTGGCTCCAGCCCACCAGGTGTACCGCCTCTGTCGCGATGCCTAAAACCCGTGTAACGCCTCGCTCAACAACCGCCATACGTTCGCCATTGGTGTCGCACACCGCCAGCATCTCATTGCGCCACCCACCCGTCAATTGCCCCTGGCGCAGAGCCTGGGCCAATTGGGCCAAACCGGTTGACAAATCAGGGGCCACCAAATGAATTGCCCCATGGTTGAGGTCACCACCAACGCCACTTTCGGGCTGCAAGACTAGCAGACCCGCGGCACCGACGTCAGACAAAAGTTGTTGGGCCAAGCGCAACACTGCGGGCTCCATAGACCCAAAGGTTTGACCCCCAAACTGCAAGGGCAGGCGCGCCTGCGAAGGTGGGCGCAGGGCCGCTTGCTCAAGTCGTTGCCGCCAATCCATCAACCACCTACAGAGTCAATACCGTACAGCCCGTGGTTTGCCTGGCCTCCAAGGCGCGATGGGCTTGCTGCACGTCTTCTAAGGCAAAGCTTTGGTCGATTCGAATTTTCACCGCACCAGAGACCACAACACCAAATAAATCGTCGGCCATTTCTTGGGTGACTTCGCGCGTAGAAATGTGGCTAAACAGCGTCTGGCGTGTGACAAACAGCGACCCTTTAGGGCCTAGGATGCCGGGCGAAAATGGCGCGACCGGCCCCGAGGCATTGCCAAAACTCACCATCAATCCAAAGGGTGAAAGGCAATCCAGCGATTTTTCAAAGGTGTCTTTTCCCACCGAGTCGTAAACCACTTTGACGCCCTTGTCGCCAGTAATGTCACGCACGCGCGCAACGAAATCTTCGCTCCGGTAGTTGATGGCATAGGCGGCGCCGTGGGCCAGCGCCAACTCGCATTTTTCAGCAGAACCTGCGGTGGCAATTAAGCGCAGACCCAGCGCCTTGGCCCACTGGCAGGCAATCAAACCCACCCCGCCGGCGGCGGCGTGAAACACCACAAAATCGCCCGCCTTGAGACCGCCCTGGGGCAGGGTGCGTTTGAGCAAATACTGCGCGGTGAGTCCTTTGAGCATCATGGCCGCGCCTGTCTCAAACGAAATCGCATCGGGCAATTTGCACACACAGGTGGCAGGCATGAGGCGCTCATCGCAATAGCTGCCCGGTGGCCCGCTGGCGTAGGCCACGCGGTCGCCCACGGCAAGATGTGTAACGCCCTCACCCACCGCCTGTACCACCCCCGAACCCTCCATCCCCAGCGTGGCAGGCAGGTTCAAGGGGTAGAGGCCCGTGCGATGGTACACATCAATAAAATTAAGCCCTACAGCCTTGTGCTGAACCCGTATTTGGCCCGGACCCGGTTCACCCACCTCTGCCATTGCCAGAACAAGTTCTTCCGGTCCACCGGGCTTTTGAATTTGAACCACACGTGATTGAGTCATGATGAGACACTCCTAAAAAAAATAACGACAACCGCCTTTGGCTGGTTTCAACGGCGCTGGCCTAAAGCATATCGCCAGATACCGTCGGATTTAGGCCTCGGGACACCATTTAACGCCGCGACGCCAAAGCCACCCCTAGCAGTACCAACACACCGCCCGCAACGGCCCAAGCCGTGAAGGGTTCATCCAAAAAAACGGCCGCCAAGGCCATGGTCGAGACAGGCCCTATCATGCCTGTTTGGGCCGTTAGTCCCGCCCCTACGCGTTGTATCGCCAGCATCACCAGTACCACCGGAATAACGGTACAAAACACGGCGTTGACCAAGGACAGCACCAGTACCTCTTGGGGCACTGCCAAAACACCTACCGGTTTGAGCAGGAAAAACTGGCCTATACAAAAAAAGCAGGCCACGCTAGAGGCATATCCCACCAAACGGGCCGTGCCCAGACGCTGTACCCATTGGCCGCTATAGGCCAAGTAGACCGCGTAGCTTATGGCACTGGCAAACACCAACAGGCCACCCAACACCACATGGGTGCCCTCGACTTTGAGCTCGCGCGACAACACCAGCACCACCCCACCATAGCTAAGCAACATGCCCAGGATATGACGGCGGTTAAGGCGATGCCCAAACAGGACGACACCCAACAACAAAACCAGCGTCGGGTTGAGGTAAAGAATCAGCCGCTCCAACGAAGCACTGATGTACTGCAAGCCCAGAAAATCCAAAAAACTGGCCAGGTAATAGCCACAAAACCCCAGCCCCACAACGGCCCACCAGTCGCTACGTGTTAACAAAATTGCCTGACCTAATTTGCGAGCCTGCCGATTGCCCCACCAGGCCAGCGCCACAAAAAAAGGCATTGCAAACAACATGCGGTACATCAGCAATGTGATGGCATCAACCCCGTACCGATAACCCAGCTTGACCACAATGGCCTTGCCACTAAAGGCGACCGCGCCCACCACGGCAAAGACCAGCCCAAGCCATCGTTCAGGAGGGGCAGAATTAGTCAAACCCACCCATCCTTCTGTGCAGTCGCTTGATGGACCACCAAACGCCCACCACTACAAAGGGCAAGACCATAGCGGCTGTCAGGTCTGAACTTAAAGGCCACCCCCACTTTTGTGCACCCTTGGCCGCGTACCCCAGCAGCCCAACGATGTAATAGCTGATAGCCGCCACCGATAGGCCTTCTACCGTGGCCTGCATCTTTAACTGCAAATCCTGCCGCTTGTTTAGACTGGTTAACAGGGCTTGGCTGCTGATTTGCTGCTCCAATTGAACCCGTGTGCGTAACAGGTCACTGACTCTGGAAATTCTCAGCGACAAGGCCTCTTGCCTGTGCAGGGCCCAGGCGCAGGTGTTACGGGCTGGCGTAAGGCGGCGCTCCATAAACTCGGCAAAGGTTTGTAAACCGGGCAAGCGCGTTTCGCGCAACTGCGCTATGCGTTGGTCCACCAATTCAAAATAGGCGGCGGCAGCAGTAAACCGGGTATGCGACTGCGCATAAAGGCTTTCTACCTCACCTGCCAGTTGCGTCAGGCGCACCAGTAATTCCTGTTCGTCCGAGGTGCCAGCGTGCTGAATCACTGTGGCCATGCGTGCCAAGTCCTGTTCAGACCGACCCAGTGCTGACGCACCCTCACGTGCCAAGGGCACGGCCAACAATGCAGCCATTCGGTAGGCTTCAATCTCGAACAAACGCATCACCGTACGCCCCAACCGCCGCTGGGTCATACCAGGCCCGCAAGCCACTACGAAACGTGAGAAACCGTCGTCTTTGATCAAAAAATCAGAATACACCTTGGCGTGGCCCTCGGCCACAGACGAGCCCATAAGTTGCCCTGTATCCAAAAGCACCGACAGCTCAGCGAGGTCCGGGGCGTCGGCTTCAACGACCCAAATATGTACCGCACTGATGAGCGCGCCAGGCAGCTTGGCCAGCCACTGGGCATCCACTTTTTCCACGGCGGTACACGCCAAGGCGTCGGCAAGCTGTCCACTGAATCCGACATCAAAAAAAGCGTAGGTGACAAACTCACCGTGCAGCTCCCAACGAAACTGCAAGGTGCCAACTTGGCCGGTCAAATGATTGGTTGTTGGGTCACCGAGCAACTGCCCCTGATCGCCCAAAACTTCACGCAGGTGCTCTCGCGACAAATTGCGTTGCTCCGGATCGCACCACATCACAATGCGCGACACGGTCATAGGTGCAGCAAGTGCCTGCGCAGGCCGCGCGTGTACCTCGTTATGAAGCAAATGTCTCAGGGGATGTTCAAACACGGTTGAGATGGGGTCGGTTATAGGGATGCAGGCGCCCATTCAAGCAAGTTACACACCTGAATACGCACTGGGTGGTTGGCGTAAGAATACCAAACAAAACGGCCCTTCTCGGGCCGCTTTGTTGCTTGGATTGAGCCGTTTTTAGTCTTCAACAAAGGTTTCTTCGCGCTTTTTCTTTATGGCCGGCAGCATCACCACTATCAGCAGAGCCGCTGCGGCAAGCAACAAGCTCAAGGAAAGCCCTCGTGTAACAAAGGTAGACCAGTCACCCCGCGCCAAAAGTAACGCACGTCGCAGGTACTCCTCCATCATGGGCCCGAGCACAAAACCCAACAGCAAAGGCGCAGGCTCACACCCCAGCTTGATGAACAGGTAACCGATAAAGCCAAAAACCGCCACGACCCAGATGTCAAAGGTGTTGTTGTTGGTGGAATACACCCCTATAGAACAAAACAGCACGATGGCCGGAAACAACCACCGATAGGGCACCGTCAACAGCTTGATCCAAATGCCAATCAAAGGCAGATTCAAAATAATCAACATCGCATTGCCTATCCACATCGAGGCAATCAGCCCCCAGAACAGCTCGGGGTTGCTGGACATTACCTGAGGCCCAGGCTGGATGTTATGAATCGTCATGGCCCCCACCATCAAGGCCATCACCGCATTGGGCGGAATACCAAGGGTAAGCAAAGGAATAAACGAGGTTTGCGAGGCCGCATTATTGGCCGATTCAGGGGCACCAACGCCGCGAATATTGCCTTTACCGAAGGGAACTTCACCAGGGTGCAACTTGGTTTTCTTTTCAATGGTGTAGGCCGCAAAGGCGGCCATTACCGCACCCCCGCCAGGCAGTATGCCCAAGACAGCGCCCAAAGCAGTGCCGCGTAGCACCGCCGGGATCAATCGCTTGAAGTCCTCTTTACTTGGCATCAGGCCCGTTACTTTGGCCGAAAACACCTCGCGTTCGCTGGCGTGCTTACCCAAGTTGCTGATGATCTCACCATAGCCAAACAAGCCCATGGCCACTGCTACAAAACCAATACCGTCGGTCAATTCGGGTACGTCAAAGCTGAACCGAGCCACGCCCGAATTGACATCGGTACCAATCAAGCCCAATAGCAGGCCCAAAATAATCATACCCAGCGCCTTTAAAAGCGAACCGGAAGCCAACACAATGGCACCAATCAGGCCCAAGACCATCAGCGCAAAATACTCCGCCGGCCCAAACTTAAACGCCACTTCGGTGAGCGGCACGGCAAAAGCGGCTAGCACCAGGGTTCCCACACAACCGGCGAAAAATGAGCCTAAGCCAGCGGCTGCAAGGGCCGGCCCCGCTCGTCCTTTTCGTGCCATTTGGTAGCCATCGATAACTGTGACAACCGACGACGATTCACCTGGCAAATTCACCAAAATTGCAGTGGTCGAACCACCGTACTGCGCACCGTAGTAAATGCCAGCCAACATGATCAGTGCCGACACCGGCGGCAAAGCATAAGTCGCGGGCAAAAGCATTGCAATAGTAGCCAATGGGCCGATACCTGGCAAAACACCAATCAAGGTTCCCAGCAAGCAGCCCAAGAAAGCGTACCCAAGGTTAACCCCCGTAAATGCAACCCCAAACCCCAACGACAAGTTATTCAACAAATCCATGTGGTTCTCCTTAGCGGGTCAAAAATGTTGGCCAGGCGGGAAACTGCAACTTGAGCAGTACGATAAACGCCACGTAGCTAAATACCGATAACACGCTTGCCAATACCAGCGCTTCTTTCAGCACGAAGCGATCGCCGGCATGACACGCCAAAAACGTGAGTGCAAAAATGCCAATCACAAGGCCCATGGGCGGCAAACCAATGCTGCTTAATCCACCGAGCATGAGGCCAAAAACCACGTTGGCACCCAGTATAAAAACCAGTGGTCGCCACGCCCAAGCACCAATTTTTTCGCCATCCTCGGTTTCAACCACCAAGGCTTTAAAGCTGACTAAAGCACCCACCAAGGCCAGCAACCCGCCCAGTAGCAACGGAAAATACCCCGGACCCATACGCGCCCCGTCACCAATCTGATAACTGGATGCACCCCACGCAAAACTTCCGCCCACCGCCATAAACATGACACCGGCGAAAAAGTCTTTCTGACTTTTGATTCCCATATTGACTCCTCCTAGTAGGGACTTTTGTGGCGCGATTGTGCCTCAGAATAAGTCGCTACTGTGCAGGCGTGGAGAGCGGATTAGGGAAAATTCGGGCGTTGAATAACCTTCAACCATTTCTTCGCGGGTAAACCCGAATGATTCGCTACCGCCTGCGCGACGTCCGCCAGCTGCTCGTTGGTCAATGCCCTTGGGGTACGCGTAGCGATCACAATTGTGTTGCCTTCACGCGTGGGTTTTAAGCACCAAACGCAAGCCTCACCAAACACCTCACGAAGCACCGTCAGGGTCTCTTCAAAGTGGCTGGAGCGGCCAAACAGATTGACTGTCATCACCCCATCATCAGTCAGCAGCGCGCGGCAATTTTCATAAAAGGGCGCGTCATTGGCCACGGGTGCTTTGGCGTCGTCGTCATATAGGTCCACCATTAATGCATCGACGGTGCGCTGCCAATGGTCACGCGTTATTTCTTGGATGGCGTCGGCCAATACCACCTGCAGTTTGGCATCGTCGGCAGGCAATTTAAACCAGGTGCGGCAGGCCAGTACCACCTGAGGATTGATCTCAATGGCAGTGGTGTTCATCAGCAGCTTTTTTCTGCAAAACTTGGTCAAACTGGCAGCGCCTAAACCCAATTGCATGGCCCTCAATGACGACAGGCGAGCCGGGTCAAAAAACAGCAGCCATGCCATCATGCGCTGTATGTATTCCAGGTCTAAGGCATACGGCTTGTCTAATCGCATACTGCCTTGCACCCAGGGGCTGCCCAGATGCAAATAGCGCGTCGTTCCATCGTCAGAAAAGTTCACCTCCGGCAATGGAGCCTGGGGCACCTTGGTGCGGGTTTTGGTTCGTGTTGACATGGCAGTAGCAGCCTTAATTTTGAGGTTTAGGAGCCATACGACTCGTTCCATACAGGCAGCAGCTCGGCCAACTTGGGCAAGGCTTGCAAGGCGTTGTCCCAATTGGCCTTAGCGACTATATTCACGGGGGTTTGCCTAAGCTCTGCAAGCACATTGCCTATAGCGGCTAACTCGCCGGGTTCGTTGCGCCCCTGCGGAACGCCGGCTTCGCGTTGTGCAACCGTGGTGTACAGCCATTGCGGCAAGATATCAGGCGCGTCTGTTTCAAGCACCAGGTCTGACAGTGGCAGTTGCCTGGCCAGCTTGCGGATGCTGTTGGCAGCGGCATAGGTGAGCGTTCCGCCAAAACCCAGTTTCAGGCCAGCCGCCACACAGCGCTGTGCCTGTTGTTCGCTTCCGTTAAAAGCGTGCGCGATACCCCAGGATACCGGCGCCTGCTGCTGCCCCTGCACCTGCCTTAATCCCTTGAGAATATCGTCCACACTGCGCCGCACGTGCAACAGCACCGGCAGGCCAAACGCCTTGGCCATGCGCAACTGTTCAATGTAGAACACCCATTGCTTTTGCCTTGCCTGCTCACCCATTAAGGCAGGTACAAAATAATCCAACCCGGTCTCGCCAACAGCCACCAGGCGTGGGTCATTGGCATACTGCACCAGCGCGCGCTCTAACAGGCGCAGGCTGTCCGCTGGGGCGGCTTGCACATACAAGGGGTGTATGCCCAAGGCGAACGAATCCCCGTGCTCGTGCGCCAGTTGGGCTGCGTGATCAAAATGAGCGGGCAGAACGGTAGGGATTACACAATGCACCACACCTGCCCGCGCCGCTCGGTGGCGCACCTGGGCAAGGTCAAGCGCAAACTCGGGCGCGTCCAAATGGCAATGGGTGTCTATCCAGCGCAGCACGGGCGCCTCCCAATCAGGCTCATCGCTTAACGACTTACGCAGCGCTTAAAACGCCAGCCGTTAACTGGTAGCGGCGCTCGCATCGCTGCGCCAGAACCGGGTCATGGGTTACCACCACAAAAGCTGTTTGCTGTGACTGCGCTAAAGCCATCATTTGGGCAAAAACCTGTTCGGCCGTTGCCCTATCCAAGTTGCCGGTGGGTTCATCGGCCAGTACGCAGGCCGGACGGTTGACCAGCGCACGCGCAATCGCAACGCGCTGGCGCTCACCCCCCGACAACTCCGCCGGTCTATGGTGCAGCCTGTGCCCCAAGCCCATGCTTTCAAGTACCTGTGTCGCTTGCGCCGCACTGGCGGCTTTTGGTATGCGTCGAATCGACAGCGGCATCGCCACATTCTCAAGGGCGCTGAACTCGGACAGCAGGTGGTGAAACTGGTACACAAACCCTAGGTGCTGGTTGCGTTGTCTGCCTTTTTCGGCCTCGCCCATACCATCTAAACTTTTGCCCAACCACTCTACGGTTCCGCTGGTGGGTTTATCCAAACCGCCCAACAGGTGCAAAAGAGTGCTTTTGCCGGACCCTGATGCCCCTTGAATAGCAACGGTTTGCCCCGCCTGCACGCTTAGCGTTACGCCAGACAACACCTGCACATCCAGCGGGCCTTCCGTAAACCGTTTGGTCAGGCCCTTGGCACTCAAAATGGTGTTACTCATAACGCAAAGCCTGTGCGGGGTTGATACGGCTGGCACGCCAACTGGGGTACAAAGTGGCCACAAAGGCCAAGACCAAAGAAGTCAGCACCACAGGCACGATATCGGCTGATTGAGGGTCGCTGGGCATGCGACTGAGCAGGTAAATGTCTTTGGGCAAAAAACTGACCTGAAAAAGACTTTCAATAGCGGGCACTATCACGTCCACATTGAAGGCTACACCCAAGCCTAGCAAGGTGCCAACTAGGGTTCCGAGCACGCCAACCACCACCCCTTGCACCACAAAAATGGCCATGATGCTGGCCGGTCGCGCCCCAAGCGTACGCAAGATCGCTATATCGGCGGTCTTGTCGGTAACTGTCATGACCAGAGTGCTGACCAAGTTAAATGCCGCCACTGCAACGATCAAGGTCAGGATGATGGACATCATGCGCTTTTCCACCTGTACCGCTGAGAACCAATTGCGGTTTTGCCGCGTCCAATCGCTGGCATACACCTCGCCGCTAAGCGAAGCGGCCAACGCAGGGGCAAACTCACGGGCAGCAAAAAGATTAGAAAGTTTCACCCTAATACCGGTTGGCCCGCTAAGGGCAAACAGGCGCTGTGCATCTTCTAAATGCACCACGGCCATGCCCGCGTCAAACTCGTAATGCCCGGAGTCAAATACCCCCGACACCGTGAGTTGTTTGAGCCTAGGGGTCACCCCCAAAGGGCTGACCTGTCCCCCAGGCAGCACCAAAGTTACCTTGTCACCAAGCATAACCCCCAATCGGGCGGCCAACTCGTAACCCAACACCACAGAAAATGAACTTGGCTGCAGCGTTTGAAACACCAGTGCGTTCCGACCTGACCCGATGTCGGACACCGAGGGCTCTTTGGCCGGGTCTATGCCTCTGACCAAAACACCTCGCATATCGTCGCCTCTGGCGATCAGCGCTTGGCCGGCAACGAAAGGCGCAGCGCCCACCACGCGCGCCTTGGCGCTTTGAAAAGCCTGTATCTCAGACAGGGTTTGCGCCGCGTTGGGAAGGGCACCACCACCGTAGGCCCCAACTTCAATGTGCGAGACCACGCCCAACATTCGGTCCCGCACCTCTTTTTGAAAACCGTTCATTACCGACAGCACAATAATGAGCGCGGCAACCCCCAGCGCGATGCCCACCATAGACACCAACGAAATAAATGAGATAAACCCATTGCGCCGAGTCCTGCGACTCGCACGGGTATATCGCCAACCCACCAGAAGTTCAAAAGGCCATTGCATAGTGGAAGATGATACCCGGCAATAAACATCGCGCCACCGTTAGTGCGACGCCTTGTGTAGCTGGGTGTTTGCAGAAGCGTTAAAAAATACGGCGCGCCTAAATGCTAGCCATTGCGCGTTGTCCTGATGGCCTGGGTAGCACGCCCAAGCAAAAAATGGCGCCCGTGGGTTCACATCGGGGGCAAAATCCCAACGCATTAGCAGCCAAAGGTGGTTTTGAAAATTCGCAATGCACGAAACCCGCACCACTTGCTCGTCAAACGCGCGATCGGCCGCCTCCTTGGGTTGAAACCACCAGCGTTCACCATCAAACCGCAAATTTCCTTTGGTTTCTTTTTGGCAATGCCGCCAGAAAAAAACCCCCGTCACCAAAAAGGCAAGCAACAAAAGCGCACTGCGCCAGCCTTGACCACCCGGGTTATGCCATATCGACATTGCTGCATAGGTGATCACCAAGCCAGTGAGCACCAAGAGTCCCAACAGCATGGGTAGAACCGCTTTGGGCCAGCCCAGTGGGTAAGCCGAGCAAATGGGAGCCTTCAAGCGACGAGCGGCTTAGTTAAAGCGCTTGAACACCAAGGTGCCGTTGGTGCCGCCAAAGCCAAAGTTGTTTTTCATGGCCACGTCGATTTTCAAATCACGCGCGGTATTGGGGCAGTAGTCCAGGTCACACCCCTCGCCGGGACTGGCCAAGTTGACAGTAGGTGGGCTTTTCTGGTGGTACAGCGCTAGCACGGTAAAGACGCTTTCAAGGCCACCTGCCGCCCCCAGCGCGTGGCCCGTCATGGACTTGGTGGAATTCACAACGGTGCGTTTTGCAGCGTCACCCATCGCAGCCTTGATCGCGTTGGTTTCATTGACGTCGCCCAACGGGGTGGAGGTGCCATGCGCGTTCACGTAGTTCACTTCGTCGGCGTTGACGCCGGCGTTTTGCATGGCCAAAACCATGGAGCGGCGAGGCCCGTCAACATCAGGCGCGGTCATATGGTAGGCATCGGCCGACATGCCGAATCCCGCGACCTCGGCGTAGATCCGTGCGCCTCGTGCCTTGGCGTGTTCATACGACTCCAGCACCATGACACCCGCACCTTCACCCAATACAAACCCGTCCCTGTCTTTGTCCCAAGGGCGCGAAGCGGATTGAGGGTCGTCGTTGCGCGTGCTGAGCGCACGTGCGGCGGCAAAACCGCCAATACCCAGTGGGGACACCGTTGATTCAGCGCCCCCAGCAATCATCACATCGCAATCGCCCCATTGGATCATGCGCGCGGCAAGACCAATGGAATGCAGGCCGGTGGTACAGGCAGTCACCACCGAAAAGTTGGGCCCTTTAATTCCTAAATGAATCGATATCTGGCCCGCGATCATGTTGATGATGGTGGCCGGTACAAAAAAGGGAGAAATCCGCCTTGGTCCGCGATTGACAAAGTCCAAATGGGTTTGCTCAATCAATGGCAGTCCGCCCATGCCAGAACTGACGTTGCAGCCAATACTCACCGCCTGTTCCTCTGACAGTGCATCGCCAGTAGGCAGGCCAGCGTCTTTGACCGCATCCATCGCGGCGGCCAAGCCATAATGGATAAAGGTATCCATATGCCGGGCGTCTTTTTCGGAAATGTAATCTGTTATCTGAAAACCCTTAACCTGGGCCGCAAATTTGCAGGCCAACGCGCTTGTGTCAAAACGGGTAACGAGGTCAACCCCCGATTGGCCCGCCAACAAATTGCGCCAAGACTCGGATACTGAATTACCAACTGGGCTGACACAACCCAGACCGGTTACTACCACACGACGACGGGTCATAGCACTGCTTGGGAAAGATTGGAGAAAGTGAGCCAGTGCATAAAAGACTGGCTTCACCAATAAATCAGGCCACCACAAGCCTGAACCGAGCACCCGCCCAAATGGGTCGGATGTTCAGCGCGAATCAGGCCTTTTGATTGGCCAAGGCGTAGGTGATCGCCGCTTGTACGGTTGTGATTTTTTCTGCCTCTTCGTCTGGTATCTCAATACCGAACTCATCTTCCAAGGCCATTACCAACTCAACGGTATCCAAAGAATCGGCACCCAAATCGGCAACGAATGCTTTCTCCGGGGTCACCTGTGCCTCATCAACGCCTAGTTGTTCGGCAATGATCTTCTTAACGCGTGCTTCAATATCGCTCATTTAATCCCTCTGAGGGTTGTGAAAAAAGAATGGGTATTCTAACTGCCTAGCGGCGGGACCCCAAATGCTTGGCATCAGGTCATTAACATTCCACCGTTAATATGTATTTCTTGTCCAGTGATGTAACCGGCCAGTTGGGAGGCAAGAACCCCCACCATGTGCGCCACGTCCTGGGGCTTTCCGAGACGGCCCAACGGAATCTGACTGAGCAAACTTTGCTGCTGGTCACCCGAAAGCGCCGCTGTCATATCGGTATCAATAAAGCCGGGGGCAACGCAGTTAACAGTGATCCCGCGGCTACCTAACTCCCTGGCCAAGGCGCGCGTCATGCCCGCTACGCCCGCTTTGGCGGCAGCATAGTTGGCTTGCCCGGGGTTACCCATCGCGCCCACCACTGAAGTGATATTGATAATGCGCCCGTACCGCTGCTTCATCATGGGCTTCATGACAGCGCGCGACATACGGAAAACCGCTTTGAGGTTGGTATCAACCACCGCGTCCCAATCGTCATCCTTGAGTCGCATGGCTAACATATCACGCGTAATGCCTGCGTTATTGACCAGAACCTGCAAACCGCCGTGGGCTTTAAGAATTCGGTCGAGCGCTGCCTCTACCTGAGCAAGATCGTTAACGTTCAGGCACATCCCTTGACTGCCAGGAAAAGCGGCCAAAGCGTTGGCAATTTTAGTGGCCCCTTCATCAGTAGTGGCCGTGCCAAACACAATCATTCCTCGCTGGGCAAGCTCTAAGGCGATGGCCGCTCCAATACCTCTAGAGGCTCCAGTTACCAAGGCTACTGTAGGCGTCGCGGATTCTGTGCTCATATATGGGTTCCGTTAAGTTGGTTTTTGAGTTCCTGCAAGGACGCTGGGTCAAACAGTGCAGTCGCCTCTAAGCTGGGTGAAATTCGTTTAACCATACCGGCCAATACCTTGCCTGGGCCGCATTCGACCACGCGGGTCACACCGTGGTCGGCAAACCTGCGAATGGTCTCGACCCAACGCACAGGCCCAAATGCCTGGCGCACCAGCGCATCCTTTATTGCGTCAGGGTCGACTTCTATCTTTACGTCCACGTTGTTAAGTACCGCAATTTTCGGCGCCCTAAACGCAATCGATGCCAAACCGGCTTTGAGTATTTCAGCGGCGGGTTGCATAAGTGAACAATGAAACGGCGCGGATACGGGTAGAAGGAGCGCGCGCTTGGCCCCGGCGCCTTTTAACGCTTCACAGGCACGGTCCACCGCAGCCTTGCTCCCAGCAATCACGGTTTGCAACGGGTCATTAAAGTTAACGGCCTCGACCAGCTCTAAGCCCGGGCACGCCATTGCAGCCGTAACTTCTGCACATATGGCCTGAATTTTTGCCGCTTCCATACCCAGCACCGCAGCCATTGCCCCCACGCCCACCGGCACTGCCTCTTGCATGGCACGGGCGCGCAGTCGAACCAAGGGTACTGCTTGCTGCAAGGTGAGTACCTCGGCTGCCACAAGTGCTGCGTATTCACCCAAAGAGTGACCAGCCACAAAACTAGGAGGTTGTCCGCCCTCGGCCAACCACGCCCGGTAGGTCGCGACCCCCGCAACCAACATAACGGGCTGTGTGTTGGTGGTCAACGCCAATTGTTCTTTCGATCCTTGCGCAATCATCAGGGAAATGTCTTCCCCCAGTGCATCAGATGCCTCTAGAAGGGTTTGCCGGACTGCAGGGTGATCACCCCATGCATCCAGCATACCTACCGACTGCGAGCCCTGTCCGGGAAACACAAAAGCAAGGGACTGACTCATGAAACGACCACTTTCATACAAATAGTTCTGGAAAAAAATCTACTCTCATTACAGCTTGAGGAGGACAGCGCCCCACGTAAATCCGCCGCCCACGCCTTCTAGCAAAACGGTCTGACCGTTTTGTACTTTACCCGCTCGTACCGCATGGTCCAGCGCCAAGGGAATGGAAGCGGCCGACGTGTTGCCGTGCTCATGCACGGTCACCACTACTTTTTCCATGGGCAAACCCAGCTTACGGGCCGTACTTTGCATGATGCGGATGTTGGCCTGATGGGGAATCAACCAATCGACTTGTGACGGTGTCATTGCCGCTTTATCGAGCACCTGGAGCGCCGCCTTTTCAAGAACCCCCACCGCCAACTTGAACACCGCTGGGCCATCCATGGTCAACAGCGCTGTGTCAAACACCTGCCCTCCTGTAACACCACCGGGTACACACAGCACGCCCACGTGCTTGCCGTCCGCGTTGATTTGAGTCGCCAAAACGCCAGGGGTATCGCTGGCCTGCAGTACAACTGCACCTGCTCCATCGCCAAACAACACACAGGTTGTGCGGTCTTTAAAGTTAAGCAGCCGTGAGAAGACTTCAGCCCCAACCACCAAAGCCGTGCGGGCGGTTCCGGCCCGGATCATCGCGTCTGCGATCGTTAGCGCATAAACAAAGCCACTGCAAACTGCCTGTACATCAAACGCCGCGCAACCGTTGGCGCCCAGTTTATTTTGCAAAATGCAGGCCGTCGACGGAAACACCATGTCAGGTGTCGAGGTTGCAACGATGATGAGGTCAATATCGGAGGCGGCCAACCCCGATGCATCCAACGCGTGCTGGGCCGCCTTGAGCCCCAACTCGCTTGCCGTTTCAGACGCATTTGCGAAGTACCGAGCACCAATTCCGGTGCGTTCAACAATCCACTGGTCCGAGGTTTCTATCCCGTCAGCGGCCAACCTCGCGACCAAATCGGCATTGGTGACACGCTGGGCCGGCAGCGCGCTTCCGGTCCCGCTTATCTTTGAATAAATACTCATGTAAAGCTTTATGCTTGCACAGCCTCTCGACCCGTCAAAAGGGGGGCGGCATGGGCAATTCGTTCCTGCAATTTATCTATCAACTGATGATAAGCCGCATCATAAGCCCGATTGAGCGCTTGCTCGAAGGCAAAGGCATCGGCCGATCCGTGGCTTTTGACGACCAATCCGCGCAAGCCCAACAACGGCGCACCGTTGTACCGACCCTTGTCAAATCGATTTTTAAGAGAAGTTAGAACGGGGTAGGAAACGATAGCTGCAATTTTTGCAAAAATACTGCTGGTGAACTCTTGCTTTAAAAAATCAACGATCATTTTTGCAACACCTTCCATAGATTTAAGCGCGATATTGCCTACAAATCCATCGCAAACCACAATATCTACAGTGCCTTTAAGAATATCGTCTCCTTCGACATTGCCATAGAAATTTAAATCACCATTTTTAGAGGCTGATCGAAGCAGTTCACCTGCTTTTTTAATCATTTCGCTACCCTTTATCGCCTCTTCGCCAACATTCAACAGTCCTACGCTGGGATTGGCGTTGTCGCCCAAGACAGAAACCATGGCACTTCCCATCACCGCAAACTGCAAAAGGTGCTCGGCTTGGCTGTCCACATTGGCACCCAAATCCAGTACAGCAGTGGCCTTGCCTTTGGCGTTTGGGATTTGCGCGACAATGGCCGGCCTATCAATACCATCTAGCGTTTTTAGCAAATAGCGACCAATCGCCATCAATGCACCGGTATTGCCAGCGGATACGGCCGCTTGGGCATTTTTATTTTTGACCTGCTCAATCGCCACGCGCATCGAAGAATCTTTTTTCTTGCGCAGGGCAACTTCCAGCGAATCATCCATTTCTACAACTTCGGTCGCGACAACGACTTGAACTCTTTCGTCAGAAAAACCTGACAAGGCATCACTCGCACCCACCAGAAGCAGCCGCGCCTGTGGGTGCGTTACCAAAAACTTTCGGCACGCGGGCAAGGTAGCGGCAAGGCCGACATCGCCCCCCATACAGTCAACAGCCAATGTAATCATACAGGTATCCACCAGGCCTTGTTCGACAAAACAGTTGCGTCACAAAGCGCATCTAAAAAGCAAAAGCCCGGCACAACGCATTGAACCGGGCTTTTGCAAAAGGGAAGCGGGTTTATTCAGCGGACGATTTTTTCGCCTTGACGACCTGACGCCCACGGTACACACCAGTGGGGCTAATGTGGTGACGCAAATGCACTTCACCGGTGGTGGCTTCGACAGCCGTTCCAGGAGTGGTCAGGGCGTTGTGCGAACGATGCATACCGCGCTTGGAGGGTGATTTTTTGTTCTGTTGGACGGCCATGTCAGGCTCCTTGAGTTCGTCAAAAATAGGGCAATAGACTGCACAACTGGGGTCAATCAGCCTGCGTAGGCAGATCATCAATGCGCCAGAGATCGTGCAAAGCCAATCATTATAGCACCCTGATTCGGAACTGGCACAACGACTAGAAGTGAAAACAGGTCAACGACAGTGCGACGCACTCCTTGGGGACCTCTGCAAAACCCTAGGCACGATCTGAGGCCACGATAACAGCGCCCCACAGCGAGTTTTGTAGAGGCTCCCTAGGCTCGGTTTTTGGTGATTTCTTTGAGCGCCTCAAAAGGATTTGTATGTTCTGCCTGCTCTTGAAATGCCGCATCCATCGCCTCTGTGGGCAACTGCACGTCACATCGCTCGTGCACGGGGATCAGTGGCATCGCCATCAAGAGTTCATCCTCTATCAATTGAACAAGATCAAAGGCTTTGCTGACCACCAACACGTCCTCCTCTGCCCACTCGTCTTGCTCTGCAGCTTCTTTTTCAGTACTTACAAATCGGTAGCGGTAATCCAAATCGATCGGGTAGGCGAGTAATCCCGTGCAACGCTGGCAAATTTGCGGTATGCGTGCCTGTGCCACTACGCCAAGCCAAGCTTGCTCTGTCTGACCTGTATTACCTGGTTCCATCCAACCACTGGCCCGCCAGTGCACGCCATAGGGGAGATCCGAATCGCGCGGAACCGGGTCTAGATCGTTGTACAGACGGCTCATTTGCACCAATGGCGTATCACCGCTCAACTGGGCATTGGACTTGGCAAAGTGAACTACGTCCAGACGGCGGGGCGAATAATCCTTGTTCATAAACGCTAGTGTAGCGCTTGCGCCACCAAGGTACACAATGCAGGCATCATCCGGTGCGACAATTGGTGCCATGACCTCCTTGCCCCTGCCCGCGCTGATTCTGGCCTCCAGCTCTGTTTACCGTAAACAATTGTTGGAGCGTTTGCGTTACCCCTTTTTGGCCATCTCTCCTGAAGTAGACGAGACCCCATTGAACGCAGAAACTCCCGCAAACTTGGCTCTTAGGCTGGCCCTGGCCAAAGCCGTCGCGATAGCTAATCACTACCCCGACGCGGTGGTGATTGGTTCTGACCAAGTGGCTGACCTCAACGGCGTGCCATTAGGCAAACCAGGCAATCACGCCAGTGCCGTGGTGCAACTCACACAAATGAGCGGCAAAACCGTGTTGTTTCAAACCGCTTTGGCAGTGGTATGTCTCAAAACGGGTTTTGCCAAGCAAGACCTGGCCACAGTTCGGGTGACTTTTAAACCGTTAAGGGCGGCGCAGATTGAGAACTACCTGCGCGCCGAAACCCCGTACGATTGCGCTGGCAGCGCCAAAAGTGAGGGACTGGGCATCACTTTGATTGATCGCATAGACAGCGACGACCCGACCGCCTTGATAGGCCTTCCGCTCATACGCACCTGTCAATTGATAACCCACGCGGGAATTGACTTGCTGGGCCTAGAACGATGAGTGGGGCAGGCTCGGCCATAAAAGGGCGGCTTTACCTCGTCCCAACTCCTTTGGATTTTGGGTGTGTGTCGCCAGCGCCCATTGAGCGTGCACTGCCCACCCATACATTGAAGATAGCCTCTGGTTTGACGCATTGGATTTGTGAAAACGCCAAGTCGACCCGCCATTTTTTGAATCGCGTTCACGCAGTACAGCCATTGACTGAGCCGTTGCAACACCACACGATCTTTGTATTGCCGCGCCAGGCGCACAAAAAAGGCGATCACCAGTCCGATCCGGCGCAAGACCCTGCGATGGAGACCTTGCTTGGACCCTGCGTGGCGGGAGTAGATATGGGCTTGGTCAGTGAGGCGGGCATGCCCGCCATTGCCGACCCAGGCTCGTCGGTGGTACGCGCCGCGTACCGGTTGGGGCTTAGGGTCGAACCCTTGGTAGGACCCATATCCTTGATGTTGGCACTGGCGTGCAGCGGCTTGAATGGCCAAAATTTTGCATTTGTCGGCTACCTGCCAGTGACCGCGGCCGAACGCACCGCCCGCATCTTGCAGTTGCAAAGCCTGAGCCAGCAAACCGGTCAAACCCAAATCCTGATCGAAACCCCTTACCGAAACCAATCACTCATGACCAGTTTGGTAGCGAGTTTGGCACCCACAACGCGCCTGGCCGTATTGTGTGGTGCAGGGCTTGACGAACAAACGTCACACAGTGCGCTTGTCAAGCAGTGGCGTAGCGCGCCGCCTGTTTCCCTGCCCCTTTCCTTGCCCACGGTCTTCCTTTTTGGCAGCACCTAAGGCCGGGTGACTCACCCTCGTTTAGGGGTGGGCCTTATTTCACGAGCACGCCGTGACTGGCCATTGCTTTAACTGCACCGGCGCCTATCGATGCACCAAATTTTTTGGCAAGCCTTTCGGCAACATTTTCCTTGCGGGTGTAATCGTATATATCAGGTGCTTTTACCACCTCACGGGCCACGTACTCAATATTGGCCACCTCGTCGGCCAATCCCAACTTTACGGCTTGCTCACCACTCCAAAACAAACCGCTAAAGGTATCGGCGTCTTCTTTAAGCCGATCTCCCCGGCCTTTGCGGACCACGTCAATAAACTGGCTGTGAATTTGGTTCAACAGGTTCTGTGCATAGTCGCGGTGCTCTTTGGACTGTGGACTAAAGGGATCCAAAAACCCTTTGTTGGACCCCGCCGTCATCAAGCGCCGCTCAACACCCACTTTTTCCATAAGGCCGGTAAATCCGAAACCGTCCATCAATACCCCTATCGATCCGACAACACTTGCCTTGTCTACATAAATTTTGTCTGCCGACACAGCGATGTAGTAGGCAGCGCTGGCGCAGCTTTCTTCTACTACCGCATACACCGGCTTTTTGTAGATATCCTTCATACGCCGAATTTCATCGTTGATGATGCCTGCCTGAACCGGAGAACCACCCGGAGAATTGATCAGCAGAACAACCGCCATGGAATGGGAGTCCTCGAACGCATCACGCACCGCGCCCACGATGGCTGAAGCGCCCGCGTCTGTGCCGTCGGCAATCTCGCCTTTTATCTCTACGACGGCAGTGTGAGGCACTCCCGCAGAACTAGGCGTGTGTCCGGTTTCCAACGCAAAGTAGGCAAACACCGCAAACAGGGTCATCCAGACTAGTCTGAAAAAAATCCGCCACCGGCGGGCGCTCCGTTTCTCTTTGAGGTAATCGCCAAACATAGCGGCCAACGCCAAGTTGGATACCACCGCATCACCCGTCCCAGGCCTTGGCATTTCCCCTGCGTCTGTCCGTCCCTGCTTGGCCGGGTCAGACCCACGGGCTTGCGCAGATTCAAACGATCGATCAGCCGATGAGGGATCTGTCATAGTCAAAATTCCAAAGGTTTCATGAGGTAGGAAGTATGCCAGTGAACAATCCCATCCCATTCGGCGAGTTCAATTTTTATCAAGCCCCCACGGCATGGCCCTCCCACGCATTGTCCGGACAAGGGATGATAGGTGGCACCATGGGTGGCGCACATCAGCCATCGGCCTGTTTCGTCAAAAAAACGATCCGGCTGGTAGTCCATTTCCATCGCCACATGGGTACATCGGTTTAGATACGCTGCCACTTGCCCATCCACGCGTACAGCAAAGGCGCGGCAGGTTTGCCCCGCATAAACCACATCAAAAGGCACGGCACGTCCCGCATTCTCCAGATCGCCGCTACTGCACAGTGCTATAGCCCGCACGGCATCGACATTAGGCATACTGCAACAAGCCTTGGTGCAAATCTTTGGGCGAATCGGCAATAAACAGTGGGCCCAATGGCGTCAGTTGCTCCAAGGGATGAGCCCCATAACTTACCCCCACCGCCGCGCATCCCGCGTTCAGCGCCATCTGCAAATCGTGGGTGGTATCGCCCACCATCAGCGTGTTGTGCGACCCACAACCGCACTCCTGCATGAGCTCAAGCAGCATCCTAGGTGAAGGCTTTCCCTCGGTTTGATCGGCTGTGCGTGATGCACAAAACAAGCCATCTACCGGCAGCTGCGCCATGGTGAGGTCAAGGCCACGTCGACTTTTACCGGTCGCAATCGCTAGCTGATACCCCGCTTGTTTCAACGCCAGCAGCATCTCTAAAATGCCCGGGAACAAATGCAGGTCATCGGCACGCCTCTCGTAATGGTAGGCATAGCGTCTTGCCAACTCGGGGTATTGCGATGGGTTCATATCGGGTGCAACCCACTCAAGCGCTTGCCGCAGCCCCAGGCCAATCACGTGGGATGCTCTCTCCAACCCCGGATCACGGCCGCCCACGTCAACGACTGCGCGCTGTATCGCCTCGGCGATGATGGCAGTAGAGTCAAACAAGGTGCCATCCCAATCGAAAATCATTAAATCGAATTGCCGCTGATTTACTGTAGGGTGGGTCACAAACTACTTCCAGGAAGATTGCCAAAACACGAGAGTCGGTTAGCTGAGTTTATAGGAAGCCGTGATGCTCTACCATGGAACACGTGTGACCGTCAACCAGCCGAAGAAATGACATGATAGGTGAGCGCCACTTGAAATTGCCCGCGAGCCCCCCAAGCTAAGTCAACTGTTCTTAGGCTCCTCTTTTACTTCGCTTCCATCTCCCCCATGCCACCATGAGCCAAACAACAACCGATAGACCACAGCCCAAAAATCCAAGATCCTTGGTGGGACTGCTACCTTTCCTGCGGCCTTATACCGGTCCCATTGCTCTGGCTGGTGTATTTTTGGTTTTGGCGGCGTTGGCCACCTTGGCTTTTCCCTTGGCATTGCGTGGCCTAATTGACAGTGGCAGTTTTGGCAACGACCGCGCCAGCCAGACGCTGCTGCTACGGGACCATTTTTTGCAACTTTTCGGTGTGGCCGTTGCTTTGGGCGTGTTTAGCGCAGCGCGGTTTTACATGGTGAGCTGGCTAGGCGAGCGCATCACTTCCGATTTGAAATCGGCCGTTTACGCCCACGTACTCAAGCAAAGCCCCGCATTCTTCGAAGTTACCCAAACCGGTGAGGTACTGTCGCGGCTGTCGGCTGACACCACACTGGTGCAAACCGTGGTGGGGTCCTCGCTGTCAATGGGGCTGCGCAACGCCGTGATGGGTTTGGGTGCGTTAGCGCTTTTGGTATGGACCAACCCTTTGGTGATGGTGCAGGTGCTGGGGGCGCTGATTTTGGTCGTACTGCCCGCGATGTGGTTTGGTCGGCGGGTACGCAAATTGTCCCGCTCTAGCCAGGACCGGCTGGCCGACAGCAGCGCGATTGCCGCCGAAGTGCTGAATGCGATTCCGGTGGTACAAAGCTACGCAGCCGAGGGCAGAGAAGCCACACGCTTTAAGAACGCCACAGAGAACGCCTTTACAACGGCGGTTAAGCGCAGCAAAGCAAGGGCCTTGCTGGTCGCATTCATCATTATTGCAACCAGCGCCGGTTTGCTTTGGGGTCTGTACACCGGGACCCAGGCGGTCTTGGCGGGCCGAATGACCGCCGGGCATCTGGGCCAAACGGTGGTGTATGTGCTTATTCTGGCCAGCGCCTTTGCCGTGTTGGGTGAGGTCTATGGAGATTTGTTGCGTGCAGCGGGCGCGACCGAGCGACTGATGGAACTGCTTGATACGCACTCCCCTATTCAATCACCCCCTTTACCACTGCGGGTAACAGCGCGGGCTGAGGGAAGCGCAGTGGGCTTTCATGGTGTTGCTTTTCATTACCCGTCCAGGCCCGATCATCCTACCTTGGCGCAGTTTGACCTCACGGTTCCTTCAGGCCACACCGTTGCCTTGGTGGGGCCTAGCGGTGCGGGAAAATCCACGGTGTTTCAGTTGCTGCTGCGCTTTTATGACCCGCAGGCTGGACGTATCACCGTCAACGACCAAGCCATTACGCAACTGTCCCTAGAGGATTTGCGTGCGCAAGTGGGCATAGTGCCGCAGGACGCAGTCATTTTTTCTGGCACCGCCTTGGACAACATTCGCTACGGACGACCCGAGGCAAGTGAGCAAGAGGTTAAAGAGGCTGCTATTGCCGCCTATGCAGACGGATTCATCACCGGGTTGCCCGATGGCTACCAAACGTTTCTGGGCGAGCGCGGTGTGCGCCTGTCAGGCGGGCAGCGCCAGCGCATCGCCATTGCACGTGCCATTTTGAAAAACCCCCCGCTGTTGCTGCTGGATGAAGCCACAAGCGCGCTGGATGCGGAAAGCGAGCAAATGGTACAAGCAGCACTGGAATCGGCTATGCGTGGGCGTACGACATTGGTGATTGCGCATCGCCTAGCCACGGTACAAAAAGCCGACCTTATCGTCGTTTTGGACCAAGGGCGTGTTGTGGAACAAGGCACACACAACGAGCTCATTTTGCAATCTGGCATATATGCCCGCCTGGCGGCATTGCAGTTTGACCGCGAAACACCAAGCCCGGCGCGATAAGTCAGGATCACTATTGCTCTAGGGTTATACATTTGACGCATCATGCGTTTGCATCATTACTAATTAAGTACAAGGCCTTGGACAAATCGTGGCGGTAGACCTACAGTTCGGGAACCTCCACTCGTGTTTAAACTGCACCATGTCATCTAACAACGGCCCTCGAGTCCAATCCACCGATAGAAGTCAAGCCAATAGCGCGCATTCACAGTCCAGCGCCTTGCCTTCCTACCTACAAGCAGACAACCTAGGGCCATGGGGCAATTTTTTGCAGCAAGTGGACCGCGTTGTCCCCTATCTCGGACCGCTGGCTCGCTGGGCAGAGACGCTTAAGCGTCCCAAGCGCATCTTGATAGTAGATGTACCCATCCACTTAGACGACGGCAGCGTGGCCCATTTTGAGGGCTACCGGGTACAGCACAACACCTCGCGTGGCCCCGGCAAAGGGGGGGTACGCTTCCACCAAGACGTGACGCTTTCTGAAGTGATGGCGCTGTCGGCCTGGATGTCTATCAAAAACGCTGCAGTCAACGTGCCCTACGGCGGTGCCAAGGGTGGCATTCGAGTCAATCCAAAGACACTTTCGTTGGGTGAGCTAGAACGCATGACACGACGCTACACCAGCGAAATTGGCATCATCATCGGACCGACCAAAGACATTCCCGCGCCCGACGTCAACACCAATGAACAAATCATGGCTTGGATGATGGACACCTACTCCATGAACGAAGGCTCGACAGCAACTGGTGTGGTCACCGGAAAACCAATCCATTTGGGAGGATCCTTGGGCCGCAAGGACGCGACTGGGCGCGGCGTTTATACCGTAGGTGTTCAAGCTGCACGCCATCTAGGTATGTCAATTGCAGGGGCTCGTGTTGTGGTTCAGGGGTTTGGCAATGTGGGCGGCGTAGCGGCAAGGTTGTTTACTGAATCAGGTGCCCGAGTAATTGCTGTACAAGACCATGGCGGAACCGTTTATCAGGAGTCGGGGCTGGACGTGCCCAACCTGTTAGCCCATGTGCAGGCCTATGGCACGGTGAAGGGTTTTGTTGGCGCCGAGGTGGTTCCAAATGAAAAATTCTGGGATATCGAAAGCGACATTCTGATACCGGCAGCCTTGGAGTCACAAATCACAGCAACTAACGCCCACCGCATCAAAACCCGCATGATCATTGAGGGAGCCAACGGCCCAACCACACCCTCTGCCGACGATATCTTGCACGACCGCGGCATACTGGTTGTTCCCGACGTCATCGCCAATGCGGGTGGCGTAACGGTAAGTTATTTTGAATGGGTGCAGGATTTTTCCAGCTTTTTCTGGGACGAGGCTGAAATCAACGCACGATTGGTACGCATTATGCAAGAGGCGTTTGATGCGGTCTGGGCAGTTGCTGCAGAACACCGGGTTAGCCTGCGAACCGCGACCTTTATTGTGGCATGTAAACGCATTTTGCATGCCCGAGAACTGCGCGGGCTTTACCCTTGATCGGTGATGAAGGTCCCGGGGTTTCCCGGGGCGCACAGTGACGGGGTCTTAATACACCGAAGCCTGCCCAGGCGGACGGTGTTTGTAGCGCCTATGAACCCATAAATACTGGCTGGGGTGTTCACCGATATAGCCTTCTAAGGTCTGGTTCATGCGAAGCGTATCGGCATACAAGTCGTTGGTCGGGAAATTTGCCCACGCGGGTCTGAACTCAATGTCGTAGCCGGTTGGGGTCATAACGGACAATAAAGGAATCACCCGCGCCTTGCCCAGTCGAGCGAACCGCGAAAGACTGGGTATGGTGGTGGTGCTCACACCAAAAAAAGGCACAAACAGACTTTCTTCGGGGCCAAATCCCATATCGGGGAGCAAGGCCAACATTCCGCCAGCTTTCAGGTCTTTGACCACGTCCCGCACGCCAGCGGCACGGTCATACATTTTGATTTTGCCAAAGCGCTGGCGCCTGTCGTAAATCCAAGCATCAATCACCGGGTTGGACTGCGGGGTGTAGATGTCAGTCAGCGGGCGTGACAATTGTTGGGTGACCGCCATGCCAGCCGCATCCAGACCAATGAAGTGCGGCACAAACAACACGATAGCGCCCGGTTCGCTCAATGCCTGCACATCACCGGTGATTCGCAAACGTTTTCGCACCAGCCATGATGGCCCGTACCACAACCATATACGGTCCAACATAGACACCATCAATGCCACCATGTGCGCCTTGACCAGCGCCCGCAATGCGTCAGAGCTGAGGTTCGGAAAAGCGATTCCCAAGTTGATTGTCGCGACCCGGCGTCGGCTTCGTGCGCCAAAAAAAGCAAGCCAACCCAGCAAGGTTCCGATCGCACGTGCCACGAAAAGAGGCAAGCATGCCCAAACCGTAAAAAAGGCGGTCAACGCGATTCCGATAGGCTTTTTTATCCATCCCGGCAGTCGTTTCACGTTGAGGCCTTTCTAGGCTGTTTGTACCTTGCATACGACCAAAGGTACTGCGAAGGGCGCTTCAATATCGCACGCTCCATCGCCACGTTGATTTGCATACAGGCCTGCGTCAAAACCTCAGACAAAACCTCGCCATCCTGCAAAAGAGGTTCAACGTGGATGCGATAACCTCTGGCCCAGGAAAGGCGCTCACCCCATCCTACCAAAACCACAGAGCCACTTTGCTGCGCCAGACGCGCGGCCAAGGTCATGGTATAGGCCGGTTGACCGAAAAACGGTGCCCATACCCCCATCCCCTCGGGAGGTACTTGATCGGGCAATACGCCAACGGCTCGCCCTTGCTTGAGCGCTTTCAACAGTTGGCGCACCCCACCGGCCGTCGTGGGGAAGGCAGCAAGGCCCGCGCGATTGCGCGATGTGGCAACGACCTCTTCCATGATGCGTTGCCGTGGTGGCCGAAACAGCACCGTAAAGTCGCCGTGGGTGCGGCCAAAATGCCTAGCCCAGGCCTGCCCTATGATTTCAAAACTACCCAAATGCGGCATCAAAAACAAGAGGCCCTGCTTCTCGGCATAGGCCTGTTCTATCAGCTCAATGCCAGACCACTGCACCTTGGGTAGGCGTCCCATCCACATTTTTGGCGTTTCCATCACCATTTTCCCGGCTTGCGCCACAGAGGCCAAGGTGTCGCCTGATGCTACGCCTGCTTGGTGCGCATGGTGCAACAAGCGCTTGCGGTAAGTGGGCGAAGCAATAAACGCCACCCAGCCCAATGCCGCCCCAGCACTGTGCAGCAGCCACAACGGCCAGAGGGACAAGAATCGAAAAAAAAGCAAAACCACCGCCTACACGCCCCAGACGATATCCGCGTCGGAGCGCTGGCAACGCCTGAGCATCTCCAGCATGGGCTGCGCACGTTGGCGTAGGCTCACCGTATCGTGATCGGAACCCATTTCGCCCGTCGACTCATCGCTTAAGGCCTGGCTCCCCTTGGTCGTCAGTTCTTCCCTTTGCGCTTCCTCTTGGGTAATTACCGCCTCAATCGCAACGATTGCCATGTGCATTTGAACAGGCTGGATAATCCCCTGTGCGTCGGGTGATTTACCCATGATCTCAAGTATCCTGAGGCCGTTAGGCTCCAACATGATAAGGTCGCCCGTCACCTTTGATTTGAATTTGAAAAGCATAGTGATCCTAAGTAATTGCGCTACAAACGCTGTCTCTGCCATTTTGCCTGAATAAGCCTAGGTCTTCACCCTCATTGCTTGTCACCATGTCCTCTGCTATGCCACTCACTTCACCTCCAACAAAGCAACCCAACCGATTCCCGGTTGCGTTGGTAGGTGCGGGTCCGGGTGACCCTGAACTACTAACCTTAAAGGCGCTTTTGCGTCTGCAAAATGCCGACGTGGTGGTGTTTGACCACCTGATTTCGAACGAGGTACTTGCGTTGGTATCACCCTTGGCACAACAAATATTTGCTGGAAAACGACGCAACGAGCACAGCATGCGCCAAGAAAAAATCAATCAACTACTGATCGATTTAGCACGAGCGGGCAAACGGGTTGTCCGGTTAAAAGGCGGTGACCCCTTTATATTTGGGCGCGGCGGCGAAGAAATGCAAGCGCTGGCCAATGCGGGTGTTGCCTTTGAAGTGGTGCCCGGCATTACCTCGGCCAATGCCGCATCATGCTACGCCGGGATCCCACTTACCCACCGGGATCACGCACAATCAGTGTTGTTTGTGACTGGGCATCTCAAAGACGGAACGGCCAACCTCGACTGGTACGACTTGGTGAAACCCCATCAAACCGTCGTGATTTATATGGGCCTTAGCGGCGCAGTCAGCATTTGCGAGCAGTTAATCGCGCACGGAGCGCCCGCGTCTAGGGCCATTGCGGTCGTGCAATCGGCCAGCTTGCCCCATCAGAAAGTGTGGCTAAGCACTTTGGGTGAGCTGCCCCACAAGCTGGCGGCGCAAGGCATAGCATCCCCCGCCCTGCTCATCATAGGAGACGTCGCCGCCCTGCATAACACCCTACAGTGGAGGGTTGAACGGACGGAATAATTGCGATCAACCGCCCTTGTGTGGGCGCTTGCCTACGTTCTTTTTGCTGCGGGTTGAAGGGCCACGCTCCAAACTAATCTTCTGGCCCACCCCACCGCGACGCAAGGTTTGGCCGTTAGGTGGCGTAGGCGCCGGGGTGCGTTTACGATCGGCTTCGGTCACGATTTTGTTGCCCATTTGGTAACTCCAATGAATTTAAAAGATGGGCTATTCTAAAGGGGCGGTGACCTACTTTAAGCTGCCCGACAAAAACTGCTGCAAACGCTCACTTTTTGGCTGGGTCAGTACCACTTGCGGAACCCCTTGTTCCTCAATCACCCCTTGATGCAAAAAAATCAGGTGGTTGGCTACTTCTCTAGCAAACCCCATTTCATGGGTAACCACCACCATGGTGCGCCCCTGCTCGGCCAAGGTGCGCATAACGCGTAACACCTCAGTCACCAACTCGGGGTCAAGGGCCGAGGTGGGCTCATCAAAAAGCATCACCTCAGGCTCTACCGCTAACGCCCTGGCGATTGCTATGCGCTGCTGTTGGCCGCCGCTCATATGGGCAGGGTATTTGTCCTCAGCACCGGCCAAATCCACCAAGGCTAGGTACTTGCGTGCCCGTGTGACAGCCTCGTCTTTGGGAATACCCAATACGTGCACCGGGGCCTCAATGATGTTTTGCAACACCGACATATGGGCCCACAAGTTAAAGTGTTGGAACACCATCGCTAACTTTGAACGCAGACGCGCCAACTGCACCTTGTCGGACGAAACCAACTGCCCTTCTCTATTGGCAGCCAGTCGCATTTGCTCCCCAGCGACCCAAATGCTTCCTTCATTGGGTTTCTCAAGTAAGTTGATGCAGCGAAGCAATGTACTTTTGCCCGAACCCGAGCTACCAATAATGCTAATGACGTCTCCCCCATTGGCTTGGAACGACACCCCTTTAAGCACCTCGTGGCTACCGTAACGTTTGCGAATGTTCTCGACCTTGAGTTTGAGTTCGGGTGCAGTCATGGCAAATTTTCCTGGCAATCAATGGGTGAGTTCATGCAAACATAGCGCTGTTCAATGGCCGTCAGTATCCCAGTAACGGGCCTTTTCGATAGGGCACAGTCCCGGCGATGTTGGCCACCTCGACGTTGGCAAGCGCATAGCGTTCGCGGGTTCTTGCATACAAAACACCGTCAACTTGCGCACACAAATCAGTGGCCTGAGACCCACGAGGAGCCAAAGGGTTGATGATTTGAGCCACCAGATCGCCTTTTTTCAGCACAGTGCCCAACGCGGCAGCAAACACAATCACGCCGGGCACGGCGGTAGTGACCGGTTGTGCGCCCGAAAGAGGCGTTGCCGCACACAATGGTGGGGGCAGAGTGGGTACAAGGCCGCCCGCGGGGCGCGCCACGCCCAGGTGTACCAGGTAGTGCATCAAAGCATTGGCGTCACCCATCGCAAGGGCATGGTCAACGTCTAACTCGCCGCGCAATTCAACCGTTGTGCTCACGCAGCCCTGTGCCAGCGGTACCGCCATGCCTGCCGCCTCAGCCATTTCTTTCAACTGGCGCCAGGTTCCAGACAATACTTCGTCAAAACAACGGGTATCTGACGCAATGGCCAACAAAGCAGCGCGAGCTCCCAAAAGGCATGCCAGTGGTTCCAGCGTCGGCCAGCAGGCGGGCTCGGTATACAGGTGCATTAGTGCCTCGCAATCGCAATGCAAGTCCAACACCACGTCGGCTTCTACTGCCAACCCGAGCAGGGTTTTTCTCAAACTTTGCAAGGTGGTGGCGGGGGACCATTGGGCCAAGTAGGCGGCCGCCGCCTTGCGCACCACCTGGGTATTGGCCAATTCGTTCGCACCCAACTGCCTTTGAACGGTGGGCCATATGGCCGATGCGATATCGGGGTAATGCCGGTTAAAGTTTTCTGAGCTGGCCAGGTCAAACCGCCCCATCGAGCGGTGATCCACGCTTTGTGCCAAGCCTATGGGGTTGGCCACGGGCACCACCACGACCTCACCCATCAATTGACCTGCCTGTTCAGCCGCCTCTAACATTGGGATGAGGTGGTACAAAGCCAGCATACCCGGCAGTTCTTCCGCGTGCAAACTCGCTTGCAGGTATACTTTTTTTGTGCCCCCGTTGGCCACAGGCATACCAAAATGAAAGCTGGTAATGCTGCGCTCAGAGCCTATGCTTTCACTGAACAGGGGATGGGCAATTTGATGCATAAAGCGCGGCAATAAGGGGGTATCAATGACTGCGGGGCGACAAAAAGGCCAAAAAGTGCTTCTCAGCCCGTTTGAATACCGCCACCAAAGCGAAAGTTGCGGCCAAATACATCGCACCGGCAAACAAGTAGGCCTCAAAGGGTCGGTAATACTCCGAGTTAATTCGACCGGCTACCGCGGTCACATCCAGCAAGCCGGGTATGGCGCTGGCCAGGCTTGTGCTTTGAAGCATCATCACCACCTCGTTGCTGTAGGCGGGCAAGGTTCTACGCATCGCACTGGGCAAAACTATTCGTCGCATGAGCTGAAACGATGACATTCCGTAGGCCTGCGCCGCTTCAATTTCTCCGGCAGCAGTTTCTCGGATGGAACCGGCCAACATCTCGGCGGTGTAGCCTGCCGTGTTGAGTGAAAAGGCCAACAAGGCACAAAACACTGCGTCTTTAAAGTAAGTCCAAGGCCACACCGTATCCCAGCGCTCCTGTATCCACTCCAACTGCCCTAAGCCGTAGTAGATCAGGTAGATCTGAATCAACAGCGGTGTACCGCGAATCACAAAGGTGTAGGCCCCCACAACCGTGCGCAACACCACCCACTGACTGGTCAAAGCCAGCGCAAAGGCAATGGCCAACACGCCACCCACGGCGATTGAAGCCACCAACAGCCATGCGGTGGTGATGGCGCCTTGACCGAATAGGGTCAGGCTTTGCTCGTTGAATACGACGCTCCAGTCCATAGGGCCCGCTACCGCGCAACCTTGCGTACACCCAAGCTGTAGCGCTCACTCAAGCGCCGCAGCACGACCAACGACAACCAGGTAAGCAGCAGGTACAGCGCAGCCGCGAACAAAAAAAACATAAATGACGACCGCGTGGCGGCGCTGGCTTGTTTGGCCAGCATGGTTAAGTCTTTCAGACTCACCAAACTGACCAAGGCCGTCGCCTTGATCAACACCAGCCAATTATTGGTAAAACCGGGCAGGGCGTAACGCACCATTTGCGGCAGCGTAATCCTGGAAAACACCTGCCTAGCGCTCATGCCGTAGGCCAACGCCGCCTCTGACTGCCCCTCGGGGATGGCCATCATCGCCCCTCTAAAGGTTTCTGTCATATAGGCGCCATAAATAAATCCCAGCGTACCAACGCCCGCGGTAAACGCGTCAATATCAACGGTGGCCGTGCTGCCCAACGCTTCTAGCAGGTTGTTCAGCGCAATCGTGCCACCGTAGAACACCAACAAAATCAACAAGAGTTCAGGAACACCACGAATCACCGTTGTGTACACGGTTGCAACGCCCGCCATCAGGCGGTTGCCATGTAGCTTTGCCAATGCCCCAACGAACCCAAAAACCACCGCAATAAAAAGAGAGCACAAAGCCACCGCAACGGTTAAGCGTGCGCCTAACAAGATGGAATAAAAGTAGTCGGACATAGGTCAAAAAAAATGAAAAAGGCGGTGTTCAGCCACGATAGCAGAACCCGCCTTGATCAAATAAACGCCGGTCAACAGCCGCCGTTAGGATTAACCGCCGTAAACGTCGATCTTGAAGTACTTGTCGTTGATTTTTTTGTACGTGCCGTTGGCGCGAATCGCTTTAATGGCCGCGTTCAACTCATTACGCAATGCGGTTTCGCCTTTGCGAATGGCAACACCTGCACCGGTGCCAAAATACTTAGGCATCACCAACGCATCTCCTACCACGCCGTAGTTTTTACCTTCTGGCTTGCTCAAAAAGCCACCGGTCACCTCAATCACATCGGCCACGGTGCCGTCTAAGCGACCGGCTTTAATATCCAGGTACACCTGATCCTGCGCTTCATAGGAGGTAATGGTCACACCCGCCTTGGCCAATTCGCCCATGGCAAATTTTTCTTGGGTACTGCCCTTGAGGACGCCTAGTTTCTTGCCCTTGAGCGAGGCATAGCCCGCATACTTGATATCGTTTTTGACGACGATCTTGCTAGGCGTGTTGTAGTACTTGTCGGTGAAGTCCACGGCCTTCTGACGCTCTTCAGTAATGGACATCGAGCTGATGATGGCGTCGTATTTTTTGGCTTGCAAACCAGGGATCATGCTGTCCCACACCTGCTCAACAAACACGCACTTGCGTTTGATTTGCTCACACAGGGCATTGGCAATGTCCACGTCAAATCCAGTGGGCTTGCCGTCAGGGGTTTTGTAGGTAAAAGGTTCGTAAGTGGCGTCAATGGCCACTTTCAATTCTTTGTTTTGTGCAACAGCCGATACCGCAATTACGGTAGCTGCGATGGCCAGCAGAATTTTTTTCATCATCGGTTCCAATCAAAAAAAGTAAAGGTTACGCCAAATAGTTTTCACCGACCAGCCGGCAGGGCCCCTAGCGGGCGCCACACCCGACCGGTCAAAGAATGCCCGGCGGTAAGTACATTCTATCGTTGAGCGCCAAATAATTGGCTATCGTTTTCCCTTTGCCACGGGGTCAAGCAATGCAGTGACCCCGACCTGCAAATCAATTGATTTGGGGGTCTAACTGCCCTTTGTCGTAACGCTTTTGCATCTCTTCAAGCGTGTACACCTTGCCAATTTTTGCAGCCTGCCCGGCACAACCAAACGCCTCGTAGCGGTCTTTACAAATACCCGACATGGCTTTGGTGGCAACGCCCAGGTATTTGCGTGGGTCAAACTCTTTACGGTTACTGGCCATGAACTGGCGAATGGCGCCGGTGGAGGCCATGCGCAAATCGGTGTCGATGTTGATTTTTCGCACGCCGTGCTTAATGCCTTCAACGATTTCCTCAACCGGAACGCCATAGGTTTCGCCCATTTCACCCCCGTTTTGGTTGATGATGTCTAGCCAGTGTTGCGGCACGGACGATGAGCCGTGCATCACCAAATGGACACTAGGGATACGGGCATGGATTTCTTTCACCCGGTCAATGCGCAGCACTGAGCCGGTAGGCTTTTTGCTGAACTTGTACGCACCATGCGAGGTGCCAATGGCAATGGCCAAGGCGTCGACATGGGTTTTGGCCACAAAATCGGCGGCCTCATCGGGGTCGGTGAGTAACTGGCTGTGATCCAAGGTGCCTTCTGCGCCAACGCCGTCTTCTTCGCCTGCCTGGCCGGTTTCCAAAGACCCCAAGCAACCCAATTCACCCTCGACCGAAACACCGACGGCGTGGGCCATTTCGGTCACGCGACGTGTAGTATCTACGTTGTACTCGTAGCTGGCGGGGGTTTTGCCGTCCTCGCGCAGCGAACCGTCCATCATGACCGAGCTAAAACCCGATTGAATAGACCGAAAGCACACGCCTGGTGTGGTGCCATGGTCTTGGTGCATACAGATAGGAATATGGGGGTACATCTCGACGGCTGCCACAATGAGGTGGCGCAAGAAGGGCTCACCCGCGTAGCTGCGAGCGCCCGCAGAGGCCTGCAAAATAACCGGCGATTGCGTGGCGCTAGCGGCCTCCATAATGGCCTTGATCTGCTCCATGTTGTTGACATTGAACGCCGGCAGGCCGTAGCCATTTTCCGCCGCATGGTCCAGTAGCTGACGCATCGAAATCATTGCCATGAAATTCTCCTGATTGAAATATAAAAAACGTTACCGGACATGGAAAGGGTTTACACAGCCCGGGACTGCAATACTTCGAACGCCGGAAGGGTTTTTCCCTCAAGCACTTCCAAAAATGCACCGCCACCGGTCGAGATGTAGTCCACTTGGTTCTCAATGCCGTATTTGGCAATAGCGGCTAGGGTGTCACCACCACCGGCTAGGCTAAAACCAGGACTGGCGGCTATCGCCTGTGCAATGGTTTTGGTGCCCTGTTCAAAAGCGGCAAATTCGAAAACCCCGACTGGGCCGTTCCACACAATCGTTCCGGCCTGCATCAATTGGTCGGCCAAACGCTGAGCTGTTTGCGGCCCAATGTCCAAGATCAGGTCGTCGTCGTCCACATCAGTCGCTGCCTTAACAGTTGCCGCAGCGTTGGCGTCAAAGGCCTTGGCGGTCACTACGTCGGTAGGAATGGGCACATCAGCACCACGCGCCTTCATGGCGGCGATGACCGCTTTGGCTGCATCAACCAGATCAGGCTCGGCCAGACTCTTGCCTATTTTCAAACCGCTGGCCAACATAAAGGTGTTGGCGATGCCACCACCCACGATGAGCTGGTCAACTTTGCCGGACAAGGCTTCAAGAATGGTGAGCTTGGTAGACACCTTGGAGCCCGCAACAATGGCCACCAAGGGCCGCCTAGGGGTAGCCAAGGCCTTGCTTATGGCGTCCATTTCTGCGGCCAAAAGTGGGCCAGCACAGGCTATCTTTGCGTACTGTGCAATGCCATAAGTTGAAGCTTCGGCACGGTGCGCCGTACCAAAGGCGTCGTGCACAAACACATCGCACAAAGCTGCCATTTTTTTGGCCAGTTCAGCGTCGTTCTTCTTCTCGCCCCGGTTGACCCGGCAGTTTTCCAACATTACCAATTGACCGGGCTCAACGGCAACACCGTCGACCCAATTGGCAATCACAGGAATCGTGCGGTGCATGAGTTCACCCATGCGCTTGGCCACCGGTGCCAAGCTGTCCGCTGGGGTTAACACCCCTTCAGTAGGCCGCCCAAGGTGCGAGGTCACCATCACCGCAGCACCCGCGTCCAAAGCCGCTTGTATAGCCGGTATAGAGGCGCGTATACGCGTGTCCTCGGTAATGTTGCCCTGCTCGTCCTGCGGTACGTTCAGGTCGGCGCGAATGAAAACCCGCTTGCCCCGCAGGTCTTGGTCGCTCATGCGATTGAATTTCATGGATACCCTTTACCTAGCTAAGCAATCGCGTGCAACTTAGGCGACCACGCGCACCATTTCCAGGCACTTGTTGGAGTAACCCCATTCGTTGTCGTACCAGGAAACCACCTTCACAAAGGTTGTGTCCAGCGCAATCCCAGCCTCGGCGTCAAACACACTGGTGCAGGACTCGCCTCTGAAGTCGGTGGCCACTACTTTGTCTTCGGTGTAACCCAGCACCCCTTTGAGGGCACCTTCAGACTGTGCCTTCATCTCCGCGCAGATCTCGGTGTAGGTGGCTTCTTTGACCAGTTCAACGGTCAGGTCCACCACGGACACATCGGACGTGGGAACCCGGAAAGACATCCCCGTCAACTTCTTGTTCAGCTCAGGGATCACCACACCTACTGCCTTGGCCGCACCCGTGCTGGATGGAATGATGTTTTCTAAAATTCCCCGGCCGCCGCGCCAGTCTTTATTGGACGGGCCATCAACGGTCTTTTGCGTCGCTGTTGCGGCGTGGACGGTGGTCATCAAACCCCGCTTGATGCCCCATTTGTCGTTCAATACTTTGGCCACAGGAGCCAAACAGTTCGTCGTACACGACGCGTTAGAGATAACCGCCTGTCCCGCATAGGTGGCGTGGTTGACGCCATACACAAACATAGGGGTGTCGTCTTTGCTGGGGGCAGACATAATCACTTTTTTCGCGCCGGCGGCCAAGTGCTTGTCCGCCGTGTCTTTGGTTAAGAACAAGCCAGTGGCCTCGATCACGATATCGGCGCCTACTTCGTTCCATTTCAAAGCGGACGGGTCACGCTCAGCGGTGAGCCTGATTTTCTTGCCGTTGACGATCAAGGTATTGCCTTCTACAGCGATGTCACCTTTAAAACGCCCATGCACAGAGTCGTACTTGAGCATATAGGCCAGGTAATCGGGTTCCAGCAAATCGTTGATACCCACCACCTCGATGTCAGAGAAGTTTTGTACGGCAGCGCGAAACACCATGCGGCCAATGCGGCCAAACCCATTGATACCAATTTTGATCGTCATTTAATAACTCCTAAAGTAAAAATCTGAACCGTTTCACTGCCTCAGCTATCAACGCCGCTTGAGTGCCTGCTGCACCGTTAAAGCGACGTTGTCCGGCGTGAATCCAAAATAGTCAAACAACACGGGGGCCGGGGCGGATTCACCGTAGCGGTCTATGCCAACCACGGCAGCGCAACCGTACTTCCACCACCCATCGCTAGACCCCATTTCTACTGCGATGCGGGGCAAGCCTTTGGGCAGAACGCTTAACTTGTAGGCAAGGCTTTGCTGATCGAACGTGGTGGTGCTGGGCATGGAGACGACACGCACCGCGATTTTTTTAGTAGCCAAAAGCTCTTGCGCCTTGAGTGCCAACTGAACCTCTGAGCCGGTCGCGATAATTACCGCCTGCAAAGCCTTTTTAACGCCTAGCGCTTTGGCGTCGCGCAATACGTAGGCGCCTTTGCTGATATCGGCCAGTGCCTGCACATTGGCCTTGGGTGCATAGCTCAGGTTTTGGCGACTGAGTAGCAGCGCCGTAGGCTTGGCCTTGTTGCGCAGCGCCGCAATCCATGCAACGGCAGTTTCGGTGGTATCGCCCGGACGCCAAACATCCAGACCAGGGATCAACCGCAGGCTGGCTGCATGCTCAATGGACTGGTGGGTTGGACCATCTTCTCCCAAGCCAATGCTGTCATGGGTAAACACATGCACCACGCGTTGGTGCATCAATGCCGCCATGCGAATGGCGTTGCGCGAATAGTCACTGAAGGTGAGGAAGGTGCCGCCGTAGGGGATAAAACCGCCGTGCAAGGCCACACCGTTCATGATGGCCGCCATACCAAACTCACGCACCCCATAGTTGATATGCCTGCCCGCATTCCCTGCTGCATCTACCGCTACGCCACCGTCGCCTGCGATTCGTAAGGCGGGGGTGTGAGCCGTTTGGGTTAGGTTAGACCCTGTAAGGTCCGCACTCCCACCCAGCAATTCGGGCAGGTCTTTTGTGAGCACCTCAAGCGCCAATTGCGAGGCCTTGCGCGAGGCCACCGTTTCGGCCTTGGTATGCGCGGCCAGCACCATGTCAAACGCTGTTTGTTCAAAGGATTCTGGCAGGTCACCTTGCATGCGGCGCTGCAGCTCCTTGGCTAGCTCAGGGTACTTGGCTGCGTACTTTGCCAATAGTTTGTCCCACTGGGCTTGGTTGGCCTGGCCTGTCGCTTTCGCATTCCAGGCTCGGCTTATTTGGGCAGGTATCTCAAAAGGAGCAGAGGTCCAGCCCAAGGCCTCACGGGTCAGGGCAATCTCAGCAGCGCCCAACGGCTCGCCGTGCGCCTTGGCCGTGTTGGCCCTGTTGGGGCTTCCCTTGCCAATGTGGGTTTTGCAAATCACCAATGTGGGCTGCAGCGTATTGGCTTTGGCAACGGCGATAGCCGCCTCAACGGCCTGTGCGTCGTGTCCATCAATTTCGTTCCCCTTGGCACCTAGCACCTGCCAGCCATAAGCCTCAAACCGCTGCGCTGTGTTGTCGGCAAACCAGGGGCTGACCTGTCCGTCAATAGAAATTCCGTTGTCGTCATAGAGCATCACCAGCTTGCCCAACTTCCAAGCGCCAGCAAGGCTTGCAGCCTCGTGGCTGATGCCTTCCATCAGGCAGCCGTCACCGGCAAAAACATAGGTGTGGTGATCCACCACGGCAAAGCCATCGCGGTTGAACTGCTGGGCCAGTAATTTTTCGGCCAAGGCAAAACCCACCGCATTGGCCAAACCCTGCCCCAAAGGGCCGGTGGTGGTTTCAACCCCTGGCGTTAATCCGAATTCAGGATGCCCAGGTGTTTTACTGTGCATTTGTCTAAAGTTTTTCAGCTCTTCAATGGGCAAGTCGTAGCCGGTCAAATGGAGCAAGGCATACATCAACATCGAGGCGTGGCCGTTAGAGAGCACAAAACGGTCACGATTGAACCAACCCGGTTGCGCTGGGTTGTGCCGCAAGTGCTTGGTCCATAGCGCCACCGCCATATCGGCCATCCCCATGGGTGCGCCAGGATGGCCGGAGTTGGCCTGCTGCACGGCGTCAAAGGCCAAGGCGCGTATGGCATTGGCCATGACTTTTTCAAGTGGAATGTGCGCCAACTTGGCAGGCGTAGCGGAAGGGGACGTGTCGGTTGTAGACATAAGATTAAGACGGGCTAGCGAAAACCCTATTTTGCCACCATCGCCAGTCTTCAACCTTACCGGTGACGTTTACCAAGCATCATAGAGCTAAAGGTCTAGATCCGTTGCCGTTATGGAGCGGTTGCCTCAAAATACGCCTTACAAACGCTGTGCGCCAGCAATTGTTCTGTATGTGGGTCTAGAAACGGTTGTACATAGTTATGCGCTGCACGGATTATTTCCTGTGCCTTGTTTGGATGTTCCTCGTAATAATTAAACACCGCTGCCAAATTGCTAAAGTCATCTGTCAAATGGGCATAATGCACACCGGGTATCAGCCGACTCTCCAAAAACCATGTTTCGTATCTGGGAGTCCGCATCAAAACCAGTGAGTTGGAATGCATGATCCACTTCAAATTCGTCGCAACATCGTTCCCTTCAACAGAAACGATGTATTTAAACTGCATTTGTTGTTGAATTGACATTCTTGCCTTGTGCCACTCGTGATCGGCTGGCAAACCCGGATCTCCGACGTCGCAGTAAGGCAGACCGGTTGCCAGACGCAAAAATTGCTTTCTATGTTCTTGGTGGGCTGCACCGCGCCAAACGATCTGTGATCGCTTTTTAGAAAAATCGTAGGGGTCGTCGGGAAAACACATGTGCCGTCTTACATCCAAGGGCACAATCACCGCGTTTTGATCATCGGCCACGATAGGGCGACTTTTCACAAATGCAGGAACCTCTGGAATCCAAGTGACATCGCCAAACACCCGATGAAATGGACGATCCACGAACCAAGGGTAAAGCGCTCTAAGAAGGTCACCGCTATAGTGACTGTGCTTCAAAATACTGATATCCCTAGCCACAAGGACTTCACCCTTTAGGTCAACGGGTTGGGATAGTTTGCAGTAGAGGTTGAGGCGTTCCTGCTGATCCTCTGTCAAGGTCAGCGCACCCGTCAACCTAGCGTTACGCGCAGGGCTATAACGCACCAGCAACCAAATCCATAGGTTGCGCAATTGCCAGCGCAGCGCGCTGTGACTAAGTGAAAACCTCAGTTTGGACTTTGCCAGCTTCCAATAACTACCGTGCATTTTTGCCCTCGTCGCCAGCTGAAAGGGTAGCCCGGCCTTTCAAAGGCTCGCCGCAGATTTGCCTATTATCATTCACTTAGAAAAATTGGCGTTCGTCTTTAGTTGGCTAATCACGCCTTTATAACCACCATCGGCGTCAGGCGCGCCAAAGACGGCACTACCTGCGACGATGGTATCAGCGCCAGCCGCACAAATTTGGCCAATGTTTTGCGAGTTCACCCCACCATCAACCTCTAGCCAAATGGGCTGCCCCCCCTCTTTGACATGGGCATCAATTCGCGCACGCACCGTTTTGAGCTTGGCGAGGGTCGAAGGGATAAATTTCTGGCCACCGAAGCCTGGGTTCACACTCATCAACAAAATGATGTCGAGCTTGTCCATGACATGGTCCAACCAATCAACCGGTGTCGCCGGGTTGAGAACGATGCCCGCTTTGCACCCTTGGTCACGGATCAATTGCAGTGTTCTGTCAACGTGCCGTGTGCCCTCCGGGTGGAAGGTAATGATGTTGGCCCCTGCCTTGGCAAACATGAGTGCCAATTCGTCTACGGGTTCGACCATTAAATGCACGTCAATGCCGATTTTGACGTGAGGGCGTATTGCACCGCACACCATGGGTCCAATGGTAAGGTTAGGTACGTAATGGTTGTCCATGACGTCAAAATGGACCAAATCAGCGCCCGCCGCCTCAATCGCCCTCACCTCTTGGCCCAAACGGGAAAAATCGGCCGACAAAATGGACGGTGCAATGCGAATGGAAGGGGTATCGAGATTCATAGCCTATGAATAAAGAGATTTATGCCGAATGCAAAAGACACGGGTATCGACTTTAGCCTACAAAAAGCCATACCCCAACGCCCACCATCAAACCACCTGCTATGCGGTTGAGCAGGCGTACGTTGCCCTGGTTGAGTAACAGATGGCGCAAGGCCTGCCCACCACTGGCATAAATGAGTAGACAGACAAACTCTATGGTCAGAATGATGGACAGGAGAAGCAACAGTTGAGGACCAAGCGGCTTCGCCGAATCCAGAAAAGGCGGCAATAGCGAGATAAAAAACGCCCAACCCTTGGGGTTGGCTACGGCAGTCACAAAACCCTTCATCGCCAAATCCAGTGGACGTACCGAAAAGGTCAGTGGTGAACCGTCAAGCGGCAAGGCCAGACTACCTTTCGAACGCCAAAGCTGAATACCCAGCCATCCCAAATACATCGCGCCCAGCGTTTTCAGCAAGGTAAAGACATCGGGGTACTTGAGCATCACGGCTGCCATGCCTACACCTGCTAAAACGCCTATCAGGCCAACACCCAATAGTTCGCCCCACATCATGTGCAAGCTTCTTTTCACCCCTATGGACATTCCAAGGGTGAGCGCCAAGGTCATACACAAACCCGGCGTGACTGACACAAAGAAAAAGGTTGGCAGGAACAGTGCCCAAGTAGACGTTTGCATTACGGCACTGTAGCAGGTTCAAGCCGCTAGGCGTAGCTGTATAGCCGCCTTGGTCTCTTGCATTTGTGCGGGTAAACGCAATGCCAACTGCGTAAACAATTGGTCGTGTAATCCGAGCTCCGTCGCCCACGCCGCTTTGTCTATGCCAATGACAGACTCAAACTGTTCTTTGGAAAACGCAAGGCCAGTCCAGTTAACTTCTTCGTAACGCGGGCAAACACCAAACGCATTCGCCTCGCCGCTGGCTTGGTCCTCAATGCGGTCAATCATCCACTTGAGTACCCGCATGTTTTCGCCATACCCAGGCCATACAAACTTACCGTCAGCACCCTTGCGGAACCAGTTCGTCGTAAAGATGCGCGGTAGCTGGGCACCCAAGGCGGACAGTTTTTCACCCAAATTGAGCCAATGCGCAAAGTAGTCGCTCATGTTGTAACCCATGAAAGGCAGCATTGCAAACGGATCTCGGCGTACCACACCCATTTGCCCAGCCGCCGCCGCCGTGGTTTCACTGCCCATGGTGGCAGCCATGTAGATGCCCTCTGTCCAGTTGCGTGCTTCGGTTACCAAGGGTACGGTGGTGGAGCGGCGGCCGCCAAAGATGAACGCGTCAATAGTCACCCCTGCCGGATCGTCCCATGCAGAATCTAGCGCTGGATTGTTGGTCGCGGCGACAGTGAACCGCGCGTTCGGGTGAGCGGCCTTGGCACCGGTTTCCTTTGCCAGCGCGGGCGTCCAATCTTTGCCCTGCCAGTCGATCAGATGCGCGGGGGGCGTGTCGGTCATACCTTCCCACCACACATCCCCGTCGTCGGTTAGGGCAACGTTGGTAAAAATCACATCGCGGTCTAGACTGGCCATGCAGTTGGGATTGGTCAGGGTGTTGGTACCGGGGGCAACACCAAAGTACCCGGCCTCAGGGTTAATCGCCCGAAGTCGGCCATCCGCTCCCGGCTTTATCCAAGCAATGTCATCGCCAATCGTCGTTACCGTCCAGCCGTCAAATCCTGCGGGTGGAATCAACATCGCAAAATTGGTTTTACCGCAGGCGCTAGGAAACGCTGCCGCCACATGGTACTTTTTCCCTTGGGGGTTGGTCACGCCCAATATCAACATATGCTCGGCCAACCATCCTTGCTCGCGCCCCATGTTCGAAGCGATGCGCAGCGCAAAGCATTTTTTGCCCAACAGGGCGTTACCACCGTAGCCTGAGCCATAGCTCCAAATTTCACGGGTGGATGGGAAATGCACGATGTATTTTGTGGGATTGCACGGCCAAGGCACATCCGCCTGCCCAACTTGCAGGGGTGCACCGACCGTATGTATGCACGGAACGAAATCGCCATCGCTGCCCAGCACATCAAATACCGCCCTGCCCATGCGCGTCATGATGCGCATATTTACCGCGACGTAGGCACTGTCAGACAACTCAACGCCAATGTGGGCAATCGGGCTACCCAGTGGCCCCATCGAGAAAGGCACTACATACATGGTTCGCCCACGCATACAGCCCTCAAAAAGAGGACGCAAAGTAGCGCGCATTTGGGCAGGCTCCATCCAATTGTTGGTGGGGCCGGCCTGGTCTTTGGCCTGACTGCAAATAAAGGTGCGGTCCTCTACCCGTGCTACGTCGCTAGCGTCAGAGCAGGCCAAATAGCTGTTGGGACGCTTGGCCTCATTAAGTTTTTTGAACGTTCCGGCGTTAACCAGCAGCTGGCATAGCCTCGCATTTTCCTCTTCACTACCGTCGCACCACACCACCTGGTCGGGCTGGGCCAATTGCACCATCTCACTTACCCATTGAGTAAGTTTGGCATGTTTAACATACGAAGGCGTGTTCAAATAGCTACCTGATTGAGTCGTTGTCATGAAGGTCCCTAAAGTTAGAAATCGAATTTCAAAATGCCATTCAGCCATTCAGCCATTTGGCCACCAGCGGCGCACCAGCATTGAATGCCATTTTGAAGTTCGACTTGATAAGGAGATCCTCCTTAAGCCGGTTCGATTCTAAGAACCAGACTTGCGAACGACTTGCACATTACCTAAAACATTATGCTTTGAATGCATATGATTATGTATGGTTTGTTATTTGGTCACCTCCAAACGACCCCTTCGCTGCGTGCAAAGGCCCGTCTATGACAATTAAGGAAAACCTACGCCCACCGCGCCTTAGCCAAGGCGACGCGGAAACATTCAGCGCCGGATTGACGCGTCGCTCGCTGGTGTCGGTGGGCGGTTTGCTCGCAACGGGCCTTACCGCACATCCGCTCATTGCACAAACCCGGCGGCCAGACACACTCACTGTTTTGGCCGCGTCGGACTTGTCTGCGGTTTGGCCCCACCTGATGCGAACTTTTGCGCAATCGAAGCCTAGCGTTGCCGTACGCGTCAGTTTTGGCTCGTCGGGTAACTTCCTGCGTCAGATTAGCGACGGACTCCCGTTTGACCTATTTTTGACGGCTGACTTTAGCCATGTCCAACGCTTGGTCGAAGAAGGTCGTGCGGTGCCTCTGACTAAGCCCTGGATCAAGGGCAACTTGGCCCTGTCCTACCGCTTACCGCTGCCGAGCGGTTCCCAACCGACGGCCCTTTCACCCCAATCGGTCAAGCCGTTGTTAGATAGCGTACGCTGGTTGGCCATCGCTAACCCGCATCACGCGCCGTACGGCAAAGCAGCGCAACAGACACTGGAATCTTGGGGTCTATGGGGCCCAATTCAGTCACGGTTGGTTACGGCAGACAGCGCAGCACAGGCAGCTCAGTTCTTATTTCAAGGTGGCGCACAGGCTGCCCTTTTGCCACGCAGTCTGGTTACCAACCTAGAGGCAGCGGCACAACAGCAATGGCAGATTCAACACGGCCAACTCACCTTTGCCGTGCATAGGGTGCCTGCAACGTCGCACCAGAGAATCCTGCATGGAATGGCAATCTCTCATAATGCCGGCGATTCAGCAAGAAACCTAATGGCCCATTTACACTCACCCGAAACGATGGCTTTACTTGAAAAATACGGGTTCGAGCGGGTACAAGACACATGATGGATTGGCAGGCGACCTGGGTTTCTGCAACCTTAGCCTTAGGGACTATTGCATTGTTGTTGCCTGCGGGTCTAGTCATAGGGCGTTGGCTGGCTCAAACCACCCATCCCATTCGGCCACTGATTGAAGCACTTGTTTTATTGCCATTGGTACTTCCGCCCACGGTACTTGGGTTTTACTTTCTATCGGTGTTTGGCGAACAGTCGGCAGTGGGCAGGTGGCTGGTTCAACAAAACATTCATTTGATTTTCTCCTTCGAAGGCCTTCTTTTGGCCAGTTGCATTGCCAACCTTCCGTTCATGGTTCAACCCCTTCAGCGTGCATTTGCAACAATTCCAAAAGATCTTCACGATGCGGCCAACTTGGTAGGAATGGACCCACTCACTATCTTCAAACGACTTGAACTGCCTCTGGCGCTACCAGGAATCGTGTCTGGATGTGCCATGACTTTTGCCCACACGCTAGGCGAGTTTGGCGTCGTACTCATGGTGGGTGGCGCAATACCTGGCCAGACCAAAACCCTGAGCGTGACCGTATACGACCGAGTGCAGGTGTTTGATATGCAATCGGCTCATCTTCACGCGGCGTTGCTACTGGGCGTGGCGATGCTCACCCTTGCACTGGCCTTTTATGCAGAGCGCCGTTGGAGCCGCCATGGGTAAGGCACTGCGGGTTCAGGTCAATGCCCAACATCCTATCCACTTGAACGCCACTTTCTCCTGTGGCCCAGGCGAGGTATTGGCCCTTTGTGGGCCTTCAGGCAGCGGTAAATCCACCTTGCTCAAAGCCATCGCGGGGCTCACCCCAAGACTTGGACTTAGCGGGCATATCCGCTATGGGGAAGAGGACTGGCTGGGGACCGATAAAGCACCCAGGGTTCCCACCAGGCACCGAGGAATCGGCTTTGTGTTTCAGCACTATGCGCTATTCCCCCACTTCACGGCGTTGGGCAATGTGCTGCTAGGGCATGCGCTAGCCACTGTCACCCGACAACAGCGACAAGAAGCGATGGCTTTGTTAGAACGCCTGGGCCTGCTGGAACTGCACCATCGCTTTCCGAGTGAACTTTCAGGGGGGCAAAAGCAACGGGTTGCGCTGGCACGCGCCTTGTTTAGCAGCCCCAGGTTATTGTTGCTCGACGAACCCTTTTCGGCGGTGGATACGCCAACACGACAAAGCCTGTACCGTGAGTTGGCTTTGCTGCGCCAAAAAGGCACTTGTCCCATTGTGCTGGTGACCCACGACCTGCACGAAGCGCGGCAACTGGCCGATCAAGTGGTAGTGATTCATCAGGGAGAGACACTTCAGGCGGGCACGCCGCTAGAGGTATTTTCACGGCCACGCAACGCACAGGTGGCACAGCTAGTGGGGATCTCCAATCTGTTTAGCGGTCACTTTCGGAAAACCGACCAAACACCCGGCACGGGCCTGGCCACCTTGGAATGGACCCCGCAATCTAGGCTCCCCGTTCACACCGGCACGCTCCCCTCTTTACCCCTTGTGTTAACGGTGCTGGACAAGGGCAAAATTCCTCACAATACCGCCGTTAGCTGGGTGATAGCGGGTGAGTATCTAGAGGTTAAGCCCGTGACCAACGATCGCGGTAACCAGAACGTAAAACACCCAAGCAACACCTTCGAGATGGTACTCAACCATATTTCAAAGTTGGGTGAAATTTGCCTGTGTACCCTGTTGACCGAAGACGGCAGGCTAGGGCCTTTACAGGTCAATCTGCCCACTACCGCACTCAGAGACTGGAACGTGGGCATTGGCCGCAAAGTGCTTGTAACGCTCTCACCCAAGGGAATACACATTATGCCCACGCGAACAGCAGAAAATGGAGCAAGCGCCTGACCCGCTTTGGCCTTAGCGCCGCTGATTGCAGCAGCGTATGAAACCAATTCGACGCATCCTTCTACAATCTCATCCATGTGGTGCCTAGGGCACTCCACGCCCCAAACCCTTAATCGCCAGCTTTGCCTGTGAGAAACACCATGCCTACATCCGATACGCCACAGTCCAACGCACCTTTGCCTGACACCGCGTCCCAGCAACTGCGAAAAGCCGCACTCGAATACCATGAGTTTCCGACACCCGGAAAAATCGCGATAGCGGCCACCAAGACGCTCACCAATCAACGTGACTTGGCACTAGCCTATTCCCCTGGTGTGGCAGCGCCCTGTGAAGAAATTGTTAAAGACCCAAACAACGCGTTCAAGTACACCAGTCGCGGTAACCTGGTCGCCGTCATTACGAACGGAACCGCCGTACTAGGTCTGGGAGATATTGGGCCACTGGCCGCAAAACCTGTGATGGAAGGCAAAGCGGTGCTGTTCAAAAAGTTCGCTGGTATCGACGTCTTTGACCTCGAAATCAACGAAAAAGACCCTGCAAAACTTGTAGACATTATTGCCTCGCTGGAGCCCACTTTCGGGGGTATCAACCTAGAGGATATAAAGGCGCCTGATTGCTTTATCGTCGAACGCCTGCTGCGCGAACGCATGAAAATCCCGGTGTTTCACGATGACCAGCACGGTACTGCTATTTGCGTGGGTGCAGCTCTGATCAATGGGCTCAAGGTGGTGGGCAAAGACATTCGCACAGTCAAGCTGGTGAGCTCTGGTGCAGGGGCGGCCGCTTTGGCTTGCCTGAATTTGTTGGTCAAATTGGGTATGCCGCGCGAGAACATCACCGTTACCGACTTGGCCGGTGTGGTGTACCAAGGGCGTCAAGAGTTGATGGACCCTGACAAAGCTATTTTTGCCCAACCCACGAACAAGCGTACGCTGGCCGAAGTGTTGCCGCAGGCTGATGTGTTTCTGGGTCTGTCTGCCGGAGGGGTGTTAAAACAAGAAATGGTCAAGTCCATGGCTGCCAACCCTATCATCTTCGCGCTGGCCAACCCGAACCCCGAGATATTGCCCGAGTTGGTCAAAGCCGTTCGTTCAGATGCCATCATCGCAACAGGGCGCTCGGACTATCCCAACCAAGTCAACAACGTTCTATGTTTTCCCTATATTTTTAGAGGAGCCTTGGACAGCGGTGCCACTACGATTACCGACGAAATGGAAATCGCAGCCGTGCATGCCATCGCCCAGCTGGCACAGGCCGAACAAAGCGAGGTCGTGGCGGCAGCCTATGCGGGTGAACAACTGGCTTTTGGACCCGAATACCTTATCCCCAAACCCTTTGACCCGCGCCTGATGATGAAAATTGCGCCAGCAGTGGCGCAAGCTGCCGCCGAATCCGGAGTCGCGCTGCATCCCGTGACTGATTTAGATGCCTACCGGGTCAAACTACAAGGGTTTGTGTATGCCTCCGGCACTATCATGAAACCCATCTTTGCTGCGGCGAAAAAGGCAGCCAAAAAACGTATTGCCTATTGCGAAGGTGAAGAAGAACGCGTACTGCGGGCCGCCCAAATCGTAGTCGACGAAGGGATCGCCCGACCCACATTGATTGGACGCCCTACCGTCATCGCGGGCCGCATCGAACGGTTTGGTTTGCGGCTGGAGGAAGGGCTAGATTACGATGTCGTTAACGTCGAGCAGGATCATCGCTACAAAAAATTCTGGCAAACCTATTACCAGATGACTGCGCGCAAAGGCATTACCGAGCAGATGGCAAAGATAGAGATGCGAAGGCGGCTAACCCTCATCGGAGCCATGTTGTTGCACTACGATGACGTTGACGGGATGATTTGTGGCACTTGGGGATCCACCCAAATGCACCTGCAATACATTGACCAAGTTATAGGGAAACGCCAAGTCGGCAGCGAACTAACTCCCCAGAACATCCCCATCTTTGCCTGCATGAACGGCCTGATGTTGCCAGACCGTCAGCTCTTTTTGGTGGATACCCACGTCAACTATGACCCGACCGCCGTTGAACTTTCGGAAATTACGGTGATGGCTGCCGAAGAAATGATGCGTTTTGGCCTAAAACCCAAGGTAGCCTTGCTGAGCCATTCCAACTTTGGGAGTAGCAGCCAGCCCAGCGCCATCAAGATGCGAGAAACCTTGGCCATTTTGAAGCGCGAAGCGCCGTGGCTGGAAGTAGACGGCGAGATGCATGGGGACGTCGCGCTTGACAGTGAGGCACGGCTGAAACTGATGCCAGACACCGCCCTGTTAGGCGCGGCCAACCTATTGGTGCTGCCCAACATTGACGCGGCCAATATCGCTTACAACCTGTTGAAAACGGCCGCTGGTGGCAACATTGCCATCGGGCCAATCCTGTTGGGAGCAGACAAGCCGGTACACGTGCTAACGGCCAGCACCACGGTGAGGCGAATTGTCAACATGACCGCACTTACCGTTGCTGATGCAAATGCAGCCAGGCGCTAATTAGGTTTGTCAGATACCCGTAGACACCTAGTTTGTAGCGATCGCTTACTTTCAAATATCGTTCCTATCTATCAACAAGATCACCATTTAGGGGGGCGATCTTTACATTTTTGCCAAGGCGCAAATGTAAATAAACCCCCTTTGCAGTCGACTCCACTTGTCTTTTTTGTTCGTTTCAGCGACACTAACGCCCTTGCGGGTTTTCCCTGATGTCGCACGCAGCCTTGGGGCCGCTTGAATCCGGGTCACTTGAGGTTCAAGCAACCCAATCAATACAAAAGCGCAGAGATCGCGGTTAGGCGGTTTCATTTCATAAATCGATCACACAATTGAGATACCTATCATGCTTAAGGAAAATGAATTGGGGGCGTCCGTAGACAACCCACTTCGCACCATACGAACCAATATCGTACAGTCCATCCGTGCGTTTACGGTGCCCCAGCTACAACAGGCTGCTGGCCAGCTAAACCATCACTTCCTGTACGCCAATTTAGCTGCCGTGCAGAGCAAGCAAGACTTGCTGGATTCGGTATCTGCGCAATTTGCACTGCCCGCGCACGGTGGTAAGAACTTCGACGCACTCTACGATTGCATGACTGATCCTTTGCACAAATCGGGTCCACAACCGGGCTTTATCGTGGTGTTGGAACAGTTGCCCGCAAATGCCAAATTCGACAAAGAAGCGCGTGAGCAACTTCTGGATATTTTCCGGGATGCAGCCGATTACTGGAACGACAGAAAAGTGCCGTTCCGATGTTTCTATTCTTTTCTGTAGCCCGTTCTGCGTCAACCAGCCAAGCAGAACGGGCTAACGAGGCACATGAGACAGCGATCATTGATGGAGATTTATCGGCGGAGCCCGCTGAAAAAATGCCCACCGATAAACTGGTTGACATTTCACCACTTGCGTTGCGCATGAGCAGCCCCTTTAACGCGGGCTACTGGTTAACGGCGGCCTAACGCAGGTTTGACGGGCCAATTCCAAATACTCGGCCACACTGACTTCTTGGGCGCGACGTTGCAGGTCAAATTGGCCTGCATAGGCTTTTTCAGTTAACCAGCGACCCAAGGAGTGGCGTAGCAGTTTACGGCGCTGACTAAACGCCACGCGCACCAATTCTTCTAGGTGCGAGAAGCCGGTCTGGTCTGGGTATGACGCCGACGCATCAATCGGAACCATGCGAACGATGGCGCTCTGGACACGGGGTGGCGGCGTGAAGCTCGATGGCCCAATTGCCAAAATGCTCTCCATCGCATAGTGGGCTTGTAGCATCACACTGAGGCGACCAAACGCGGCACTGTCAGGCGGTGCAACCATACGATCAACGACTTCTTTTTGCAGCATGAAATGCTGATCATGTACCTGTGCTCGGTACTGCAACAGGTGAAACAAAATAGGCGTGGAGATGTTGTAGGGCAAGTTTCCAACCACACGGATTCCGCCCGACCCCACTGGCGCGATCAGCGTTACATCAACCGTCAGTACGTCTGCCTGAACCACTGTTAGTTTCGCAATAGACCTTAACTTTTGTGCCAAGTCACGGTCTAACTCAATGACCGTCATTTGGGATAAATAGTTCAACAAGGGAAAAGTAATCGCACCCAAACCGGGGCCGATTTCAATAAACCGTTGCTCAGGCTTGGGGGCAATCAAATCGACAATGGCAGCGACCGTCGATCGATCCGACAAGAAGTGTTGGCCAAACCTTTTCTTGGCCACATGCCCTAAGTGCTTATTCAAAGTCTGGGCGCTTCGCGCCACTCAATGTAGGCTCTGTCCCGCAATTCTTGATTCCAGGCTTTGTAGCTTTCCTGCGCTTTCGTTTCACGTAGATGCCCTAAAACCCTTTCTCGCAACACACTACGCGGTACGCGAGCTTCGCGCCTTTCCACTACTTCGATCAAATGCACGCCAAATCGCGAGACGACTGGCAAGGACACCTGACCAATGGGCAGTTGCATCATGGGTTTTTCAAATTCTGGTACAAAAAGTCCGGGGCTTGTCCAACCCAAATCGCCACCGGCTTGGGCGCTGCCGTCTTGTGAGACCGCCTTAGCGGCCTCGGCAAATCGTTTTTTTCCGCTGGTGATTTCATCGCGCAATGCCGCCAGTTGAACGGTTGCTCGCTCAACGTCGGACGCATTGTTGGTTGGCAACAAGATATGCCGTGCCCGAGTTTCAGTCACGGAAACCAAGACAACGGGGGACTCCTTTTTTTCTAATACCTTTAGCACGTGGTACCCCGCGCCAGACTTGATCGGAGCAGTCACCGCACCTACTGGAATGTTCGCTATAGCTTCTACAAACAATGTGGGATACCGATCCTGCTCCTTCAGGCCCATACCCTTAGCGTCGGCTTTCGATGCACGGTTTTCAGCCATCTCAGCCAGTTGGGCGAACTCAACACCACTGATGGCGCGCTGCACCACATTTTGCGCAAAAGCCAAGACCTCTTTTTCTTGTTCGTTTGATCCATTCTCCGGTACGGAAAAAAGCAGATGGGCTAGGTTGATTTGAAGGATTGGTGGCACCACGCCCGTCTGCATAAGCGCAATTTCCGCATCAATGATTTGGTTGGCGATATACGGCCGAGTATCTGTGAACCGTTCACGCACCCTTTGAGACAGAAGCTGCGCCGCTATGCGGGCCTTAAATTCGTCGTAGCCCAATCCATCTCTAGACAGTCGCTCACGCAACTGTGCTAGGGTCAAGTCGTTCTGTTTGGCGATAGATGTAATTGCGTTGTCAACAGCAGCGGGCTCCACAGAGACTCCCGCCAACTTGCCCGCTTGATCCTGCAAGCGCTCAGTCACCAAATCATCCATAAGGCGGTACAAAGCTTCTGCGCGCTCTTGCGCTGGAATCCTCCCTCCAGGCGCTAAGCTTTGCAACCTTTCCCAGCGGGCTTTCACCTCCTGATACGTGATGGTTTCGCTGTTTACCAAGGCAACTATAAAATCCGCATCGGTTGTCCGAGCATCAGCACTCTGGGCATTCTTTAGAAAACTGCGCAATCCGTTTTCATAGGCAGTCGTTTGCACCTGCCCAGCAACTGATGTTTGTGCCACGCCACTACCTGAATAAAACAAGGCAAGGCTTAAGGTTATAAAAATTCCAATTCGGTTCATGCATATCACCCTAGAGGGTGCCAAGTCTACTCATACTGCGAATAGCGACTGTACCCTGTCGCTGCTTGGCTCATGGATTGATAACGGGGAATCGCCTTTCTTAAGGTACTCAGCGTGCCCGAGCCTAAACTGGCAAAACCCAACAGGTCCAACTGTAGTAGGACTCGCTTGTTGCTGGTGGCGTCACTTCGGGTCTGATTTTCGACAACCAATCGCGAGACCCAGCAACCCGCATCGTACTCAAAGCCAATGACTGAATCGACCAGCTTACGATCTGTAACGCTGAAGTTTAAGCGGCCGACCGAGTACCAACGCGACTCACCTGTAGGCTTTGTTCCGGCAATACCCCGAAACATTTGTGATACGGGCCATTGCCAAGACACTTCTACCTGCTCACTGGTGTCTTTCTGGTAACGGTACGCGGCATTGAGCACCTGGTAGGTATCCGGTGAATACTGCACACCTAAGGTGGCACGGGTCGATTTGAAATTCGCGGGATCAAGCTGCTGCGCCAGTTCGGCGGACCATTGTGGGTCGATATTGACCGAGCCACCTAAAAGCAAATCACTCAAACGGGTACTTTCTGGTGTTCCCCCGGGCAATACCACTTTTTGCTCAGCGAATCGAAACCGTTGGGCGATGCCCACACGTGCCAGTTCTCCCCCGGTTAACGCGTCATGCAACTTACTGGTCACGCCAAGTGTGATGAGATTGCTGTCTGCAATGCGGCTGTAGCCGGAATAGCGATTTTGCGTAAACAAGGACGAGAAGTTGAAATCACGCTCTGCCGAGTCATAGTTCGGTAGCTGAGATTGGTCCCGGTAGGGTGTGTAGACGTAAAAGGCGCGAGGCTCGAGAGTTTGCAAAAATTCCCGCCCAAACCATTTAACCGGTCTATCAAACACAAGTCCAGAGTCGAGACTGAACGTTGGTATAGCCAAATTGGCCCTGCGCTCACCGCTGCCCAGCGCGGTATCAAAACGATAGTCGGTAGCCACCAAGCTCAGTCTGGGGGTAACGAAAAATCCGGGCGAATTCATGGGTCGACTTACTTCGCCCATCGCAAGCGTTCGCGTTCCGTTGGCTTGTCCGGTCAAGTTGGCGTCAGCCTGAAATCTTGTCAATTGGGTCTCGGCGCGCAGATTCCACCCGGCCCAGGCGGATCTTGTAAACGCAAAATTGAGCTGCGGTAATCGGTCATACGGCGGGACGATGGGTGCACTGGCGTCTTGCAACACCTGCCACTTCGATACCTTGAGTCCACCAGACCAGTAGCCGTCACTCCAGTTGACCACCCCTTCATTGGGCAAAAGGCGTTGAGCGAGTAAACCGCTTGCACGCGGGAAGTCACGCCAGTAGTTATCGTCACTGACTCGGTTGATGTTCAACTGCAGTTCTAACTTTCCGTACGCCGTGGTGACCTGTTGTTGGTGCTGCGTGGCTAGGCCCCACCGCGAATCATCACGCAACCTGTCGTTGGGCATCACGTCAGTTCTTATCTGCCCGCCGTAGTTTGGGGTTAGGTAACGCCACTCCAACCCCATGTTTAGGCCGCGCTTGGTACTCAAGCTGGGGTAAACAGTCGCGTCTGTATCGGGTGAAATATTCCAGTAAAAAGGTGTCGTCAATTCAAACCCACTCAAACTGTCGGTGCTATAGGACGGTGACAAGAATCCGGTTTTCCGTCCATTCCCCAGTGGGAAACTTATACTCGGCAGGGCAAGCAAAGGGATGTCCTTGAAACGCAAGACCGCACCTTGCGCATAACCGACATCCTGTTCACTGTCCATCTCAATGCGGGTGGCCCGCAGGACCCAATCGGGCAACCACTCCATGCCTGGCACCCGTCTGCAGGTGCTATAGGTCGCGTTGGTAATGGTCGAATGCTTTTGGTCTTGAAAATCCATGCGATCGCCATCACCCGTTGCGCCGGTTTGCACAATACGGTAACTCGGGCTGAGCATGTAACCTCTGAACTGCGCCATATGCAAACTTAGTTCTGACCCTTGAACGACGTTGCCCGCTTGGTTGATCTGGACCTGACCTGTGGCCTTCGCAACATCCGTTCTGGCGTCATACACCATGGTGTCAGCTTTAAGCACCGTGCCCGATCGCCGCAGTTGGGCTTGTCCAGTCAGCGTGAGCTCACCGTCCTGAACGCCAGTGAGTTGGTCCGCTGACAAGTGGGTGACTGGCGAGTCAACATTGCTTGTCTCTACCCGCTCGCTCAGCCGCGTCGCGGGAACCAGTAAAGTAGTCTGCGCGTAACTGGTACCAAATGCCAACGCCCATCCTATTGGACACAGCAGACCCACTCGTAAAGATCGCACGATAGACATGAAGGGCGCGAAGTTCTGGTTAGACATAAACGGTTGCAACGACGCACCCAATTTCAGCGCGTACCAAGATAACGGCACATAGGCCACTTCTGTTTGTAGAATGGATTATCCATGACAATCCTTCGCCCCTCCACTATGCCCGATACTCCCCAATGGTCTGACCCCCTGCGTCAGGCCTTCTTTGACAATTGGTTTGAGCAAGTCGCCCGTCGCTTTCAACTCGATGCAGGATCCTTGCATTTGGCCAGTGCGGACGCCAGTTTCCGACGCTATTTTCGGGTTTGGGCTACCCCAAGCACCTCCTACGTCATCATGGATTCTCCGCCAGAGAAAGAAAACAATGACGCGTTTGTAGCCATCGCCCAACTGATAGAAAAGGCTGGTTTGCGCGGGCCCAAGGTACTCGAGTGGAACCAGCAACATGGATTTCTGCTACTGACCGACCTGGGACATCAAACGCTTTTGGAGTGCCTAGACAAAACCAACCCCAACGCCAATCTTGCCTACTTTGATCAGGCAACAACCATGCTGGTACAGTGGCAACTGTCTTCCATTTCTGGCGTATTGCCCTTGTACGACGGTGCCAAGTTGCAGTCTGAAATGGGTCTTTTTGACCAATGGTATTTGAGCACTCATAAAGCCGTGCATTTAACGACCACGCAAACACAGGTCTTGGCCGATACCTATCAGTGCATAGTGAACGAAAACCTCAAACAGCCCAACGTTTTCGTGCACCGTGACTTCATGCCACGCAACTTGATGGTGCCCTTGCCTCCTGAAACCACGCTGGGCATTTTGGATTTTCAAGATGCGGTGTATGGCCCATTGACCTACGATATCGCCAGCCTGACGCGTGACGCTTTTTGGAGCTGGGAAGAAGATTTCGTCCTGGAAGTGACTATCCGTTATTGGGAAAAAGCCAGAAAATCATCCCTGCCTGTGCCTGAAGATTTTGGTGATTTTTATCGCGCAGTCGATTGGATGGCCCTGCAGCGCCATTTAAAAGTAGCAGGCATTTTTGCGCGACTGACCCTGCGTGACGGCAAGCCCAAGTACTTAGCAGATGCGCCCCGATTCATCGCCTATATTCGTCAAACAGCCGGGCGTTACCGTGAACTAAAACCACTCTTGCATCTGATCGACAAGGTCGAAGGCCTAGAAGCACTGTCTGGCTTTGCTTACGGGCGCATTTAGCATGGCCGCATCGCCGCGTTTGTATTGCCCCGTTGCCTTGTCTGAAGGCATGCAGCTGAACCTATCTGCCGCTGCGAGCCGCCACGTGCAGGTGCTACGCATGCAGCCGGGGCAGAATGTTGTGCTGTTTGGCCACGGAGCCGGTCAGTGGTTGGCTACCATCACGTCCATAGGCCGGTCACAAGTCACCGTAACGGTAGAAAACCATGAGTTGATTGAAAGAGAAACCCCACTTTCGGTACACCTTGCATTGGGGCTGGTCGCCAATGACCGCATGGACAGCGTCCTTGAAAAAGCCACCGAACTGGGTGCCGCCAGCTTTACCCTACTAGAGACCGAGCGCTGCGTTGTAAAACTTAGTGGCGAGCGCGCACAAAAACGTCTACAGCACTGGCAAGCCGTCGTCGCCTCGGCGTGTGAGCAGTGTGGTCGCAATACAGTAGCGCCCGTGGGACCGGTGGTGACCCTGAACCAGTACCTCCTACAGGCCGCAACCGGCAATCACAGGCGGCGTGTACGCTTTTTACTCAGCCTGTCAGAACAGGCTAAACCCTTGCATGAAGCGACCAAAATAAGTGGACTGGGTGGTATAGATACGTGTGAACTTGTCTGTGGTCCGGAGGGCGGCTGGACCACTGGCGAAGAGGCCTTGTTGACCCAAGCGGGATGGATTCCCGTCTCTCTGGGCCCGCGTACCCTTCGCGCCGACACCGCTCCGTTGGCGGCGCTGGCAGCGCTTACACTGAACGCCTAGGTGCGCCACGCCTAAGTCAATACACACCCTTCCATGAACAGAAATCTTTGGCTACTGGCTATTCTCCAGGGACTATTCCTTACCAACAACGTTGTGTTTATCGCCATCAACGGATTGGTTGGGCTTAGCCTTGCGCCACTGGGGTGGATGGCCACATTACCGGTGATGGGCTACGTCGTGGGTGGGGCGATGGCGACGCCTTTGGTCGCCAAGTCGCAGCAGCGATGGGGCCGTAAAAAGTCTTTTCAGATCGGACTGGTGGTGGCCTTGTTCTCTGCGGCCCTGTGTGCCTACGCGGCGATAACGCGGCAGTTCTGGTTACTGTTGGCCGCAACAGTTGTTGCGGGCTATTACAACGCCAACGCCCAGCTCTATCGCTTTGCCGCAGCAGAGCTTAGCGGCGCCGCATTCCGTGAAAAGGCGGTCTCCCTGGTTATGGCGGGCGGACTGATTGGTGCCGTTTTAGGCCCCAATCTAGCCGCACAAACCCGCAACAGCCTAGAGGTTCCCTTTGCAGGGGCCTATGTTGGCCTAATGCTTATCGCAGCGATTGGACTGGTGATGATGCATTTCGTGACCTTTGCGCCGCCGCCAACCGCCAATGCCGTCCAAGGCGGCCGCCCCTTGGCGCTCATCATGAAGCAGCCGATTTTTGTTGTTGCCACGCTAGCGGCCGCACTGGGCTACGGCGTAATGAATTTACTCATGGCCGCCACACCCATCGCCATGCAAATGTGCGGCCTAAGTTTTGACCAGGCGGCTGTGGTGCTGGAGTGGCATGTAATAGGCATGTTCGCACCGGGCTTTTTCACCGGCCATTTGATCAAACGCTTTGGCACCCTCACCATCATGGGTGTGGGCGTCGCCCTTAACTTTTTATGTGTTGCCGTCGCACTGGCAGGGCTGGACTTCAACCATTTTCTGGTAGCCCTGTTCTTCTTGGGTGTGGGGTGGAACTTTATCTTCACGGGAAGCACCACCCTGTCACTGGCCACCTACCGTCCTGAAGAAAAAGACCGTGCGCAAGGCGCAATCAACTTCTTCACTTTTGCCACCTTGGCCGCCAGTTCTTTTGCCTCAGGCGCTTTGATTACCACCAGCGGTTGGTCACTGCTCAACGTGCTGTCACTGGTGCTGATTACCGTGATTGGTGCGTCATTGCTGTGGTTGGCCCGCCAACGCCCCCGCACCGATGGCGCCCCCGGAATCTAACCAGCTACGCAATGCGTTCCACACGAGTTCAACGTCCTGTTCGTTAAAAATTTCGTGCTTGAGCGAGTGAAACACACTGCTGCTGACCATGGCTTGAGGTGCCCGCTGCGCAAAACGCTGGCTACCCAATGGGCTCACGCACCGGTCCTGTCCCGAATACAGCAGCAAAGTGCGTACAGGCCACGACGACGCGTGTCCAATCACCGCCGCCCCCTCTGTACCAATGAACTTGGCCAACCGGGCCGAAATTTTGTCGTGGCACAGGGGATCTTCACGGTAGGCCTCTGCCACTCGTGCGTCGTGGCTTAAATCGTCAAGGTTCAGGCCATTGCTCACGCGTAAATTGGGTAACAGGTAGGGCAAGGTCGAAACCAAGACCCTTTGCACGGCGGTCATACCCGCGTCCAAGGCTGGTGACGACAGTACCAATCCGTCAAAGGCCTCAGGATGGGCCATGGCAGTGCGTGCAGCAACTAAACCACCCAGGCTATGCCCTAGCACCAACAACCTTGCCTGCGGGGCCATACGCGCACGTGTGGCCTTTAACACGTCCACCAGGTGGTCTACCATTTGCATGGGCCTAGAAATGCCACCTCGCGTCCCAGCAGATAGACCATGGCCCACATGGTCATAACTGCGCACCGCGTAGCCCCATTGAGCCAAATGCGCAGCGACGTGCCCGTAACGGCCCTGGTGTTCGCCCAGGCCATGAACCAAAACTACCACTGCACTTGCTTCAGACAACGCCACATCGGGGTAGTCCCATACCGACAGGCGGGTGCCGTCGGTCATATTTAAACTGGTGTTTTTTACTGTGGCCATGGTTTGTCACTCAAAAGCGGCCATCACCTGGGCCACCGCGTTGGTAAGCTTCTTGGCATAGGGGATATGCAAGAACTCGTTAGGCCCGTGGGCGTTACTTTTCGGGCCCAACACCCCGCATACCATCATCTGCGCCTTGGGGAAACCCTGACCGAGCATATTCATCAGAGGGATGGTGCCACCTTGGCCGATGTAGCCACATGGCGCACCAAAATTGGCCAGTGAGGCCTCATTTACTGCCTTTTCAAACCACGGTGCAGACTCAGGTGCATTCCATCCGCTCGCACTGGCCAGATTTTCTAGTGTCACCACCGCCTGGTAGGGCGCGTTGTCTTGCAGCAGCGCTTGCACCGTTTGCATGGCCCCTACCGCATCCAGCGTGGGCGGCAAACGCAGGCTCAATTTGAACGCCGTGTAAGGCCTAAGTACATTTCCGGCGTCTTTAAGGGGCGGCAAGCCGTCTACGCCTGTCACACTGAGCGTCGGATGCCAAGTACGCCGCAACAAAGCTTCCATAGGATCGGTGGTCGTTGGCAACACAAATGCACTGGAGCCGCCGCAATCGGCGTGTGCCCAAGGGAATCGCTTAAAAAGTTCGTCACCCAAGATGCCTGCCGTCACTCGGGCCTGCGCCATGCGTGATTCGGGGATAGTGCAGTGCAGGGATTCGGGCAACAAACGACCTGTTTTACTGTCTTCCAGCCTATCCAACACCTGCCGCAAGACACGAAAACTCGACGGAACCAATCCCGATGCGTCGCCGGAGTGCACCCCTTCGGTCAACACCTGCACCTTAAGCGTTGCACTCATCATGCCGCGCAAGCTGGTGGTTATCCACAATTGGTCGTAGTTGCCAGCGCCCGAATCCAGGCAAATAACCAGTCCCACTTCACCCAGGCGCGGCCGCAAGGCGTCTAAATACGCGGTTAAGTCAGTAGAGCCACTCTCTTCGCTGGTCTCCACCAAACCCACAATGCGCGCGTGCGGCGTGTTCTGAGCTTTCAGTGCTGCAATCGCCGCAACGGCCGCATAAATCGCGTAGCCGTCGTCGGCCCCACCTCTGCCGTACAACTTGTCGTCGACCCGCTTGGGCGTCCACGGGCCAAGGTCGTTGCGCCAGCCAGAAAACTCCGGTTGTTTGTCAAGATGACCATACATCAGCAAAGTGTCAGTCGTACTCCCCACCTGGGTGGACGGAACTTCAAAAAAAATAACGGGGGTACGGCCAGGAAGTCGTACCACTTCCAAGCTTAGTCCTGGTATTTTTTGTGCCAATACCCAATCGGCAGCTTGGCGTACGACATGGTCGATGTAGCCATTAAGCTCCCACTCTGCGTCAAACATCGGTGATTTGGCTGGCACCTCGATATACCTTGAGATTTGCCCAACCAAATCTAGGTCCCACTGGGCCGCTACGTGCTGCGCGCCAAGGGCAGGAACAAATGCGCTGGTAGGTACTTTTGCGTTCATGGTTTGTACTCGTTGAGTGACTTGATGAGGGCCAAGCATACCGCCTTCACGGCAACCGCCGTTTTCTATTTCTGCGCAATCAGCTCTAAGCTCACTTGATGTTCCTCGACTTTAACCGTGCCCGGTCGCAAGCTGAAGCTTGCCAGCGCGCGCGCAACCGACTCACTAAGCTGGTACACAGCAACGCCGTTTAAGCGCTGATCCAATGTATGGGTCGCTAGGGCCTTGGCGACGCCAGCCACTGACTTTGGAAGCCCAGCAATATCAAGTTGGACCACATTAGGGTCTACCAAAACCAGTTGATTTTTTGTGGGGTCAAAACGCACCGCTGCCTCCATGGCAATGACGCCAGGCCATCGTTTGTCAAACACCGACTCCAAAATTTCTACCTCAAAGCGCAGTGCAAAGCGTTGGGTACGCGGTAGCAAAGCCAAATGGACCTCCTTAACTCTTAGGCTAAGTAAATCGTTGTACCGCCAAGTCCCTATCGCTTTGGTCTTTACCAGTTGCTCCAAAGACTCCCGCGATTGCGACACACTAGACGGCAGCAAAGTCCCCACCGTCGCACAAGCACCCAATGTGAACAGGGCCGCCACAGCCGACCCAAATTGAACAACTACTTTTCTTCTATGCACTGTGAATGAGTTTCTTGGTTTAGGTCAGGGTTGCGGTTTAGGCCGGGGTTGCGTATCAGTCTGTCCATTTGCGTCGTTTCCCAACCGCGTTTATGGCACGGACTGCCTGCTTGGTAATCAAATACCACGCGCTCTGGGTCGACCGAAATTCTACTCAGGCTCACGGTACGCGCTTCAGGTCTGTGCATGCAAAAGGATTGCGCACCTTTGCTTGGCCAATGGCTGCGATGCAGCGCCGCCAAATCAGAGCCGGTGAACGCCTGAAACCACTGGGTCCGCAGGCGGGTGGTCTCAACACTATTTACACCGCTGGACACAACGGGGGCCATCGCCGGTTCGCTCCACAGTCGGCCGCCCGACCAGCACCAGATCCCCAAAGCTTGGTCTGGTGCAATCACACACAGACGAAACGGTGCGTACTGCGGACCGCAAAGTGCCAGTAAACTACGGGTCACCTCCTCAGGTGTCTCGCACTGCAGCAGCAAAGGAATCACCGTTCCTCGACTCGTCAACGGCATAAGTGGCACGTCACCTGTAACAGCGGCAAACTCATAGGCATTCAACAGCGCAAAGCAAATTCCACGCTGATTCACCGCAATCCAGGTTCCACCCCCGTCAGGATCCTTGGGCATGATGGTTTGACCGATTCGAGTCGGCGCAAACGCGATGGAGCGACGGCGCGACTCGTCACGGTTGAACGCCAATTGGTACCCACCTTCGTCATGTCTCCAGGTTAACGTACACATGGGTCGTTATTCTTGCCAGATTCAGTCCGTCATCCCAGCCTGGGTTAAAACCGAAAGATGGCAAATGACGCCATGAGATTGGGGACCGCCACTGGCTCACCGTTGTCGTTCAAGCCCAGTGCCTGTTGGACCACGATATTGTTTTTCTTTGCCAACTTCAAAAAGTCCACCATCGTGGTGACCCGAATATTGGGCGTGTCGTACCATTCGTACGGCAAGCGGGTATTAACCGGCATAAGCCCACGCAAGATAGACAAGCGGTTTTTCCAGTAACCAAAGTTAGGGAACGCCACAACACCCGACCGACCCACCCGCACCGTTTCACGCAACATGGTCTCGGTGTTGTGCAGGTGTTGCAAGGTATCGATTTGAAGCACCACGTCAAAACTGGCGTCATCAAACATGGCCAAGCCTTCTTCCAGATTCAACTGAATGACATTGACTCCTCGCCGAGCGCAAGCCAGAAGGTTGGCGTCGTCAATTTCGACCCCGTAGCCCGTGCACTGGCGTTCGCGTTGGAGGTATTCCAGCAGTGCCCCATCGCCACAGCCCAAGTCCAGCACATGGGAGCCAACAGGCACCATTTGCGCCAAGAGTTCCATCACCTTTCGATCAGCCACGGTCTGCTTCCTCTTTCAATTGCGCTAGGACGCCTTCAAAGTAGGCTCGCACCATATTCAGGTACCGCGGGTCGTCCAACAAAAACGCATCGTGGCCATGCGGCGCATCTATTTCGGCATAGCTCACATCAACATGGTTGCTAAGCAAGGCTTTGACGATTTCTCGGCTACGGGCGGGTGAGAAGCGCCAGTCCGTCTTGAAACTCACCAACAAAAACTTTGCTTTAACGTGCTCAAGCGCCTTGGCCAAGTTGCCCCGGTGCGCACGGGCAGGATCAAAATAATCCAGAGCGCGCGTTATCAATAGGTAGGTGTTGGCGTCGAAATACTCGGCAAACTTGTCCCCTTGGTACCTAAGGTAGTTTTCTATTTGAAACTCCACCCCCTGCGTCGTATATCTGTAAACAGCGTCAGCTGGCTCAGAATCCAAGTCAACTTCAGGCAGAACTTCATGCGGTTTTTGCGTGCGACCAAACTTTTCGTTCATGACATCGTCGCTCAAATAGGTGATGTGGCCTATCATCCGGGCAATGCGCAAACCACGCTTGGGCTTGGTTTCTGGGCCCTGATCAGACGCGTAAAAATGCCCTCCCCGAAAGTCAGGATCCGTCACAATCGCACGGCGTGCCACCTCGTTAAAGGCAATATTTTCGGCGTTCAAATTGGGTGCACTGGCGACAACCACCGAATGCGCAACCCGCAACGGGAATTGAATGGCCCAACTGAGCGCTTGCATACCACCCAAGCTGCCACCCATCACGGCCGCCAATCGCGAAATCCCTAGCCGATCAAGCAACCGAGCCTGCGAGTTAACCCAATCTTCAACCGTCACTACCGGGAAATCGGCACCATAAACATCTTGCGTCTCCGGATTGATATGCATAGGGCCAGTAGAACCGAAACAAGACCCCAAGTTGTTCACACCAATCACAAAAAAGCGATCGGTATCCACTGGTTTGCCTGGCCCCACCATGGTCGACCACCAGCCTTTGTTGTTGGGTTCAGTCTCGTAAACACCAGTCACGTGGTGAGAGGCATTTAAGGCATGGCACACCAACACCGCGTTGGAGCGCTCGGCATTTAACTGACCATAGGTTTCATAGCACAAGGTATAGGAATGGATAGACCTGCCGCAGCTCAAATCAAGCGGTTCTTCAAAAAACATCGACTGTGGGGTCGCAATCAACATGAGTGCATTCAATGGGATAAAAAGCAACAATCCATTTGAGAATGGAACCTAATGCGCAAGAACGATCTGAAACTTTAGGAATCTATGCAAAACTCGCTTCGCAATGTTTGATTGTCCTATTTTTGCACCCTTTTGAGTCACCGCCACAACACATTCATACGACTTCATGTGCTTCGCACAAATGTAGGTGGGCGTAATTTTTGCTTGTTATCCATGCACGTGCAACGGCAATCCCCGAAGAAGAATTTGACGGTGCTGATCTTGACATCCCCAAAATTGGGGCGACTCCAGGTTGCCAGTCCAATTGGCAAAGCATCATTGAGCAGACCGTTTAGGCACTGGGATTACAAAAGTTAGGCACGTAATCTCACTCTTTTCCGTGCTCTATCTTGCGCAAATAGAATCTGTAAAACTGCGATATGCTAAGACTATGACTACCTCGCAAGCACCTTTTGACCTGAGCGTCAATGCCCTGAGACCTTATCTGCTAAGGTACGCACAACTGCAATTGCGCGATACCTGTAAAGCTGAAGACGCTGTATCAGAAGCCATAGTCGCTGCGCTTTCTAAACCCGATGCCTATGGTGGAAAGTCTGAGCTCAAAACCTATTTGGTGGGTATTCTGAAATTCAAAATACTGGACCAATACAGAGCCAACAAGAATTTGGTTTTTGAAGGAGACTGCGCGCCCGATGAACAAGACAGGGCCTTGGCGACTGAAACCTTTGAACCTGACGGTCACTTTGGCGCGCCCGTGAACTCCTGGCCTAGTCCGTCTGACACGCTGCAATCTAAGCAGTTCTTTCTGGTGCTAGATACCTGTGTTGAACAGTTGCCGCCCCAGCTATCGCGGATATTTATGATGCGTGAATGGCTAGAGCTGTCCAGCGCAGAAATATGTAAGCAATTGGACATTTCATCGACTAACCTGCATGTCATGCTTCACCGTGCTCGTATGCGCCTGCGCGTCTGCCTAGAACTGCGGTGGTTTGACAAAGAACCAAAGGGGGTCACATGAGAATCGGGATGAACTGTGAAGAAGCGGCACGCGTCATTAGCGACTCCCTAGATCGATCGTTGGGAACCGCTGAATGGCTGCAACTCAAGCTACATCTTGTGGTTTGCAAGCAATGTCGACACTTTTTGCAACAACTTGAAACAATGCGAACCGTAATGCAACATTGGCGTAGCGCTACGGAAATCCTAGAGGCAAACGCTCAAGAGAAATCGCACTAATCAAGCAGACGAAAAAAAACCCGATAAATCGGGATTTTTTGGTTGCGCGGGCAGGATTTGAACCTGCGACCTTTGGGTTATGAGCCCAACGAGCTACCAAGCTGCTCCACCGCGCGTCAAGAGGGTTATTCTAGCACCAAACGGGTGATTATCCTAGGATAGTTCGAATTAAGACGCCGAATCCGGGCTTGCTTGCACAGGTCTGTCGACCAATTCCACCAATGCCATGGGTGCGTTATCGCCAACGCGAAAACCCATTTTCAGTATACGTGTGTAACCGCCTGGGCGGCTCTTAGACAGGGGGCCCAGTACGTTAAACAGTTTGGTAACGCTGTCGCGGCTACGCAAGCGGTTAAACACCAGTCGGCGATTCGCCAAGGTAGGTTCTTTTGCCAAGGTGATCATTGGCTCAATGACGCGACGCAACTCTTTAGCCTTGGGCAAAGTGGTCTTGATCACCTCGTGCTCAATCAGCGAGTTCATCATGTTTTGCAACATCGCCAGCCTGTGGGAGCTGGTACGATTCAATTTTCTTAGTCCGTGACCGTGACGCATATTAAGTTCCTTTTTATGAATGTCCGGGCAGCCGTATCAGGTACTGCCCATTTGATGAGATCGATAGATGGGTATTCTCAACTTATCTATCAATACTTATCCAAACCCGCTGGGGGCCAGTTATCCAGCTTCATACCCAGGGTCAGACCACGGGAAGCCAGCACTTCTTTGATTTCATTGAGTGATTTACGGCCTAAGTTAGGCGTTTTGAGCAGTTCATTTTCAGAACGCTGAATAAGGTCTCCAATGTAATAAATGTTTTCAGCTTTCAAGCAATTGGCCGAGCGAACCGTGAGTTCAAGCTCATCAACCGGGCGCAGTAACAACGGCGCAAATTGTTGGGCGCTGCCACGTGGAGCAGGCGAATCAAAGGCAGCCAATTCGCTACCTTCTAGCTGAGCAAATACAGCCAACTGTTCAACCAAAATCTTGGCTGACATGCGAACCGCTTCCTCAGCGTTCAGTGCACCATTGGTTTCGATCTCCATGACCAGCTTGTCCAGATCAGTGCGCTGTTCAACACGTGCACTCTCAACGGTATAGCTCACACGGGAAACCGGTGAAAACGATGCATCCAGCACGATGCGCCCAATGGACTTCATGGGCTCGTCGGCATAGCGACGAACAGTACCAGGCACATAGCCGCGACCTTTTTCAACCTTGATCTGCATGTCCAGCTTACCGCCGTGCGAAAGGTGCGCAATCACATGACCAGGATTGATAATTTCAACGTCGTGGGGCGTCTGAATGTCGCCTGCAGTCACAGGACCTTCCCCATCTTTACGCAGACTCAAGGTAACTTCATCGCGGTTGTGCAACTTAAACACAACGCCTTTCAGATTGAGCAGCAAATTGACAACGTCTTCTTGCACGCCATCAATCGACGAATACTCATGCAGAACACCAGCGATAGTGGTCTCTGTAGCGGCATAACCCACCATAGACGACAACAAGACCCGGCGCAGCGCATTGCCTAGGGTATGCCCATAACCACGCTCAAAGGGCTCTAGGGTGACCTTGGCCTTGTTAACGCCGATTTGCTCTACGTGGATGTTTTTGGGTTTCAATAAATTTGTTTGCATATAGTCTTCCTCTCAATACCCTCGGTTCGTTACACCGGTAAGGCTGGTGAAGCGCCGATTCAGCAGTGCCCTGCTAAAAAGGAACCCATTCAAACGAAACCAATCAGATTAGCGCGAATACATCTCAACGATCAACGACTCGTTGACATCCGACGCAAACTCGTCACGGTCAGGAGCTTTCTTAAACACCCCTTCGACCTTTTCAACATTCACATCAACCCACGAAGGTAGACCCAGTTGTTGTGCCAATTGCAAGGCTTCTACAACGCGGTTTTGCTTCTTGGATTTCTCGCGCACCGCCACCACATCGCCCACTTTAACTTGATAGGACGGAATGTTAAGGTAATGGCCATTAACGGTAATAGCCTTGTGCGACACCAATTGACGCGCCTCAGCACGAGTAGAGCCAAAGCCCATGCGGTACACCACGTTGTCCAAACGACTTTCTAACAACATCAACAGGTTGGCACCCGTGTTGCCCTTGATCTGGTCGGCTTGAGCAAAGTAGCGACGAAACTGCCGCTCCAACACACCGTACATACGCTTGACTTTTTGCTTTTCGCGCAACTGCAAGCCAAAATCAGACGTACGTGCACCAGAGGTGCGGCCATGCTGACCTGGTTTGGAATCAAATTTTGCCTTGTCGCCAATGGCGCGTCGCGCGCTTTTCAGAAACAGGTCAGTGCCTTCACGGCGGGATAGTTTGGCCTTAGGGCCTAGATAACGTGCCACGGTGTTTTCCTTTAAAAATGAACTGCTGCCGATTCAACGACAGGAGCCAGCGAGCGCAAGCGCCCACTGGCAGTGGGCTTTTTGGAAGATTAAATACGGCGACGCTTTTGAGGGCGGCAACCGTTGTGCGGGACTGGTGTCACGTCAGAGATAGACGTGATACGAATTCCCAAAGAACCAAGTGCGCGGACCGACGATTCACGGCCTGGACCTGGACCTTTGATCTCTACATCAAGGTTTTTGATACCCTGTTCAATCGCTGCACGACCAGCCACTTCGGAGGCCACCTGCGCAGCGAATGGAGTGGATTTACGCGAACCCTTGAATCCTTGACCACCCGAAGAGGCCCAGGACAAAGAGTTGCCTTGGCGATCGGTAATGGTGATGATGGTGTTGTTAAACGACGCATGCACGTGTGCGATGCCATCGGCAACGTTCTTGCGAACTTTTTTACGAACACGCTGGGACGCGCTATTGCTGGGAGCTTTTGCCATATTCTGATTCTCGCAACTAATTATTTCTTCAAGGCTTGGGCTGCACGACGCGGCCCTTTACGGGTTCTGGCATTGGTGCGTGTGCGCTGACCCCGAACAGGCAGGCCACGACGATGCCGAAAACCACGGTAACAACCGATGTCAATGAGACGCTTGATACTCATTGTGGTTTCACGGCGAAGATCACCCTCAATGGTAAACAAAGCGATTTGATCGCGGATTTTCTCTTGATCCGAATCAGTCAAATCTTTGACCTTTTTGGAATAAGGAATGCCACAGGCCTCGCATATCTTGCGTGCCCGGGTCCGACCGATACCAAAAATCGCGGTCAAACCGATCTCAGCATGTTGGTGCTGAGGGATGTTAATACCTGCTATACGTGCCATTTGCGTCCTTCAAATATCTGAGTCATTAACCTTGGCGCTGCTTATGGCGTGGATCTGTACAGATCACACGCACCACGCCTTTGCGGCGAATAATCTTGCAGTTGCGGCAAATTTTCTTTACCGAAGCCGAAACTTTCATAATTTACTCCCAATAAACGAGTGGTCTGTTTGCGCCAATTACTTTGCGCGAAACACGATTCTTGCCCTACTAAGGTCATAAGGCGTTAGCTCTACCGTCACCTTATCACCCGGAAGAATGCGAATGTAATGCATACGCATTTTTCCTGAAATATGCCCTAAAACGACATGATCGTTTTCAAGTTTGACCCTAAAGGTCGCGTTAGGAAGGTTCTCAAGAACCTCACCCTGCATCTGAATAACATCGTCCTTGGACATCCGTTGAAGCCCTTTAATTCGTTTTGAAATTAGCTTTTTTAAGCAAGGACTCGTACTGCTGCGACATCATGTGATTTTGTACCTGCGCCATGAAATCCATAGTGACCACTACGATGATCAACAACGATGTCCCGCCGAAATAAAACGGCACGTTGTATTTGAGGATCAAAAACTCAGGTAACAAACATACGACAGTGATGTAGATAGCGCCGACGAAAGTCAGACGGAGCAGTATTTTATCCAGGTATTTAGCTGTTTGGTCGCCAGGACGGATACCGGGAACAAATGCACCACTTTTCTTAAGGTTGTCAGCCGTTTCCCTGCTGTTAAACACCAACGCAGTATAGAAAAAGCAGAAAAACACAATCATGGCCGCGTACAACATCACATATAGCGGTTGACCCGGGGACAATGCCGAAGCAACATCCTTCAGACCTCGTTGAAACCAAGTATCTCCGGTGCTAAACCATCCCACAACAGTGGCTGGCAGCAAAATAATAGAAGAGGCAAAAATAGGGGGGATTACACCGGCCATGTTTAGTTTCAAAGGCAGGTGAGAGGACTGACCACCCATCACTTTGTTACCCACTTGGCGCCTAGCGTAATTGACCAGTATCTTGCGCTGACCGCGCTCAATGAACACCACCGCATAGGTCACTGCCACCACCAAAATGACAATCAGTAGCGCAATCAGCGGATTCATCGCACCGGTGTTGACCAATTCCAAAAGCCCCGCTACTGCAGACGGTAAACCCGCAACAATGCCTGCAAAAATGATGATGGAAATTCCGTTACCTAACCCGCGCTCGGTGATTTGTTCACCCAACCACATCAAGAACATGGTCCCGGCAGTCAGGCTAACCACAGTTGCCATGCGAAACCCCATCCCCGGATCTAACACCAAGCCCGGCGTACTTTCCAATGCCACGGCGATGCCCAAGGACTGAAACAATGCCAACCCCACTGTTCCATAACGGGTGTACTGGGTGATCTTGCGCCTGCCAGCTTCACCTTCCTTTTTCAGCTGCTCGAAGCTGGGCACCACATAGCCCAACAGCTGCATGATGATCGAAGCTGAGATATAGGGCATGATGCCCAAGGCGAAAAGCGAGAAACGTGACAAGGCTCCACCCGAAAACATGTTGAACATGTTCAAGAGTCCACCAGACTGATTGTTAAACAGACTGGACAACTGGTCAGGGTCAATTCCTGGAACAGGAATATGCGTCCCCAAACGGTAGACAAACAAAGCCCCGAGCAAAAACAACAGGCGATTTCTCAACTCGCCTGATTTACCCGATGCTAATGTTTTGTTAGAAGTCGCCACAAAAATCCTTGCTACAGTCTAAACTTAGGCGACCGAGCCGCCAGCCGCTTCGATCGCAGCTTTGGCACCGGCAGTTGCCCCAATTCCATTGAGCTGATAGGCTTTATCGACAGAACCGGTTTTAATGACCTTGACAGTCTTGGACATTTCACCAACCAAACCCGCTGCTTTAAGGCTTAGTAGATCAATGCTGCCAACATCCAGACTGTTCAAGTCGCTAAGGGTAATTTCAGCGTTGAATTGCAGTTGTTGCGATTTAAATCCACGTTTAGGCAAACGCCGTTGCAAGGGCATCTGACCGCCCTCAAAACCTACTTTGTGATAACCGCCCGTGCGAGATTTTTGCCCTTTATGGCCTCGGCCTGCGGTCTTACCCAACCCCGAACCGATACCGCGACCAACACGCCTCTTGGCATGCTTGGCGCCTGCTGCAGGCTTAATGCTGTTTAGTTCCATATTTGCCTCTTAAAGCACCTTGACCAGATAACTGATCTTGTTAATCATGCCGCGTACGGCAGGTGTGTCTTCCAATTGCTTAACGCTGTTTAGTTTACGCAGCCCAAGGCCACGTACGGTGTCGCGATGATCGCGCTTGCAGCCAATAGGGCTACGCACCAGTTGAACAGTTACAGTTGCCTGTTGTGTCATGATCAAATCCTCTCAGGCCAAAATATCTTCAACGCTTTTGCCGCGTTTGGCAGCCACTTCTGAAGCGGTGGTGGACCGCCGCAGTGCATCCAATGTTGCCCTGACCATGTTGTAGGGGTTGGACGAACCGTGGCTCTTCGCGACCACATCGGTAATCCCCACCACCTCAAACACGGCACGCATAGGACCACCAGCAATAATTCCGGTTCCTTTAGGAGCGGGCGACATCATCACCTGCGCAGCGCCATGCTGGCCCAACACCGTGTGATGCAGGGTACCATTCTTCAGGCTGACTTTGAAAAGCCGACGACGGGCTTCTTCCATCGCCTTTTGAACGGCAGAAGGCACCTCTTTGGATTTACCCTTACCCATGCCGATACGACCGTCACCATCGCCCACTACAGTAAGTGCGGCGAATCCCAAAATACGACCGCCTTTCACCACTTTTGTGACGCGGTTGATACCGATCATCTTTTCGCGCAGACCGTCTTCAGGACCCTCGGTCTTACCCTGCATTTTTGCTTGAACTTTTGCCATAACTTTTTCCAGTCTGATCAGAATTGCAAACCAGCTTCACGAGCCGCTTCGGCCAGCGCCTTGACTCGCCCGTGGTACGCAAACCCAGCACGGTCAAAAGCGACTTTCTCGATTCCAGCGGCCTTGGCCTTCTCTGCAATCGCCTTGCCTACCATCTGCGCCGCGCCGGTTGTTGCCCCTTTTCCCGAGCCTCCCAAGCTGGCACGCATCTCAGCAGACACAGTGGAAACAGTGGCCACGACGCTTGCACCGTCGCCAGAAATTACGCTGGCGTAAATATGCAAATTGGTACGATTGACGGTAAGACGTGCGATGCCTTGTTGCGCGATGCGAATGCGGGTTTGACGTGCCCGACGTAGGCGCTGCTCTTTCTTGGTTAACATGATGCAGATCCTTATTTCTTCTTGGTCTCTTTGAGAGAAATTTTCTCGTCCGAATAACGGATACCCTTGCCCTTGTAAGGCTCCGGGGGACGAATGGCCCGGATCTCTGCTGCAATTTGCCCGACCTGCTGACGATCGGCACCTTTGACGACGATCTCCGTCTGCGAAGGTGTTTCTACCCGAATACCAGCTGGCATTTGTTTATTGACGGGATGGGAAAAGCCAATCGCGAGATTGAGCTTGTCACCACTGGCTTGCGCACGAAAACCGACACCGACCAGGTTAAGTTTTTTCTCAAAACCTTTGGTCACGCCGTTGACCATGTTGTTGACCAATTGACGCATGGTACCAGCCATTGCATCCGACTCACGGGATTCATTGACAGGAACAAAGGTCAAGGTACCGTTGTCATCCGACAACTGAACCATGGTATTCATAGGCATGGACAGTTGACCACCCGCGCCTTTTACATTGATGTGGCCCGCTTCAAAAGCAACCTGCACACCTGCCGGTACAACGACCGGAATTTTTCCAATACGTGACATCTTAAATACTCCTCAATGCCACTCAATCAAGCGACGTAGCACAAGACTTCGCCACCCACACCGACAGCCCGCGCCTTGCGGTCCGTCATGACGCCTTTCGGCGTGGTGACAATTGCAACACCCAAGCCATTCATCACTTGAGGGATCGCATCGTGGCCTTTGTAAATACGCAGACCAGGCCGTGAAACCCGTTCAATGCGCTCAATAACCGGCCGACCGGCGTAGTACTTCAGCGCTATTTCCAGCTCTGATTTACCACCTTCGGTGCTGACCTTAAAATTTTCGATATAGCCCTCGTCCTTCAGTACTTGGGCGATTGCAACTTTGACTTTCGAAGACGACACAGAAACGGTTGTCTTTGCAACCATTTGCGCGTTGCGAATCCTGGTCAAGAGATCGGCAATAGGGTCACTCATGCTCATATATATTCTCCCGTCCTATTACCAGCTGGCCTTGGTGATACCAGGGATATCACCATTGAATGCCATTTCACGGATTTTTGCACGCGCCAGACCAAACTGACGGAATGTGCCACGCGGCCTACCCGTGATCGCACAACGGTTACGCTGGCGTGTTGGGTTCGCATTGCGCGGCAGCTTTTGTAACGCCAAGCGCGCTTGTGCACGCTCGTCTTCAGTCAGCTTCGCGTCTTTGCTAGCGCCTTTTAGTTCGGCGTACTTTTTGGCGAACTTTGCAACCAACTTGTCACGCTTGAGCTCACGCTCGATTAATGCCATTTTTGCCACAAGTCACCTCAATTCTTAAAGGGGAATTTAAAAGCGGAAAGCAGGGCTTTACACTCGTCGTCCGATTTTGCGGTCGTGGTGATACTGATGTTCAATCCACGAACGGCATCCACTTTGTCGTATTCAATTTCGGGGAAAATGATTTGCTCTTTCACGCCGATGTTGTAGTTCCCACGACCATCAAACGAACGACCTGAAATACCACGGAAGTCGCGCACGCGGGGCAGCGAGATATTGATAAAACGGTCCAAGAATTCCCACATCTTGACACCACGCAAGGTCACCATACAACCGATAGCCTGACCTTGACGGATCTTGAATCCAGCGATTGGCTTTTTGGCCAAGGTCACCACAGGTTTTTGCCCTGCGATTTTAGTCAAATCACCCACAGCGCTATCCATGACTTTTTTGTCGGAGACAGCCTCACTGACACCCATGTTAAGCGTGATTTTGGTAAAGCGAGGCACCTCCATAACGGACGTGTAGCCAAACTTGTCCATCAGGTCTTTAACGACCTTTTCGCGATAATGTTGCTGAAGTCGAGCCATGTTCATGCCACCTTAATTTCTTCGCCGTTGGACTTGTAAACACGAACGCGCTTACCATCGGCAGCCAGCTTGATGCCAACACGATCCATCTTTCCCGTAGCGACATTGAAAATCGCCACATTGGACTGATCAATAGGCATAGATTTTTCAATCTTGCCACCCGTCTCATTTTTCATGGGATTAGGCTTGGTGTGGCGCTTTACCACATTAACACCCTCCACCAGCACTTTAGATTCGCTGGCTCGAGCAACTACCTTGCCGCGCTTGCCTTTGTCTTTTCCCGCTATGACGATTACTTCGTCACCCGTACGAATTTTATTCATCGACCGCTCCTTACAATACTTCGGGAGCCAAGGAAACGATCTTCATGAACTTCTCAGTGCGCAATTCACGCGTGACAGGTCCAAAGATACGGGTACCAATTGGCTCAAGCTTGGCGTTTAGCAGAACCGCGGCATTGCCGTCGAACTTCACCAAGGAGCCGTCAGCACGGCGAATACCCTTAGCGGTACGAACTACCACTGCGCTATAGATCTCGCCCTTTTTGACGCGCCCACGGGGCGCGGCCTCTTTAATACTTACCTTGATAACATCACCAACGCTGGCATAGCGACGCTTTGAACCACCCAGCACCTTGATGCAAAGGACGGACTTGGCGCCGGTGTTATCGGCAACATCTAACCGTGTTTCAGTTTGAATCATTTCAAATATTCCCAACTTGCACCAAAGAATTCGCACACTTCGCGCTGCAGGCCAGTGACCCATCAACACAACGAACGAATACCTCGATCAGTCTTGGGCCCGTCATCAACGCTACAAACCATTTGTAACGCCTCTGCTGGGCAGATAAACAGCTCACTAGAACAAAACCTAAATACAGAGCAGCGAGGCGAACGGCACGTATTGCACACATTCAAAACCAGAAACTGCCTGTAAACCAATCAAGGCTTTGTTGCAAGCTGAGCCGCTGATTATGACACAGTTTTGGATGCTTTGCCATATTTTTTTAGCCCGCTAACGAATAAGGCAGGTGCATGGCGAATAAGGGGGCACCCCTGCATCCCAATCACTTTGCACGCCGTAAGGCGGTTACCATTTATACATGAATTCACTATCTGATATGCGTAAAAACTACAGCAGGGGGCGACTGGACAGGGCGGACTCCGCTGTCGATCCGGTTGGTCAGTTTGCACAATGGCTCGACGCGGCCGTCCAAAGTGGTATCCCAGAACCCAACGCTATGACACTGGCCACCTGCTCGCCCCAATCGCGGCCCAGCACCCGCATTGTTTTACTCAAGGACTTTGGCCCCACAGGCTTAACCTGGTTCACCAATTACGAAAGCCGCAAGGGCGCTGAATTGGCCGCCAACCCCCACGCGGCACTTCAATTTCACTGGGTGGAGTTGGAGCGAGTGGTCCGCATAGAGGGCACGGTGGACATCATTCCAGCACAAGAAAGCGATGCCTACTATTTAACCCGGCCGCTTCAAAGTCGCATTGGGGCATGGGCCTCACCCCAGTCCAGTCAGATATCCGGCCGCAGTGTACTGGTAGCCAATGCCGCCGCCTATGCTGCCAAGTACCTACTCAATCCACCACGCCCACCGCACTGGGGCGGTTACCGTCTGCAGCCCGATTACTGGGAGTTTTGGCAGGGCCGGGAGAGCCGACTTCACGACCGTATCGCCTACCGCAAGTTGGCGGATGGGAAATGGGAGAAAGTCCGACTGGCGCCTTAGGGGAACCTCTGCAACGCCAGATTAGGGTTATTACCCGTTCGCGGTGTTTTCCAAGCTATAATCCGCCTTGAACTTTTTTGCGACAACGGTTGAGTTGGGAGAGGTCACCTGACACAGGCAGTGCAGTCATTTACGTGTAAAGCTGATGTCAATAAACACCCTTAACATGCCGGGCAAGCAAGATTATTCAGACCAAGAGCCGCAGTTCAAGCCCTTAACCAAGGAGGAGGCCGCGGCGCTCAGAGCAAAGCAGCATTTCATTTCACCTTGGCGTGTCATATTTGCACAAATTGCTTTGGGCACGCTTCTTACACTGGCAGCGTGGGTGCTCTTCCCGGCTCGGGTCGGGATCGCTCTCTCGGTTGGTTACGGCGCGTTGACCGTCATCTTGCCTGCGGCCTTGTTGGCCCGTGGCCTGATGAGCCCTGTTACGAAAATCCATGTCGGCGTTGCCGTGTTTGGTTTTTTCTTTTGGGAGCTGGTCAAAATTGTTAGCTCGGTTGCCATGTTGATGGTGGCACCCAAGCTAATTGAAGATTTAAGCTGGCCTGGTCTTTTGATCGGGCTTGTTGTGACAATGAAGGTCTATTTGGGCGTTGCTTTTTTGCAGCCCAAACAGAACGTAAAGTAGATACAAATGGAATTTTCAGATGGCTGCTGAACACGGACCCACCGCTGGCGAATACATCGTCCATCATTTGACGCATTTTCAAAATCACACCGCCAAAGGCGTGGTTGATTTTTCAGTTCTTAACCTTGACTCCATCTTTTGGTCCATCTTGACCGGTGTGCTCGGTAGCTTCTTTCTATGGAAAGCAGCAAAAAAGGCCACTTCAGGGGTACCAAGCCGATTCCAAGCTGCGGTTGAGATCTTGGTCGAGATGGTGGATACCCAAGCCAAAAGCATTATTCATAACGCCGAAAGCCGTAAATTGGTAGCCCCGTTGGCCCTGAGCGTATTTGTTTGGGTGTTCCTCATGAACGCCATGGACTTCATCCCGGTGGATTTGTTCCCTGTGATTTGGGAGAAGATCTACGCGGCCATGGGTCATGACCCCCACCATGCCTATATGCGCGTGGTTCCCACCGCTGATTTATCCATCACTCTGGGATTGTCGGTATCGGTACTGATTTTGTGCATTTACTACAACATCAAAATCAAAGGCGCCGGTGGCTGGTTCCATGAGTTGATCACCGCGCCTTTCGGTGCCCACCCTATTCTTTGGCCCTTCAATTTTGTATTCCAAATCATTGAATTTATCGCCAAAACCGTCTCCCATGGCATGCGACTTTTTGGCAATATGTACGCCGGTGAACTGGTGTTCATGCTGATTGCGCTCATGGGTGGCACTGCTGCCTTGACGCTGTCCGGTGTGTTGTTGCCGATTGGGCAGGTCATTGCCGGAACCATCTGGGCCATCTTCCACATCATGATTGTGGCGTTGCAAGCGTTCATTTTCATGATGTTGACCCTGGTCTACATTGGGCAGGCCCACGACAAGCATTAATTGATTTTCGACTTTCTTTTGTTTTCTTTTCTTTTTTTATTTAATCAGGAGCTATAAATGGAACACGTACTAGGTTTTGTCGCACTCGCCGCTGGCTTGATCATTGGATTGGGCGCTGTTGGCGCTTGTATTGGTATCGGCATCATGGGTAGCAAATACCTTGAAGCGGCCGCTCGCCAACCCGAACTCATGAACGAATTGCAAACCAAAATGTTCTTGCTGGCCGGTCTGATCGACGCTGCCTTCTTGATCGGTGTCGGTATTGCGATGATGTTTGCATTCGCCAACCCCTTCGTCCTCAAGTAATTCGCTCCATTCAAAAACCTGAACTCTGAAAGGTTGTTGCCGTGAGCATTACCGCAACCCTGATTGTCCAGATCATTGTTTTTATGCTATTGGTACTCTTCACGAAGCAGTTCGTGTGGCCGCCTATCGCTAAAGCACTGGACGAACGCATTTCGAAAACCGCAGCCGGTCTGGCCGCTGCTGATCAAGCCAAGGCAGAACTTGCCACGGCCAATCGGCGCATTGAAGAAGAGCTGGCCAAATCTCGTGTCGAAACGCAGGCCCGTCTGGCCGACGCCGAGCGCAGAGCCGTTGCCATTGTCGAAGAAGCCAAGGCCAAAGCGACAGAAGAAGGTAACAAGGTATTGGCCGCTGCCAAAGCAGAAGCCGACCAGCAAACCGTTAGAGCACGTGAGGCTCTGCGTGAGCAAGTCGCTGCACTGGCCGTTAAAGGCGCTGAGCAAATTCTCCGTAAAGAGGTGAACCCCAGCGTGCATGCCGACCTGCTTGGCAGGCTCAAGGCTGAGCTGTGATAAGGGTGAACCATGGCTGAACTTGCTACCATTGCCAGGCCCTACGCAGAAGCACTGTTCAAGGCGACTCAGGCCGACCTGACCGGTACCTCTGAATGGTTAAACGCGGTCGCTGCGGTTGCCAATGACGCCCAGTTGCAAGCCTTTGTAGGCAACCCCAACACCCAGCCCGAACAAGTCTATGACCTGTTAGTGGGCGTGGCCAAGGTGGTTTTGTCTGACAAAGGTGGCAACTTTGTACGCACTGTGATCGACAATGGCCGGGTCAACGTCCTGCCAGAAATCGCCCAGCAGTTTCAAGCGCTCAAAAACAAAGCTAGCGGCACGGATGATGTCATGATTTACAGCGCCTTTGCGCTGGATGATTCGGCCGTGGCAGACGTTAAATCTCTGCTAGAGAAGCGTTTTGGACGGCCCTTGAATGCCACTGTCACGGTGGACCCTGAATTGATCGGCGGCATTCGCGCCGTCGTCGGAGACGAGGTGTTAGACACTTCGGTCAAAGCCCGCTTGGAACAAATGAAAGTCGCACTCAGCGCCTAGTGCGTTGACTGCAAAAACCTAAAGGAAGGAACGAGGCATGCAACTCAATCCCGCTGAAATTTCCGAACTGCTGAAAGGCCGTATCGAAGGAATGTCCGCCCACGCTGACATTCGCAACCAAGGCACCGTGGTGTCTGTCACCGACGGCATCTGCCGTGTACATGGTTTGTCTAACGTGATGCAGGGTGAGATGCTTGAGTTTGCACCCACTGCAGACGGCACCGCCACCTTTGGCTTGGCCTTGAACTTGGAACGTGACTCTGTAGGCGCCGTTATTTTGGGCGAATACGAGCACATCTCTGAAGGCCAAACCGTTAAATGTACCGGTCGTATTCTTGAGGTGCCTGTAGGCCCCGAATTGATCGGACGCGTGGTCAATGCCCTGGGTCAACCCATTGACGGCAAAGGCCCAGTCAACGCCAAAATGACCGACGTGATTGAAAAAGTCGCGCCAGGCGTGATTGCCCGTAAATCGGTGGATCAGCCTATGCAAACAGGCCTTAAATCCATTGACTCTATGGTGCCTATCGGACGCGGCCAACGTGAGTTGATCATTGGTGACCGCCAAACCGGTAAAACGGCCGTTGCGATCGACGCCATCATCAACCAAAAAGGTCAGAACATGACCTGCGTGTACGTGGCGATTGGCCAAAAGGCTTCGTCCATCAAAAACGTGGTGCGCGCGCTAGAACAAGCAGGCGCTATGGCCTACACCATCGTGGTGGCAGCCTCTGCCTCTGAATCAGCGGCCATGCAGTATGTGGCGGCCTATTCGGGCTGTACCATGGGCGAATATTTCCGCGACCGCGGTGAAGACGCCTTGATCGTTTATGACGATTTGTCCAAACAAGCGGTGGCTTACCGCCAAGTGTCCTTGTTGCTGCGCCGCCCACCGGGCCGCGAAGCCTACCCTGGCGACGTGTTCTACCTCCACAGCCGTCTGCTAGAGCGTGCGGCCCGTGTGAACGCCGAGTATGTTGAGGCGTTCACCAAAGGTGAAGTCAAGGGTAAAACCGGTTCGCTCACCGCACTGCCTATCATCGAAACCCAAGCGGGTGACGTGTCGGCCTTCGTGCCAACCAACGTGATTTCGATTACCGACGGTCAGATCTTCTTAGAAACCAACTTGTTTAACGCCGGTATCCGTCCTGCGATTAACGCCGGTATTTCGGTGTCTCGCGTGGGTTCTGCCGCACAAACCAAAATCATCAAAGGTCAGTCCGGTGGTATTCGTACCGACTTGGCGCAGTACCGTGAGTTGGCCGCGTTTGCGCAGTTTGCCTCTGACCTGGACGAATCCACCCGTAAACAGTTGGACCGTGGTGCGCGCGTGACTGAATTGCTCAAGCAAGCCCAGTACAGCCCCTTGCCCATCAGCTTGATGGCAGCCTCGTTGTTTGCCGTCAACAAAGGGTTTATGGACAGCGTAGAGATCAAGAAAGTGCTCTCTTTTGAGCACGGTCTGCACGCCTACCTGAAAGACAAGCACGCGGCATTGTTGGCCAAGCTGGAATCCAGCAAGGCCATGGACAAGGATGCCGAGGCTGAACTGACAGCAGCGACCCAGGCATTCAAAGCCACCTTTGCTTGATTTGACCCTGACCAACTAGGAGCCATAGATGGCATCAGGCAAGGAACTACGCACGAAGATCAAATCGGTGGAAAACACCAAGAAGATCACCAAGGCGATGGAGATGATTTCGGTCTCTAAGATGCGCAAGGCACAAGAACGTATGCGTGCCGCGCGTCCCTACGCCGAAAAAATTCGCAATATCGCCAGCCACCTTGGACAAGCCAACCCCGAGTATGTGCACGCCTTTATGAAACCCAGCGACGGCAAGGCCGTGGGTTTTATTGTGGTCACCACAGACAAGGGTTTGTGCGGCGGTCTGAACACCAATTTGCTACGGTCGGTCACCAATAAGTTGCGTGAAGCCCAAGCTGCCGGTCAACAGGCCCATGCTGTGGCAATTGGTAGCAAGGGCTTGGGGTTTTTAAACCGGGTTGGCGTTAAGGTGGTGTCCCATGTGACCCACTTGGGCGACAAACCGCATCTTGAAAAACTGATAGGACCTGTCAAGACCCTGCTCGATGCTTACGCCAAAGGTGAGCTCAGTGCGGTCTATCTTTGCTACAACGATTTTGTCAGCACCATGAAGCAGGACCCCACGGTCTCCCAGTTGCTACCTTTGTCTGCCGCCAAAATGGCCGAAGAAACCAAGGCCAGCATGGGCAAAGCCTCGTGGGATTATCTGTACGAGCCTGACGCTCAGTCGGTCATTGACGATTTGTTGGTACGTTATGTTGAAGCACTGGTCTACCAGGCCGTGGCTGAAAACATGGCCTCCGAACACGCTGCGCGTATGGTGGCCATGAAAGCGGCGACCGACAACGCAGGTAATGTGATCAATGAACTCAAGCTGGTTTACAACAAAACCCGCCAGGCAGCGATCACCAAAGAACTGTCTGAAATCGTTTCAGGCGCAGCGGCGATCAGCGGTTAATTCTGACCGCACACCAAGATTCAAATTTAAGGGAGCGAAAAAATGGCTCAAGCCCAAGGAAAAATTGTTCAATGTATCGGTGCTGTAGTTGACGTGGAGTTCCCACGCGACCAGATGCCCAAAGTGTATGACGCCCTCAAAATGGATGGCTCTGCATTAACCCTAGAGGTGCAACAGCAGCTTGGCGACGGCGTGGTGCGTACCATTGCGCTGGGTTCGTCAGACGGTTTGCGTCGCGGACTGATCGTGAGCAACACGGGCAAGGCGATCACCGTGCCCGTGGGCAAAGCCACCTTGGGCCGCATTATGGACGTGCTGGGCACGCCCATTGACGAGCGTGGCCCCGTGAGCCAAGAGCACACGGCCTCTATCCATCGCAAAGCCCCTGCTTATGATGAACTCAGCCCTTCGCAAGAACTGCTAGAAACCGGCATTAAAGTGATTGACTTGATTTGCCCGTTTGCCAAAGGCGGTAAAGTGGGTCTGTTCGGTGGTGCCGGTGTGGGCAAAACCGTGAACATGATGGAATTGATCAACAACATTGCCAAGGCGCACAGCGGTTTGTCCGTGTTTGCCGGCGTGGGCGAGCGTACCCGTGAAGGTAACGACTTCTACCACGAGATGGCCGATTCGGGCGTGGTGAACCTAGAAAACCTGCCAGAGTCCAAAGTGGCGATGGTGTATGGTCAGATGAACGAGCCTCCTGGCAACCGCTTGCGCGTGGCCTTAACAGGTTTGACCATTGCTGAGTCTTTCCGTGACGAAGGCCGTGATGTGTTGTTCTTTGTGGACAACATCTACCGTTACACCTTGGCCGGTACCGAAGTGTCTGCCTTGCTGGGTCGTATGCCTTCTGCCGTGGGTTACCAACCCACATTGGCCGAAGAAATGGGCCGCCTGCAAGAGCGCATTACCTCTACCAAAGTGGGTTCGATTACCTCCATTCAGGCCGTTTACGTGCCTGCGGATGACTTGACCGACCCCTCCCCTGCTACCACCTTTGCTCACTTGGATTCCACTGTGGTGTTGTCTCGTGACATCGCCTCGCTGGGTATCTACCCTGCGGTGGACCCATTGGACTCCACCAGCCGCCAGTTGGACCCGCTGGTGGTGGGTGCCGATCACTACGAAACGGCCCGCGCTGTGCAAGGTACTTTGCAACGCTATCGCGAACTGCGCGACATCATTGCGATTATGGGTATGGACGACTTGGCCCCTGAGGACAAGCTGGCCGTGGCCCGCGCTCGTAAGATTCAGCGTTTCTTGAGCCAGCCTTTCCACGTCGCTGAAGTGTTTACCGGCAGCCCTGGCAAGTACGTGCCTCTGGCCGAAACCATTCGCGGCTTCAAGATGATCGTATCGGGCGAGTGTGACCACCTGCCTGAGCAGTCCTTCTACATGGTTGGCACCATCGACGAAGCGTTTGAAAAAGCCAAAAAAGTCTAATCGTTTGAGAAGGCAACCATCATGACCAGCAGCACTATGCAAGTCGATGTGGTTTGTGCCGAGTCGTCCATTTACTCCGGTCAGGCCCAATTTGTGGCCCTGCCGGGTGAAGCGGGCGAATTGGGCATTTACCCACGCCACACCCCTTTGATTTCAAAAATCAAGGCAGGGTCGGTGCGCATCAAGAAAGTGGACGGTACCGAGGAATTCGTGTTTGTGGCCGGTGGCATCCTTGAAGTGCAACCCAACCACGTGACCGTTTTGTCCGATACCGCCATTCGCGGCAAAGACCTGGACGAAGAAAAAGCCAATGCCGCCCGTGCGCAAGCCGAGGAAGCACTCAAAAACGCCAAAGGCGAACTGGATTTGGCAAAGGCCCAAACGGAACTGTATGCCGTGGCGGCGCAAATTGCGGCACTGCGCAAGTTCCGTCAAAAGCGTTAAACCAGCGTTTCACAGCCCCAATAAGGCCTCTGCTTGCAGAGGCTTTTTTTTGCTTCACAATCGAGGTTATGCCTGCTTTCAACCCGAACACCCCCCTCTTTGCCGGAAGCGCTGAAGAAGTGGAAGCCCAGTTTTACGAGGCACTTCAAAAAGCCGACCTGGACCAGCTGATGCAGTGCTGGGCAGAGGACGAAGATGTGGTGTGCGTGCACCCCGGTGGCAAACGTTTGGTGGGGTTTGAGGATGTGCGTAAGGTGTTTGAATCGGTCTTTGCCAATGGTGCTCTGCTGATCACCACCGAACGCTTGCACAGCATTCACTCATTGACCGGTGCAGTGCACAGTGTTCTGGAGCGCATCCATGTGACGGGCGAGAACGGGCAAATTCATGAAATATTGGTAATTGCCACCAACATCTACATGCAAACCCCTCAGGGTTGGCGCATGGTCACCCACCATGCCAGCGCCGCCGACCCAGAAGAAGATCAACTGAGTCCACCCGCGTCGGTGACGTTGCACTAGGGCATGGCAGTGGTGGCTTATACAGCACCTGCACTGGGGGATGCAACGGCACCCTGGTGGTTACCCGGTGGCAACCTGCAAACCCTGTGGCCTGCCATCATGGGGCGACACTGGGAGGCCACCGTGCACTACCAGCGCGAGCGCTGGGACACGCCAGATGGTGATTTTGTGGATGTGGACTGGTTGCTGGATGCGCCGTCTACGCCGGCCTCTGGTGCCCCGCCACAACGCCCACTGCTGGTTCTTTTTCATGGACTAGAGGGGTCGGCCCAAAGCCATTACGCCAAGGCCTTTGCCCGGGTGGCAGCAGCACGCCAATGGGACTTTGCGGTGCCGCACTTTAGGGGCTGTAGTGGCCCGCTCAACCGGGCACCCAGGGCTTACCACAGTGGCGACTACCAAGAGGTGGGGTGGATGCTGGAGCGGTTTCAATCAAAGCGAATGCACGGCACAAAAGGTACACCCGCACCAATGCTGGCAGTGGGTGTGTCCTTGGGGGGTAATGCACTGCTGCGCTGGGCGCAAGAGGCAGGCCAGAGCGCAGAACAAACGGTCAAGGCCCTAGTGGCTATAAGTGCTCCGCTAGATTTGCATGCCAGTGCAACTGCCATCGATGTGGGCCTGAACAAGCAAATCTACACCCGCATGTTTCTGAGCACCATGAAACCCCGCGCACTTGCCAGGCACCAAAATTTCCCTAAGCTGTTCGATCTGGATGCCGTGATGCGGGCCACCACCCTACGTGAATTTGACGACGCCTTTACCGCACCTGTCCATGGATTTAAAAACGCTGTGGACTACTGGCAGCGCTGCTCCAGTAAACCGCACCTGCATAAGATAAAGGTACCCAGCCTTGTTATCAATGCCCAGAACGATCCCTTTGTACCGGCAGCGTCCTTGCCCAGTCTGCATCAACATCACCAACACCTGCGTTTGTGGCAACCCAGTCGCGGCGGGCACGTGGGGTTTCCGGCCCCCGGCACGGGGCGGTTCTCCGCCTTGCCGCAGCAGGTTTGCGACTGGCTGGTCACCCCTCTTTAATCACTTTTACCAACGGCATTCCCAATGGATGACATCGTCAAACAAGCGCTGGCCAAGTGGCCCAACGTGCCCAATTGCTATGGTTGGTTGGCCTTGGACAACCGGGGCGACTGGTACATGCGCGATGACCGTATACAAGCCCAAGGCCTGTTCCCCCACCCCAAAGGCTCACGCCTGACGCACGAAAAATTAATCGCGTTTATAGCGCGCAATTACGAGGCCGACGAATCCGGGCAATGGTATTTTCAGAATGGGCCACAGCGGGTGTACGTAGAGCTGGAAACCAGCCCCTGGGTTTGGCGGATTGAATCGCTATCGGACCATCAATCCGGCACCGTGCGGGTGGTTTCCCACACAGGTGTGCCGGCCCAGTTCAAGGCGGCCTACCAAGACGAGCAAGGCCATTTGCTACTGCATACCGATCTGGGGCTGGGCTTGGTACACACCCAAGATGTTTTGTTGGCATCGCACATGGTTGAGTTGGGCCAATGGCAACCCCAGGCCATTGCAAGCACGGCACTAGAGGCCCAATTTGCCTTCGTGAAAAGCCCGCAGCACCAAAGGGTGCAGGCCACAACATCACCTACAATCTAAAGCCCAACACAGCACGCGGCTGTAGCTCAGTGGATAGAGTATTGGCCTCCGAAGCCAAGGGTCGTGGGTTCGATCCCCGCCAGCCGCACCACTTTTTGAAACCCAAGCCCCATGCGGCTTCCCAGCCGGTCTGGGGTTGGCTATCATCCACTTCACTCATCCAGTTCCATTTAGGAACTGCCCATGAGCATCAAAACCCCTCGGCTCACACGCGACCGCTGCGGCGTCTACTACATCCGACTGGTCATTCCCAAAGCACTGCGCGCAGATATAGGAAAATCCGAACTCAGGCGCAGCCTGCGTACCAAAGACTGCACAATCGCGAAGCAGCGCGCACTGTCGCTGAACCTGGCTTTGGAGGCTGCATTGACCAACCCGAAAATCTCGGACTTTGAGCACCTGTTCAACTCGCCCGAAGTCACTACCCGCAAGGCGATGACCATCGACTTTGAACGCGGGTTCATCCATGCGGACACCCCAGAAGAAGGCTAGGCACTCCAAATGACCCTACACCAAAATTCTGGACAGTACAGAAGTAGAAAAATCCGGCATGATTTTCACCCAAGGGGAAAGGAAGCATGTCATGAAGAAAAGCTGGACTTACCCCGTTTCCACGGACACATTTAGGTTCTTGGAATTAGAGTCTGATCAGATCGGACTCTAGGTTGATTATCACCGCTGCAGGGTTATCCACGGGGCTTGCCTGTGGACAAGGCGACGTGCTTTTCATTGGCA
>JBEIEP010000002.1:0-177655 GCA_040382935.1 Burkholderiaceae bacterium
AACTTCTAGCCTGAGCGCCGTGGGTTAAATTCAAACCAAATTCAAAGGAATACGGCTTGATCTGTTGAACTGAATTTGCAGCAAAATTGGGACTTGACTTTCATTCTTTGGGGTTGAGTGCTTTTTTTGTGATTTCGGATAACTATAAACGGCGTATGAATTTCCCTAAATCATATCTTATATAAGACATAAGACAAATTGACTGTATTCCTTAATTAGGGTAAACTCTAGGTATCTTTTGCTGTGCCGTAAGCGCCTTGATATTTGGGACATAAAGAATGCACCCATCTAGTATCAATGTGCTGAAAAGTTTTAACTTGTCTAAACTGGAGTGAACCCATGAGTAAAAAACCCGTTCGTGTTGCAGTCACCGGTGCTGCTGGTCAAATTGGCTATGCGCTGCTATTTCGCATTGCCGCTGGAGAAATGTTGGGCAAAGACCAGCCGGTAATTTTGCAGCTACTGGAGATTGCGGACGAGAAGGCACAAAAAGCGCTCTCGGGTGTAATGATGGAATTGCAAGATTGTGCGTTTCCGCTGTTGGCGGGAATGCAGGCGCACAGCGATCCCATGACGGCATTCAAAGATGTCGACTACGCCTTGTTGGTGGGCGCAAGGCCCCGCGGTCCTGGCATGGAGCGTGCAGACCTATTGGCTGCGAATGCCCAAATTTTTACCAACCAGGGCAGGGCACTCAACGCGGTGGCCAGTCGCGACGTTCGTGTATTGGTGGTGGGCAACCCTGCGAACACCAACGCCTACATAGCGATGAAGAGCGCGCCAGATCTGCCACGACGCAACTTTACGGCCATGTTGCGTTTGGACCACAACCGCGCAGCCAGCCAAATCGCCAGCAAAACCGGTCAACCAGTTTCGGCCATTGAAAAACTCGCGGTCTGGGGCAACCATTCGCCCACGATGTACGCTGACTACCGTTTTGCCACCATCAACGGTGTGTCTGTAAAAGACACCATCAATGACCAAGAGTGGAACGCTAACGTATTTTTGCCCACGGTTGGCAAACGCGGCGCGGCCATCATTGAAGCACGGGGATTGTCTTCGGCGGCATCGGCTGCTAACGCGGCGATCGATCACATGCGCGATTGGGCGCTGGGTACACAGGGTAAGTGGGTCACCATGGGCATTCCGTCTGACGGGCAGTACGGCATACCCCAGGACACCATGTTCGGATTTCCAGTGACCTGTGAGGGTGGGCAGTACAAAGTGGTGGACGGCTTGCCTATCGACGACTTTAGCCAAGCTTGTATCAACAAAACGCTGAAGGAACTGGAAGACGAGAAGGCAGGCGTTTCGCACTTGCTGTAGTCGCCTTTATTCGATGTCGGCGCTCTTTGTCCATCCGCGTGAGGTATTGCTCGGCGGTATAGATGCCGTCGGTGCGCTACCTGTCTGTGACCATTATTGTGGCGAGCAGGCAAAGATGCTGAAAAGCCTTGCGCTGCAAAGCGAGATGACCCAGGAGTTCGCACGTTGCGTCTTTGACGTAACGCTCGATTGCGAAGACGGTGCGCCGGTAGGTGGTGAACGGGACCACGCGCAAATGGTTGCTGAGTTGGCGCGTACAGCCCATTCGGTGGGTGGTACCTTACAGACCCAAGCCTTAGCTCGGGCCCGTGTGGCTGTACGGATTCACCCGGTCGATCATCCCGCCTTCTACCAAGATGTTGAACTGCTGTTTGGCTCTGACCGTCACGAAGGGCATGGGTTTTGCCACGTCATGCTGCCAAAAGTTGAACGCGTCGAAGACGTTGAAGTGTTGTGCAAGGCGCTCGCGCAAGTGGGCGAGCATTCTATTCCCATTCATTGTCTGATTGAATCGCCGGCTGCGGTCTACCAAGCGTTGCCCATTGCCGCACATGCCAGGGTCGAGTCTTTGAGCTTTGGGCTGATGGATTATGTTTCTAGCCACGGCGGCGCGATTGGACAATCGGCCATGGGATACCCCGGACAGTTTACCCATCCATTGGTAGTAAGGGCCAAGTTGGAGATCGCCAGTGCCTGCCATGCAAAGGGTAAAGTGCCGTCTCACTGCGTGGTGACCGAGTACCGGGACATACAGCGTTTGACCCATGCCGCAAAGACGGCAGCAAGTGACCTAGGTTACACCCGGATGTGGAGCATTCACCCCAGTCAGATTCGTCCTATTTTGGCGGCATTCTCGCCTGATGAAAGCGAAGTCGATCTGGCGGCCCAGGTCATTCAGGCTGCGATGAACGCCAACTGGGGACCTGTCAGCGTCAACCAGGTTTTGCATGACCGTGCCAGTTTTAGGTATTTTTGGTCGGTGCTGCAACGTGCGCATGGCGTAGGCCAGACAATAGAGCCAAGTTTGATGGCGCTGTTCGCCCACTGAGGGTGATTGTTTTTTCGAGGCACACTGTTTTTTCGTTTTTCTATTTTTCAGGAGTTAATCATGCTAGCTGCTTATCGCCAACACGTTGAAGAGCGCGCCGCGCAAGGCATTCCCCCGTTGCCGCTGACCGCAAAACAGACCGCTGAAGTGATTGAATTGTTGAAAGCACCGCCCGCAGGCGAGGAGCAATACCTGTTGGATCTTCTCACCCATCGAGTACCGCCGGGGGTGGACGATGCGGCGCTGGTGAAGGCTTCGTTTTTGTCAGCGGTCGCCCACGGCGATTTGTCGGTTGGCTTGCTGTCGCCCGAAAAGGCTACCGAATTGCTCGGCACCATGGTGGGCGGTTACAACGTGAAGCCTTTGATTGACTTGCTCGATCACGAGGCCGTTGCAAACATTGCGGCAGACGGGTTGAAAAAGACCCTCCTGATGTTTGACTACTTCAATGATGTCGCAGAAAAGGCCAAGGGCGGCAACGTCAAAGCGATGGAGGTGATGAAGTCTTGGGCCGATGCCCAATGGTTTACCGCGCGCCCACAAGTCGCCCAAAAAATTACCGTCACAGTGTTCAAGGTGCCTGGCGAAACCAACACGGATGATTTGTCTCCTGCGCCGGATGCGTGGAGTCGCCCAGACATTCCGTTGCATTACCTGGCCATGCTTAAAAACGCACGCCCTAATGCCCCCTTCCAGCCCGAAGAAGACGGCAAACGTGGACCCATGCAGTTTATTGAAGACCTCAAGAAAATGGGTCATTTGATTGCCTATGTGGGTGACGTGGTGGGTACTGGGTCCAGCCGCAAGTCGGCCACCAACAGCGCCATTTGGGCCACAGGGCAAGATATCCCCTTTGTGCCCAACAAGCGTTTTGGCGGGGTGACTTTGGGTGGAAAGATTGCCCCCATTTATTTCAATACGCAAGAAGACTCCGGTGCTTTGCCCATTGAAGTGGACGTCAGCTCATTTGAAATGGGTGATGTGCTGGATATCTACCCTTATGAAGGAAAAATTGACAAAGGTGGCGTTACCACCCGCTTCGAGCTGAAAAGTGACGTTTTGTTGGACGAAGTTCAAGCGGGCGGCCGTATCAATCTGATTATCGGTCGCAGCCTGACTGCGCGTGCCCGCGACTTTTTGGGCCTGCCCGCATCCACGGTGTTTAGACTTCCAACCGTGCCAAAGGGCAACGGCAAAGGATTTACCTTGGCGCAAAAAATGGTGGGACGCGCGTGTGGACTACCTGAAGGGGAGGGGGTATTGCCAGGCTCTTATTGCGAGCCGCGCATGACCACGGTGGGTAGCCAAGACACTACGGGCCCTATGACCCGCGACGAACTGAAAGACTTGGCTTGCCTAGGCTTCACAGCAGACCTAGTGATGCAGTCGTTTTGCCATACGGCAGCGTATCCCAAGCCAGTAGACGTGAAAACCCACAGGGAACTGCCCGCGTTTATCAGCAGTCGCGGCGGCGTCTCGTTGCGTCCGGGGGACGGCGTTATTCACTCTTGGTTGAACCGGCTGTTGTTGCCCGATACCGTGGGTACCGGTGGTGACAGTCATACACGTTTTCCCATAGGTATCAGCTTTCCCGCCGGGTCAGGCTTGGTCGCCTTTGCGGCCGCAACAGGCGTCATGCCGTTGGACATGCCTGAAAGTGTTTTGGTGCGCTTCAAAGGCACCATGCAGCCTGGTATCACGCTTCGTGATTTGGTTCATGCCATTCCTTTGTACGGTATCAAAAACGGCTTGCTCACGGTTGCCAAGCAGGGCAAGATCAATGAGTTTTCCGGGCGTATTCTTGAGATCGAAGGTCTGCCTGACCTGAAGGTAGAACAAGCCTTTGAATTGTCAGACGCCTCGGCTGAACGAAGCGCAGCCGGTTGTACCGTGCACTTGAACCCCGACACGATTGCCGAGTACCTGCGTTCTAACGTGGCCCTCATGAAGAACATGATTGCCGACGGTTATGAAGACAAACGCACCCTAGAGCGGCGTATTCAATCGGTTGAGGCATGGCTGGCCAACCCACAGTTGCTCAAGGCCGACGCGAACGCCGAGTACGCCCATGTTATTGAGATCAATCTGGACGACATCAAAGAACCTATCCTGTGCTGCCCTAACGACCCGGACGACGCCAAAATCCTTAGCGACGTGGCAGGCACCAAGATCGACGAAGTGTTCATCGGTAGCTGTATGACCAACATTGGTCACTTTAGAGCCGCTAGCAAGCTACTGGAAGGGCGTCGCGATATGCCCGTTAAGCTGTGGCTTGCACCTCCCACCAAAATGGACGCTGCGGAGTTGACCAAAGAAGGCCACTACGGGGTGTTTGGTGCCGCTGGGGCGCGTATTGAAATGCCGGGTTGCAGCCTGTGTATGGGAAACCAGGCGCAGGTCAGGGAAGGGGCCACCGTGGTATCCACATCCACCCGCAACTTCCCCAACCGTTTGGGTAAAAATGCCCAAGTGTTTTTGGCGAGTGCAGAGTTGGCCGCTATCTCTTCTAAGCTAGGGCGGATTCCCAGCGTTGCGGAGTACCTGTCTGAAATGGGTGTGGTTAACAAGGACGGCAAAAACATCTACCGCTACATGAACTTCGATCAAATCGAAGAGTACCAAACGGCCTGATCAGTCCCTCACCTTGCAAGAAAAAAGAGGCCTAGCCTCTTTTTTTGGTTGGTGTGATGCGATAAGGATTAACGAAAGTGGAGCTATGGTGAATCTCGGTACTTTACGTGCGCACCTTCTGCGGTATCGCAAAATGTGTGCAACGCGTTCGGGTGCTGCGGCGCCAAGGTTTAGGGCATGGCCTGTAGTCGGCCTTGGCGCGCTGGTGGCGATGCTTGGGATGGCTGTCGCACAGGTAGCTCCGCCAAAAAGCGCTGAGGTGGCAACCAGTGGTGCAAGCAAATCCTTCATCCCCCCGACCTGGGAGGGCATTGTAAAAATTGAAGCCGCGAGCTTGACCCCTGACTACCGAACACCCTGGAACGGTGGGCGGGTATCGGTATCCAGTGGAACGGGTTGGCTGGTTGGAAAAAACCGATTCATCACCAATGCCCACGTTGTTGCCAATGCCACACGGCTGCGGATTCGCTTGCCCAGTGACCCTAGACCTTATGAGGCGCGGGTGGTGCATGTTGCCCATGACTGCGACTTGGCTATGGTCGAACTGCTAAACCCCCAGGCGGTTGAAAACTTGACGCCACTTACCTTAAGCGGCATTCCACAACTTGATACAGAAGTGGTTGCCATTGGCTACCCGGTCGGTGGTGAGCGAATGAGCGTGACGCGGGGGATTGTTTCACGGATTGACTTTCGGACCTACGCACACAGCAGTATTGATGCCCACTTAGCAATACAAGTTGACGCGGCCATCAACCCCGGCAACAGTGGTGGGCCTGTTTTGCAAAATGGCAAAGTCGTAGGGGTCGCCTTCCAAGGAATAAACGGCGCAGCGGCACAAAATGTGGGGTACATGATCCCTGTACCGGTGATTCAGCGGTTCTTAACAGACATCAGCGACGGCCGCTACGACCATTATGTGGACCTTGCAATTAATCACTTTCCTTTAGAGAACCCAGCGCAACGCAGAGCGCTAGGCTTGGCAAACGATGGCTATGGCGTGCTGGTCACAAAAGTTCATGCTACGGGGTCGTCCGGTGGGGTGGTTCAGGAGGGTGACGTGTTGCTTTCGATTGACGGGGCGCCTGTTTACAGCAATGGCCTGATTGAACTCGATGGCGAGCGCGTTGACCTGTCTGAAGTGGCTGAGCGCAAGTTTGCAGGTGACAAGGTTGCCCTAGGGCTGCTTCGTGATGGTAAAAGGTTAAACCTAGCCATTTCACTCAAACGCTTTGAGCCAATGATTGCGATGGGCAATCAGTATGACATCAGCCCGAGATACGTTTTATACGCCGGTCTTTTGTTTCAACCCATGAGCTTGGACTTGATCAAGAGCAATGGGATTACGGACCCAGCAGTGAACTACTTGTTCCGCCAATACCTGGACTTGGAGTTGTACAACTCCCAGCCCGATGTAGTCATCCTGACCAACGTACTGCCCGATCCGGTCAACAGTTACGCAGCCGCATTTCGAAACTCAGTAGTTGACGAAATCAATGGACAAAAAATATCCCGACTTGCTGACATACCAGAGGCCTTACGCAAAGAGGGGAGTCGTCCGGACTACATTGAAATCAAGTTGCGCGACCTCAATCGGGTACTGGTGCTTAAACGGCAATTGGCTGACGCGGCGCATCCATCTATTTTGAGCAAATACGGCGTCCGAGAAGCCCAAAACCTGTGAGGTTACGAATGAATCAAACCGTATTTTGGCGCAGGCTTGCCGTGCTCATTTGCACCCCTTTAGTGATGGCACAGGTAACCGGCTGCGCAATCCCTCGTGGCTCCCAGCCCTTTTCTGCAGACCGTGTCTCATCTACCGCCTATGCCGGTCCTGCGGCCTCAGCGATAAAAATACACGTGACGCAACAGGCCCACAATTTGAGAACCCCTTGGCAGAAGTTGGCACCAAGCAATAGTTTCGGACTTGGCGTTTTACTAGAGGGTGAAAAGGTACTGGCGACGGCCAATTTGGTTCAAAACGCGCAGTTTATTGAAATCGAACGACCGAACGACGGCAGCCGGTCCTTGGCCCGGGTTCTGTTCGTCGACTACGAAGCTAATTTGGCGTTGCTGGCGCCCGCTGTGTCCAATCCTGAATTTTTTAAAGGATTGGTGCCTATCCGGGTAATGCCTGTTGTCAAAGAAGGGAGTTCCTTGGATGTATGGCAGATGTCGCGGGGCGGAGGGTTTTCGACCGCCGCTATGGTGGTGAGCAAGGTGTATGTGGGGCGCTATTTAACTCCCAATAGCTCATTTTTAATTATTCAGGCCAACGGAATTTTGCGCCCGGAGATCAATAGCGTGACCTTGCCGGTGGTACAAGATGGGCAGTTGGCGGGACTGTTGCTGGGGTATGACGCACGCAATCAAAGCGCTTCAATTATTCCAGGGGCCATCATTTCTCAGTTTCTGCAAGATGCAGCCGATGGAAAATACCAGGGTTTTCCCACTCTGGGCTTGGTCGTACACCAAACGATTGACCCGCATTTTCGCTCTTACCTTGGATTGGAGTCGGGTACCGGAGGCGTACTTGTTGGGTCGGTGGACAAGGGGACATCCGCGCAGTCTCTTGGCATAGAAGTGGGTGATGTTTTGGTCAAGGTAGACGGGCAACAGGTCGACAAATTGGGCAATATACGGGACGCTGTGTATGGCAGTATCCATTTTTCCAACCTCCTATCGGGTGAACACTTCGTGGGTGATAGGGTGAAGGTTGAGGTGTTGCGCAATGGAAAGTTGTTGGACCTGCAAGGCCCTCTCGTGCGTAAAGACATCGCGGAACAACTGGTTCCAGAGCTGGTGGGTAGCGAGGGGCCTAATTACCTGATTCACGGTGGATTGGTGTTCCAAGAGCTGACCCTTGCCTACCTTAGCAGCTTTGGCGACGATTGGGCCAATAGTGCACCCCTTGGGTTAGCCCAAGTTGCGCGCGAGCCGGCAGCGGTGGAGCGTCAAGGCCTTAGGCGGGTCGTGTTTCTGGCAGGTGTGCTTCCTACGTCCGGTACGCAGGGCTATGAGTCATTGTTCGGGCTAAGGGTGACTCGGGTAAATGGCGTGATCGTGAAAGATTTGCAGGGTCTGCAAAAAGCCATGGTCAGTCCCGCGAATGGAATGCAAAAAATTGAATTTGACGAAGTCCCTCGGGTGATCTACCTTGACGAGGCCCAAGCGCAAATTGACAACCGAAAGCTGCAATCAAGCGATTTCAAAATTGCCCAACTGAGTCGAATCAGTGCGAACCCCTAGAAAGCCTTTACTGGCGGCTCTTTAAGCCATTGATTCCGTTTGAACGATGCTACCCTTGAAGGTGAAGTAGGCCGACAGGACAAATGCCGCACCGACCATTAATTCAATAGTAAAAAACAGTCCTGCCACCAATGGGTTGCCAGGGGCACCTATGCTTTGTACGATCAGATTTAGAGGTAAGAAAACGGCTGCCCAAAGCCCGAAGTAAGCCAGCATTGCGCCAAAATTATGCATACAAGTCATTGCACTAAAGAGGAGTGCTTTGAGGGGCGGTGTTCGGTACCAAAACACCAAGGCGGGCGCGTGCCACGTGAAGGCCATTAGTGCAATAGCCAAACTCCCTAAGTAAACTACCAACCCCGTCGAGAGTTTTGAAAAGTCAAGGGTCAGCTCTGCTCCCTCTTTGGAAGCTTTAGCGATTTGGATCAATTCGTCTCCAAACGTCATCCACGTAAGTACAGAGACCAGCAGTACGCCAAGTAAATACGTCGCTCCCAATTTCAGCAGCAAACGTGATTTATTGGGCTTGAGGCGAAACGCAGCCCACAGCACAGATGGCCGCGGCGTTTGTCCGGCGTCTGATTGGGCCATGGCGGTCATTAATCCTACGCTAACAGCGGGTGAAAGAACAACCCAGACTAACAGCCCCAACAACGGTACAAGCACAATTATTTGAAAAGCCACCAAAGTTAAGATGAACAGACTGCCCAGAGCAAGCGGTTGTCACACAAACGTGCGTATGCCGTGCGAAAACCAGATAAATCCATCGCGAACGGATGTGGTTTGCAGTTGGACGCGAATAGGATTTAGATCAGACATGGCAGCAGTAACTTTGAATAGGGCGCTGCATCACAGGGCGAACGGGTGTTCAATGCGAGCGACCAAGATGCGTTGGAAATGGTGTGGATCGTGGGCTTTCAATACGCTGGCTTGCCGAGGCAAGTGCAAGTCCCAAAGACGAGAAATCCAGAACCTTAGTGCTGCGGCACGCAATAGATCCGCTAGGAGTTTGCGCTCAGTCTCGGTCAAGGGTCTGATCTCCTGATAGGCTTGCACCATTGCTTGGGCCCGGTAGGGGTCGGATGCCCCGGTTGCTAGATCGACCGTCCAGTCGTTGAGCGCAACGGCCAAGTCAAAGAGCCAGGTGTCGTTACCGGCAAAGTAAAAATCAAAAAAACCTGTCAACCGCTCGCCGTCAAACATCACGTTGTCACGAAACAAGTCACCGTGAATGGGACCTCGGGGCAGTTCCTGGTAGTTCGGTAGGCCTGCAAGTTGATTCTGACGCTTCAACTCGTGGGTGAGCAGATGCCGTTGTGAGTCGGACAAAAAGGGCAGTATGACGGGTGCGGTTTCATTCCACCATGCCAGTCCTCGTAGATTGGGCTGGGCCATTTCAAAATTCAAGCCTGCTAAATGCATAGTGGCAAGGGTTTTGCCTGTTTCACGGCAGTGCGCCACTGAGGGTGACAACTGGCTTTGCCCATCGAGTCGGTTGACCACAGCGGCGGGCTTGCCTTGCAACTGATGAAGAATCGCACCCGCGCGATTGGCTTCAGGTTTGGGTACAGGTATGCCGTTTGCAGCCAAGTGGTGCATCAATTGAAGGTAATAGGGCAGTTGTTCAAACGTTAGGCGCTCAAAAAGCGTCAGTACGTATTCGCCAGCGGAGGTGGTGGCGAAATAATTGGTGTTTTCGATACCACCGGAACAGGCTTTCAGTGACAATAGTTGTCCGATGTTGAGCTGCCGAAAGAGCGGTTGGGCCAACGCTACGTTGACTTCTGTATAAACGGCCATGGACTTGCGAAAGGGCTATGAAGTGGGGCATAGAGTAACTGTGCCGATTGTAGGCATTGCCTAAGCTGCCCGCCGCCACAAACAAATTAATCATGAAAAAGAAACTTTTATTGATCGATGGATCCAGTTACCTGTACCGGGCCTATCACGCCATGCCTGATCTGCGGTCGGACCCCGCAAACCCCGACAGCGTTGCCACGGGAGCCATTCGCGGCATGATCAACATGATGACCAGCCTGCGAAAAGACATCCCGGCCGATTACGTGGCCTGTGTCTTTGACGCCAAGGGCCCTACGTTTCGGGACGAATGGTACCCCGCCTACAAAGCGAACCGCTCGGCCATGCCCGATGACTTGCGGTCCCAGATCGAACCCGTGCACGAGGTGGTCGCCCTTTTGGGATTTCCGGTATTGGCCGTCTCGGGCGTGGAGGCCGATGACGTGATAGGGACCCTGGCGGTTGCGGCGGCCCGTCAAGGGGTCACGGTGGTAGTGAGCAGTGGTGACAAAGACCTGTCTCAACTGGTCAACGACGAGATCACCATTGTGGATACCATGAATGGCAAACGGCGCGATGTTGCCGGGGTCTTGCAGGAGTTTGGCGTATACCCCAATCAAATGGTGGACTACCAAACTTTGGTGGGTGATGCCGTTGACAACGTTCCAGGTGTTCCCAAAGTGGGGCCCAAAACGGCTGCAAAGTGGTTATCCGAAATGGGCACCTTGGATGCAATCGTCGCCAACGCAGGTGAGATCAAAGGAGTGGTGGGTGAAAACTTGCGCGCGTCGCTGGAATGGTTGCCCATGGCCAAGCGCCTATTGACCGTGAAAACCGACTGCGATTTGCAGGCGGTTATCGACGGATTTCCAAGCTTGGAACAACTGGCCTATCGCAAGACTGCACCCATGCTATTGGCTGCGTTTTACGAGAAGTACGGATTCAAAAGTCTGCACAGGGCGATGGTTAACGTGATGAACTCGGCCAGCGCAGATTCGGCCATCTCAACAACTGGCGCCGCTCCCACCATCATTGCTAATGACGACTTCAGTGATGCTCAGACGGTTGGAAAAGCGCAATCGGATTTATTTGGAAACACTGACCAGGCGATCACCACACAGTACGAAACCGTGCTGGATTGGGATGCCTTTGACCGCTGGCTTGAAAAAATCAAAGCCGCGCCTTTGACGGCGCTAGACACAGAAACCACTTCACTAATTGAGACCCAAGCGCAAATTGTGGGCATAAGTTGGTGTGTAGGCAGTGGAGAAGCGGCTTACTTGCCGTTGGCGCACACCTACCCCGGTGCGGTGCAGCAACTGCCCATAGACGAGGTGCTGGCGCGGCTCAAGCCCTATCTGGAAGACCCGCGGTACCCCAAGCTGGGTCAACACGTGAAGTATGACCAGCATGTTTTTGCCAACCATGGCATCACACTCAGAGGCATAGCGCACGACTCCATGCTGCAAAGCTACGTGCTAGAGGCGCATAAACCCCATGGCCTCTCAAGTTTGGCTGAACGCCACCTGCGTAGGCAAGGGACCGAGTACGAGGCCATTTGCGGCAAAGGCGCCTCGCAAATTGGTTTTGACCAAGTAGACATCGCCACGGCGTCACATTACGCCTGCGAGGATGCCGATTTCACCTTCCAAGTGCATCAAAAGCTATGGCCACAGCTTGTCAATCTGCCGCGACTGGCGCAAGTCTACGCACTCGAAATAGCCAGCAGTGATTCCCTTTTCAGGGTGGAGCAAAACGGTGTACTGATTGACGGACCTTTGTTGGCCCAACAAAGTCGGGAATTAGGGCAACGGCTGGCAGCGCTAGAGCTTCAGGCCTACGAGTTGGCAGGTCAAAGCTTTAATCTCTCAAGCCCCAAGCAGATAGGCGATTTGTTTTTTGGCAAGTTGGGTTTGCCTGTGGTGAAAAAAACCGCCACCGGCGCCCCCAGTACCGATGAAGAAGTGCTCGAAAAATTGGCCGAGGACTTTCCGCTACCTGCCAAAATTTTGGAACACCGCGGGCTGGCCAAGCTCAAAAGCACTTACACCGATAAGCTAGCGCAGCTCAGCAACCCTCGTACAGGTCGGGTCCACACCCATTACGCCCAGGCCGTTGCCGTCACCGGACGGTTGTCCAGCCAGGATCCCAACTTGCAAAATATTCCAATACGCACCGCAGAAGGCCGCCGAGTGCGCGAGGCATTTATTGCCCCGGCCGGTCGTTTGATTGCCAGTGCCGATTACAGCCAGATTGAACTGCGCATCATGGCGCATTTAAGCGACGATGCGGGCTTCCTCAAGGCGTTCCGGGAGGGGTTGGATATTCACCGGGCCACGGCCTCGGAGGTGTTTGGCGTGGCGGTGGATCAGGTGAGCAGCGAGCAGCGTCGTTACGCCAAAGTCATCAATTTTGGATTGATTTACGGCATGAGCGCTTTCGGCTTGGCGCGCAATTTGGGCTTGGGGAATGCCGAAGCCAAAAGTTATATCGAACGCTATTTCACCCGTTACCCCGGCGTGCGCGACTATATGGAACACACCAAAGCGCAGGCCAAAGCCCAGGGCTATGTAGAAACTGTGATGGGCAGGCGTTTGTACCTTCCAGAAATCAACTCGCCCAACGGGCCGAGGCGGGCAGGTGCCGAGCGTGCAGCCATTAACGCGCCCATGCAAGGCACCGCTGCGGACTTGATTAAATTGAGCATGAACGCGGTTCAAAACGAGATTGACCGCCTAGGCCTACAGTCCCAAATCATTATGCAAGTGCACGATGAACTGGTCTTTGAGGTTCCAGAATCTGAGGTGGACTGGGTAAAAGACGCGGTGCCGGTACTCATGGCCAGCGTTGCGCAACTCCAAGTGCCTTTGTTGGCCGAAGTGGGTATGGGGAGCAACTGGGAACAGGCCCACTAAGGCGACGCCGCCGCAGGTGCTTTACAGGCGCGCCAATCGCGCCAGTGCCAAGTCCAGTGTCTCGTCACGTTTGGCAAAGCAAAAGCGAACAATGCCTTGGTTAAACCGATCGCCGTAAAAAGCCGCCAATGGAATTGCGGCAACGCCTATTTCTGTCGTCAACCATTCACAAAACTCGGCTTCAGGCAGATTGCTTATCGAGGTGTAGTCGACACATTGAAAATAGGTGCCTTCGGTGTGCAGGGGGCGAAACCGGGTTTGCGATAAGCCAGCCAAAAACCGGTCGCGCTTTGCCTGGTAGAAATCCCCAAGGTTCAGGTACGGTGAGGGGTCGCCCATATAGTTGGCCAGTGCCAATTGCATGGGCGTATTCACGGTAAATACATTGAACTGATGAACTTTTCGAAACTCCGCACTTAGTTCAACTGGGGCGGCCACATAGCCTACTTTCCATCCGGTCACATGGTAGGTCTTGCCAAATGACGAAACCACAAAAGCGCGTCGCGCAAGGTCGGGCCAACACGAGGCGCTTTGATGCGGTATCCCCTCGTACACCATGTGCTCATAGACCTCATCACTCAACACCAAAATCGACGTATTGCGCAATAGATCCTCCAATTGCCGCATCTCGTTCGCCGTCCAAACCGTCGCGCTAGGGTTGTGTGGTGTGTTGATGATGATCAAGCGCGTTTTGGGGCTAATCGCGGCGGCAATCTTTGCAAAGTTGGGCCGAAAGGTGCCCGGATCTAACGGAACACGAACCACAACGCCACCGGCCATTTCGATGTTAGGTGCATAGCTGTCGTAGGTGGGCTCAAGAACAATAACTTCGTCATGTGGTCTTACAACCGCCAAAATAGCCGTCAGCAGGGCCTGTGTGGCACCCGCCGTAACAGTGATGCAGGAATCGGGGTCGTAGCGCTGGCCATACAGCGTGAATACCTTGTCGCTAACGGCTTTGCGCAGCTGCGGTAACCCCGTCATCGGCGGGTACTGGTTATGCCCTTGTTGCATGGCCAGGGTGACTGCATTCACCAACTGCGGGTCGCAATCAAAGTCAGGAAAACCCTGGCCCAAATTGACGGCTTTGTGTTGTTGGGCCAGTGCCGACATTTTGGTAAAAATGGTGGTGCCGATGGATGGAAATTTGGTATTGAGTGAGATTGAAGTTTCCATAATTTGCAGTGCTCTAGCTCGCGGGGTTCAGACGTCAAACTCGTTGTGCCCACCCCGCATGGCCATGATGATCAATTCTTTGCTAAGGCGCGGGCTTACCAACTGGGCGAATTTGTAAACAAAATTGCGCAGATAAGCTCCCCGCTTAAACGCCAGACGTGTCACATTTTGCCCGAACAAATGCCCTAACGGGATCACTGCCAGACCGTTGGAACCACCCCCTGGGAACTCCTCTTTGACGGCCATTTCCGCAACTATACCTATGCCTAAACCGGTCTGAACATAGGTTTTGATGACGTCCGAATCAATGGCTTCAAGGGCGATGTGCGGCGTCAGCCGCTTGGTAGCAAACGCCTGGTCAATACGGCTTCTACCGGTAAACGAGGGATGGTAGGTGATGAGGGGTTGGGTGGCCAATTCCTCCAGCGTGACGCTTTGACGCTTGGCCAAGGGGTGATCTTGTGGCACCACCAGAACATGCTGCCATTGGTAACAGGGAAGTGTGACCAATTCGTCGTAGTCGGTCAACGATTCGGTGGCTATGGCCAGATCGGCCGTGTCGTCCAGCAGCATTTTGACCACTTGTGGGGGCGATCCTTGGTGCAGGCTAATTTGCACGCCGGGATAGGTCTCGCGCAACTTGGCAATCGGCAAGGGCAACACATAACGGGCCTGGGTATGGGTGGTGGCGATGGATAGTCGCCCAGAACTTTCCATGCTGTACTGTTCGCCAATTTTTTTGAGATTGGCAATCTCCCCCAGAATGTTTTCAATGCTCTTAATTACCAGCTGCCCGGGCTCTGTAACTCGGCGTAACCGCTTACCGTGCCTGGCAAAAATATCGATGCCTAACTCTTCTTCAAGTTCGATGATGGACTTGGAGACACCTGGTTGAGAGGTGTGCAAGGCCTTTGCAGCTTCTGTTAGGTTGAGCTGATGCCTAACTGTCTCAATGACAAATTTAAACTGGTGCAAATTCATGTTTCTGCCAGGCCCTATGCGGTCGTGTCGTCAATAAGGGTGGCTACCCAGCTGGCAAAACCGTTGGCTTGGCCCACGGCGGGCAACTGTCGGATATGCACCCCAGGATGCTCATTTAAAAAGCTCGATATCATGACCGGTAGGTCTTCTTTGAGGTGTTTTCCAACGCCCAAAAAAAACGGCAGAAGCACGATAGTAGTTGCTCCATCTTGGACCATTTGCCTTGCGGCTTGAAAAAAGTCCGGACTTGCCCGTTCTAAGTACGCAGTCGTCACCACGCGATTCGGAAATTTTTGCGCAAGTTGTGCTTGAACCGCTCTGACAGGAGCCGTCCACTCCGGGTCAGACGATCCATGGGCGAATATAAGTATCCCATGCTTGGAAGATTGCAGGGGCTTGGATGGGGTGCTCATCGGTAGGCCACCAACCATCCGAAACCCAGCAATGCAACGAGTGAGTAAATAAGGCTGGGCGCCGCTGCGGCCAACCAGGGTTGCCAGTTATTCAAGTTTCCCACGTACCCCATGGCTGCGTTGACCACAAAAAAACTGATACCTATCAGTACCCCTGAAAACACATAAGCCGTTATAGAACCGCGTCTAAAGTGTAAATAGGCAAACGGTAAGGCTAGCACTAACATGACCAAGCAACTTACAGGATAAAAAAGTTTTCTCCAGAACTCGATCTCGTAACGTTGCGCACTTTGGGCATTTTTTTGTAAGTGATTCATGTATTGGTAAAGATCCCACGTTCCCATACGATCGGGTTTAAGCAGCGCAGTGGCTACCATATCCACACTGATGCCCGTCTGCCAACGCAAATTTGCGTGGGTTTCACGCACCACTTTAGGGGCCGTCATCACGCCTTCTTGGCGTAACACCCTTAGTTGGTTCACGTCTACCAAGGTCCAAGTGTTTTCCGATTCGACGGTTCCACTTTTAGCCTCTGAAATCGATGCGATTTGTCCCATCGCATCAAATTCAAAGATTCGCAGGTTTTGCATGTTTACCCCGTCGCCCAGTGCCCCTACGTTAATGGCAAAGCTTCTTCCATTGACGTTGTCTTTGAGCCATGCACCATTCTCTCCAGTGAGCGACTTTCCGAGGTACTTGGCCTTGAGCAATTGCCCCGCTTTATTTGCTGCGGGTACTGCATAGTCGCCTAACACAAAGGTCATTACCGACAGTCCTATCCCGAAGCCCAGAAGTAAGCGCAAAGCCTTGAGTGGGCTAAGGCCACTGGTACGCAAGGCGGTGAATTCTGAACTTTGCGCGAAACGGGCCATCACCATGGTGGCACCGATCAAAACCGCGATGGGCAGTAAATCGTATAAACGACTGGGAATTAGCGACACCACAAAGCCAGTGGCCTCAAGCAGTCCATAGCGGTCAGTACCCGACAGTCCGGTCTTGCCAATATTCGACAACTCATCCACGAAATCAAAAAATAGGAACAGGCCTAAGAATCCAACGGCTACCATCGCAGTGGTCGCTATGAGTTCCCTGTACAGGTAGCGCTTGAAAACGGGCATAGGGGTCATGATGATGTGGTACCCACCGATCGTCCCAACCTTATCGATGGGATCTGCCATGCGTTGTGACGCCCGTACAGCCACAAAAAAGCGATTAGGAATACCAGTCCGTGTAAGCCCCCTAGCCAGACGCTAAAAGGAACTCGTCCGCTTTGTATCCAGTTTTGCCCTAGATTGATGAAGTTGTAATAGGTCACAAAAATTAGCAACGCGTAGACGTAGTGCAAAAACTTCCTTTGCCGGTTGGTTGCTGGCGCTGACAGTGCAATCGCTAAAAGCATGAAATTGACGCTGGCTATCACAAGGCCCAGACGCCATGCCAACTCTGCCAGATTTGGAACTGTGGGATCGAGCAACAATCGATACGTGCTTTTTGCTTTGGGTGGGCCGTCGTCGCTTGTATTTGATACCACTTGCTTGACGAAATGCCCTAATCGTTCGAACTCGATGAGGTCCGTACTTCCGTCAACGTTGTGCAGTGTTGCTCTTTGCCCTTTTTCCAGTACCAGGTATTGCCGTTCATTCACCGTATTGACGGTCCCTGAGCGCGCGGTGATCACCACCTTGTCATCCGTTACCGAATCGTACACAAACAGGTTTTTTCGGGTCAGGTTGACCTCATTATCGACATCTACAAAAAATACGCGGCGCCCGTTGGCCGACTCCTGAAACTGGCCGGGCGTCAGTCTGTCCATGTCGCCTCGCTGTTCATAGCGATCGCGGAGCAGTTGAGACTGCGCATTGGCCCATGGCCATACCACCAAGCTCAACGCACAAACGGCCACGATAACAGGCCAAGAAAACCGCAATACGGGTCCTATCATTGCTGCCAGACCTTTTCCGCTAGAGTGCCAGATCACCATTTCGTTGTCCGCTGCCATGCGCGACAAGGTGTGTACGATTGCAATAAGTAGGGCCAAGGCCAACAGCGTTGGAAAGTTACCCAGCATGGTGTAGGCCATTAGGGTCAAAACATCTGTCGGGTTGACCAAACCGCGTGTGGCCTGGTTGAGCACTCGCAGCAGCGCCATCGTAAGGACGATGATGCTCAGGACCACCAAAGTGGCAGCGTAATTTTTACCTAACTCGCGGCGGATAGTAGTTTGAAACAACACAGGATCAACGGGTTCGTGTTTGGTTTTAAACTGCGATCTTACTGGCAAGTACCACAAAGCAAAATCTAGCAACTCTATGAACTACGAACTGATCCACTCTGATTTAACGGCAGCAGCCCAATTTACCGGCGATCTACTCGTCGTTCTTACTGATCACGCCTATGTCTCCGGAAAAAACAAGCCGCGTTCAGCGGTTGAACGATTTTGGCAACGTGCCAGTGATCGCAATGCTCTAGGGTTCGCTGAACCTGGTCAGTTAACAGGGTTTTCTGTAGAGGGGTGTTTGCCCAACCACCTGGTGCTCAGCGCTGTGGGAGCAAATGCCAAACGGGATGTTGGAAAAGCCCTTGGCCAGGCCATTGCTTATGCCAAAAGTGTAAAAGCCCAACGCGTCATGGTGTGTTTTTCAGCCCTGCAAACCCTGCATGAAGCTGATCTCTCAGACGCGATTGCTTCGATTTCGGCGGGATTAAGCGTGTACACCGACACCAAGCCCAGCGCCAAAGACGCCACCGTCACCGAGGTGACCCTGGGCGTGACCGATGTTCAAGCCATGCGCGGCAGTTACAACCGCGCCATTGCTTTGGCCAGCGGGCTAGAGTTTTCGAAAAAATGGGCCAACCGCCCGGCCAATCACGCCACCCCAAAGATGTTGGCTGAGGCGGCATTAAGTCTTGCCAAGTATAAAAATGTCGAATGCAAGGTTTTAACGCTGCCGCAGGTTAAGCGGCTCAAAATGGGTTGCTTTATCGGTGTGGCTCAGGGGTCACTCGAACCCTTGCAATTTATTGAACTTCGGTACCGCGGGGCCGGTGCCAAACAGGCCCCTACGGTATTGGTGGGTAAAGGTATAACCTTTGACTCGGGAGGAATCTCTATAAAACCCGCAGCAGAAATGGACGAAATGAAGTTCGATATGTGCGGAGCCGCCAGCGTTCTGGGCGTATTTGCGGCGTTGGCCCGTTTGCAGCCCAAAATCGATGTCGTAGGGCTTATCCCGGCTTGCGAAAACTTGCCGGGGCCACAAGCGCTTAAGCCGGGCGATGTGCTCACTGCAATGGATGGGCAAACGGTTGAGGTGCTCAATACAGATGCGGAAGGGCGATTGATTTTGTGCGACGCACTGGTGTATGCCAAACGATTAAATCCAAGCGCCATCATCGACATTGCCACTTTGACGGGGGCTTGTGTTGTAGCGCTGGGGGGCGTGCGAAGTGGGCTGTTCTCAAATGATGACAAACTGGCCAGTGCCTTGTTGGCAGCAGGCGAAGTCAGCAAGGACAGATGTTGGCGAATGCCATTGGATGATGCTTACGCAGCCGGGTTAAAGTCGAATTTCGCAGATGTCGCCAATGTGAGTGGTAGAGCGGCTGGAGCGGTGACGGCTGCGAAGTTTTTGCAACGATTTGTCGGTGAATTGCCGTGGGCTCACTTGGATATCGCCGGAACCGCCTGGACCTCAGGGGCAAACAAAGGCTCCACCGGTCGACCCGTTCCACTCCTACTAAACTATCTGTTAGGGTTAGAGCCTGTCGGCGCACAAGGAACCCAAAAATCTTCAAACGGGTCTATAAAGATTAAGCGGCTTAGGGTTTCTGCGTGAGAGAAGTCACTTTCTACTTCAACGTCGCAGACCTCTTAGGGCACGCGTGCAATCTGATTCGTTCGGCACAGCGACGTGGTCGCGCCATTGTTGTTCTGGCTGAAAAAGGCTTGCTGGAGCAAGTCAGTGGCTCTCTATGGGGTAAGAGCCCCGAATCGTTTGTTCCGCATGGTTTGGACGGTGATACGACACCTACCGTTAGGTATTCGCAGGTCTTGTTGACATCCCGTCTGGACAGCGAAGTCAACTTAGAGATTGCCCCAGATGTGCTGCTGAATTTGCTTCCGGGCGTTCCAATGGGCTGTGAGCGTTTTGCTACGGTGTTGGAGGTAGTGGCTCAAGGTGATTTGCCACGCGAAAGTGGCAGGCAGCGTTGGAAAGCCTATTCGAATGAAGGATGGCGTATCAAAAAAAGTGATGTAGCAGACCAAAAAGCACCAATTTGACTGTTAAATTTTTCGAATTGGTAAGTTCCCTATTGGTAACCCTATTTTTTTCGGTTATTGTCTGCGCCGTTGAGGCAATTGCGCTTCTCAACTTCTTATTTACTGGAGTAACTTTATGCAAATGAAATTGAAATTGACCCTTGTGGCTTCGATGGCAGCTTTTGCCGGTGCGGTAGCAGCACAAGATGTGGTTGTGAGGATTGGTCACGTTGCCCCTACCTCTGGTGGCATTGCTCACCTGGGCAAAGACAATGAAAACGGTGCCCGTATGGCCATTGACGAACTCAATGCCAAAGGTGTTGTGATCGGTGGTAAAAAGGTTAAGCTGGTACTCGTTCCTGAAGACGACGCCGCCGATCCAAAACAAGGTACCGCAGTAGCCCAGAAATTGGCTGATATGAAAGTAGCTGGCGTTATCGGTCACTTGAATTCCGGTACTTCCATCCCTGCCTCCAAGATTTACAGCGATGCCGGTATTCCACAAATTTCCCCATCTGCCACCAACCCTAAATTTACCCGTAATGGATACAAAACAGCATTCCGCGTGGTTGCTGATGACGTTCATTTGGGTGGGACACTGGGTCGCTATGCAGTGACTAACTTGAAAGGCAAGTCCATCGCAGTGATTGATGATCGTACCGCTTACGGTCAAGGCGTGGCCGACGAGTTTGAGAAGGCTGTCAAAGCCAAAGGCGGCACTATTGTTGGTCGTGAGTTCACGACAGACAAAGCCACCGACTTCACCCCTATTTTGACCACACTGAAAGGCAAAAAGCCTGACGTCGTGTTCTTTGGTGGTATGGACGCAGTGGCCGGCCCAATGTTGCGCCAAATGAAGAGCTTGGGCATCAACGCCAAGTTCATGGGTGGCGATGGTATTTGTTCCGCTGAGTTGGCCAAGTTGGCTGGCGACGCCATGGCAGACGGCCAAGTCGTTTGTGCTGAGGCTGGTGGTGTTGCAGGCGGAGGAAAAAAGGACTTGGACGCGTTCAAAGCTAGGTTCAAAGCCAAATTCAATGCTGACGTTCAAGTTTATGCACCTTATGTGTACGATGCTTTGAACGTGATGGTCGCTGCGATGGTGAAGGCCGGTTCGGCTGACCCTGCCAAGTACCTGCCAGTGTTGGCCAAGACCTCCGGTCACAAGGGCGTTACAGGCAACATCAGCTTTGATGAAAAAGGCGACGTGAAAAACGGTGCCCTGACGCTGTACACCTACAAAGGTGGCAAGCGCGATGAGATCGCTGTGGTACGTTAATCATTGCTGCAACGCTGCCTGCGTTGCATAAGAAAAAGCCGCCTTCGGGCGGCTTTTTTTATTCTCGCAAGCCCCGGCGGATCGAATCAGTTTAATCAACGCCTGCGATGCGGTTAGAATCTTGCCCTACTGGAACGGTGGATGAGTGGTTTAAGTCGCACGCCTGGAAAGCGTGTGAGGGTTCATAGCCCTCCGCGGGTTCGAATCCCGCCTGTTCCGCCAGTTAAGCATTGCAACTGATTGTGGTGTGTTCTTTTGCACATGCTATAATCAGAGGCTTTTGTTATGAGTTGTCGTCCTTGGGGTTTGCTGCCTCTATGGGGTGATAATAAGAAGTAAAAGTCAATCGCAAACCAGCGCAAATAAGGTGGCGAATTTTGGGTGTTGCTGTTCTCCCGTAAGGGTAGTCGGCCAACCTGACACATCGTTGCGTGCTGGATTTAAGAACCAACCTTTAGGAATTATTTATGTCCGTAACTATGCGTGAAATGTTGGAAGCCGGCGTCCATTTTGGGCATCAAACGCGCTTCTGGAATCCCAAAATGGCACCGTTCATTTTTGGGCATCGCAACAAAATCCACATCGTCAACCTTGAAAAAACGTTGCCAATGTTTCAGGACGCGATGAAGTATGCCAAGCAGTTGTCTGCCAATCGCGGCACCATCTTGATGGTCGGTACCAAGCGCCAAGCTCGCGATATCGTCGCCAAAGAAGCCCAACGCGCCGGTGTCCCGTATGTGGACCAGCGTTGGCTGGGTGGCATGTTGACCAACTTTAAAACGGTCAAGGCATCGCTCAAACGACTAAAAGATATGAAAGTCCAGCAAGAAGCTGGGCTGGAATCTATGAGCAAAAAAGAACAGCTCACTTTTCAGCGTGAACTGGACAAACTGCAAAAAGATATTGGCGGTATCGGCGAGATGACCGCCTTGCCCGATGCGATTTTCGTGATTGACGTGGGCTTTCATAAAATCGCCATTGCTGAGGCGCGTAAGTTGGGCATCCCTCTGATTGGTGTGGTTGATACCAACCATTCACCCGAAGGCATTGACTACGTGATTCCTGGAAATGACGACTCTGCTAAAGCGGTGGCTCTTTACGCTGCTGGTATCGCCGATGCGATTTTAGAAGGGCGTGCAAACGCTGTCTCTGACGTGGTACGGGCCGTTACCGCCGAAGGCGATGACGAGTTTGTTGAAGTCGAAGACGGAGAACCCGCTTAGTTGCCGGTACCGGCCCTTACCGGACGAGGAAAAAGGGCTTTATTGGCCCTTTTTTTGTATTTATAGATTTTGATTTTGGAGAATTTACATGGCTGCAATTACCGCTTCAATGGTCGCTGAACTACGCGCAAAGACCGATGCCCCCATGATGGAGTGCAAACGAGCACTTACCGAGGCCGATGGCAATATGGACAAAGCCGAGGAATTGCTGCGGGTCAAGTTGGGTAGCAAAGCGTCCAAAGCATCGACTAGGGTTACCGCAGAAGGCGTGATTGTCGCGTCCGTCAATGGATTGACAGGTGCCTTGTTAGAAGTCAACTGTGAAACCGATTTTGTGACCAAAAACGACAGCTTTTTGGCGTTGGCGCAGGGCGCAGCAGATCTGATTGCAAAAAGCAACCCAGTGTCGGTTGAAGCGCTGGGCGCCCTACCTTTTGCCTTGGACGGATTTGGACCCACGTTAGAGGACGTGCGAAAAGGCCTAATCGGCAAAATTGGTGAGAACATGTCGTTCCGCAGGTTTAAGCGTTTTGACAATGGAAGCACTCTTGCGACCTATTTGCACGGGACGCGAATTGGTGTGGTCGTCGAGTTTGACGGGGACATGGTTGCGGCAAGGGATACGGCCATGCATATTGCTGCCATGAAGCCAGTTGCACTAACCAGTGCTGACGTGCCAGCCGATCTGGTCGCAAAGGAGCGTTCGGTCGCTACAGCCAAAGCCGCTGAAGATGCGCAAACAGCCATTGCGGCTGGTAAAGCCGTGCAATCCGATGAGATCGTTGCTAAGCGGATAGAAGGTGCAGTGCAAAAATTCCTTAAAGAGTCTTCACTTTACAACCAGCCATTTGTTAAAAATGACAAACAAACAGTGGAGCAGATGCTAAAGGCCGCAGGCACTTCCGTTAAGGCGTTTACCCTCTACATTGTGGGCGAGGGTATCGAGCGACGTGTAGATGATTTTGCCGCTGAAGTGGCCGCTCAGGTCGCTGCCGCAAAGCAATCTTGATTGGGTCGAACCCCGACGAAGGTTAACTGTACGTGCGCAGCGTTTGGGTTGACTGCCATCGGCTTGCCATTGAAAATCAATGGGTTGGGTATTATGTAGAGTTCACGTTATCGCCACACGGAGTGTCATCATGGTCATGCCAACGCCTTTGCATAAACGAATCTTGTTAAAGCTTTCTGGGGAAGCCCTGATGGGCGATGACGCGTTTGGCATCAATCGGGCCACGATTGTTCGCATGGTTGACGAAGTCGCAGAAGTCACCCGCCTGGGCGTACAAGTGGCCGTCGTTATTGGTGGTGGCAATATCTTTCGCGGGGTTGCAGGTGGTTCAGTCGGCATGGACCGGGCCACAGCAGACTATATGGGGATGCTTGCTACCGTAATGAATGCGCTGGCGCTGGCCGATACGATGGACAAGGCAGGTTTGACGGCGCGTGTGATGTCGGCGATTGCGATAGAACAGGTGGTTGAACCTTATGTGCGTCCCAAAGCGCTACAGTACCTTGAAGAAGGCAAAGTGGTGGTTTTTGCGGCAGGCACTGGCAATCCGTTTTTTACCACCGACACGGCCGCGGCTTTGCGAGGTGCCGAGATTGGGGCGGAGGTGGTACTGAAAGCTACAAAAGTGGATGGTGTGTACACGGCCGATCCGAAAAAAGACCCTACAGCGACCCGCTATAGCCAACTTAGTTTTGACGAAGCCATATCAAAAAACCTGGGCATTATGGATGCAACCGCTTTTGCCTTGTGTCGCGACCAAAAGCTGCCGATTAAGGTTTTTTCAATTTTCAAGGCTGGCGCGCTCAAACGAGTCGTCATGGGCGAAGACGAGGGGACTTTGGTTCACGCCTGAAATGGACCAGCCACTATTGCCTATTGCATTCGGAGAGGTATTACGATGACGCCAACTGATATCAAGTCCCAGCTAGAACAAAAAATGGGGCAAACCATTGAGGCTTTTAGAAACAGCCTTACGCGCGTACGAACAGGGCGCGCCAACCCCGCCTTGCTGGACACGGTTCAGGTGGACTATTACGGCTCCATGTTACCTATCAGCCAAGTGGCCAATGTGTCCCTGATCGACGCCCGTACCATCAGTATTCAGCCGTGGGAAAAGCAAATGGGGGCCAAGATTGAGAAGGCCATTCGCGAGAGCGATCTGGGTTTAAACCCCTCGTCCATGGGGGAGTTGATTCGTGTGCCCATGCCACCTATGACCGAGGAGCGTCGCAAGGAGTTGACCAAGGTTGTCAAGCACGAAGGCGAGGGTGCAAAAATTGCTATTCGCAATTTGCGCCGTGATGCCAATGAGCAAGTGAAAAAGCTAGTCAAAGACAAGGCTGCTTCTGAGGACGATCAAAAGCGATCTGAGGCCGACATTCAAAAACTGACCGACAAATACATTGCGACGGTGGACCAACTGGTGCAGACCAAAGAGCAGGACATACTTGCTGTATAAATACTTACTCTGGCTGCAACTAAATGGCTCATCAGTCAGATAAGGTGCCTCATCACATTGCCGTTGTCATGGATGGAAACGGTCGATGGGCGACCCAAAGATTTTTGCCGCGAGCGGCGGGACATAGGCAAGGCTTAGAGTCTCTGCGGCGGTGCATCAAGCATTGCACGCACAGAGGAGTCGGCGCATTGACAGTGTTTGCGTTTTCCTCGGAAAATTGGCAACGTCCGGCGGATGAAGTAAACACCCTCATGGAGCTGTTGCTGATGGCCCTTGGGCGAGAGGTCGCACAGTTTCATAAAGAGGGTATCAAAATTAAATTTTTGGGAGATGCCAAATCGCTGTCTAAGCCGATTCAGCATTCGATCTCCAAAGCCGAGACCCTCACTGAAGGAAATAGCCAATTTTTGCTTAATATTTGCTTCAACTACGGCGGGCAATGGGATGTCCTGCAAGCCGTCAAACACTTGGTTGAAACCGGACAAGCTCTAACCGCCGAGGCACTTGAAGGGGCGTTGGCAACGGCCCATTGTGGCAATCCCGATCTCATCATTCGAACGGGCGGGGAACTCAGACTCAGTAACTTTCTGCTTTGGCAGGCTGCTTATGCAGAGCTGTTTTTTACCGAAAGCCTATGGCCGGATTTTGATGAAAGTGAGCTGGATACGGCCATCGCAGCGTATCAACAGCGCCAACGACGTTTTGGAAAAACATCCGAGCAGGTGAGTAAGACAAACACCCTTGCCGAGAACCTCTAAAGGCACACATGCTAGGACAAAGAATTCTGACGGCCTTGGTATTGCTTGCCATTTTCATACCCTTGGTGTTGACCCAGTCACCACTGCCGTTTGGTTGGCTGGCGGTTGTTCTATTGTCTACGGCGATGTGGGAGTGGTCTCGTCTGAACGGCCTCAGTGCAAACGTATCGCTTGCATCGGGCATCACTTTTTTTGTCATTTGCAGCCTCACTCTGGTGACGGTCGACCTCAACGTTGTGCCCGTGGTGCTCTGGTGGGCGACTACGCTGGTCTGGACCGGCGGGGGTATCTGGATGCTGGCCCGGGGAATAACGCATTGGGGTCAATTGCCAAAGACCTTGAGGTGGGTGCTGGGTTTTGTGCTTTTGTACGTGGCCTGGTTGGCGGTTGTAAGGGCGCGAATGCTCGGAGTGCCTTACCTGTTTTCAGTACTTGTCTTGGTGTGGGCTGCCGACAGTGGAGCGTACTTTGCGGGCAAGGCCTTGGGCATGCGTCTGTTTGATCGGCGCTTAGCGCCGACTATCAGTCCTGGGAAAACATGGGAGGGCGTATTGGGTGGCTGGATGCTTGTGCTGGTGGTGGGGACGCTTTGGTGGCACTTGAGCCCAAGCACACCTGGCGAGACGCATTTGTACACCTCTTTAATGCAAAAAGGTGTTGTTCTGTGGGTTGTGGCACTCGCGTTTTTGGTGGCGCTTAGCGTAGTGGGCGACCTGGTAGAGTCCATGGTGAAGCGCGTTGCTGGCGTTAAGGATTCCAGTGATCTGCTTCCGGGACATGGCGGCGTACTGGATAGAGTGGATGCCTTGCTGCCCACGGTGCCAGCAGCGCTTGGTTTGTCGCTCGGGTTGCTGTTATGACGTTGCGAAACATCGTTGTACTGGGTTCTACGGGTTCAATAGGATGTAACACCCTCGAAGTCTTGCGACTGCATCGGTCAAGGTTCCGCGTATTCGCATTAAGTGCGGCAACAAGATACCTTGAGCTTGGACGTCAATGTGTCGAGTGGCAACCGCACTTCGCGGTAATGACCAGTGCGCCTCACGCACGGTTGCTTCAAGACTTTCTGAAGGCTGAAAATTGTCCCACCCAGGTACTCGTTGGCGCTGAGAATCTAGAAACGATTGCGTCGCACCCGGATACAACCGATGTTATGGCTGCCATTGTGGGTGCCGCAGGTTTGCGGTCTTCCATGGCGGCTGCGCGGTCGGGTAAGCGCCTGCTGTTGGCCAACAAAGAATCGTTGGTTGTAGGCGGGCAGTTGTTTGTTGAGGCGGTTGCCAATGGCGGGGCTACCTTGCTTCCCATAGACAGTGAACATTCGGCGATTTTTCAGGCCCTACCCATTGATAGATCGCAATGGCACAATCAGATCGAAAAAATTGTATTGACCGCCTCCGGTGGGCCGTTTCGGCAAACGCCTGTTGACCAATTGCGGCATATCACCCCGGAACAAGCTTGTGCCCATCCCAACTGGGTGATGGGAAGAAAAATCTCTGTGGATTCGGCCACGATGATGAATAAAGCGCTGGAAGTTATAGAAGCGAAGTACTTATTCGGCCTCGTACCAGAGCAGATAGAGGTGGTGATTCATCCGCAGAGCGTGATTCACTCGATGGTACAGTTTGTCGATCAGTCGGTGTTGGCGCAAATGGGATCGCCAGATATGCGCGTGCCGATTGCATACGGTCTGTCTTGGCCCCACCGGATTGACAGCGGTGCTACCGCCCTAAACCTAAGCCAGATGTCCCATCTTAGTTTTGAGTCAGTATTTGAACATGGCCATCCTGAGCGCTTCCCAGCACTCGCACTGGCTTGGGATTGCTTAAATGGGCCTGTGGGTAGCTGCGTGGTACTTAACGCGGCCAACGAAGTGGCTGTAGATTGTTTCTTGAAGGGACAACTACGATTCGATCAGATTGCAAAGGTCAATGCAGAGGCTTTGTCCAGAGAGTTTAGCGCTCCGCCCCCATCGGTGGACGCCGTACTCGCGCTGGACTTTGAAGTGCGCATCCGGACCAATGAGTACATCCAGCAACACAATAGGCGGACGTAATGGCTGCGACTGTTTTTTATTTTCTTGTTGCAATTGCTATTCTAATTTTTGTGCATGAGTACGGGCACTACCGTGCAGCATTGGCCTGTAACGTGAAGGTGTTGAAGTTTGCTATTGGATTTGGTTACCCACTACTCACTTGGAGAAAAAAAGGCACAGGAACCCAGTTTGTGATTGGCGCGCTGCCGTTGGGGGGCTACGTCCAAATGGTAGATGAACGCGAAGGCGTGGTCGATCCCATCGATTTGCCTTTCGCATTTAACCGAAAAAGCCTGAAGGCACGCGCATTTATCGTGGCGGCAGGGCCACTTGCCAATTTGGTTTTAGCGGTTTTTCTGTACGGTGTTGTGAACTGGAGTGGGTATTCGGATGCTATGGCACGATTGGCCAGTCCCATCCCCTCGTCACCTGCTTATTCCGCCGGCATCGTCGCAGGCGATCTGGTGACAGCCGTAGGTGATGACCCGGAAAATCTAGTCACAGTTGACGGGTATGGTCAGTTGTCCTGGCAATTGACCCGCGCTGCTTTTAGCGACAAACCAGTCTTTCTTGAGCTCAAATCCGGCGATGCCAAAGAAGTCCGGCTCCTGGAGGTAAAACCGACAGCGGGTACCCTGCAAACAGGCGGGAGCAACCCGGTTACTGCATTTGGATTGCGTGGCGTTTATGCAGAAGCGGTGGTGTCAAACATGGCACCAGATGGGGCCGCCAGTCGGGCCGGGTTGCGCGACGGTGACAAGGTCTTGCGGGTCGACGACAGGCCCATCGTTGATGCGGCGATGCTAAGAGAACTGATTGCAACCAACAATACCGATCCGCCCAAGACTCAGACTTGGAGTCTGCAACGGGGACAACAGACCGTTGAGGCCCAGGTTACACCCAAGCGCCTTCAAATCAACGGCCAATGGGTGGGCAGGGTGGAGTCTGTCGTGGGTGGGTCGGTTGAGCGCATACAGGTCCGTTACGGCCTGTTTGACGGCCTGCAACATGCGTTGGCGCAAACTTATCAGATGGCTCATCTCACCACTTTGACGCTGGCCAAAATGGTGGTTGGGCAGGCTTCCGTCAAGCACATCAGTGGCCCTTTATCGGTGGCCGACTATGCGGGCAAGACGGCCGAGCGAGGACTTGAGAGTTATCTGCTATTTCTAGCCGTCATCAGTGTGAGTTTGGGCGTTCTTAATTTGTTACCGATACCGGTTTTGGACGGTGGGCATCTGATGTATTATCTTTGGGAGGGTGTGACTGGAAAGCAGGTCACCCAGTGGTGGGCCACAACACTTCAGCGGGTGGGAGTTGCCATGATAGTAATGCTCATGGCAATCGGACTATTCAATGACATGTCCCGCATTTTCTTTGGCCCCCTCGGTTAACAATCGCTCTCTTCAGAGCGCCTACTTGGACGCGCATTGACTATGCAAAGCAAAATGTTTCGATTTTGGCCCCATGTGTTTCTCTTGAGTTTCTTGTGGCTGGTGATGGCGCTGCCCAGTTATGCCGTTGAACCTTTTCAAGTCAAAGAGATTCGTGTAGAGGGTCTTCAGCGTGTGGAGGCCGGTACGGTGTACGCAACGCTACCGTTTAGAGCGGGAGAGACTTATACGGATGAAAAGGGAGCGCTGTCAATCCGCAATCTTTTTGCACTGGGCGTATTCAAGGACGTGCGTATACAAACTGTAGGTCGTGATGTGGTCGTTGTTGTGCAGGAAAGACCAACGATCAGCCTAGTGGAGTTCACTGGAAACAAAGAATTTGACAAAGACTATCTTGTCAGAATGATGAGAGAGATCGGGCTGTTTGAGGGGCGTCCGTTTGACAAGGCCGTGGCGGATAAAGCCGAGCAGGAGATAAGACGGCAGTACTTAAGTCGAAGTTACTTTGCGACAAAAATTACCCTCACTGCCACACCGATTGACAGCAATCGGGTGAATCTTAACTTGGCTATCACAGAAGGTGATGTTGCAAAAATTGCCGAGATAAAGTTTGTCGGTAACAAGGCTTTTTCGTCGGGGACACTCACAGACGAGATGAGTATGGCCACTGGCAACTGGTGGAGCTGGTATACGAAAAACAATCATTATTCCAAGGCCAAGTTGAACGCCGACATTGAGGCGATACGTTCCTTCTACCTTTCGCGCGGCTATATCGAGTTCAGCATTGAGGCCCCCAAGGTCGACATTAGTCCGGCACAAGACGAAATTCGTATCACTATTTCACTTTTTGAAGGTGCACAATTCCAGGTGGCAGGCGTGCGGTTTGAGGGCAATCTACTTGGAAAAGAACAGGAACTTAAGTCGAATGTAACTGTTGACATAGGCAAACCATTCGATGCAGAAAAGGCCAATGAAAGTTCACAAAAGTTGTCTAAGGCCCTAGGTAACTTAGGGTATGCATTTGCTAGAGCTGAAGTTATTCCGGTGCTTGATAGAGTCGGGTCTAAGGTCACCTTGGTGTTTAAGGTTGAACCGGGTGTTAGGGCGTATGTCAGACGCGTCAATATTTCTGGAAATGCTCGAACTCGAGACGAGGTTATTCGACGAGAGTTCAGACAAATTGAGGCTTCTTGGTACGATGGCGATAAGATTCGAGCTTCGCGTGATCGGATAGACCGCTTAGGTTTTTTTACCGATGTGCAGATTGACACGCAAGAGGTACCAGGTGCGCCAGACCAAGTGGATGTCAATTTAGTTGTGGTGGAAAAATCCACAGCCAATTGGAGCCTAGGCGCGGGCTATTCAACTGCTGAAAAACTGTCACTTCAGGCGGGTATTCGTCAGGAAAACGCATTTGGTTCTGGTCATTACATCGGGCTCAATGTGGACACGAGTAAATTCAATAGGCAACTAGCCATCAACAACACCGATCCGTACTTCACGCCCGAAGGGGTATCGCGTTCGACCGAGGTTTTCTACCGGACGACCAAGCCCACAACCTTATTGGACACCGATTACAAACTAATTAATCAAGGGGTAGGATTGAGTTTCGGTGTACCTTACACCGAAAATGACACTGTGTATTTCCGTATAACCTATGACCAATTGAGGGTACAGGACGGTACTAATTTGCCTCAGACGTACAAAAATTACGTTCAGAGAGTTGGTTCTAGTAGCCACACTGTCCCCGTGTCCATTGGCTGGGGTTCAGATACCCGTGACAGCGCATTGGCGCCATCTGTGGGATCGGTCAAGCGCATAAATGTTGACCTCAATGTGATTGGTGAGTCCAAGTATGCCAAAGGCACGGTGCAGTACCAGCACTACATCCCACTTAGCCGAAAGGTCACCGTAGCCTTTAACTCGCAGTTGGATTGGGGCGAAGGTTTGGGCGGAAATCCGTACCCGTTTTTTAAGAATTTCTACGGCGGAGGTTTGGGTTCTGTAAGGGGATTTGAAACCAATTCGCTAGGCCCGGTGGACGAAACGACCAAACTTAGTATAGGGGGCGCGAAAGCGGCGGTGGTTAGCTTGGAAGTACTTACCCCCTTACCAGGAGGCGGAAATGACCGCACCCTTAGGATGTATGGCTTCATTGACGTAGGAAACGTATTTGGCGAATCGCAGCCATTCAAATTTGGGGGCTTTAAGAGCTCAATGGGCATTGGGTTGAGTTGGAACTCACCTGTTGGGCCGTTGCGCCTGTCCTTTGCCAAGCCAATTAAGAAGTCATCCACAGATAAACTCGAAAAAATTCAATTTCAAATCGGAACAGGGTTTTAACTATGAAAACACATCAAATGATTCGGGCAGCCGTTGTGGGAGTGGTGCTTACCACGATCGGGTTGGGAGCTGCTGTGGCGCAGGACTTCAGAATCGGGTTCGTAAGCAGTGAGCGCATTTTTAGAGAAGCCAACCTGTCCAAGTCAGCAACCGCGAAACTTGAGCAAGAGATTTCAAGGCGCGAGAAAGAACTAATCGACATCGAAAGTAATTTAAAAGCTTCGGCAGAACGGCTTGAAAAAGACGCTCCCACGTTGTCGGAGTCGCAGCGAAATTTGCGCCAACGGCAATTGCTTGACCAAGACAGAGACCTGCAACGCAAGCGTCGTGAATTCCAGGAGGATTTGGCCGCTCGACGGAACGAAGAGTTGCAAACGGTGTTGGAACGGGCCAATAAGGCCATCAAACAGGTTGCTGAAACGGAAAAGTACGATGTGGTGCTGCAGGAAGCTGCCTATATCAGTCCCAAGCACGACATTACCGACAAGGTTCTAAAAGTACTTAACGCGGCCAAGTAGTTGGGTGATTGGCGGTTAGGGTGCTCGGATTCAGTCTTCATGAAATAGTTCTTGCCTTGGGCGGGGAGCTGCTGGGCGACCCTGATTTTCGGGTTTACCAATTGAGGTCACTGACAGAGGCCAAGTCTTTAGACATTAGTTTTGTGCGTGATGATGTGCCGCTTGCAAAGTGGCAGACGACGCAGGCCGGATGCCTTATTGTTTCCGCTAAGAACCAAGCTGCAGCGGTGGTCCGAGGGCACAGCATCATTACGCCCGATCCCTACCTTTTCTATGCACGTTTGAGCGGTTTATGGCGTCAGAGGTTCGGCGCTCCTTACCATCAACCGGGTATTCACCCCAGTGCGGTAATTGAGTCTGGGGCAATTATTGACCAGACCGCTACCATTGGTCCCTTGTCAGTGGTTGAATCTGGTGCTCACATCGGCGCGCGCACTGTGTTGGTGGCCAGGGTTCACATTGCTAGAGAATGTATTGTGGGTGACGACTGTATTCTTCACCCCGGTGTGGTGGTGGGCGCCGATGGATTTGGGTTTGCGCGACGGTCAAACGCCGATGGTGGCGGATGGGAAAAAATTGAGCAGTTGGGCGCCGTAAGAATCGGGAACCAGGTTGAGATTGGCGCCAACACGTGTGTTGATAGAGGCGCCTTGCAAGATACGGTCATTGAAGACGGGGTCAAGCTGGACAACCTGATTCAGATTGGTCATAACGTAAAAATTGGTTCTCGCACTGCCATTGCCGCCTGTGTGGCCATTGCGGGTAGCACTTCCGTTGGGAGCGACTGCACGATTGGTGGTACAAGCAATATTGCTGGGCATTTGACAATTGCGGATGGGGTGCATATTTCAGGGGCCACGACGGTGATGAAGTCGGTGTTGAAACCAGGCACCTATACTGGCGTGTACCCCATGGAGCCTCACGAACAATGGGAAAAAACCGCTGCGGGCCTTCGCCGACTCAGCGGGCTCAGAGAGCGGATACAAAAAATGGAATCGAAACTTAACGGGAACCTATCACCATGAAAATGGACATTCACAGAGTCCTTAAACAACTACCGCATCGTTACCCCTTTGTGTTGGTTGACCGCGTCTTGGAGATTGAGAAAGGTGTGCGGATTCGGGCGCTCAAAAACGTCACCATCAACGAACCGTATTTTGTGGGTCATTTTCCCCATAGACCAGTGATGCCGGGGGTGCTCATCCTGGAGGCTTTGGCACAATCGGCAGCAATTTTGGGTTTTGACGCCTTGGATGTCACGCCTGATGACAAAACACTTTTTTACTTTGCCGGGATTGATGGTGTTAGGTTTAAACGCCCGGTTGAGCCCGGCGACCAACTGATTTTGGAAATGGAAGTCGATCGGGTGCGCTCGGGAATGTGGCGGTTCAAAGGGCAGGCCTTGGTCGATGGAGAAATAGTGACCGAAGCGCAGATCATGTGCACGATTCGACGCATAGAGGAAGAGTAACTCGGTCATGGCAAGTATCCACCCCACTGCCGTTATTCAGCCCGGTGCAACCATTGCGGATTCGGCACAGATTGGTCCCTACTGCGTGATCGGTTCTGGGGTGCAGATTGGCGAGCACACCGTGGTTGGCCCACATTGCACCATCGAAGGCAAAACCCGTATTGGCTCCCACAATCGTATCTTTCAGTTCAATTCAATTGGTGCGCCGCCACAAGACAAAAAATACGCAGGTGAGCCTACACAATTGGAAATTGGTGACAGAAACACGATTCGAGAGTTCTGCACGATCAACACCGGAACCGTGCAAGACGCGGGGGTGACGCGGATTGGGCATGACAATTGGATCATGGCCTATGTTCACGTTGCGCACGATTGTCAGGTCGGCAACCAAACCATTTTGGCAAACCACGCCACTTTGGCTGGTCATGTGCATTTGGGCGATTGGGTGATTGTCGGCGGGCTAACCGGTATTCACCAATTTGTGCATGTCGGTGCGCATGCCATGCTGGGATTCGCTAGCGCGATTACGCAAGATGTACTCCCGTTTTTGATGGTGGATGGCAATCCTAGCGGTGTGCGGGGCATCAACCAGGAAGGCCTTAAACGGCGTGGGTTTGACAGTGACCAGGTTGCCGCAATCAAACAGGCGTATCGCATCATTTTCCGTAAAAATTTAGCACTAGAGATGGCGCTCGAAGAAGTCACGACGCTGGCCAGTCAACAGTCTGAACCGGCTGACTTGTTGGGCATGGTGGCCGCAGCTCGCCGCTCTTCGCGTGGCTTGGCACGTTAGGAGTTGTTTTGACGCAAACCGAATTGGCTATGCGGTCCTCAGAGCAGGCCTTGCGTATTGCCATGGTTGCAGGTGAGGCTTCGGGGGATTTGTTGGCCTCTTTAGTGCTTGATAAGCTAAAAGAACATTGGCCGCAGTTGCGGGCACAAGGAATAGGCGGATCGCGCATGGTGCGATCGGGGTTTGAGGCGCAATGGCCCAGTGAGAAACTGGCTGTGTTTGGCTACCTAGACGCTTTAAGGGTTTACCGTTCCCTCTCGCGCATCAGGTCCGGATTGGTGCAGCAGTGGACGCAAAAGCCCCCGAATTTGTTTATCGGATTTGATGCGCCGGACTTTAACTTTGGGTTGGAACGCCAATTGCGGCAGCAGGGCGTCAAAACATTGCATGTGGTTTGTCCCTCGTTTTGGGCATGGCGCCCGGCAAGGGTCAAGGTGCTGGCCGAGTGTGCTGATCATGTACTGTGCCTTTTTCCGTTTGAGCCGCCTTTGTTAGCGGCGCACGGAATCAAGGCCAGTTATATTGGGCACCCTTTGGCATCTGTTATTCCTCTACAGCCCGATAAGGCGAAAGCGCGGGTTGAACTGGGTATCGCCGAGCGCGATACGCTTATCGCATTGCTACCGGGCAGCCGTCGGTCAGAGGTCCAGCACATAGCGCCTACGCTGCTAGAGACTGCGCGCCTCCTAGCGGCCAAGCGCCCGGGGATACGGTTTGCCTTGCCGACCACGGTTGAGCGGCAGTCCCAGGTTGTCCAACTGATTGAAGCAGAGGGTTTGTCAGCGCTGATACAGGTGGTGCTGAACGGGTCGCACCAGGTGTTGATGGCCGCCGACACGGCCATTGTTGCCAGCGGGACGGCAACACTGGAGGCCGCTCTTTGCAAATGCCCCATGGTGATTGTTTATCGAGTGGGGCGGGTGTCTGGTTGGTTGTTAAGGCATATGCACCTGCAAAAGTGGGTGGGTTTGCCGAATATTTTGGCCAACGAAGAGATAGTCCCCGAGTTGCTTCAAGACGCAGCCCAACCGGTCGCAATCGCGCGTGAAGTGGAGCGCTGGCTTGACGAACCGGCCAGAGTGCAGGCCGTGCAGCCGCGGTTCATGGACCTGCACCGGATACTTAGGCAGGACACCGGTGCGATTGCCGTCAAAGTCGTCGATGAACTTGTCTATGCTGCCTTGATCGCTGTGTAACTATGAAGAGGCAACCGCACCCGCTCACAGGCGCACAATTGGATTTGGACTGGCGTCCCACGGGTTTGCATGCCGGGGTGGACGAAGCCGGCCGTGGCCCCTTGGCCGGGCCCGTGGTGGCCTGTGCCGTTATTCTGAACGAAGTCCAGAGTATTAAAGGACTTGCGGACTCAAAAACATTGAGTGCCAGCCGTCGCGACCGTCTTTTTGACGAGATCGTCGCCAAGGCCCTGTGCGTATCCCTCGGCCAGGCCAGCGTCGAGGAAATTGATGACCTGAACATTTTGCAGGCGACGCTACTGGCCATGCAAAGAGCGGTGAGTGGTCTGCGGCTTAAACCCCAGATGGTCTTGGTCGATGGCAATCGGCTGCCGCTATTCGATTGTGTCGCTCAGGCCATTGTCAAAGGTGACCAAACAGAACCAGCCATTTCAGCCGCATCGATAGTGGCCAAAGTCAGTCGAGACCGTTTGTGCGCTGAGCTTCACCAACAATTTCCGTTGTACGGCTTTGACCAACACAAGGGCTACGGTACTGCGGCTCATATGCGTGCCTTGACGCAGTACGGACCTTGTCCGGCCCATAGGCAAAGTTTTGCACCGGTCAGGCAAGCATTACAGGAGAAACGCAGTGCAACAGGATGAGGTGTGTCTCGCCCTCGAATCACGCTCTAACCCCCGGTTCAAGGCGCTCAAGCAATTGACGCACGACAACGATGGTGCGCGAGAGCAAAAGCGCGTTTGGTTAGAGGGGGATCATCTGGTTAGGGCCGCGGTGGGGCGGGGTTTTGCAATCGCTGCAATTGTAGCCACCCAAGAGGGCCTGCGGCAATGGGCACACCTGGGGTTGGTTCGTCCGTCTGAATGCACGGTGTTGTCGCAGACGCTTTGGAAAGACGCCAGCCAATTGGCGTCAGTATGGCAGTTTGCGGCCATCGTTGAACTACCGAGACCTGTTGCGGTGGATGTTTTGTGTCCTACAGTTGTACTCGATCGCATTCAAGATCCCGGCAACGTGGGGTCCATCCTGCGCAGTGCCTCGGCCTTTGGTTACCGCCAAGTTTTGGCTTTAAAGGGCACGGCCTCATTGTGGGGGCCCAAAGTGCTGCGAGCGGCCATGGGCGCCCATTTTGGCTTGCGGGTGCATGAATCGCTGAGGATTGAGGATCTGGCACTTTTAAGGCAGTTTCGTTGCGTGACCAGCTCGCACTTGGGACAATCGCTGTCGGCTATCAAGGGTGCGGCAGGCAGTCAACCATTGGTTTGGATTTTTGGCAATGAAGGGCAAGGCGTCGTGCCAGCACTTATGGATAGTGCTGATCTGCATCTCCGTATTGACCAGCCGGGCGGGGAGGAGTCGCTCAACGTTGCGGCGGCGGCTGCCATTTGTTTACACGCCAGTGCGGTAGGGTAGCGGGCACTCTTGATCGCTCGATTGATGGGAAGTATGAATCACCTGTTCAGACCGTCAGCTATAATCGGCCTCGATTCAAACCCCGGTCCCGCCTAGCGCAGTTCAAGCCCTTTTCTCCTCCGAAGCAACTTCGAGCGTCTTGTTGACTAACCTTGGGCGTGTCCGTACTACATCGGAGATCCCCGTGCTTTTGTCTCTTAAGGGAAGCATCCCAAACGCCGTACTCGCTCTGGAAGACGGCACCATTTTCATCGGTGTTTCTATCGGTTCCCAAGGCTTTACGGTCGGCGAGGTGGTGTTTAACACTGCCATGACGGGCTATCAGGAAATTCTTACCGATCCTAGTTACTGTCAACAAATGGTGACGTTGACATATCCCCATATAGGAAACTACGGGGTAAACAAACAGGACGTTGAATCCCGAAAGATCTTCGCAGCTGGCCTGATTGTGCGAGACCTACCTAGGGTGGTGTCTAACTTTCGTGCCCAGCACTCTTTGGGCGACTATTTGGTGAGTAACAACGTGGTGGCGATAAGCAACATTGACACCCGTATGTTGACCCGCCATCTGCGAGAGCATGGGGCGAAAAACGGATGCATTCTTGCACTGCAAGAGGGGCAAACCGTTACGCAGGTCGAAATCAATAAAGCCATAGAACTGGCCCGACAAGCACCGGCGATGAAGGGCTTGGATTTAGCGAAGGTGGTCAGCGTGGACAAGCCCTACGAGTGGTCCCAAGGAGAGTGGCAATTGTTTCGTCAGGATGGAACGGCTGGGTATGTGAATGCTTCGTCGCATCGATTTCATGTGGTGGCCTTTGACTTTGGGGTCAAGTACAACATTTTGCGCATGTTGGCCGAACGCGGTTGCAAGGTGACCGTAGTGCCGGCACAAAGCAGTGCTTCTGAGGTTCTTGCGTACAGGCCCGACGGGGTGTTTCTGTCAAACGGGCCGGGAGACCCTGAGCCCTGCGACTATGCAATTGAAGCAACAAAACAGTTGATAGATTCAGGCCTACCGGTTTTTGGTATTTGCCTAGGGCATCAAATCATGGCATTGGCCAGTGGCGCCAGTACCTTTAAGATGAAATTTGGCCACCACGGTGCTAATCACCCGGTAAAAGACCTGGACACTGGCCGCGTTTGTATCACGAGCCAGAATCACGGCTTTGCCGTTGACAGTGCCACCTTACCCGCAAATCTGCGTTTGACCCATGTCAGCCTGTTTGACGGGTCTGCCCAGGGTTTGGCTCGGACTGATAGGCCAGCTTTTTGCTTTCAAGGGCATCCGGAAGCCTCGCCTGGGCCCCAGGACGTGGCTTACCTGTTTGACCGGTTTGTGAACCTGATGGACGAAAGGGGCCAAGCGACCAAAGCCCTGGACCCCTTACTTTGATTCGAGCGATTTATGCCTAAACGTTTAGACCTGAAAAGTATTTTGATTATTGGCGCTGGGCCGATTGTGATTGGCCAAGCCTGCGAGTTTGATTACTCGGGCGTACAGGCCTGTAAAGCCTTGCGGGAAGAAGGCTACAAGGTGGTGTTGATTAACAGCAACCCCGCCACCATCATGACCGACCCGGCGACTGCCGATGTGACCTATATCGAACCCATCACTTGGCAAACGGTGGAAAAAATCATCGCCAAAGAGCGGCCCGATGCCATCTTGCCGACCATGGGTGGCCAAACGGCGCTTAACTGTGCGTTGGATCTTTGGCACAACGGGGTGTTGGACAAGTACAAAGTTGAACTGATAGGTGCCACACCTCAGGCCATCGACAAGGCCGAGGACCGACTCAAGTTCAAAGATGCGATGACCAAAATTGGGCTGGGTTCAGCGCGTTCTGGGATAGCCCACAGCATGGATGAGGCTTGGTCGGTGCAGCGCACATTGGGTTTTCCGACCGTTATTCGGCCCAGTTTTACGTTGGGCGGCACGGGTGGCGGGATTGCCTATAACGCTGAAGAATTCGAGGTCATCTGTAAACGCGGGCTTGAGGCCTCGCCCACGCATGAGTTGCTGATTGAAGAGTCGCTGCTGGGCTGGAAAGAGTACGAGATGGAGGTGGTCAGAGACAAGGCCGACAACTGCATCATTGTTTGCTCAATTGAAAACCTCGATCCCATGGGGGTACACACCGGCGATTCGATTACGGTGGCGCCAGCGCAGACCTTGACGGATAAAGAATACCAGTTGATGCGCAATGCCTCTTTGGCCGTGTTGCGGGAGATTGGCGTGGACACGGGTGGTTCCAACGTGCAGTTTTCTATCAACCCGAAAGACGGGCGCATGGTGGTCATTGAAATGAACCCACGCGTGTCTCGCTCTAGCGCACTGGCCTCTAAAGCGACGGGGTTCCCGATTGCGAAAGTGGCCGCCAAGCTGGCGGTGGGTTATACCCTTGACGAGCTGAAAAACGATATTACTGGGGGTGCCACGCCGGCCAGCTTTGAACCCAGTATTGATTACGTGGTGACCAAAATACCTCGCTTCGCTTTTGAAAAGTTCCCCACGGCCGATTCCCTCTTGACCACCCAAATGAAGTCGGTGGGCGAGGTCATGGCGATGGGACGCACGTTTCAGGAGTCGTTCCAAAAAGCGCTGCGTGGGCTGGAGGTTGGCGTTGACGGATTGAACGAAAAAACCCAAGACCGCCAGGTTTTGGAGCGGGAGCTGGGCGAACCAGGACCCGAGCGCATCTGGTATGTGGGCGACGCCTTCGCGCAGGGGATGTCGGTTCAAGAGGTGTTTGACTTAACCAAAATCGACCCTTGGTTCTTACAACAGATTGAAGAAATCGTGCGCATTGAGTTGGAGCTTGAGGGTATCAGCGAAAAAGAAGGCTTATCCCCTTTGGAACAGATTGATGCTCACACCTTTCGCCTGCTCAAGCAAAAAGGCTTTTCTGACAGGCGCTTGGCGCGTCAGTTGCGTACCGACGCGACCCAAATTAGACAGAGGCGGCACCAGTTGGGTGTGCGTCCGGTGTATAAGCGGGTCGATACCTGTGCCGCAGAGTTTGCTACCAACACGGCTTACATGTACTCCACTTACGAAAGTGAAGGTGCCCAGTGTGAGGCCCAGCCGACTAACCGCAAAAAGGTGATTGTTCTGGGTGGTGGTCCTAACCGCATTGGGCAGGGCATTGAATTTGATTATTGCTGCGTACACGCCGCGCTGGCACTGCGCGAGGATGGGTACGAGACCATTATGGTCAACTGCAACCCTGAGACCGTATCCACCGACTACGACACCTCAGACCGGCTGTACTTTGAGCCTTTGACACTTGAGGACGTTTTGGAAATTGTCGACAAAGAAAAGCCTTTCGGTGTGATTGTTCAGTACGGGGGACAAACGCCCCTCAAGTTGGCGCTGGACCTAGAGGCCAACGGCGTGCCCATCATTGGCACCAGCCCGGACATGATTGATGCTGCGGAAGACCGTGAACGCTTCCAGCAACTGCTTCACACCCTGGGCCTGCGTCAGCCCCCCAATGCCACCGCAAGAACCGAGGCCGAGGCCATTGCCAAGGCCGAGGCTTTGGGTTACCCGCTGGTGGTGCGCCCCAGTTATGTGTTGGGTGGCCGTGCCATGGAAATTGTTCATGAGCAGAGAGATCTTGAGCGCTACATGCGCGAGGCGGTAAAGGTCAGCCATGACTCACCTGTGCTGTTGGATCGCTTCCTTAACGACGCGATCGAATGCGATGTGGACTGTGTGCGCGATAGGGGCGAAGGCACCACGCCTAGTCGAACTTTTATCGGTGGCGTGATGGAGCACATAGAACAGGCAGGCGTGCACAGCGGTGACTCGGCCTGCTCCATCCCCCCATACAGCCTGTCGGATGCCACCGTTGCTGAAATTAAACGCCAAACCGCCGAGATGGCGCATGCGCTGAATGTGGTCGGGTTGATGAATGTGCAGTTTGCGATTCAGCAAAAAGACGGTCACGACGTGATTTTTGTGCTGGAGGTCAATCCAAGGGCCTCCCGAACGGTTCCGTTTGTTAGCAAGGCAACCGGCATTGCGCTGGCCAAGGTGGCGGCGCGCTGCATGGTGGGACAGTCGCTACTTTCTCAGGGCATTGTGAACGAGGTGCAACCGCCTTATTTCAGTGTTAAAGAAGCGGTGTTTCCGTTTGTGAAGTTTCCTGGGGTAGACACTATTTTGGGCCCAGAAATGAAGTCCACCGGCGAGGTGATGGGTGTGGGTAAAACGTTTGCCGAGGCCTTTGTCAAATCCCAAATGGGCGCGGGGACTCAGTTGCCGCTTTCAACGGGTCCTACCAAAGTGGTATTCTTAACCGTTAAAAATGCGGACAAGCCCAAGGCGGTTGAAGTCGCCCGCGATTTGGTGGCACTGGGATTTGAGCTGGTGGCCACGCGGGGTACGGCGGCGTTTATCAATGCCCATGGGGTGACCTGTTCTGTCGTGAACAAGGTGACAGAAGGACGCCCCCATATCGTGGATAGCATTAAGAACAACGAGATTGCGATGGTGATTAACACCGTGGAAGAGCGACGCAATGCGATTGCAGATTCGCGCGCGATTCGCACCTCAGCCCTGCTGGCCCGGGTGACCACGTACACGACCATTGCAGGGGCCGCAGCGGCGGTACAAGGCATGGCGCATATGCATAACCTAGGTGTGATTTCAGTACAAGAAATGCACGCAATGCTGCATTAGCGTATTCCCGTTTTATCAAGGTGCTCCTACCTCAATGGTCGGTGCAAACTGCGCATTCGGCGGCATAATGCGTACTTTGAAGGCCGCTGATTGGTAACACTCAGCGGCCTAACTTTTCGTGTGCTTCTAGGCGAAGCATTTGTTTTATTCAGGAATCAGATTTCATGGCGACTTTACCGATCACCAAACGCGGTGCCGAAAAACTCAAGGCAGAACTGCATCAGCTCAAGACGGTTGAACGTCCAGCCGTCATCAACGCGATTGCGGAGGCACGGGCACAGGGGGATTTGAGCGAAAACGCCGAGTACGACGCTGCGAAAGACCGGCAAGGATTTGTCGAAGGCCGAATCCAGGAAATAGAAAGCAAGTTGGGCATGTCCTTGGTCATTGACCCGTCCACTTTAGACGCCCAAGGTAAAGTGGTTTTTGGATCCACCGTGACCTTGGAGGACGAGGCAACGGGCAATCGAGTCACCTACCAGATCGTGGGCGAAGATGAGGCGGACCTCAAGTTGGGCTTGATCAATATTGGAAGCCCTATCGCCCGTGCGTTGATTGGCAAGGAGGAGGGAGACAGCGCCGAAGTTCAGGCACCCAGCGGGGTGCGTCGATACGAAATCACTTCAGTGAAGTACCTGTAACCCTTACTGGCCTTGCGCTGCTTTTTTTAACGACTTGAGCTTGGGTTTGGCGCGTTTGATGATTCCACCCATCGTAATGCGTTCGTTTCCCAATACTTTTACGGTTTTGATTTCGGGTTTTTGACCGCCTTGAGAGCTGTGCTTGAGGATGCGAACGGTTTTGGGGCCGGGCTTGCGTTCTGAATCGGCCAACTTGTCGGCGCTGGGTTCAGGTAAAGGGCGCCATAGCACCAACAGTTTGCCGATTTGCTGAACGCAGGCGGCTCCTAACTCGTCTGCCAAGGTTTCAAATTGCGTGCTGCGTTCGTGCCGGTCATCGCCACTGGCACGAACTTTGATCAACCCATGGGTGGAAAGTGCCTTGTCGATTTCCCGGATAACCGCCGGTGTTAATCCTTCGCGTCCCATGAGTACCACGGGGTTGAGGTGATGGGCATCGGCTTTTAAAGAGCGGCGTTGGGCTGGCGTGAGGTTTATCTTAGTCATACGCGTATTATCCCCTCCCATGAAGATTAAAACAAACAGCAACAAGGTGAATAAAGCGTGGCTCAATGAACACGTCAACGACACCTACGTCAAACTGGCACAAAAAGAAGGCTACCGAGCCCGAGCGGCCTATAAATTGCAGGAGCTGGACCAGACCTTCCGGCTTGTAAAGCAAGGAATGACTGTGGTCGATTTGGGTAGTGCGCCTGGCGCCTGGAGTCAGTACCTTAGGCGCACCTTAGGCGCTGCATCGATGGGTGGTTCGGGCTATCAGGTCATCGCACTGGATATGCTGCCTATGGAGGCGATTGAAGGGGTCCGGTTCATTCAGGGCGACTTTCGGGAGCAAGAGGTGCTGGCTCAGTTGGAGAATGCTTTGAACGGGAAAAAGGCTGGCCTTGTGGTATCTGATATGGCACCTAACCTGTCCGGCCTTTCAGACACCGACGCGGCCCGGGTCGCTTTGCTGGTCGAGTTAGCCGTTGACTTTTCGGTGAAGCATTTGATCAAAGGGGGTCACTTGGTGGTCAAGGTTTTTCATGGTGGCGCCTATGACGAGTGTGTCAAACTTTTGAAGCGTCATTTTAAGCAGGTCAAAGCCATTAAGCCAAAAGCCTCGCGATCCAAGTCAACAGAGACCTTTCTGGTCGGTTTAGGTTTGACAGACTGATATTCCCCTTATGACTGAGCAAAGATTGTGGGTTAGGCCGACTGAGCACCTTGAAACCGATAAAATCAATCGCATATGGCAATGAATTGCCCCATCACCTGTTACCGCCTTGGTCACGGGTGGTGACCAAAAAATAGTCCCTGGTACGGACGAGTGTTGGTAGCCCATCTTCAGGAGCACAGTTTGAATAACCAATGGTTTCCCAAAATAGCAGTCTGGTTTTTGATCGCCATGGTGCTGTTTACTGTATTTAAGCAGATCGCGCCAAATACGGGCAGCAACGCTGACCAAGTGGGCTATTCCGAGTTTTTAGATATGGTGCGCAGCAAACGCATCACCTCGGCGCAAATTCAAGAGGGCTCCGGTGGGTCAGAGATTCTGGCTGAAACCGCAGAGGGCAAACGTATTCGCACGACGGCCACTTATCTGGACCGCGGTCTTGTGGGTGATTTGCTGAGCAACGGCGTCAAGTTCGATGTAAAACCCCGTGAAGAGGGTTCGCTTTTGATGTCCCTGCTGATGAATTGGGGGCCTATGCTGCTACTGGTGGGGGTATGGGTTTACTTTATGCGGCAAATGCAGGGCGGCGGCAAAAGTGGGCCGTTCAGTTTTGGCAAAAGTAAAGCGCGATTGTTGGACGAGGCGACCAACACCGTCACCTTTGCGGATGTAGCCGGGTGTGATGAGGCCAAGGAAGAAGTCAAAGAGGTGGTGGACTTCTTGAAAGACCCACAAAAATTTCAAAAACTGGGCGGCCGTATTCCACGCGGATTGCTTCTGGTTGGCCCCCCCGGAACCGGAAAGACGCTACTGGCCAAATCAATTGCTGGCGAGGCCAAGGTGCCTTTCTTCTCGATTTCTGGCTCCGATTTTGTGGAAATGTTCGTGGGTGTGGGTGCTTCGCGTGTTCGCGATATGTTCGAAAATGCCAAAAAGAACGCCCCTTGCATTATCTTTATTGATGAGATCGACGCTGTAGGCCGCCAGCGCGGTGCGGGTCTCGGTGGTGGCAACGACGAGCGTGAACAAACCCTCAACCAAATGTTGGTGGAAATGGATGGCTTTGACACCAATGCAGGTGTGATTGTGGTTGCAGCCACCAACCGGCCGGACATTTTGGACGCTGCCTTGTTGCGGCCTGGCCGCTTCGACCGGCAGGTGTACGTTACCTTGCCGGATATTCGTGGACGTGAACAAGTTCTGGCCGTTCATATGCGCAAAGTGCCGGCCGGTACGGACGTGAATATCAATGTGCTGGCCCGAGGTACACCGGGCATGAGTGGTGCCGATCTGGCCAATCTTTGCAATGAGGCAGCGTTAATGGCCGCCCGCCGCAGCGCGCGCGTGGTTGAGATGCAGGACTTTGAGAAGGCCAAGGACAAAATTTATCTGGGGCCTGAGCGCAAGAGCATGGTGATGAGTGAAGAAGAAAAACGTGCCACGGCCTACCATGAGTCGGGTCATGCGGTGGTCGCGCAATCTTTGCCTGGTACCGATCCTGTTCACAAAGTTACGGTGATGCCACGTGGCCGTGCGCTGGGGGTGACTTGGCAGTTGCCCGAGACCGACAGGCGCAGCATGTACTTTGATCAAATGCTTAACGAGATTAGTATTTTGTTTGGCGGGCGCATTGCCGAGGAATTGTTCGTCAAAAAAATCTCGACGGGCGCTTCCAACGACTACGAGCGCGCCACCAAAATCGCACGTGACATGGTGACCCGCTATGGCATGAGTGCTGAGATGGGGCCCATGGTGTACGCTGAAAACGAGGGTGAGGTTTTCTTGGGCCGTAGCGTCACCAAAACCACCAGCATCAGCGAAGCCACACAGCAAAAGGTAGATGGAGAAATCCGCCGTATCTTGGACGAACAGTACCAGGTGGCTCAGCGCATCCTGGAGAGCCACAGGCACACGGTGGAGGCCATGACGGCGGCCTTGATGGAGTGGGAGACGATTGGACGTGAGCAGGTGCTTGACATCATGGCAGGTCGGTCGCCCAAGCCTCCGGTGGACTTTTTGCCACGCGCCGATAACTCTGGTTCTACCCCGCCCGGAGGGGGGTCTGCGGTGGTTACGGCCCCTGTGGAGCCGTCTGCGGCCTAGTTTGTTGGATCTGATGCCCCATGTGGGGCAGAGGAAACCTCATGCCACCCTCCCATTGGCAAACCACCCGGTTCCGGATTGATTTGACCCGGCCTAAGGTCATGGGTATTGTCAACATTACCCCTGACTCCTTTTCGGATGGAGGTCAGTTCCTAAGCGTCAAGGACGCCCTGGACCACGCAGAGCGCCTGCTCCGTGAAGGCGCAGACCTGTTGGACATTGGCGCTGAGTCCAGTCGTCCAGGAGCGGTTCCGTTAAGTTTAGACGAGGAGCAGAGGCGGCTCGCGCCCGTGTTGGCAGAGATGGTACGTTGGGGTGTTCCCTTGTCGGTTGATACCTACAAGCCAGAGGTCATGCAATGGGCGTTGGACTTGGGTGTTGATGTCCTAAACGACATTTGGGGTTTTCGCCAACCTGGAAGTGCTAACCAGCCTAGTGCCCTAGAAGTTGCGGCAAGTAGTCCTAGTTGCGGGCTATGCATCATGCACATGCATGGCGATCCCCAGACCATGCAACTCAATCCCATGCCAGGCGACGCAGTGCCGCAGGTGGTGGCATTTTTCCAGGGTCGCTTGGCCGCAGTGTCACAATTGGGGGTTGCGCCTGAACGGGTCGCGCTGGATCCGGGGATAGGTTTTGGGAAAACAGTTGAGCAAAATTTCTCTTTGCTGCGACGCCAGCAGGAGTTGCTCTCGCTCGAGAGGCCGCTATTGGTAGGGTGGTCCCGCAAGTCGTCTTTGGCGGCGCTTACGGGGCTGCAATCTGCCGGTGAGCGTTTGGTGCCTAGTGTCGTAGCGGCGGTGTTGGCGGTGGAGCGGGGCGCGAAAATAGTAAGAGTGCATGACGTAGCGGCCACCGTGGCTGGATTAAAGGTGGGATGGGAATGAGCAGACAGTACTTTGGAACAGATGGAATTCGTGGCACGGTGGGGGTTCATCCCATTACGCCCGATTTCGTACTCAAATTGGCCCATGCCGTGGGACGCGTGCTGAAGCAAAAAGAAGAACGCCCTATGGTGCTCATCGGCAAAGACACCCGCATATCGGGCTATATGCTGGAAAGCGCGCTTGAATCAGGGTTTAACTCGGCCGGTGTGGACGTGATGCTGCTGGGGCCGCTACCCACGCCGGGGGTGGCCTATTTAACCCGTGCACAACGGGCCAGTTTGGGCGTGGTGATCAGCGCCAGCCACAACCCGTACGCGGACAACGGTATAAAATTTTTTAGCGCCCAGGGCACCAAGCTCGACGATGCCTGGGAGCTGCAGGTGGAGGCGGCCATTGCCTCGGGCCCTGAATGGGTGACGTCGGACGCGCTGGGCAAGACCCGTCGATTGAATGACGCCGCGGGACGTTACATCGAGTTTTGTAAAGGTACATTTCCTGCCGCCCTGACCTTAAAGGGTTTCAAAATTGTGGTGGACGGTGCCAACGGTGCGGCCTATCACATAGCGCCCAAGGTCTTCACTGAACTGGGTGCGGAAGTGGTAAGCATAGGGTGCACGCCGGACGGGCTTAATATCAACCAGGCCGTTGGAGCAACACACCCAGAGGCGCTGGTTGCTAGGGTGTTGGCCGAACATGCGCACTACGGTGTGGCACTCGATGGCGATGCCGACCGGCTACAAATGGTGGATGCAAGTGGGCGCTTGTACAACGGCGATGAGGTGCTCTATCTGATGGCCATTGAGCGGTTGCGGCGGGGCGAGTCGGTGCCTGGCGTTGTGGGCACTTTGATGACCAATATGGCGGTAGAAGTGGCCTTGGCGAACAAAGGCGTTGCGTTTACGCGCGCGAACGTGGGTGACCGCTACGTGCTAGAAGCCCTGCACCAGCGTGGTTGGTTGTTGGGCGGTGAGGGTTCGGGCCATTTGTTGGCCTTGGACAAGCACAGCACTGGCGATGGGTTGATCAGTGCGCTGGCCGTATTGCAGGCCTGTGCGACCAGCGGGCAGACCATGGCGGAGTTGCTGCATGATTTGCAGTTGTTTCCTCAGGCCTTGGTGAATGTGCGTGTTGTACCGGGTCAAAAATGGCAGGCAAGTGAGGTGTTCAAACGTCTTGTCCGTGACACTGAGACGCAATTGGGCACCTCGGGTCGGGTGTTGATTCGTGCCAGCGGTACAGAGCCCCTTGTGCGGGTGATGGTAGAGGCAAAGGATGCCACCCTTGCCCAATCGGTTGCCGATTCACTGGCGGCACGACTGAACGATTGAGGTTGCCGTAGATTGCCGGCCCTTACTTTTTTAACCTGGCCGTATTCATAACCACCAAGCCGAGCAGCACCAAGAGACCGCCCACCAAGATGTGGTGGTCCAAAGCCTCTCCAAGAAACCAACTGGACAGGCCCACGCCAAACACGGGAACCAGACTGATGTAGCTAGACGCTGTGCCAGCCCCCAGTTTTGCAATGCCATCAAAATACCACGCGTAGGCTAGAACTGTCGGGCCTATCGCCATGGCAAACAACAGGGTTACGGTATGACTGTTGAGATGCTCGGTAAAGCCTTGAGGTTCTACCGCCAGCGTGGCCACCCAAAGCAACACGGTACCGACGGCGGCCGTGTAGGCGGTTACGGCCAGCGGATCTATGCCTTGCATACTGCGTTTCCCCAACAAGGAGTAAATGACCCAGCAGGAAATGCAGCCCAGCAACAACCATTCGCCCTGCCCAATCTCCCCTTGAAGCAACCGCTCGGGATGGCCATGGCTCAATACATAGCTTGCCCCAAATACCGATAAAGCCATTCCTGCGGCCACCAGATGGTTAAAGCGCTCTTTGAAGAGCCAAGCCGCCAACAAGGTGGTGAACACCGGGTTGACGGTAACTACCAATGCAGCCCGCCCCGCCTCCACTTGTGCAAGGCCCAGCATAAAAAAAAGGCCATAGCCAAACACGCCAAAAGCGCCCCCTAAGAAAACCACTAAAGCCTGTCGGGGTGTCACACGGGGCCAAGCGCCCCGTCCCAGTCGCAGCCAAATGAGAAGCACCAAGGATGCGATAGCAAAACGCCAACTGGCCGCTGTCAGTGGTGGCATGGCCTGCCCCAATGCCCTGCCAAGGGGCCAGGATGCCCCCCAAAGCAACGCCATTCCAAATAGCTTTAGATGGGCGCTAGGGGACTTTTGTGCGGAGTTAGAGGTGATCGTCATGAATTTCATTATCGTTGCAGCCGCACGCCAGTGGGTTTGAATCCAGGCCCTCAGGGTGAGGATATTTGCCCAAAGTGGGTAATCGTGCTTCGTTTGCCGTTGCAAACACTTACGGGGTATTGACATCGGGTGAAAAATATTTCAAATATTTGCATGGCGACAATGGCTCAAAACTGGCACAATTGCCACTGATTTAGGCCCTTCCTGCCACAGTCGCATCCGCTAATCGGTTCAGCCGTGTCGCGGAAGGTTTTTTAATGCTTTAACCAGCTAATGTTTCCTACAGGGAAACGGAGGTCAGCGAAATATGAGTCAGAACGACCAGACGGGTTCCGTCTACGCCGCTTTTGCGCGCAACACCTATCTCTTTGGCGGCAATGCGCCCTTTGTCGAAGAGATGTATGAAAACTACCTTGCCAACCCAGGCAGCGTGCCAGATTCATGGCGCGACTACTTTGACGCCTTGTCGCATGTGGCCGCCGTTGATGGCTCTAACGCCAAGGACGTTCCCCATTTACCGGTGATCAACGCGTTTGCCGAACGAGCCAAGGCCGGTGGTACCCGCGTGGTCATGGGCAGCGCTGATGCCGAAATGGGTCGCAAGCGCACGGCAGCGCAACAGCTGATTGCGGCCTATCGCAATGTGGGAGCACGCTGGGCTGACCTAGACCCGCTCAAGCGAACCGAACGCCCAAAAATCCCTGAGTTGGACCCAGCCTTTTACGGGTTTAGCGACGCTGACCAAGAAGCGGTGTTTGACACCAGCAACACCTTCTTTGGCAAAGACCGTATGAGCCTGCGCGACATGCTCAACGCGTTGCGCGAAACCTACTGTGGAACCATTGGTGCCGAGTACATGTACCTGACCGATCAGACCCGCAAGCGTTGGTGGCAGCAGCGGTTGGAGTCGATTCGGGCCAAGCCTAGTTTTTCGGCAGAAAAGAAGAAAAACATCCTAGAGCGTCTGAGCGCCGCCGAGGGTTTGGAGCGCTTTTTGCATACCAAATACGTGGGTCAAAAGCGTTTCTCGCTTGAAGGAGGAGAGAGCTTTATCGCCGCCATGGACGAGTTGATTCAAGGCGGTGGTGCCTTGGGTTTGAAGGAGATCGTGATCGGTATGGCCCATCGCGGCCGTTTGAACGTGCTGGTCAACAGCTTGGGCAAGCTGCCCGCAGACCTGTTTGCCGAATTTGAGCACACGGCACCCGAGGACCTGCCCGCCGGAGACGTGAAGTACCACCAAGGATTTAGCTCGGATGTATCTACCCCTGGCGGGCCGGTGCATTTAACGCTGGCGTTCAACCCTTCGCATTTGGAGATCGTCAACCCGGTCGTAGAGGGCTCGGTGCGCGCCCGTATGGACCGCCGGGGCGATCCAAAAGGCCTGCAGGTGCTGCCGGTACTGGTTCACGGCGACGCTGCGTTTGCGGGTCAAGGCGTGGTGATGGAGACGCTGGCCTTGGCCGAGACGCGTGGGTACACCACGGGCGGTACGGTGCATATCGTGATCAATAACCAGATTGGATTTACCACCAGTGACCCCAGGGACAGTCGCTCCACGCTGTACTGCACCGACATTGTCAAGATGATCGAAGCCCCGGTGCTACACGTCAACGGCGACGACCCTGAGGCGGTGGTGTTGGCCACCCAAATGGCCTTGCAGTACCGGATGGAATTCCAAAAAGACGTGGTCGTGGATATTATTTGCTTTCGCAAATTGGGCCACAACGAGCAAGACACGCCGGCGCTAACGCAGCCGCTGATGTACAAAAAAATCGCCGCCCACCCTGGCACCCGGGCCTTGTACGCCGACCGACTGGCGGCTCAGGGTTTAGGCGCCACCTTGGGTGACGACTTGGTAAAAGCCACCCGCGCGGCTTTGGATGCTGGGAAAAACATATTTGACCCGGTCATTACCAACTTTAAAAACCAGTACGCCGTTGATTGGACGCCGTATCTTGGTAAAAAGTGGACCGATGCCGGTGACACGGCGATTCCATTGGCAGAGTGGAAGCGCATCGCAACGGCCATAACCGCCATACCCGATACGGTTGCGCCGCATCAACTGGTCAAGAAGGTGTATGCAGACCGCGCGGCGATGGGGCGCGGCGAAGTACCGGTGGATTGGGGCATGGGCGAGCACATGGCGTTTGCCTCTTTGGTCGCCAGCGGTTTTGCAGTGCGCTTAAGCGGCGAGGACTGTGGGCGTGGCACGTTTACCCACCGCCATGCGGTGATACATGACCAAAACCGTGAGAAGTACGACGAAGGTACCTATATTGGGCTGCAACACGTTTCGCCCAATCAAGCGCCTTTTGTAGTGATTGACTCGATTCTGTCTGAAGAGGCGGTACTGGGCTTTGAGTACGGCTACGCCTCCAACGACCCCAATACATTGGTGATCTGGGAAGCGCAGTTTGGCGACTTTGCCAACGGGGCGCAGGTGGTGATCGACCAATTCATTGCATCGGGTGAAGTGAAGTGGGGGCGTGTCAACGGCATCACGCTGATGCTGCCGCACGGCTATGAAGGCATGGGCCCTGAACACAGCTCGGCGCGTTTGGAACGCTTTATGCAGTTGGCGGCCGATACCAATATGCAAATCGTTCAGCCCACCTCGGCCAGTCAGATCTTTCACGTGCTGCGTCGGCAAATGGTGCGCAACTTGCGCAAGCCTTTGGTCATCATGACGCCCAAGTCATTGCTACGCGCCAAGGACGCCTGCTCGCCACTGTCAGAATTCACCAAGGGTGGTTTCCAAACGGTGATAGGCGAGACCAAAACGCTGAAAGAAGACAAAGTCAAGCGGGTGGTGGTGTGCTCGGGCAAGGTGTATTACGACCTGGTCAAAAAGCGCGAAGAGAAAGGCGCAGACGATGTGGCCTTGGTTCGCGTGGAGCAACTGTATCCCTTCCCGCACAAAGCGTTTGCGGCTGAACTCAAAAACTACCCGAATGCCACGGAGATTGTTTGGTGCCAGGATGAGCCGCAAAACCAAGGGGCTTGGTTTTTTGTGCAGCACTACATCCACGAAAACATGGCAGACGGCCAGCGTTTGGGCTATAGCGGACGCGCGGCTTCAGCCTCGCCTGCCGCTGGTTATGCCCACTTGCACCAAGACCAGCAAAAGGCCTTGGTGGAGGGTGCGTTTGGCAAGTTAAAAGGTTTTGTTCTCACCAAGTAAGCGCTGTGGCTTAGGTGTTCTTAAAAATTTGGAGTAAATAAATGGCAATCGTAGAAGTAAAAGTTCCGCAACTGTCCGAGTCCGTCGCTGAGGCAACGCTGCTGCAATGGAAGAAAAAGCCCGGTGAGGCCGTCGCGGTAGACGAAATTTTGATTGAAGTGGAAACCGACAAGGTGGTATTGGAAGTACCAGCCCCCAGCGCCGGCGTGCTGGTAGAGTGGGTGGCCCCAAGTGGTGCCACGGTGTTGGCCGAGCAGTTGATCGCGCGTATTGATACGGCAGGTGTCGCATCCGCGGCTGCGCCCAGCGCGCCAGCCGCAGCGGCGCCCGTGGCGGCCACAGCGGCTGCGCCAACCAGCCAGTCAATGGCCGGTGTTGCTATGCCTGCTGCGGCCAAACATATGGCCGATAACGGCCTGGCCGCAGGCTCTGTGACGGGTACTGGGCGTGATGGCCGCGTTACCAAAGGTGATGTATTGACTGCGGTGGCAACGGGTGCAAAACCCGCGCCAGCGCCCGCCATTCCGACCGGCATTCCCACCCAAGCCTTGGCTCAGGTGTCTGCACCGACCCCTGATTTGGGGGATCGCCCTGAACAGCGCGTACCTATGACCCGTTTGCGCGCGCGTATTGCCGAGCGCTTGCTGCAATCACAGGCCACCAACGCGATATTGACCACCTTCAACGAAGTCAACATGGCACCCGTGATGGAAATGCGCAAACGCTTCCAAGAAAAGTTTGAGAAGGAGCACGGTGTCAAGATAGGCTTTATGAGCTTTTTTGTAAAGGCTGCGGTGCATGCCCTCAAGAAGTACCCCGTGCTCAACGCCAGCGTTGATGGGAACGACATCGTGTACCACGGCTACTTTGATATCGGCATCGCGGTAGGCTCTCCACGCGGCTTGGTGGTACCCATTCTGCGCAATGCCGATCAAATGAGCTTTGCCGAGATAGAGAAAAAAATTGCTGAATACGGTATCAAAGCACGTGACGGAAAACTGGGCATTGACGAGATGACCGGCGGCACCTTTTCGATTAGCAACGGCGGTGTATTTGGCTCCATGCTTTCCACCCCCATCATCAACCCACCGCAAGCGGCCATTTTGGGCGTGCACGCGACCAAGGACCGGGCGGTGGTAGAAAACGGCCAAATTGTGGTTCGTCCTATCAACTATTTGGCCATGAGCTATGACCACCGCATCATTGACGGTCGTGAGGCTGTGCTGGGGCTGGTGGCCATGAAGGAAGCGTTAGAAGACCCGGCCCGTTTGTTGTTTGACATCTAAGGAGAAGCAGATGTCCAAGACATTTGACGTGTTTGTGATTGGGGCGGGCCCCGGTGGTTACATCGCTGCGATTCGTGCGGCACAACTGGGCTTTAGCGTCGCTTGTGCCGACGAGTGGACCAACGACAAAGGTGGCCCTGCGCCTGGGGGCACTTGCACCAACGTCGGCTGTATTCCGTCCAAAGCGCTGTTGCAGTCGTCTGAGCACTACGACCAAGCCGCGCACCACTTTGGCGACCATGGCATTGGCGTGCAAGGCCTCACGCTTGACGTAGGGAAAATGGTTGGGCGTAAAGACGCCGTGGTTAAACAAAACAACGATGGCATCTTGTACTTGTTCAAAAAAAACAAGGTCACTTTTTTTCACGGTCGTGCTGCGTTCGCCAAAAAGACCGAGGGTGGATTTGAACTTGCGGTGGCGGGTGAAACCCTTGTGGCCAAACAGGTTGTTGTTGCCACGGGCTCTAAGGCACGGGCCTTGCCTGGTGTGCCTTTTGATGAGCAAATGGTTTTGTCCAATGATGGGGCCTTGCGCCTTGGGGCTGTGCCCAAAAAATTGGCGCTGATTGGTTCGGGTGTGATTGGCCTTGAAATGGGTTCGGTGTGGCGGCGTTTGGGTGCCGACGTGACGATTTTGGAGGGCCTGCCCACTTTCTTGGGCGCTGTTGATGAGCAAATTGCCAAAGAGGCCAAAAAGGCGTTCGACAAGCAGGGTTTGAAAATCGAACTGGGCGTGAAGGTGGGTGAGGTGAAGCTCAACGCCAAGGGCGTAAAAGTGGCCTACACCGATGCCAAGGGTGAGGCCAAGTCGCTTGATGCGGACAAACTCATTGTGTCTATTGGCCGTGTTCCCAACACCACAGGCCTTAACCTGGAAGCGGTGGGGCTTGCCGTTGACGAGCGCGGCGCGATTGTGGTGGACGAGGAGTGCAAAACCAGTGTTGCAGGTATCTGGGCGGTGGGAGACGTGGTGCGTGGCCCCATGCTGGCGCACAAGGCCGAAGAAGAAGGCGTTGCTGTGGCTGAACGCATCGCAGGTCAGCACGGCCATGTGAACTTCAACACCATTCCTTGGGTGATTTATACCAGCCCAGAAATCGCCTGGGTGGGGCAAACCGAGCAGCAGTTAAAGGCATCTGGCCGCGCGTACAAAAGCGGGTCGTTTCCGTTTTTGGCCAATGGTCGCGCCCGCGCCTTGGGCGATACAACGGGTATGGTCAAGATTCTGGCCGACGCAACAACGGATGAAATCCTAGGGGCGCACATCGTAGGCCCCATGGCCAGTGAATTGATCGCCGAATGCGTGTTGGCCATGGAGTTTCGGGCCAGCAGCGAGGACTTGGCGCGCACCTGCCATGCCCATCCTTCGTTGAGCGAATCCACCAAAGAAGCGGCGTTGGCTGTAGACAAGCGGACGCTCAACTTTTAAGTTGGCACTGCGCGTAACAACATGATGGGCCAGGCCGCAGGCACGGTTGCGCAAACCTATCAGGCTGAGCTTGAAAAGCGTGGCTACGTGTCCGACCCCGCGCAGCTTCGTGCAGTAGCGGTTCTGGATCAGTGCGCGAAGGAATGGGCACAGTACAAGCAGCAGCGCAGCGGTTTGCTCGGGAAACTGGGCAAACGCCCGCCGTTGCCCAAAGGGGTCTACCTCTATGGCGGGGTAGGGCGAGGGAAAAGCTTTCTTATGGATTGCTTTTTCCAGTGCGTACCGATTCGACGCAAAGCGCGTTTGCATTTTCATGAGTTCATGCGCGAGGTGCACCGCGAACTGGCCGCTTTACAGGGGACGGTAAACCCTTTGGATGAGTTGGCCAAACAAATGGCCAAACGCTACCGACTCATTTGCTTTGATGAGTTTCATGTGGCCGACATTACCGACGCGATGATTTTGCATCGCCTCTTGTTGGCGATGTTTGACAACGGCATTGGGTTTGTGACCACTTCAAACTTTAAGCCTGACCGTCTGTACCCCGGCGGCATGCTGCGGGACCGCATTTTGCCGGCTATTGAGATGCTGAATGCGTCGCTGCACGTGGTGGAGGTGGACCACCAAGTGGACTACCGCCAGCAAACCCTGGCAGAGCTTGACTTTTACCATTGCCCTTTGAGCGCGGCGGCCAACTCGGCCATGCGCGACGCGTTTGAACGTTTGGCCGAGTGCGCCGATGAGTCACCCTCGCTGATGATTGAGAACCGGGAAATTGTAGCGGCGCGGCGGGCGGGGGGGGTCATTTGGTTCGATTTTCAGTCGCTGTGCGCCGGACCGCGTTCGCAGAACGACTACCTTGAAATCGCCTCACAGTTCCACACTGTGTTGCTTAGCGACGTCCCCCAAATGCCAATGAGTATGTCTAATCCGGCCCGGCGCTTTACCTGGTTGGTTGACGTGCTGTACGACCGGCACGTTAAACTCATTGTTTCCGCTGCGGTTGCACCTGAGCTACTGTACTTGGAGGGGCCGTTGGCACACGAATTTGTACGCACGGCTTCGCGGCTTCAAGAAATGCAATCAGCCACCTATCTCTCCCAAGACGCGCGTTCAGTTGACACCGCGTTAACCTGATCTGCGATGTCGCAACTCGTCGATTCTGTCGTACAAACCTTTGCGTCACACGGGGTTTTGGCGCAGTCGGAGCTGGGGTTTTTGCCGCGCCAGGGCCAAACCGACATGGCCGTTGCGGTCGCCGGGTGTATTGAAAACGGCGGCCAGTTGGTGGTAGAGGCCGGCACCGGTGTTGGAAAAACCTATGCCTATCTGGTGCCAGCCTTGCTCAGTGGCGAGCGGGTGTTGTTGTCTACGGCCACCAAGACACTGCAGGATCAGCTATTCGGTCGTGACCTGCCCCGCTTGTTGAATGCATTGGGTATGCAGCGGCGTATGGCCTTGCTCAAGGGGAGGTCGAGCTATTACTGCCCGCAGCGTGCAGAAGCAGCGCATCACTTTATTGAACCCGGCCAACGCCAATCCGTGCAAGTACTCACCAAAATCGAAAACTGGGCCAGACACACGGTATCGGGTGACCTGGCCGAGGTGCAGGGTTTGGACGAGCGGTCGCCAGTTATTGGTCTGGTCACCTCCAGCAAAGACAATTGTTTGGGGAGCGAGTGCCCCCACCTTAAAGCCTGCTACGTGAACCAAGCGCGCAAAGAGGCGATGGCCGCCGATGTGGTGGTGGTGAATCACCATTTGTTCTTTGCCGATTTGGCGGTGCGTGAATCGGGCGTGGCCGAGCTATTGCCCACGTGTCGGGTGCTGGTGTTTGACGAGGCACATAAGTTAAACGAGATTGGCATTGAGTTTTCGGGGGTGCAACTGGGTGCGCGCACCGTATTGGATTTGTGCCGTGAGGCGCTGGCGGTGGTACTGGCCAAAGCCAGAGGCTTGGCCCCCTGGAACGACTTGATTGCCGCGGTGGAGTTGTCGATGCGACAGCTTAGACTGGTGTTTTTAGACCAGGGCCTGGCCAATGGGCGCATAGGGTGGGGTGCTATCAGCCCCCAGGGCATCAATGAAACCTTGTGGACCACCACACTGGGCGCCTTGAATGATGCGCTGCAAAGCCTTCAGGTCGCATTAGAGCTGGTGGAACAAACTTCGCCGGAGTTGGCCAAAATCAAATCCCGCGGCACCGAAACCCTTCAACTTGTCGAGCGTTTTTTAGCTCCCTGCGCCGACGACCACGTGCGCTGGGTCGAGGTGGGGCAGAGTCTGAAATTGAACCAAGCGCCCCTGGACATTGCCGCGCTTTTGCAAGCCCAACGCGTTCCTGTACCCGAGCCAGCGCCCAATGGCTTCTTGAACGACTGGGAACAAGCCCAAGCAGACGCCAGCAGTCTGGCCCCGAGTGGCCAAGCAGCCGATGCAACGCGGGAGAAAAGCTGGATTTATACCTCCGCCACTTTGGGTGATGAATCCACGCTGTCTTGGTTTACCGGTCCTTGCGGCTTACAGGACGCAGAGGTGCTGACGGTTAAAAGCCCTTTTGATTACGCCGCGCAGGCCGGTTTGTATATCCCTCAAAGGTTTGCCAAACCCACCGAATCGCAGCACAGTTTGCAGGTCGCCCAACTGGCCGCAGCGGCGGCGCAGCGCCTTGGCGGCCGCACCATGGTGCTCACCACCACCTTAAAAGCCTTGACTGTCATTGGTGATGCGCTAGAGCAAGCCTTAGGTGAAGCCTCAGGACTAGAGGTATTGCGCCAGGGCAGTACCACCAAACGTGAACTCATTGAGCGATTGCGAGGTGCCTCACGACCGGGCCGGGCTGGGTGTGTGCTGGTGGCATCGGCTTCTTTTTGGGAAGGGGTAGACATCCCAGGTCAGGCGCTGCAACTGGTCATTATCGACAAACTACCCTTTCCGCCGCCCAATGACCCACTGGTGCAGGCCCTATGCAAGCAACTGGAGAGACGTGGCAAAAACGCGTTTCAGGACTACTTTATTCCGGAGGCCATAGTGGCCTTGAAACAGGGTGCGGGGCGATTAATTCGTCATGAAAATGACGCGGGGGTCTTGGTGGTGTGCGATACCCGCCTTCAGACGATGTCGTATGGTCGGCGGGTACTGCGCGCGTTGCCGCCCATGCAACGGCTGTTGGATGAATCATCGTTCAACGACTATTTGTCGTTGCTCACCAAAATTTCCACCACGGCTTAGCGGTTTTTTGCTCTGATTTTGCAGAGCGATTGGGAAAGGATTTCTCTAGCACCCGCTTGGCATCGTCGCGCAGTGAAGTCATACCCAACGCGTCGTACGAGGCCACGATCAGCTCCATAGCCTCTTGCAAGGCAGGTGCATTGTCAAAGTCCACAATCGCCTGCTGGGAACGGTTGATGGCGGCAACATAGGCGCCGCGCGAAAAGTAATAGCGCGCCACATGGACTTCGTACTCGGCCAGAGAGTTCACGATATAGACTAGGCGCTGGCGTGCGTCTACGCTGTACTTTGAGTTGGGGAAACGTGTCACCAATTCCCGGTAGGATTGGAAGGAGTCTTTAGCGGCTTGTTGGTCCCGGTCGGACAGGCGCTGATCGCCAAAACGCCCGAATAAACCCAAATCAATCGAAAAAGACAGCGTGCCTTTGAGATACAGCGCGTAGTCGTAGGCCGGGCTGGTAGGATGCAGTTTCAAAAAGCGATCAATTGTCGCTTGGGCTTTGGCTTTTTCACCGTTTTTTTGATGAGCGTAGGCTTTTTCCAGCTGGGCCTGTTGCGCCAAAAGCGTGCCTGCCGCGCGGCCTTCGAGTTTTTCGTACAGAACGATCGCTTGGTCGTAACGCGAGCTATCGGCTTCGTCTTTCGCCTCTTGGTATATTCGGTTGGGACTCCAATTGACGGTGGGGTCATCGGTTACTGTGGAACAGGCAACCAAGCCAATGGCCAGCACGGTCGCTCCTATCAGACGCAGGGCGGCTCCTTTATAGGGAGTGTGCACCCTCTGGTGGGGCGCGGTAAAGCAGCCAACAGCGTTTAATATTTTCACTTGAAGCATGACGGGACACCCTTTGAAAAACGGCAAAACCATTATATCGACGCAGCCCATATTCCAAGACACCGCAATTGTGACGGAGGGTGTACCGGCGTTGGTGTCGGCAGAAGACGAAGATGCAGCTCTGTTGGAGCACCAGGTTCGCGTGGTCGGACTGGGCGACCACGGCGGGCGACTGGACGCGGTGTTGACCAGTTTATTGGAATCGTTTTCCAGAAGCTACGTGCAGCAACGTATCGCTGGGGGAGATGTTCAATGCAACCAGCGCTTGGTGACCAAAACCTCTGCCAAGGTGGCTGCAGGCGATGTCCTGGAAATTGTTTTGCGCGAAACCGCGCAGGGGCAGGCGTTCAAGCCGCAGGACATTGCCTTGGAGGTGGTATTTGAGGACGACTATTTGTTGGTCGTGAACAAACCGGTGGGATTGGTGGTTCACCCCGCGCCTGGCAACTGGCAAAGCACTTTGATGAATGGTTTGTTGCACCGTTACCCGTTGGCGGTTCAGTTGCCTCGGGCTGGCATTGTGCATCGCCTGGACAAAGACACCAGTGGCTTGATGGTAGTGGCCAAAACCCGTGCCGCGATGGATGCACTGGTTCAAATGATTGCGGCAAGGGATCTTCACCGGGAGTATTTGGCCTTAACGGATCGCCCCTGGAGCGGACCTTTGCTTAGACAGGTGAACTCACCCATTGGACGCGATCCACACAACCGGGTGCGCATGGCCGTGGTGGATATGGGGCGAGATCCCGGCAAGCAGGCCAAAACTGATTTGTTATGCCAGGACAGCAAGCCGCAAGGCGCTTTGGTGCACTGCATTTTGCACACCGGCAGAACGCACCAGATTCGTGTTCACATGGCGTCCGTAGGACTGCCGTTGCTGGGTGATCTACTCTACGGAGGTGCAGCCAAATACGGATTGCACAGGCAGGGCTTGCACGCCTTTCGTCTGAGTTTTGAGCACCCCTTTACCCACAAAATATTGGCCTTTGCGATGGATGCGCCAGATGATTTTCGGGGTGCAGCCCGTGAAATGGGGCTGCGCTACAATCTCCCCGCGCCTCAAGACGGGGCGGCAGATAACAATTAGTCCCACTACACCGCTGGGCAGGATGGAAAAAAAGCCGCCCGGCCAAGTACACCTTCAACGCTAGACGCTGTGGGGGTCACGTCAGGACACAATGGTCATGAACCTCACAGACACCAAACGCATTGTCGAAACCGCATTGCTCTGCGCCAGTGCGCCCCTTACACTCAAAGAATTGCAAATGCTGTTTCAGGACGGCGTGCAAGCCGATCAACTGCGTGAGGCCATTGGCGAGTTACAGCACGATTGGGAGCCAAAGGGCTTGGACTTGGTGGACTTGACCAGTGGTTGGCGCTTTCAAAGCAAACCCGAAATGCGGGTGTATCTGGAGCGACTCAACCCTGAAAAGCCCCCCAAATACACCCGAGCGGTTCTGGAGACCTTGGCCATCATCGCTTACAAACAACCCGTTACGCGCGGTGACATTGAGGACATCCGAGGTGTGACCGTGAACTCTGCCATCATTAAGCAACTGGAAGACCGGGGTTGGATTGAGGCGATAGGGCACCGTGATACGGTAGGGCGCCCGGCGTTGTTGGCGACCACCCGGCAATTTTTAAACGACTTGGGCTTGGCTTCTTTGGATAGATTACCCGCACTGAAACCTTTGCAGTACGGGGAAGATACAGGGCAAATGATGATGCATGCCTTGGAAAGCAGCTTGGTACAAGACCCACCACGCAACGACAACCAAATGCCCATTTTTTCTGATTCGCAGTCAGAGGCAATTGCTGAAATGACCGTACCCACGAAAGAACCAAATGGCAGTGATGAACAATAAGAAAATGACAAGGCGGTCTTCAAGGCCCCTATCGCGGGGGCGCGCTGAAACCGTCACTGAAGGGTATGCCTCGGCCCAATCAGCAGGAGAATTGATCCAGTTTGACGATATTACCTCGGGGCTGTTTGACGAACTTACAACCTCAGTTGAGGCGGATGTGACGGTCGACAAACGTATTTTGTTGCCTGACCCAGAACAGCCCAAACTGCACAAAGTGCTGGCCCAGTCTGGGTTGGGTTCACGGCTAGAGATGGAGCAGCTGATCAAAGAGGGCGAGGTATCTATCAACGGTGCGCCAGCGCACGTGGGGCAGAGGGTGCAGTTCGGTGACAAAGTGCGGGTGAGGGGTCGCCTGATCAGCCTTAGGATTACGCCCCCCATGCCACGTGTATTGGCCTACCATAAGCCGGTTGGCGAGGTGGTCACCCTGGACGATCCGCAAAATCGCCCCACGGTGTTTCGCAATTTGCCGAAGTTGCCCCACGGCAAATGGCAGTCGGTAGGGCGTTTGGACCTCAATACCGAGGGTTTGCTACTTTTTTCAAGTTCAGGCGAGTTGGCCAATAAGCTGATGCATCCGCGTTTTGGGCTGGAGCGTGAGTACGCGGTAAGGGTGCTGGGAGCGATCAACAAAGAAGAGCGCCAAAAGTTGCTCGATGGTGTCACGCTGGACGACGGATTGGCGCAGTTTCGCAGCATTGAGGATGGGGGTGGAGAGGGTGCCAACTGCTGGTACCGGGTAACCATTGCCGAGGGTCGCAACCGCGAGGTGCGGCGAATGTTCGAAGCGGTTGGTCACGCGGTCAGTCGCTTGATTCGCATTCGTTATGGCGCGATGACCCTGCCCAAAGGACTTAGGCGAGGCCATTGGCTGGAACTGTCTGCGGGTGATTTGGCGGCCCTTGCGGGAGCCGCAGGTATGGCGCTGGGCCAACGCTCGCCCTTGCGGGCCAAACCCCGTCCCGACCTAGACGGTGAGGCCGCGGCAGGCTTGCGCATAGACCCCGGCAAAAAGCCGCGCGAGCGTGTCGGCAACAACCCCAACAACCCGAACCCCAGGCGCGACCGACGCGCTCCAGGGCCGCGTCCACGCGGCGCTAAACCTTTAGTGCCATAGGCTTTTGGGTGCGTTTTGGGCTGTGCATCAAGTAAAATAGTGGGCTAAGCCGATTTTGCTTTCGAGGCAAATCGGTAAATGTTTTTTTTATTTCACTGGAATTTCTATGGCCATCGAACGCACTCTCTCTATCATCAAGCCTGACGCTGTTGCAAAAAATGTCATTGGTCAAATTTATGCCCGTTTTGAAAACGCTGGCCTTAAAGTAATCGCTGCCAAAATGGCGCATTTGTCGCATCGCGAGGCTGAGGCTTTTTACGCCGTTCATAAAGAGCGCCCTTTCTTTAAAGATTTGGTCTCGTTCATGGTATCGGGCCCTGTAATGATTCAAGTTTTGGAAGGCGAAGGCGCCATCCTGAAAAACCGCGATCTGATGGGCGCAACCGACCCCAAGAAGGCCGCCCCCGGCACCATACGCGCTGACTTTGCTGACAGCATTGATGCCAATGCCGTTCACGGATCAGATGCTGCTGAAACTGCTGCTGTGGAAGTGGGCTTTTTCTTCCCCGCAATGACGGTATTCGCGCGCTAGGCGCATCGCTGCGGTTTGTTTATGCCGGTCAACCTGCTCGACTTTGATCTAGAGGGCTTGACTGCGTTTTGTTTGGGCCTGGGAGAAAAGCCCTTTCGCGCCCAGCAATTGTTCCGTTGGATACATCAAAAAGGTGTGGGTGACTTCGCCCAGATGACCGATTTAGCCAAATCGCTCCGTGACAAGCTGCCTGGCGTAGCCTATGTTGCCGGTTTACCCGTATTGAGCCGCAAGGCGTCAACGGACGGTACGGTCAAATGGCTGTTTGATGTAGGGCAGGGCAATGCGGTGGAGGCGGTTTTCATCCCGGAAACCGACCGAGCGACGCTTTGCATTTCGTCCCAGGCAGGCTGTGCAGTGGGGTGCCGATTTTGTTCCACGGGGTACCAAGGATTTAGCAGAAACCTCACCAGCGGCGAGATCGTCGCGCAGTTGTGGGCCATCGAGCACGAGTTGCGTCGACTTCGGGTGAGTACCGATCGCGTTATCAGCAACGTCGTCATGATGGGGATGGGCGAACCCTTGCAAAATTATTCGGCACTGGTTCCTGCGCTCAATACCATGTTGTCCGATCATGCCTACGGTTTGTCGCGCCGAAGGGTAACGGTGTCAACGTCAGGCGTTGTGCCCATGATAGCGCGCTTGGGTAAGGATTGCCCCGTGGCGCTGGCCGTCTCTTTACATGCGCCTTCAGACGACTTGCGGTCCGACCTGGTACCACTGAACAAAAAATACCCCATCGCCGAACTGCTTGCCGCTTGCAAAGCCTACCTGGCCTATGCGCCACGGGACTTCATTACCTTTGAATACTGTATGCTGGACGGTGTTAACGATAGTCCAGCCCAGGCTCACGCTTTGGTGCAATTGCTCGGCCTCAATTCTGCGACGCGGCTGCCCTGCAAAATTAACCTGATCCCGTTTAACCCATTTCCTCAGTCGGGACTGACCTGTTCGAGTGCCCTGGCCGTTAAGGCATTTGCGAACATCCTCAGTCAGGCCGGTATCGTCACCACGGTGCGAAAAACGCGCGGTGACGACATTGATGCGGCCTGCGGACAACTCGCCGGAGAAGTTAAGGACCGTACGCGGGTGCGTCAACGTCTGTTACAGCCGCTTTCCAATTTATCGTCCGAATCTTTAAACCAAGCCGCAAGGTACGCGACTGTTACGGGTTAATGGAGGATTGACATGAACTCGACAACGGCAAACTTGAAGTGGGCGCTACTTTTTGGACTCGGTTTGTTAATCGGCTGCGCGGTACCCAGCGGATCAAGCACAATCGCCAATGATGCACCGCAGCCGGTTACCAGTGACAGTCCGCAGGCTGACATTGCACGGCGAGCGAGTATCCGCCTAGAGTTGGCGAGCGGTTATCTTTCACAAAACAAGCCACAATTTGCCATTGATGAGGCCAATCAGGCTTTGGCCCTTGACCCTCGGATGACGGAGGCGCTGGTGGTGCGTGGCCTGGCCTATTCCCAAAACGGAGAGCCGGCCGCGGCTGAACAGAGTTATCGTCGGGCTTTGGCAATCGATGGTCAATACGGAAGCGCCTTGCACAATCTGGGATGGCTGCTTTGCCAGCAACGCAAGTTCCCAGACGCGCAATCTATGTTTCAACGTGCGTTGGAAGCACCCCGCTACCGCGACCATGTCCTTACTTGGTTGGCCAAGGGGGTGTGCGAAGTTAGTTCAGGGGCGTATACCGAGGCTAAAGTGAGCCTGCAGCGGGCCTTTGAGATGGAGCCCACGAACCCAATCGCCAATTTCAACTTGGGTAAGTTGTATTTCAAATTACAAGATTTCAATCGTGCACAGTTTTACATCAATCGCATTAATTCAACGGCTCAAGCCAACGCCGAGTCGTTGCATCTGGGGATTTTGGTTGAGCGACGCTTAGGCGCTCATGAAAGGGCACGTATGATGTACCAGCAGTTACGAGCGGGGTTCCCCAACTCCTTGCAATTGGCTAGGCTGGACAGAGGAGACGACAATGACTGAAAACGCAGCAATGCAAGAGGATGCGCAGGGTACGCCTGAAGCGTCCCAGCCTGATCTTGACGGCCTGAGTGTCATGATTTTGCCCATGGCGGAGTCTGCAACGGGCTCGGATTCCGCAGGGGCCCTGCTTAAACGACTGCGTGAGCAGGCCGGTTGGTCGATTGAAAGCCTTTCGGGTGCACTCAAAGTACCTGTCAAAACCTTGCATGCGCTGGAGGCAAACGATATGGCGCGTCTGTATGACGTGGTGTTTTCTCGCGCCCTAGCTGCCAGTGTGTGCCGCACCCTCAAAGCCGATGCGGCACCGGTTTTGGCATTGATGCCGCAGATTGTTCGGAGTTCAGAGATCGTGAAGCCAGAAGCCAGTTTGAATGTACCCATGGGGCGTTCAGTGTATTTTTCGGGACCTATGGGCTGGCTAAAAACCAAATCTGCTGCCTTGGTCGCACTTATGGTGTTGGGCATTTTGGTGTTGGGCAATTGGCCTACCTTGGCGGCCTGGTGGAGCAAGTCGGCGGCCACAGGTGTAGAAGCCAAAGTTGCGTCGTCTCCCACCAGCGTAGGGCAAGTCGAAACCGCTGCTGCACAGGCGCTGCCCCTTGCAGCCACCAGCGCCGCAACAGGCGCAGGCGGTGTCAAGACCGTGGTGACCGAAGTCCTTCCCATGACCCAGACCGGCGCCGGTGAAACCATTGGACCGCTGGTAAACGCTTCATCGTCACCGCTTTTGAATATCACCATACAGGCCAGCGCACCCAGTTGGATAGAAATTACCGACAGCACAGGAAAGACCTTGTGGAGGCGCCTACTGGATCAAGGTGCCCCAGTCCAACTGACGGTACCCGCCGGAGCGCGGATGGCTGTTGGCAACGCCGCGGCCACCCGTTTAAGCATCAACGGCAAAAGTGTTGAACTTGCCGCGGTGACTAACGCCAACATCGCTCGTCTGGAACTTCAATGAACGCGCCGTTGACATCCTCTCTTGGGCCCCGTTTGCAAGCCCGCGTTGCGTGGGGGCAGCGTGTGGTGACTGTGGGCGGTGGCGCCCCGGTACGCATACAGTCCATGACCAACACCGATACCACCGACGCCATTGCAACGGCCATACAGGTCAAGGCACTGGCACAGGCGGGCTCAGAGATGGTAAGGATTACCGTCAACACCCCTGAGGCGGCGGCGCAGGTTCCCTATATTCGGGAGCAACTCGATCGAATGGGGGTGGACGTTCCGCTGGTGGGTGATTTTCACTACAACGGGCATTTGCTGCTGCGCGATTTTCCTGAATGTGCCAAGGCTTTATCCAAGTACCGCATCAATCCCGGCAACGTCGGAAAAGGCGATAAGCACGACAGGCAGTTTGGGCAACTCATAGAGGCAGCACTTAGGTTTGATAAACCGATTCGCATCGGTGTCAACTGGGGCAGTTTGGATCAAGAGCTGCTCGCACGCTTGATGGACGAAAACGCGGCGCGTTCTCAACCGCTGGGTGACAAAGCAGTGATGGTAGAGGCCTTGGTGCGTTCGGCCATCGATTCGGCCCATTTGGCCCAGCGCTTGGGCATGCCGGCCCACCAAATTATTTTGTCGTGCAAGGTCAGCGCTGTTCAAGATTTGGTAACCGTCTATCGCGAGTTGGCCCGAAGAGGGCCGTATGCCCTGCATCTAGGGTTGACAGAGGCTGGTATGGGCACCAAGGGCATTGTCGCGTCAACCGCTGCTTTGTCCTTGCTTTTGCAAGAGGGAATCGGCGACACGATTCGCGTTTCGCTCACCCCGCAACCCAATGAAGCGCGAACCCAGGAAGTGGTGGTCGCTGCTGAGATTTTGCAGTCCCTGGGCTTGCGCTCATTTACCCCCTCTGTCACAGCATGTCCTGGTTGCGGCCGCACCACCAGCACCACGTTTCAAGAGTTGACCCAACAAATTGACCAGTACCTGCGCGACAGCATGCCTGTCTGGAAGACGCAGTACCCAGGCGTCGAGAGTCTAAAAGTGGCGGTCATGGGGTGCATCGTGAACGGGCCCGGTGAGAGCAAGCACGCTGACATTGGCATCTCGTTGCCTGGAACCGGCGAGGCACCGGCAGCCCCCGTTTTTATCGATGGCAGCAAATTTACAACACTGCGCGGAGTTGGGATCCTGAACGAGTTTCAAGCCATAGTCCACGGCTACGTGCAGCGACGTTACGGACAATCGACATGACAGACAAGGCAAGTAAACCCGCAAAGTTGGTGGGTGTTAAAGGCATGAACGACATCATGCCTCCCGAATCCTTGCGTTGGGAGCACTTAGAGCAGCAGGTGCGTGAGCAAATGGCACGGTTCGGCTATTTCAACGTACGCACACCAATTGTGGAGCCCACGCCCCTGTTCGTTCGTGGCCTAGGTCAAAACACCGACGTGGTCGAAAAAGAAATGTACAGTTTTGTGGACCGCCTCAATGGCGAGTCGCTCACGCTGCGACCCGAGAACACCGCAGGGTTGGTGCGTGCCGCCAGCGAGCATGCCTTGCTGCACGACGGCCCCAAGCGCCTTTTTTACATGGGGCCTATGTTCAGGCACGAACGTCCGCAACGTGGGCGTTACCGGCAGTTTCACCAAGTGGGGGCCGAAGCGCTGGGGTTTAGCGGCTACGAGGCCGACGCGGAACTGATTTTGTTGGCACACCAGTTGTGGCAGCGTTTAGGCTTGACTGGCATATCGCTTGAACTCAATTGCTTGGGGCAACCCGCGGAGCGGCGGGCCCACAAAGAGGCATTGGTCGCCTATTTCCAAGCCCATCTGGCCCAACTGGACGAGGATTCACAGCGGCGTTTGCTCACCAATCCGCTGCGGATTTTGGATACCAAAAACCCGCAACTCCAGGCCTTGGTCAATGGTGCGCCGCAACTGATTGCCTTTTTGGGCCCACAGTCCTTGGCATTTTTCGATGGGGTCAAAGCGATTTTGGATGCCAATGGTGTGCCCTTTACAATCAACCCGCGGTTGGTGAGGGGTTTGGACTATTACAACCTGACGGTTTTTGAGTTTGTCACCGACCAATTGGGGTCTCAAGGAACGATTTGCGGTGGCGGACGGTACGACTACCTGTTTGAAGAAGTAGGCGGCAAACCAGCACCAGCCGTTGGTTGGGCCATGGGCATGGAGCGTGTGCTCGAGCTGCTCAACGTTCAAGGCAAGCAGGCGGTCACACCGGAGGTGGATGTCTACGCCGTGGTGGACAAAACCGACCATCTGCCAATGGCAATGGCGCAGTTGCAGGGATTGCGTGCCCAAGGCCTGGTGGTGCATATGCATGCACGCGGACAGACTGGCGATGTGCAATCAATGGGCAGCCTTAAATCCCAGTTTAAGCGGGCCGACCTCAGTGGTGCACGATTTGCCTTGGTGTTTGGCCAAGACGAAGCAGTCCGGCAGGTGGTCGGGGTGAAAAACCTGCGTGACCGAGAGGCCGCGCAGACGGAGCTTGCATGGGGTGATTTACAGGCTTGGGGTGCGTCCATCGCAAGACCTTGATTTTTGTGCGCGAAATGCGCTTTGGCAGTTACACACTTTAGATATTTGGAACACAAGCATGGCGACCCAACATTTGGATTTGGACGAGCAAGAGAAACTGGATCAGATCAAGGACTTTTGGAGAAGGTACGGAAACTTCATCACCTGGGTGGCGATTGTGGTTTTCGGGGCCTACGGCGCCTGGCTAGGTTACAACAATTGGCAGGTGCGCAAGGCCACCGAGGCTTCGACGCTGTTTGGCGCGTTCGAACTGGCCGTACAAGAAGGCGATGAGGCGCGCATTGGGCGGGCCGTGCAAGACCTAGACAAAGACTACGCAAAAACGACGTACGCGCAGCAGGCCAAGTTACTGGCCGCCAAGTTTTATGGCGACAAAGGCAATCTGGACGCGGCCAAAGCGCAGCTACAGGCTGTTGCCGATAACGCCTCAGATGAGGGCTACCGGGCGTTGGCTCGCTTGCGTCTGGCAGGGGTGTGGATCGACCAAAAGAATCTGGACGCTGCATTGCAAGTGCTGGCCATTGAATTGCCGCCAGCATTTGCGGCTTTAGGGGCTGATCGCAAGGGAGACATCTACGCCTTGCAAGGAAAAGCTGTAGAGGCTCGTGCCGCCTACGAAAAAGCCTACACATTGGCGGGTGAAAAATCTCCTTACCGCCCCATGATAGAAGTCAAAATGCGGGCCCTAGGCGCTGAGCCACCTACCCCTGCAAGTGCCGCATCTGCGGCCAAGTCGGGATAAGTATGCAGGCTGTTATAGCGCTGGTGGGGCGCGCAAATGTAGGGAAATCCACACTGTTTAACCGTTTGACGCGTTCGCGTGATGCCATCGTCGCCGATTTTCCGGGTCTGACCCGTGACCGGCATTACGGCAATGCCAAACATGGCAAACGGCCATTTATTGTGGTCGATACGGGCGGGTTTGAGCCAGATGCAGGTTCTGGCATTGTGAAAGAAATGGCCAAACAAACCCGCCAGGCGGTTGCTGAGGCCGATTTGGTATTGTTTGTGGTGGACGTGCGCGCCGGACTTTCGGCCTTAGACCAAGACATTGCAGATTTTTTGCGCAAGCTGGGAAAAAAATGCCTAGTGGTTGCCAATAAAGCCGAAGGATTGCACGAGGGGGGTCAAAACGTCACCGATTTCTTTGCCCTTGGTTTGGGTCCGGTGCATCCCGTGTCAGCCGCGCACGGCCAGGGTATGCGCAGCATGCTCGATTTGGTGTTTGAGCAACTCGATGTTGAACCCTTGGTTCCTGAGTCTGATGCGGAGGTCGACGATCAGGTGATACGGCTGACGGTTGCGGGCCGGCCCAATGCGGGTAAATCCACGCTGATCAACGCTTGGCTGGGTGAAGAGCGTCTGGTGGCCTTTGACCAGCCCGGTACCACACGCGATGCGATTAGCGTTCCGATTGAGCGCGATGGGCGACGGTTCGAAATTATCGACACTGCGGGGCTGAGGCGCCGTGGCAAGGTGTTTGAGACGGTAGAGAAGTTCTCCGTCGTGAAAACCTTGCAGGCCATTGAATCTAGCAACGTGGTACTGCTGTTAATCGATGCCACCGAAGGGGTGACCGATCAAGATGCTCACATCGCTGGGTATGTGCTGGAGTGTGGGCGAGCTGTGGTGCTGGCTATCAATAAATGGGACGCTGTAGACGCTTATCAGCGCGAAATGGTGGAGCGATCCATCTCAACCCGCCTGCCATTTTTGCATTTTGCGCAAATCCACCACATCTCGGCCAAAAAACGCCAAGGCTTACAGCCGGTGTGGAATTCATTACTGCGGGCGCATGAGTCGGCCAGCATCAAAATGCCGACGCCGCAGCTCACGCGCCTGTTGCTTGATGCGGTGCAGTTTCAAAGCCCCAGTCGAGGCGGCATGTACCGGCCCAAAATGCGATACGCGCATCAAGGAGGCATGAACCCGCCGGTGATCGTTATCCACGGTAATTCGCTGGAACACGTCAATGCGGCTTACAAGCGCTTTTTGGAAACCCGGTTCAGAAAGGCTTACAAGCTGGTCGGGACACCGCTACGGATAGAGTTCAAAAGCTCAGCCAATCCCTACGTGGACAAGTAAATTAATGCAGCAATAGGCGGGCCTTACACAGGGCGGCTCTAGGCGGGCTTCCCGTTTTATTCGCTACTTTTTGTAACCCCCTTGGCTTGAAATTGGTAACTACAGCCCAAGGTTATTTTCTGTATGTTATGTTCAAACACCATTACTTAGCACGGAGAATATCGTGAATTCCAAAGGTCAATTTTTACAAGATCCTTACCTGAACCAGCTGAGGCTGGAGCACGTTCCGGTTTCTATTTACCTGGTCAACGGCATCAAGCTTCAGGGCCAAATTGAATCCTTTGATGCCTATGTCATATTGCTGCGCAATACCATGACCCAAATGGTGTACAAGCACGCCATTTCTACCATTGTCCCCAGTCGCGCGGTCAGTTTCCGCGCTGCCGATCCGGCCGGTGATGGCCCCTCGGACGAATAATTCAGTCCCAAGCGGTGAAAATACCCGGTAATTTCATTTGAAACCCCCCTCCGTTATTGGGGCGATCCTGGTGGGCGTGGATCTTGGCACGCCCGGATTTGACGGCACTTTACAAGAGTTGTCGTTGCTGGCCTCTACCGCAGGTCTGACCGCAGTGGGTGCGGTCACGTGCAAACGTAAAGCGCCCGACGCGGCCCTTTTTGTGGGTTCTGGCAAAGCGCAGGAAATCAAGGCACTGGCCGAGCAAACAGGGGCCCAAGAGATTTTGTTCGACCAAAGCCTGTCACCCGCCCAGCAACGCAACCTTGAGCGCGCTATAGGCCTACCGGTCAATGACCGCGTGATGCTCATATTGCAGATTTTTGCGCAGCGGGCGCGTAGCCACGAGGGCAAGCTGCAGGTGGAGTTGGCCAGGCTGCAATATGTCGCCACACGGCTGGTTAGGCGGTGGTCCCATTTGGAGCGCCAGTCAGGGGGTATTGGATTGCGCGGTGGCCCCGGCGAGACCCAGATTGAGCTGGACCGCCGCATGATTAACGACAGCATCAAAAAGACCAAAGAGCGTTTGGCCAAAGTTATCAAACAACGAAATACACAACGCCGCCAACGCGAACGCCAGGACACCTACAACGTTTCCTTGGTGGGTTACACCAACGCTGGCAAGTCAACCCTGTTTAACGCGCTGACCAAAGCGCGCAGCTACGTGGCCGATCAGTTGTTCGCCACCTTGGATACCACCACACGTCAAATGTATTTGCAAGACGCGGGACGATCCGTCTCCTTATCCGACACCGTGGGCTTTATCAAAGACCTCCCGCATGGCCTGATTGAGGCCTTTCGTGCCACCTTGCAAGAGGCAGTGCAGTCGGACCTGTTGCTTCATGTCGTTGACGCGTCCAACCCGGAGTGGGACCAGCAGGTCCAGCAGGTCCAGTCCGTGCTCACTGAAATTGGCGCCGATACCATCCCGCAAGTGATGGTCTTTAACAAGATTGATTTGATGGACCCGGGGCGGCGTCCCCTTGCATTGTCAGATTGGTACGAGCACCAGGGTGTATCGGTGCCGCGTATTTTTGTGAGTGCGGCCAGTCTGGAGGGGATGGATGGCGTTCGCGCGGCTATCGCGCGCGCGATTGGCGCGTCAAGCCGGGAATCTGCTGCTACCCGTTCAACCTGTGCTGCGGAATTAGCCCTTGCATTCGCGGGTTCATCACCCGTCTAGGGCAACTGCAATGTTTTTTTTGGCACAATCAGTCGCGTCGGTTACACCTAGTTTTGAATTTCCTTTTAAAGCGCAATATATATGTTGATTAGTCTTAGAGCGATTCGCTGGTCTCGCTTCAAATCGTGGTTGCTCAACCTCAACGATCCACGCTGGGGACGGGATCCGGACAGCCAAGGCAATGGCCAAAATCCGGTGGAACCGCGCGAGGACAAAGGTCCAAAAGACCAACGCCCAGGTGAAGGCCCCCCAGATTTGGACCAAGTTTGGAGAGACTTCAACAAGAAGCTCAATGATTTTTTTCAGGGCAAACGTCCTAACCCCAACAACCCAAATAACGCGGGTGGGCCGCCTCCCACGCCTTTTAAGGCTCCCCGATTTGGTGTGGGACTTATTGCGGGTGTGGTGGTCGCCGGCTGGGCCGCCTCGGGCTTCTTTATTGTTCAAGAGGGTGAGCAGGCTGTAGTCACCCAGTTCGGACGGTATAGCGCTACTTACGGTGCCGGTTTTAACTATCGACTGCCGTATCCGATTCAAAAGCACGAAGTGGTCAAAGTGACGCAGATTCGTAGCATGGATATTGGGCGTGATGTCAAAGTTAAGGCCACTGGCCTGCCCGAATCGGCCATGCTTACGCAAGACGAAAACATTGTAGAAATCAAGTTTTCTGTGCTTTACCGGCTTAACGACGCACGGGCGTTTTTGTTTGAAACGGTCAAGCCTGAAAAAGCGGTAGAACAGGCCGCCGAGACAGCCGTTCGCGAAGTGGTCGGAAGCATGAAAATGGATGCTGTTTTGTCTGAAGAGCGCGACCGCATAGCACCCCGGGTACGTGATCTGATGCAAAAAATCCTGGACCGCTATTCCGTGGGCATAGAGGTGATTGGCATTAACATGTCGCAAGGCGGTGTGCGCCCACCTGAGCGGGTGCAGGCTGCATTTGATGATGTGTTAAAGGCTGGACAAGAGCGTGAGCGGGCAAAGAATGAGGCACAAGCCTACGCCAACGATGTCATCCCGCGCGCAGTAGGTGCCGCGTCGCGCTTGCAGGAAGAGTCCAACGCGTACAAGTCTCGCATCATCGCGCAGGCAGAGGGTGATGCGATGCGCTTTAAGTCCGTATTGACCGAATACCAGCGTGCGCCGCAGGTCACGCGTGATCGCATGTACCTTGACGCCATGCAGCAGGTGTATTCCAACGTCAGCAAGGTGTTGGTCGAATCGCGGCAGGGCTCCAATCTTTTGTACCTGCCCTTGGACAAATTGATGCAGGCCACGTCAACCCCTGCGCAAACGGACGCCTCGGCCACCGATAGCGCAGCCGTTGCTTCACCCACACCCGGGTCTGCCCTGCCAACGCCAGACGCTAGGGCGCGGGAAGCGGCGCGCTCACGCGAACGCGAAGTTCGTTAATACACATCCACAGGAAATCAGCAATCATGAACAAGATAGGTTTTTATGTGGCCAGCGCCCTATTAGGGCTAGCGGTGTTGTCGGCCAGTTTATTTGTCGTCGATCAACGGCAATTTGGGGTGGTGTACGCCTTCGGACAAATCAACAAGGTGGTGACCGAACCCGGTTTGCACTTCAAATTACCCCCGCCTTTTCAAAATGTTAGCTACATTGAAAAGCGGCTTTTGACCCTGGACAGCGAGGACACAGAGCCCATGCTGACCGCCGAAAAGCAAAGGGTGGTGATCGACTGGTACGTGCGCTGGCGGGTGTCTGAGCCAACGAGCTACATCCGCAACGTGGGTTTGAACGAGCGCGCCGGTGCAACCCAGTTGACCCGGGTGGTGCGCAACGCGTTCCAGGAAGAGGTAAACAAGTACACGGTCAAGGATTTGTTGGCGCTTAAGCGTGAAACCTTGATGACCGATGTAAAGCGCGAAGTTTTGGCTTCCGTTAAGGGTGCCAAGCCTTGGGGGGTAGAAATTGTGGACGTGAGGATCACCCGTGTGGACTACGTTGAAGCAATTACAGACTCGGTGTACAAACGGATGGAAGCCGAACGCAAACGTGTTGCCAACGAATTGCGGTCTACCGGTGGTGCTGAGGGCGAAAAAATTCGCGCCGACGCCGATCGCCAGCGCGAGGTGACCTTGGCAGAGGCCTACCGTGACGCACAAAAAGTCAAGGGTGAGGGCGACGCCAAAGCCGCCAATATCTACTCTGAGGCGTTTGGGAAAGATCCTCAATTTGCCCAGTTTTACCGCAGCCTAGACTCGTACAAAGCCTCTTTCTCGAAAAAGAGTGATGTCATGGTGGTGGATGGTTCCAACGAATACTTTAAGGTGTTTCGCGGCGGTGCAGGGGCAGCACAACCCAAGAAATAACCGCGATATTGCGCCCTAGGGGAAATTCTGTCGGGCAAGGTCGGTAGAATCCTAGCTTTACAACTCCGACTGAATTCCCATGTCCGCTTGGGTACTGCCCGACCATATTGCCGATGTTTTGCCGAATGAGGCCAGACGGATAGAAGAACTCAGGCGGGCACTGCTGGACAAGGCGCGCCATTATGGCTGCGAGTTGGTCGCACCCCCACTGCTTGAGCATTTGGAGTCCCTGCTCACGGGCGCCAGCGAGGCGATGGACCTGCAAACTTTCAAGTTGATTGACCAGTTGTCGGGCCGCACCCTGGGGCTGCGCCCCGACACGACCTCGCAGGTCGCGCGTATCGACGCCCATCTTTTGAACCGCAAAGGCGTGACCCGCCTTTGTTACTGTGGCCCGGTCTTGCACGTGAGACCCCATAGGCCCCACGCCAGCCGTGAACCCTTGCAATTGGGCGTCGAGATCTTTGGTCACCAGGGCCGCGAGGCCGATCTGGAGGTTCTGAATTTGGCCATCGACTGCCTAACCGAGGCCGGTGTCGAAAACTTTAGTGTTGATTTGTCCGATGGGCGTATTTTTGATGGCCTGTTGGCAGGTTTACAGGTGCCGCCTAAGCAGGTCGCCGCCATTCGTACTGCGATGGGGCAAAAAGACCCGGGTGCCGTGCAACAGGCCGTTGCGCATTTGCCCGAACATGTCGCCAAGTCCATGAACCAGTTGGTGCGCCTGTGTGGCAGCGCAGCCGTATTGGACGACGCCAGAACCCAGCTCCCCCAATCCCCAGGGGTGACGCAGGCCCTGGATGATTTGCAATGGCTTGACGCCCATCTCAGGCGTGGGCGCAAGTTACAAACCACGTTCGACCTGGCCGAGCAAAGCGGTTACGGGTACTACACCGGGAGCCGATTTAGCGTTTACGTGCCTGGTCTTGGCGACGCATTGATTCGCGGTGGTCGGTACGACCATGTAGGGCAGGTGTTTGGACGGGAGCGCCCAGCCGTAGGGTTTAGCTTGGATTTGAAAGAACTGGTGGCGGTGTCCTTACCGACGCCACTGGGTGCGGCGGTGCGTGCGCCCTGGTCTGAGGACCTGGAGTTGGCCCATGCCATCGCCCGCCTGCGCGCCCTGGGGGAAGTGGTGGTGTGCGTACTTCCCGGCCACGACAACGAGGTAGACGAGTTTGACTGCGACCGGGAGCTGGTCAGGGTCAATGGTCAATGGGTGGTGCAATCGTTATTGCCCTGAGGCAAACGGGCGCTATGCAATCTGAAAAGAAATCTTTTTAATTTGGACATGATGAATCAACAACAAAATGGCCGTGGCGTGGTCGTGGTGGGTACCCAGTGGGGCGACGAAGGCAAGGGCAAGCTGGTGGACTGGCTCACCGAAAGCTGTCGTGGCGTGGTGCGGTTCCAGGGCGGACACAACGCGGGCCATACACTGGTTATCAATGGTGTCAAAACCGCATTGCATTTGATTCCTAGTGGCATCATGCGCCCGGGTATTCGTTGCTACATTGGCAATGGTGTAGTGCTCTCGATTACCAAACTGCTTGAAGAAATTGCCGGGCTCGAGGCTGCAGGGGTAGAGGTACGCTCGCGCCTGCGCATTAGCGAGGCCTGCCCGCTCATTTTGCCGTTTCATGCTGCGCTGGATGTGGCCCGCGAGGCCGCCCGCGAAACCTCGGGTGTTGCCAAAATTGGCACGACCGGGCGCGGCATTGGCCCGGCCTACGAGGACAAAATAGCCCGGCGCGCCTTGCGCGTGCAAGACCTCAAAAATATGGACCGTTTCGCCCAAAAGCTGAGTGTCTTGCTAGAGCTTCATAACCACGTGCTGACCACTTATCTAAACAGCCCAGGGCTTGATTTTGGACCCGCCTTGTCACGGTACATGGTGAATGGCGCCATTTCATTTGACGCGGTGATGGACGAAGTGAAGGTGCAAGCGGCGCAGATCAGGCCCATGATGGCCGATGTGTCGCAAGAAATTAACGAGGCCTACCGCGCTGGGGCCAATCTGCTGTTCGAAGGTGCCCAAGGAACCTTTCTAGACGTTGACCACGGCACCTACCCCTATGTGACCTCTAGCAACTGCGTGGCGGGTAATGCGGCGGCCGGTGCTGGCGTTGGCCCTGGCGTTTTGAATTACGTGCTGGGCATCACAAAAGCCTATTGCACCCGGGTGGGCGGCGGCCCGTTCCCGACGGAGTTGGACTGGGAAACGCCGGGTACGGTGGGCTATCACCTTAGTACCGTGGGTGCTGAAAAAGGCGTCACCACTGGGCGTAGTCGGCGTTGCGGGTGGTTTGATGCGGCCATGCTCAAGCGCTCGGCGCAGGTCAATGGATTGACTGGCCTTTGCATTACCAAGCTGGATGTGCTCGATGGCATAAAAGAGTTGCAGTTGTGCACCGGGTACTGGCTGGATGGTGAAAAAATCGATTTGCTGCCTATGGGCGCTGACGACATCGAGCGCTGTGAGCCCCTTTACGAAACCCTGCCCGGTTGGCAGGAGTCTTCAGTGGGTGTGACCGATTTTGAACGCCTGCCCGCCAATGCCAAAGCCTATCTGCGCCGTATAGAAGCGGTAACCGGTGTGCCGGTACACATCGTCTCCACCAGCCCCGACCGCGACCATACGATTACGCTTCGCCATCCCTTTACGTCTACGTAAATTCCAATTCACGTCTACGTAAATTCCATTTGCCCCCAATCACCTCTAGGAGTCAGGCCATGCTCACTGAAGACGGAAAACACCTCTACGTCAGCTATGACGAGTACCACAACCTTCTCGAAAAACTGGCCATCAAGGTGTACCAGTCCAAGTGGGAGTTTGACACCATCCTGTGCTTGGCACGTGGTGGCATGCGCCCGGGCGATGTGTTGTCTCGCGTCTTTAACAAGCCGCTGGCCATTATGTCCACCAGTTCCTACCGGGCCGAGGCAGGCACCATGCAAGGCAAATTGGATATCGCCCGCTACATCACTACGCCCCAGGGCGAGATCGCAGGGCGTGTGCTATTGGTAGATGATTTGGCCGACTCTGGCCATACGCTGGATGCGGTGATTCACCAGCTGCGTACCAACTACGCGCCCATTACCGAACTGCGTAGTGCGGTTATTTGGACCAAGGCCTTGTCGCGCTTCACGCCTGATTACTCGGTCGAGTACCTGGCGACCAACCCCTGGATTCACCAACCCTTTGAAAACTACGATTCCACCGGCCCCGAGCAATTGATTGCCAAGTGGACGGTGTAGCGATGGGCGATAAAGCCGTCGCCACCTCGCTAATTCACCACCCTTACCGTGCGCCCGAGGGTTTTGCTGCGCCGCAGGGGCCGGTGTACAAGGCCTCTACGGTGTTTTTTCCGAACGTGGCGGCCATGCGCCAGCGCGAATGGAAAGACAAATCAGCCTATACCTACGGCTTGCACGGCACACCCACCACTTACGACCTAGAAGAGCGTATCGCCACCCTAGAGGGCGGGCGGTATTGCCTGCTGGTGCCCAGCGGTTTGGCGGCCATTGCCAATGTGAATTTGGCGCTGCTAAAAGCGGGCGACGAAGTGCTGCTGCCGGACAATATTTATGGCCCCAACAAGGCCTTGGTGCAGTACCAATTGGCCCGTTGGAACATTGGCTACCAACTGTACGACCCGCTCGATGCGGACGACTTGCGGCGCAAGTTGTCAAGCAAAAGCAAACTGGTATGGCTGGAGGCGGCCGGGTCTGTGACATTGGAGTTCCCGGACCTGCTGGGCCTGGTGAAGGTGTGCAAAGAAGCCGGCGTTTTGTGCGCCTTGGACAACACCTGGGGCGCGGGCTTGGCCTTTAATGCCTTCGATTTGGCACCCGGTTTGGCGGTGGACGTGACGGTTCATGCCCTCACCAAATACCCCAACGGCGGGGGTGATGTTTTGATGGGCAGTGTGGTCACGCGTGACCAAGACCTGCACTTGGCGCTGCTCAACTGCCACATGCATTTGGGCCTGGGCGTGGGCGGCAACGATGCTGAGGCGGTCTTGCGTGGCCTGCCCTCTATGCTATTGCGCTACCGCGCGCACGACCAAGTCACCCGGCAATTGGCGCAATGGTTTCAGCAACGCGCAGAGGTGGTCCAGGTACTGCATCCGGCCGTGCCCGATTCACCGGGCCACCGCCATTGGAGGGACCTCTGCGGCGACGAAATAGGCCGTGCTGCGGGGTTGTTTTCAGTGGTGTTTGATCCGCGCTTTACCTTAGCTAAGGTGGATGCGTTTTGTGATGCGCTCAAACTCTTCAAGATTGGTTATAGCTGGGGAGGCCCCATTAGCTTGGTCGTACCCTACGCACTGCCCACGATGCGCAGCCTGCCCGATAGCCCCATCAAGCCCGGCACCTTGGTGCGGTTTTCTATTGGCTTAGAAGAAGAGGGCAGCTTGCGGGGCGATTTGGAGCAGGCGTTTGGGGTGGTTTATTGATTTGGGAATAAGAAGGTGTATTATTTTCCAAAGATAAATCCCAGAGATATTTGCATTCGTCGGCATCCATTTAAACCGTAGATGAAGACAAATGCGCGTCAAGAATTTCGTTTAACCGCCGAAACGTGCTACTGTTGTTTGTCCAAAATGGTTTATCCCCCACCACATAAATACGTTTTTTCGCTCGTGTTAACGCGACATTGAGCAAGTTAGGATTTTGTTCATTGCCCGCAAAAAAGGAAACGGCCCCTGCTCGCTCAGGATTACCTCCCAACAAAAGAATCACAATGTTCGCTTCTTTACCTTGGAAAGTATGGACCGTTCCTGCCATTCTGTGGATGTCATCAATATCTCGAAACGCTGATCTCAACATACTTCTGAAATCTGCTCCAACATCTTTATAGGGAGTGATCACATTGATGTGCCATTGACCTTTATCGTTTTTCAAGGTCCGGTTTAGTTCCGGCGTTTTCATCAATTTTTTTATAAGGTTAAGCGTAAAGTCCCCTTGCGCCTGCACCCAATGACCTGTGCTCTCGCCTCGGACGTCAAACCATTGGCTTGATCCAACCCAATCAGATGGCTTGGTGTCGTCACGAACACCGTGCACCATTAAATTGGCGTATGCAATTTCGTTGGCCGCGTCAAACATTGGATTAAGGCATCGTCGATGCACACGTAATGGGCTGCCAACCCAGACCTTTCTGTCTTCAACGCCACGAACATCAAGCTCAGTACCGTAAGGGGTCATGTCATCGGCGAGTACCTGTACCGAGCAGTCGGGAGGTGTCCAGTGCCGATTGGCTTCAACCCAATCTCTCCAAGGTACGATAGCCTCTTTAGGCTGAGTCACCACAGGCTCCAACTGCAAAGGATCTCCAACCACGATGACTCTACGTGACCGCCATATTGCGCCCACTGCATTTTGAGGCGTGGACTGCCCAGCTTCATCAATCAGCAGTGTTCCGATCTGCTCCTGATTAAGTCCCGCGAACAATCGTCCGAAAGATGCAAACGTACTCGATACAACTGGAACGACGAGAAAAAAGGCGTTCCAGAGATGCGCCGTAGCCATTTCAGCTTGAGCGGTTGAGAACTTGCTTCCTTGGTAATCTACGAATGCTGCAAGTGAACTGCTCAGTTTCCTCCAAGATGCGACAACAAATGACTCGTTCAACTGCATTGACAAACGGAATACATCCACTCTCAGTCTTCTTAAGATCGCGTCGTCGTAGGGGACGCTCAGTTGTAACTCACTATCTGTTTTGTGCCGTAAGTCGGTTGTGCTGAGAAAGCTTGGATCTAACGGACCGAGGAGTTCATCGTTGAGAGCTAGTTGCGAATTAAGGTCTAGTAGGCGGGTTTGCTGATTTTTGGTGAGATTGCCTAATGATTGAAGCTCGTGCAGATTCGACTTTGCTGCTTCTGTTGCATTTGCAAATTGTTTGCGAGCAAGATTCAATTCCCCAACAAGTTTCTGCCGAGCGATCTGGTCACATGGCATATGAATGCCGAGCCAAGATGCCTCATCAGCAGCTTGATTCGCTGAGATCTCACATTTTGAGCATTCCAACTGCATTTTCTTCAAACGGCTAGCGGCTGTAGTTGCGTGCGCAACCACCTTGCGAGCTTCGCCAAGACTTTGGCTGGCAACACGCTCGCTTTCACTCGCCGCGAGAAGCTGGGCGCGCCAGCGCTCTTTAGAACTCCACCGAAAAGACGTTTCTATGAATCCAGGCTTGGCTGCCAACACCAGTGAGGTCTGGCGCCGCGCAGATAGAGCCTCATCTTCTGCAAACCTCTCTAATGAATTTGCTAGTGAAACTGATGGATATTGCGCCGCGTCAATCTCAGCCTGCTGAAGTTGTGATTTGGCCGTAGTCAATGCCGAGCTGGCTTCTATCACCTTACGGCAGGCCAACAATCGCCGCTCAGCTACATCCATTTCACTCGAAGCTATGCGCTCGGCATCGACCAAAGATTTTGCTACTGCATGCAAAGCCTGAGTTTGATTTGTGAGATCGTTAATCTGATCCTTTAATCCCTCGGTTTCGCGAGCCAATAAAACTCTTGATTGGATAGCGTTTGCGCGCTCTTGCATTTTGCGCCGAGCTTCCTTGAATTCCGAGACCGCCTGCGCCCAAGGTACTGCTGAATGCTCTTTTTTTTCAATAAGGCCTCTAAGACTGCGCAGTCGTTCCGGATTAAGCTCTTCACCATTCGCCGGGGACGTCTCAAACCAAAAGCGACTCATAAATGCCCGGCGTTTATCAGAGCTGCCCAGTAGCGCAGCAACGAGGCCCCATGTAGAACCGCTGCTGCGGCACTTATCTTTTGGACCAGCGGCGACCGAATCAGAAACGTCTGAGAAATATCGCAAACCGGCATCGCGCATCGAAGGTGTGAGCTTAGGCAAGTCCTTGATTACGTTTTCGACTGCACCGTTGTTCGATGAAACCACAGCTATACCGTGTCCATGTAGCAGACTGTCAAGTTCCCAAAAACCAAATTTATGGCCTTCAATTTCACCTCGGCGAGTGAACGCGGCTAGTGGGTCATCGTAGTTCACCATCACCTCTGCCCGACCGACGATTACATCCGCCACAATGTCCCTTAACAATGTGCTTTTGCCAGTGCCCGGGGGGCCATTGATGCCATACAACCCACCCCCCGCGAGATGACTCCGAGACATATTGACTGCAAACTGTTGAGCCGCCACCAAAGGGAAATCAGGCCAAGCACCGAGCGGGAGTCTGTTCGGTCTGAGGGTATCCATGAAAACGCCAAGTCCACCTGATTTTGAACCATCACGTAAGTCAATGCGCGACGAACGTGTTTGCAACTTCAAATACTGGCTTAAGGCTGTCCCCACGTCAGCCAATTTATTACTTGCTAGCCTGCCTCGAACCCGTCCTAAATCAGTTGCCACCATCGAATTGAGGGCACCGAGATCAACATATCTATCTAGATGGCGGGTCATTGTCACAGGCTTGATACGAGTGAGGTGAGAGTCTCCGTGTACATCAGCATCTCGCCAGCCATTTGGCAACCATCCACAGCGCTTCCAAATTATGTCCAGCAGATCGCGAACGTCCGATACTAAAAGCGGACGCATGTCGGGGTGACCACAAATTTTCCCGTCACGTAATTTCAATTCCTTCGCATCTTCATCAAGAGAAGTTTCTTGCTTTATTGCCTCCTCCTCATGTACCAACTGCAACTGCACCAGCTTTCGTCGAAGCTCTCGCATTAAGTCGTCCAGAAACCCGTCAAAACCATCTAAACTGAATGAAGCGGCCGTTTTACCTTGTGCGAGATGACCATGAAGCCGTCCCATCATCCATGCCAGTGAGGAAACGAATACCTCACCGCAAACGCGGCCCGTATCGTCGAGAGGAATAAGCAATATCGCTGCATCCCCACGCCCAAGTTCCTTTTTTTCAATTGCGGTCGCGCCGAGATCAAAGCGCAGAGCTCGTGTATAAGTCGCTTTGGAAAATAGACCACAGTATGCAATTTGTGCTTTATAACGATTGCCCCAACCACGTAAGCTATAGGTACGGTTTTGTGCTATCCAAGGCAAATCCGCATCTGATTCAATGTGGAATACATTTCTACGCTCATCAGGGTCTGGCGCCGCTACTAAATTCATATATTCGAGGCCGCTCCAAAAGTCGCATGCTCGAATTGCCTGTTGAATTGCTTCAGTTGTCATAGGACGTTTAGGATTCGCAATCTCAAGTTATGAATTTTCTTTAACAAGATTCATCCCGCAGCATTTCCCGCCAAAGGTTAAGGAGTTATAGATCGTAACCCCAAAATCCTCTCCGTGACGCTCGACAACTCCCCGGCGCTAGCATCCGCCAACGCAAACCGCCCCCCCTGTTTGGACTGGGTAAAGTTACGTTCTATCGACGCCAGATAGATGGGGTCGTAGTGCAGGGTTAGAAGTTCTCCCACCACTTCTTCTATCGCGCCTTGCGCCAATCGCTCCTGCCAGTGGGCGATTTGTTGTTTGCCACGCAGTTGGATAAGGGCATCTAGGCGCTGTGAAAAGAATTCTGGGTCGGCCACAAAATGCGGGTAGTCCTGCATCAACAGTTGGATGCGGTGCGGCATAGGGAGGTCTATGGTGATGCAGGTGGCGGCGCGCACTTTATCCATTAAGGCGACGGGGACGGCCACGTTGCCTACCTTTTTACTTTCGCTTTCGATGTAAACCGGCTGACCGGGGTCTAGTTGCGACAGTGCGTGCCAAATGGCTGTGTCAAAGGCTTTTTGGCTGGGTTGCACCGTACCGGGGACCAGCCCCAGCACGGAGCTGCGGTGCCGGGCCAAACCCTCCAAATCCAAGGTTTGTGCACCCTGTTGCTTTAGTGCATGTAAAAGCCGTGTTTTGCCGCAACCCGTGGTGCCGCAAATCACCCTGAAATCAAACTGTTTTGCCAAAGCCTCGGTGTCTTGCACCAATGCCGCTCTAAACGCTTTGTAGCCTCCCTCTAGCAGGGTGACCTGAAACCCAATTTGGTCCAACACCAGCGCCAGCGAGCCGCTGCGTTTGCCGCCACGCCAGCAGTAGAGCAGGGGTTGCCAATTTTTAGGTTTGGCCATGGCATGGTGGGCGATGTGCTGGCCTATGTTGATGGCAGCCATGCTGGCACCGAGTTTTTTGGCTTCAAAAGCACCCACCTGTTTGTACAGCGTGCCCACTTCTTGGCGCTCTTGGTCGTTCAAGGTGGGCCAGTTGTCGGCACCCGGCAGGTGGTCCAGGGCATATTCGCCGGGGCTGCGTGCGTCTATCACCGTGTCAAAGCGTGTTAGTTCTCGAAGCGCATCGGCGGCGCACAGCATGCGAATGGTCATGGTGTGGGTTTGGCTTGAATGAGCTTGGCCAGCAATGGCCAAACGTTGTCTGCCAACCGCGGTTGGGCTTTTTGGTTGGGGTGTATGCGGTCGGCTTGAAACAGGCTAGCCGCGTCAGGAGAATCGGCCACACGGGTCAGAAAAAACGGGAGTAAGGGAACCGCGTAGCGTTTGGACAGGTCGGTGTATACATTGGCAAACGCAGCGGTATAGGCTTGTCCGTAATTGGGCGGCACTTGAATGCCAAGTACCAAAACTTTGGCACCGCTGGCCAGTGCCATCTTTACCATCGCTTCAAGGTTGTCGCGGGTTTGGGCAATGGGCAAACCCCGTAGAGCGTCGTTGCCCCCCAATTCCAAAATGACTACCCTAGGTTGATGTGTCTTGAGCAAGGCCGCCAGGCGTGTACGCCCGCCAGAGGATGTATCGCCGCTGATACTGGCGTTGACCATAGTCCATGTGGTGGGTGAGGTGCCCTGGCCGGGCACTTTTTGTAACCGTTCTGCAAGCAGGGCCACCCAGCCCGTTCCGCGCGGTATTCCATACTCGGCACTCAAGGAGTCGCCGACCACCAGAATTTTTTGCGCTTGGATTGGCGTGGGCAGGCCATTGGTCGCCCCGGCAATCACAGTGAGCCAATAGGTCAGTAACGCGATACAGTAACGCTTCAACATTGTTTATTTATGTCTCATCCAATTATTCAAATCACTGATCTTTGCAAATCCGTTGAGGACAGCACAGGCACCTTAGCGCTTTTGACGGATATCCAATTGCAGGTTCAAGCGGGTGAAACCCTTGCCATTGTCGGCCCTTCCGGGTCTGGAAAAAGCACACTGTTGTCCATTATCGCGGGATTAGACACACCCACCAGTGGGCGTGTGGCGATAGACGGTCACAGTTTGTTCGATGTAGATGAAGACGAGCGGGCCAGGCTGCGCGCACGTACCATGGGTTTCGTGTTTCAGAGTTTTCAGCTGCTGGGCAACCTGACGGCGTTAGAGAACGTGATGCTGCCTTTGGAACTCATGGGCAACCGGCAGGCCAAGGCGCTGGCGACCGAGCGGCTTGAGCGAGTAGGCTTGGCCTCACGGTTGAACCACTATCCCAAAACTTTAAGCGGCGGCGAGCAGCAACGGGTGGCTTTGGCGCGCGCTTTTGTGGTGGAACCCAAAATACTGCTGGCCGACGAACCTACGGGTAGTTTGGATTTTGCGACGGGCGTTCAGGTGCTAGATCTCATGTTTGATTTGAATCGGGAAAGGGGCACCACCTTGATCTTGGTCACCCACGACGCCCAATTGGCTGCGCATTGTGGCCGTCAGGTCCATTTGTTAGCAGGGCGGGTGGCGCAAGTAAGCTGAGGCTATGTGGGTGTCGCGGTGTGGGTTCACCTGTTTGTCGCTACGGTGACAAAATGCGGGTTGGATGGTAGGTGAATTTGCGACAATCAAGATTATCGAACGATCGTTCTTTTTTTAGAGGGCAGTAGCCATGACAGCACACTACACGGTTCAAGATGGCATTGCCATCATCACCTTAGACAACCCCCCTGTAAACGGTTTGGGTTATGCCACGCGGGTGGGCATTACCTCTGGCCTTGAAAAGGCGCAGGCCGACGATGGGGTGGTTGCCATCGTCCTAACAGGCGCGGGCAAGGCGTTTTCGGGTGGGGCGGACATTAAAGAATTTGGCTCGCCCAAGGCCTTGCAAGAGCCCAACCTGCTGAGCGTGATCAGCGCCATTGAAAACGCTAGCAAGCCCGTGGTGGCGGCGATCCACACCGTTTGCATGGGCGGTGGCTTGGAGTCGTCCCTGGGATGCCATTACCGTGTGGTGGCCCCTGGCTGTAATGTGGCATTGCCCGAGGTCAAACTGGGCTTGATTCCTGGCGCGGGTGGTACCCAGCGCTTGCCCCGTGCCTTGGGGGTAGAACCAGCGTTGAACATGATTGTGAGCGGCGAACCGGTAAAGAGTGAGTTGCTGGCCATGGTGCCAGGGCAAAAGTTGTTTGACCGGGTGGCTGCCAGTGCAGAATCCTTGATGGGCGAGGCCATGGCTTTGGCCCAAGAGATTGCGGCCGTGCGCCCCTTGCCGTTGGTGCGCCAGTTGCCTTGCAGGCATCCGCTGGGCGATGCCTACTTTAAATTTACCCGCAACATGGTGGGGGGCATGTCCAAAAACTACCCTGCACCGCTCAAATGCATTGACGCCGTTGAAGCGGCCACCAAGCAAAAATTTGAGCAGGGCATGGCCACCGAGCGCGAGATCTTCATCAACCTGATGTGGACCTCTGAGTGCCGCGCCCTGCGCCATTTGTTTATGGCCGAGCGCGCCACCTCCAAGATTGCCGATGTACCCGCCGACACGCCGGTGCGTGAGGTTCAATCCATCGCGGTGATTGGTGCAGGCACCATGGGTGGCGGCATCAGCATGAACTTTTTGAACGCAGGCATGCCGGTCACGATTTTGGAGACCAAGCAAGAGGCCTTGGACCGTGGTGTGGCAACGATTCGCAAAAACTACGAAGCGCAGGTCAAAAAAGGCAAGCTCAAACCCGAGGTGTTTGAAAAGCGCATGGCCTTGTTAACGCCTACTTTGGACTACGAGGCCCTACAAGGTGCCGATCTGGTGATAGAGGCGGTGTTTGAAGAGATGGGCGTTAAGCAAGCGGTGTTTGAAAAGCTGGACCAGGTGATGAAGCCCGGTGCCATTTTGGCATCCAACACCTCAACGCTAGACCTGAACAAAATCGCCAGTTTTACGGCCAGGTCAGAGGATGTGATTGGCATGCACTTCTTTAGTCCTGCCAACGTGATGAAGCTACTCGAGGTGGTACGCGGCGAGAAAACCAGCAAAGATGTGCTGGCCACCGTGATGGGCTTGGGTAAAAAAATCAAGAAAACCACGGTGGTGTCGGGTGTGTGCGACGGCTTTATTGGCAACCGCATGATTGAGCATTACAGCCGTCAGGCCGGGTTCTTGTTGGACGAAGGCTGCACCCCCGCGCAAATCGACAAAGCCGCTGAAAAATTTGGTTTTGCCATGGGGCCCTTCCGCATGGGCGACTTGGCGGGCAACGACATTGGCTGGGCCATTCGCAAGCGCAAGCTGGCCGAAAATTCCAAGGCCAAGTACAGCAAGTCGGCCGATTTGTTGTGTGAGATGGGCCGATTTGGCCAAAAAACCGGGGCCGGTTGGTACGACTACCAAGTGGGCAAGCGCGACGCGATGGAGTCGAGCGTGGTGTTGGACATGCTCACACAACACCGCCAAAGCCTGGGCATCACCCCGCGCAAAATTACCGATGATGAAATCGTGCAGCGTCTGGTGTTTGCCCTGGTGAACGAAGGGGCCCGTATTTTGGAGGACGGCATTGCCGCCAAATCCGGTGATATCGACATGGTGTACCTAACCGGCTACGGCTTTCCGATTTTCCGCGGTGGCCCCATGAACTACGCCAACGAAATGGGTTTGTTTAACGTGGTACAGGCCATGAAGCGATTTGCAAAAAATCCGCATGACGATGCCTCGTTCTGGCAGCCCGCGCCCTTGTTGGCGCAGCTTGCCACCGAAGGCAAAAATTTTAGCTAGTACACCGTTTCATCAAAAGGTTGACTAAATGAAAACGATGCGTTTGGGCACTGGGCTAGGCGCAAACCACAGCGATGCCATGGGGCATCGCGCGGATTTGCAACAACGCCCAGTGCCCAAAGGCGCGATTTCATGTCAATGTTTTGGTGAAACGGTGTACTAAACCCATTCCTTGGCCGTATCACCCCCTCATCGCGATTCTCAGGAGTATTTATGACCTCAGCCGTTATTGTTTCTACCGCCCGCACCCCCTTGGCCAAAAGCTGGAAGGGTGCCTTTAACATGACCCACGGTGCCACCCTTGGCGGCCACGCGGTGGAACACGCCATTGCCCGCGCCGGTATTGAGGCGGCCGAGGTGGACGACGTGATCATGGGGTGCGCCAACCCCGAGGGGGCTACGGGTGCCAACATTGCACGGCAGATTGCGCTGCGCGCGGGTTGCCCTGTGACGGTGTCGGGGATGACGGTGAATCGCTTTTGCTCGTCGGGCTTGCAAACCATTGCCTTGGCGGCCCAGCGGGTGATTGCGGGCGAGGGCGATGTGTATGTGGCCGGTGGGGTAGAGAGCATCTCTTGTGTGCAACAAGAAATGAACCAACACATGTTGGCCGACCCTTGGCTGGCCAAGAACAAGCCAGAGATTTATTGGAACATGTTGCAAACCGCCGAAAACGTGGCCAAGCGCTACGGCATAGGGCGTGACGCCATGGACGAGTACGGCGCGACCAGCCAACAACGAGCCAGCGCTGCGCTAGAGGCCGGTTTGTTTGACGCTGAGATTGCACCCATCACCGTTACTATGGGTGTGGCCGACCCCACCATGGGTTTGACCACCAAAAAAGTGACCGTGAGCAAAGACGAGGGGATTCGTGCAGGAACCACCAAAGAAGGTATTAGCGGCATTCGCCCCGCCATGCCCGGCGGTTTGATCTCGGCGGGCAATGCCAGCCAGTTCTCGGACGGTGGTGGTGCGGTGGTGGTGATGGACGAGACCCTGGCGCAAAAGAAAGGCTTGCAGCCTTTGGGTCGCTTTTTAGGCTTTGCCGTGGCCGGGTGCGAACCCGACGAGATGGGCATTGGCCCGGTGTTTGCCATCCCCAAGGTGTTGTCACGTTTGGGCTTGGGCGTAGGCGACATTGACCTGTGGGAACTGAACGAAGCCTTTGCCGTACAGGTGCTGTACTGCCGTGACAAATTGGGCATTCCCGCTGACCGCTTAAACGTGAACGGTGGCGCGATTGCAGTGGGCCACCCCTATGGCGTGAGTGGGCAACGCCTCACCGGCCATGCGCTGATCGAAGGCAAGCGCCGTGGTGCCAAACGCGTGGTGGTGACCATGTGTATTGGTGGTGGCATGGGTGCCGCTGGCGTGTTTGAAGTGCTTTAAGCCTGCGTTGATTGGCACCGCTCCATGCTGCGCCCTTTACTCGACTTTTTGCTGTTTGATTGGCTGGCCGCGCAAAACCTGACCCAGCGTGCGCGTTACGTTGAGCATTCGCGCGAGACCTTTGAGGCGGTATTAGACACCTGCGAACGCATCGCCAAAGAAAAGTTTGCGCCGTTTAACCGTTTGGTGGACACCGAAGAACCGCGCTTTGATGGCGAAAAGGTGATACTGCCAAAGGCCACCCATGAGGCGCGCGCCGCTTACGTGGCCTCTGGCATGTTGGCAGCCAACCAGGACGAGGCCATGGGGGGCATGCAACTGCCCTTTACCATTTCGGCAGCGGCCAATTCGTTCTTTGCCCTGGCCTCGGTCAGCATAGACAGCAGTTTGCTAACGGTGGGTAATGCAGGGCTTTTGTTGGCCCATGGCAGCGAGCTGCAAAAAAAGGTGTTTGCCAGTGCGCAATTTAGCGGGCAGTGGGCGGGCACCATGTGCCTGAGCGAGCCCCAAGCGGGCTCTAGCCTGTCCGACATCACCACGAAAGCGGTGCCCGATGGCGCAGGTTTTGAGCAGGACCCGCTGGGGCCGCGTTACCGCCTCAAGGGCAACAAAATGTGGATCTCGTCGGGGGACCATGAACTTACCGACAACATCGTGCATTTGGTGTTGGCCAAGATACCCGACGAGAACGGCCAGTTGATCCCCGGCACCAAAGGCATCTCGCTCTTTATTGTGCCCAAACGCATGGTCAATGCACAGGGCCAACTCACCGGCCAACGCAACGATGTGGCCTTGGCGGGGCTTAACCACAAACTGGGTTGGCGTGGCACCACCAACACCCTGCTCAACTTTGGCGAAGGCAAATTTAAAGTGATGGGCGAGGGCCTAGGCTCCGGTTACGACGGACAAGGCGCGGGTGCCGTGGGTTACCTGGTGGGCCAGCCCCACGAGGGCCTGCGTTGTATGTTCCATATGATGAACGAGGCCCGCATAGGCGTGGGTACGGCTGCCACCATGCTGGGCTTGGCCGGCTATTACGCGGCACTGGACTACGCCAAAGGCCGGCCCCAAGGCCGTCCCATGGGCCCAGCGGGCAAAAACCCCGCCTCGCCCCAAGTGCCCATCATCGCCCATGCCGATGTCAAGCGCATGTTACTGGCGCAAAAAGCCTATGCAGAAGGGTCCCTGGCACTGCAACTGTATTGCGCCAAGCTGGTGGACGACCAAAAAACCGCAGAACCGGCTGCTGCCGAAGAGGCGAGGCTGTTGCTAGAGGTGTTAATCCCCATCGCCAAAAGTTGGCCCAGCGAGTGGTGCCTAGAGGCCAACTCTTTGGCCATCCAAGTGCACGGCGGTTATGGCTACACGCGTGACTTTGCAGTCGAGCAATACTGGCGCGACAACCGCTTAAACATGATCCATGAAGGCACGCACGGCATCCAAGCCGCTGATTTGTTGGGTCGCAAGGTGTTGATGGAAAAAGGCAGGGGCCTGACCACATTACAAGGGGCTATCGCCCAAACCGTGGCCAAAGCCGCAGATGTGGCCGAGCTGAATCCCATGGCCCAACAACTTCAAAGCCAGTGGGTCGCCATTGAGTCGGCCACACGTTCGGCCTGGGCATCCGGTGTACCCGAGGAGGCACTGGCCAATGCGGTGCCTTATATGCAGGCCTTTGGCCACGGCGTGATCGCCTGGATGTGGCTGGAGCTGGCCTGTGTGGCCCACGCGCAATTGGCGCGTTCTGAGGCGTCGGCGTCGGCCTTGGCCAACCAAGGTCGCCTTAGCGCAGCCCGTTACTTCTTTGCCTATGAGTTGCCCAAAGTGGCACCGTGGTTGGCCGTGGTGGCCAGCCGAGACATGACTTGCGCCAGTATGGCGGCGGACGCCTTTTAATTCCATTTCAAAATCATCCGTGTCGTTGTTGCCTAGCCTTGCCGCGCGTTTTGCACTGTCAGCGGCTAGTCGCCTAGACACGAACGATTTGGAAATGGAATAAAGTCTTGGTAACCGGGTGTTTTGCATCAGTATTTGCTTCCGATTTTTTACGTCATAACAGGAGACTTTCATGGCACGCACGATTCAACAGCTTTTTGATTTAACCGGCAAGACCGCATTGGTGACCGGAGGCTCGCGTGGTTTGGGCTTGCAGATGGCCCATGCCCTAGGTGAAGCCGGGGCCAAGGTGCTGGTGACCTCACGCAAGGCCTCAGATTTGGAGCAAGCGGTGGCGCAGCTTAAAAGCAGCGGCATTGACGCCGATTGGATTGCCGCCGATTGCTCTGACGAAGCGGACATCCATGCCTTGGGCGCAGAAGCGTTGGCGCGACTGGGCACCGTGGATATTTTGGTCAACAACGCCGGTGCCACTTGGGGTGCCAAAATGGAAGACTACCCGGTGCAGGCCTGGGACAAGGTGATGAACCTGAACGTGCGCGGCTATTTCTTGCTCAGCCAATACATTGGCAAGCACTGCATGGTGCCACGCCGCTCGGGGCGCATTATCAATTTGGCCTCTATTGCAGGCTTGGGCGGTAACCCGGCCGACATGGCCATGATTGCCTACAACACCTCCAAAGGGGCGGTGATTACCTTTACCCAAACCTTGGCGGCCGAATGGGGCAAGCACGGCATTAACGTCAATGCCATTTGCCCTGGCTTCTTTCCTAGCAAAATGACCGCCGGTTTGTTGGCCCAGATGGGTGCGGACAAAATGGCCTCGCACGCGCCCTTGCTACGTTTGGGTGACGACGAGGACTTGAAGGGCACCTGCTTGCTGTTTGCCAGCGACGCGGGCAAACACATCACCGGCCAGTGGATGGCGGTGGACGGCGGCGTGTCCTGTATCACGGGCGGTTAAGCCTAGGCATCGCCATGCCCACCCATGCGGTCACCAACCAGGTTGAACCTCTGGTTGGCCACAACTTGTTGGCGTCCAACCGGGGTTTGCAGGCGGCGCTGGCTTTGCACGCGCCTGGGCGCAGCACCCAAACGCTCCAACAAATGGGTGCACAGTGGGGCAGCGCGCCGATGCAAGAGCATGCGCGCTTGGCCAACGCCTACACCCCCGTTTTGCTGACGCACGACACCCAAGGTAGGCGGGTTGACCAGGTCAGCTTTCATCCCAGCTACCACGCCTTGATGGATGCTGCCGTGGGTGCGGGTTTGCACGGTTCGGCTTTTGCACAGGGACTGGCGGGCGATCACGTGCTGCGTGCGGCCGGTTTTATGATGTTTACCGAGCTAGAACCCTCGGTGCTGTGCCCGGTCTCTATGACCTACGCGGTGATCCCGGCACTCAAGGCCAATGCAGCCATTGCCAATGACTGGCTCCCTCTTTTAACCAGCCACCAGTACGACCCGCGTTTTGCGCCTTTCCAACAAAAAGCCGGTGCCACCATGGGCATGGGCATGACCGAAAAGCAGGGCGGGTCGGACGTACGGGCCAACACCACCACCGCTGTGGCCGATGGCCATGATGGGTGGGGCGAGCGCTATGTGGTCACGGGCCACAAATGGTTTTTTTCGGCGCCCATGTGCGATGCCTTTTTGATCTTGGCGCAGACCCGTTCCGGGCTCTCGTGTCTGTTTTTGCCGCGTCATTTGCCCGATGGGTCGGTCAACCGGCTTTTTGTGCAACGCCTAAAAGACAAGTTGGGTAACAAGGCCAACGCCAGCTCAGAGGTCGAGTTTGATCAGGCCACCGCTTGGCTGGTGGGCGAAGAGGGCCGTGGCATTGCTCAAATCCTAGAGATGGGCATGATGACCCGCCTGGACTGTTCTTTGGGCACCAGTGGTTTGATGCGCCACGCCTTGACTTTGGCGTTGAACCACACCCGCCAACGCCAGGCCTTTGGCAAGGTGTTGGACCAGCACAGCCTAATGCGCAACGTGCTCGCTGACTTGGCACTGGAATCCGAAGCCGCAACAGCTTTGGCCATGCGGTTGGCCAAAGCCTACGACGACCGTGGCAACCCCCACGAAAAACTCTTGGCCAGGGTGCTCACACCGATTGCCAAGTTCTGGATTTGCAAGCGCGGCAGCGGCTTTGCCCAAGAGGCCATGGAGTGCCTGGGCGGCAACGGTTACGTGGAGGCCAGTGGGGAAGGCCTGATGGCACGGATTTACCGTGAAATGCCCTTGAACTCGATATGGGAAGGTGCGGGCAACATCATGGCGATAGACCTGCTGCGTGCCTTGCGCAAAGGCGATGCGGCTGGGGCATTGGCCACCGAGTTGGACAAGGTCAAGGGGCATTCGGCCACCTTGGACCGAATGGCCGCGCAGTTGCCCGACAGGGTGGCCTTGATGGCGGACGAGGGACAAGCCAGACGTTTGGCCCAAGACGTGGCCCTGCTGATGCAGGCCGCGTTGCTCATCCAAAGCGTACCCAGCGCCGTGGCGGGCGCGTTTATTCAGTCGCGCCTGGGCGGTGATTGGGGCCACACCTACGGCACCTTGAATGCCCAAACCGACTTTGACGCCATCCTCGATTGGGTGCAAGCCTAGCGGCATCGTTTTTTTTTGACAACTGGAATCACCATGTCTGAACTCATTTTGCACCACTACCCCTCTTCGCCATTTGCCGAAAAGGTCAGAGCGATCTTGGGCTTCAAGCAACTGCCTTGGCGTTCGGTGCACATCCCCCAAATCATGCCCAAGCCCGACTTGCTGGCCTTGACCGGGGGCTATCGTAAAACCCCGGTGTTGCAAATCGGTGCCGATATTTATTGCGATACCGCCTTGATCGCCGATGTGCTGGAGGGCCTGCAACCCCAGCCCAGCCTTTACCCACCCGAGGTGTCGGGCCTGGCGCGTATGTTGGCACAGTGGGCCGACACCACTTTGTTTTGGGCGGCCATGGGCCATAACTTTGCACCGGCCGGTGCGGCACAAATGTTTGGCAAGCAGGCCCCCGAGGTGGGCAAGGCCTTTGCCGATGATCGCGCCAAAATGCGCGTGGCCGTACCGCGCCTGCCCCCACCGGATGCCACCGTTGCTTACCGTTCTTATTTGCGTCGCTTGTCCAGCACGCTGGGGGACAAGCCTTTTTTATTGGGTGAGCAACCCACGATTGCTGATTTTGCCTGCTACCACCCCGTGTGGTTTACCCAAAACGTCACCTCAGCGATGGCTGGTATTTTGAACGACCATCCTGCTGTGTTGGCATGGCTGGGGCGAATGGCACAAAAGGGCGCGACCAGGGGCGAACGCATGGGATCAGAGGAGGCGATTGAGGTTGCGGCCCAGGCCAGCCCTGCGGCATTGACTGACACCCACTTCCAAGACGACCACGGCATTGCACTGGGCAGTTGGGTCAGCATCAAAGGCGAGGCCTTTGGACCAGAACCCACAGAAGGCCAATTGGTGGCCGCCACCCGTACACGCTACACCCTGGCCCGTACCGACGAACGTGCTGGTACGGTACACGTCCATTTGCCAAGGGTGGGCTATATCCTAAAGGCGGTGCAGTGAGCGCCATCCACTCGCCATCCGCCCCAGGCCACCGTGCAAGCGGAGATATTGATTGGCAGGTGCGGTCTTTTGACCAAATCGACGGGCCTGCACTCTACCAATTGTTGGCCCTGCGCAGCCAGGTGTTTGTGGTTGAGCAAAATTGCGTGTTTCAAGACATGGATGGTTTTGACGCCGTGGCCTTGCACCTAATGGGCTACACCACCCAGCCAGAGGGCCAACCCGTTTTGCAAGCCTATGCCCGCTGTTTTGCCCCCGGCGTCAAAATGCCAGAGGCCAGCATAGGGCGCGTGCTGACGGCACAAGAGGCCCGAGGCACCGGCATGGGCCATCGCCTGATAGCCAAGGCCCTAGAACTGGTGCAGCAGCAGTGGGGTGCAACCCCGATTCGCATTGGGGCGCAAATGCACTTGGGCGCTTTTTATGCCCAGCATGGCTTTGTCGCCACGGGCCAGCCCTATATGGAAGACGGCATAGAACACATTGAAATGCTCAGGGCTTAACCACTGCCCCGTTGCATAACCATCCCCTTATTGACAACCCAACCCATCTAACAGGATTCCACCATGATGACTCACTTTGAAGGCAAGACGGCCGTATTAACCGGCGCAGGCAGTGGCTTTGGACTGGAGTGCGCCCGCATCGGTGCCGCTCTGGGCATGAACCTGGTGTTGGTGGACGTGCAGGCCGATGCACTTGCCGCCGCCGCCGAAGAAATGCGTGGGGCAGGTGCACAGGTGCTGGCCTGCTTGGGCGATGTGTCCAAAGGTGTGTTTATCGAAAGCGTGGCCCAGCAAGCCACCGACCGTTTTGGTGCGATTCATTTGGTGTTTAACAACGCCGGTGTAGGGGCCGGTGGCCTGATCTGGGAAAGCACAGAGGCCGATTGGCAATGGGTGATGGGCGTGAACGTAATGGGTGTGGTGCACGGTGTGCGGGTGTTTACGCCTCTCATGCTGGCCGCGGCAGATAAGGACCCCAATTACCGTGGGCATATCGTTAACACCGCCAGCATGGCCGGACTGGTGAACATGCCCAACATGGGCATTTACAACGTGAGCAAACACGCCGTGGTGAGTTTGTCTGAAACGCTGTACCAAGATTTGGATTTGGTCACCGACCAAATCAGCGCCAGTGTTTTGTGCCCCTACTTTGTACCCACCGGCATTACCAAAAGCCACAGAAACCGCCCCGCCGAGTTAACAAGCTCGGGTGTGAAGCCCACCAAAAGCCAACTGATAGGCCAGGCCATGAGCGACAAGGCAGTGGGCTCTGGTAAGGTGACCGCAGCTGAAGTGGCCCAAAAGGTGTTTGACGCAGTAGCAGCCAAGCAGTTTTACATCTACAGCCACCCGCAGTCGATTGGTGCGGTGCAAACGCGGCTAGAAGACATCCTCACACCGCGCAACCCCAGCGACCCCTTTGCCTACCGGCCGCAAATTGGTGTTGATTTGAAGGCTGCACTAAGGGCCGCTGACTAAAGCAGGCTTTGCCGTATTCCAGTTCCAAATCATTTGTGACTAGGCGCAGAGCCGCAGGCAGTGCTAACGCACGACAAGGCGATGCAACAACGACACGGATGGTTTGGAATTGGAATTACATCCCCGCGTAGTTGGGGCCACCACCGCCTTCTGGCGTCACCCACACGATGTTCTGCGTGGGGTCTTTGATGTCACAGGTTTTGCAATGCACGCAGTTTTGCGCGTTGATTTGCAGGCGGTCGGTGTTGTCGTCGTTTTTGACAAACTCGTACACACCGGCTGGGCAGTAGCGGCTTTCAGGCCCTGCATAAGTAGCCAGATTGATACCCACGGGTACGCTGGCGTCCTTGAGCGTTAGGTGGGCCGGTTGGTTTTCTTCGTGGTTGGTGTTGCTCAAAAACACGCTGGAGTTGCGGTCAAAAGTGATCTTGCCGTCGGGCTTGGGGTAGTCAATGGGCTTGCACTGTGCCGCGGGTTTAAGAGATAGGTGGTCGGGCTTGTCGCGGCGCAGCGTCCAGGGGATGTGACCGCGCAATAGCCACTGCTCTAAACCGTTCATTAGCGTGGCCACATGCAGGCCCTTTTTAAACCAGGCCTTGAAGTTGCGCGATTTGCGCAGTTCAGTGTGCAGCCAACTGGCTTCAAACGCGGCAGGGTAGGCACTCAGCTCGTCGTGTTGACGGCCATTGCCCAATGCCTCAAAAGCGGCCTCAGCGGCCAGCATACCGGTCTTGATGGCCGCATGGCTGCCCTTGATACGGCTTACGTTCAGGTAACCCGCGTCACAGCCAATCAATGCACCGCCAGGGAACACTGTTTTAGGCAGTGATTGCAAGCCACCGGCGGCAATCGCTCTGGCCCCGTACGCCAAGCGCTTGGCGGGCTTTAAGCCCTGGTCTTGGCCCTCTAGGTAATAGCGAATGTTAGGGTGAGTTTTCCAGCGTTGGAATTCTTCAAAAGGGCTTAGGTAGGGGTTGCTGTAGTCCAACCCGGTAATAAAGCCCATGGCAATTTTGTTGCCGTCCATGTGGTACAAAAACGCGCCGCCGTAGGTGTCGGCGTCCATAGGCCAGCCGGCGGTATGCATCACAAAGCCGGGCTGATGGCGGGCGGGGTCGATCTCCCACACCTCTTTAATGCCAATGCCATAGGTTTGTGGGTCGCGGCCTTCGTCTAACTTGTACTTGGCAATTACTTGCTTGCCCAAATGGCCGCGCGCGCCCTCTGCAAAAAAAGTGTATTTGCCGTGCAGTTCCATACCCAGTTGGAAGGCGTCGGTGGGCTGGCCATCTTTGCCAATGCCCATGTTGCCAGTGGCCACGCCTTTCACTGAGCCGTCGTCGTTGTACAGCACTTCTGCGGCGGTAAAGCCCGGGAAAATTTCAACGCCCAGGGCCTCAGCCTGTGTGGCCAGCCAGCGTGTTACGGCCCCCAAGCTGACGATGTAGTTGCCGTGGTTTTGAAAGCACTCGGGCAGTAAAAAATTAAAAATGCGTGTGCTGGATTTTTGCCCCAAGAAAACCATGGCATCGTCGGTGACCGGTTGGTTCAGCGGTGCGCCCTGAGCCTTCCAGTCGGGGATGAGCTCTGAAATTGCAATGGGGTCCATGATGGCCCCACTCAAAATGTGTGCGCCCGGCTCAGAGCCTTTTTCAAGCACCACCACCGATAGCTCTTGGCCCTTGGCGTTGGCCAGTTGCTTTAAGCGTATCGCGGCCGACAGACCGGCTGGTCCACCACCCACCACCACCACGTCGTATTCCATGGCTTCACGGGGGCCGTACTGGGCCAAAATTTCTTCTTGGGTCATAGTTACTCCGATAGAGGGTCCAGCAAGGGTGGACCTATGGGGTCTTGGGTCAATCTTCTGAGAGGGAAAACAGCCTGCAATTTTATAGGGAAACCTAGGGAGCCTCAGCAAAACTCGCTGCGTGGATATGAGCCACGAGAATGGTTGCACCACAAGTCGTGGTGTCTTAATGAAAGCGTCACTTACTCCATCGCGGATTGAGAGTGAGTCCAATTAACATCGCAATCACAGATTTTTCCTATTTGAGGCACATGATGAGATTTCGTTGGATACCAGAAAGTGCAGGTGCAGTGTTCAGTTTCTTTGCGCTGATTTTCTTGCTGCCCTGCCAATACGTTGCGGCTCAAACTTGGGTTGGCGAGAGTATTGTGGTTAGAACTATTGACGGTAAACCGGTAACTGTTGGTCTCGCTACCTTGGGCAAGGACTCCACACCCGTTAAGCATGTCATCATCTACCCGCGTTTTTCGGGGCACTCGCAATTGAGGGGCATCCCTGGTGGCAATGCGCTCGAAATAGTCGACACAAGCATCTGGATGCGTGCAGCGCCCATGTTACAAAAACGGGGGGTTATCGTGGCCTTTGCAGATAGTCCCGATGATATGCAAAAGCCGAAGGTTGGCTCAAGGGACGTGGGCACAATGCAAGGTGACATGCGCAAGGTAGCTGAGATGCTGAAAAAGAAGTATCCGGTCAGTCAACTTCATATGGGCTTTTTCGAAGCCCGATTTCAAACGGCGATAACCGCCTCTGGCCTGTCTGAGATAGAAAAAATTGTTGCCGTGTCCAGCCAGATCAATGAGCGCACCTCTGATTGGGGTCAAATCAAGCAACCGGTGATGATGGTACAGGTTCCGACCTCAACGTGTGCCAGTGCGCCGTATCTTGAAGTCCAAGCCTTGGCCAAGCAATTTCAATTTGCGTTGGTAAAGGCAGGGTATTCAAGGCAAGAGGGCGGGGGCAATTGTTTTGGCCATCACACGCTCGTGGGCTTAGAAAGTGAGTTTGCTAACGCAGTTGCCGATTGGCTAGGGGGTGCCCCGGCGCCTGTGTCTATCGGCGTGCCGAACGCACCGATTGCTTGGCGTGAGGAGGTGTTTTTCTATGAGGTTTCGGCTTTGTTTGGTTCGAACAAAATCGAGTCCACGCTGTTGATGCCTCAAGAAAATATTTTTGGAAAAGGCCCCTACCCAGTGATCGTCTTTAGTCACGGTGATGGCGACGCGTTCAGTCCATCTTTTGCCGCTAAGGCGAGGGTCAGAGATATGGACGTCGCACGCACTTTTTTAAACTTGGGTCTGGCCGTGATTTTTCCCGCTCGACGGGGGTGGGGATGTCCGAAGGGACCTACCCCAGGGGATTCTCCCAACACGATGGTGATCCAACCTATAAAGCCCGTGTTATGGCAGAGGACGTTTGGCCGGTGATGGACTACATCAAGACGCGTACGGAACTCGACTCTTCCAGAATAGTCTTGAGTGGGCAGTCCGCTGGGGGTTACCTCTCGATGTACTTAGCAAGTCAAAATCCGAAGGGCGTGCTGGGTGCAATTGACTTTTCAGGAGGAAGGACTGATATGCGTGCTACTTCTGGACCCGGGTTTATCAATCCGATGATGGTGAACGGATTCGAGGAGTTTGGAAAAACGGCCCGTATTCCCACGTTGTGGATATTTGCAGAGAACGATTCTCGCTACACCGCCGAGACTATCAGGGCCAGCCATAGCGCCTTTGTTAAAGGTGGTGGTAGCGCCGAGTTGCTCCTCTACCCACCGATAGATGGCGACGGGCACTTCATCTATCACCGCCCGGCACTTTGGCGTACCAAGGTGAAAGAGTTTTTGACGCGCATAGGCATATTTGAAATTTCCAAGCCGTAGCTGCGACTGACCTAGCCGAGGCCGGTACGATGGGATAAGGTCGCCTTTACCTTGGCACCCGTCCCATGAGGTAAAACTCTGGATTGGGCATCATCCCCGACAGGTTGGCCATGCGGTTGGACAAGCCAAAAAACGCTGTGATGGCCCCTATGTCCCAAATGTCTTCGTCGTCTAGACCAAAGGCGTGCAGTGCCTCAAAATCGGCCTCATTTAGGTTGGCCGAATCTTTGCAAACCTTCATGGCGAAATCCAAAATCGCCGATTGCCTTGGGGATATATCGGCCTTTTTGTAGTTCACGGCCACTTGGTCGGCCACCATCGGCTTTTTCTCGTAAATCCGCAAAATGGCACCGTGGGCGACCACGCAATACAAGCAATGGTTGGCCGCGCTGGTGGTGGTAATAATCATCTCTTTCTCGCCCTTGGTCAGGTTGGAACCCTCGCGCAGCAGCAGGGCGTCGTGGTAGGCAAAAAAAGCCCGCCACTCGGCCGGGCGTCTGGCCAGCGCCAAAAACACATTGGGCACAAAACCGGCTTTTTCTTGCACCTCTTGGATTTTTTGCTGAATGTCTTGGGGCAGTGCGTTCAGCTCGGGCAGTGTGTAGCGGTTCATAAGGGTTGTTCCTTCAGATGGCTTGCAGAACCACATTATGGCCAAAGTGCGGGCCGTCGCTTGGGGGGTGGCCTGGCTTGACCCAAATGCCCTTTCCACGCCCATTGCACCAGCGATGGCACCCACCAAATACTGAGACAATTGGCCATGGCAAGAAAATTTAGACGATCAGACCGCCTTCGCGCCGAGCGCGAGGCCTTGGCACAAACGCCCCCCAGCCTTGTGCGTATCGAGTCCGTGGACCTTGAAGGGCAGGGCGTGGCCCACCGCGACGACGGCAAGGTGGTGTTTGTAGATGGTGCGCTGCCCAATGAGCAGGTATGGGTGCGTCCTGTCAAAGAAAAATCCAGCTATGAGAAAGCGCAAATCATCTCTATCGCCAAAGAGTCGGTGATGCGTGTGGAGCCGCGCTGCCCGCACTTTGGTCTGCACGACGGTGCTTGTGGCGGTTGCAAGGTGCAGCATTTGCACCCAGAGGCGCAAGTGGCGGTCAAGCAAAGGGCCTTAGAGGACGCGCTGTGGCACGTAGGGCGGGTCAAGCCCGACCTGATGCTGCGGCCCATTGCTGGCCCAGAGTGGGGCTATCGCTACCGTTCGCGCCTTTCGGCCAGGTTTGTGGCCAAAAAAGGCGAGGTTTTGGTGGGCTTTCACGAACGCAAAAGCCGCTACGTGGCCAATATGGACGAGTGCCCCGTGTTGCCCGATGCCGTTGGGCAGTTGATACCCGCGCTCAAAAAGCTGCTGTCTGGTTTGGATGCCAAAGACCAAATCCCGCAGATCGAAGTGGCCTGTGGTGACGCGGGTGTGATGGCCTTGGTGTTGCGCCATTTAGAGCCGTTATCGGCGGCAGACCGCGCCCAACTGCAAGCCTTTGCCCAATCGGTTCCGGGCTTGCAGTGGTGGCTACAACCGGGGGGCAACGAGACGGTTCATGCCATGGACGCCAACGCGCCTTTGCTGGCTTATCGCTTGCCAGCGTTTGAAATCACCATGCCCTACAAACCTACAGACTTTACCCAGGTCAACCCGTTTATCAACGAGATGCTGGTGAGCCGTGCCATTCGCTTGCTAGAGCTTGCCCCCACCGAGCGCGTGATCGACTGGTTTTGTGGCTTGGGCAACTTTACCCTGCCACTGGCCACCCGCGCGGCTAGCGTACTAGGCATTGAGGGCAGCGAGAGCTTGGTGCAACGCGCACAAGACAACTACCGCTTGAACGCCGAGCAACCGGGCCGGTTGCAGCCCCTGGCGCCCACCGAATTTGTGGCGCGTGATTTGTTTGACATGACGCCAGAGGGCCTGTGCGCCGATGGCATCGCCGACAAATGGCTGGTAGACCCACCCCGAGAAGGGGCGTTTGCGCTGGTGCAGGCACTGGCCCGTGCCGTGGCAGCACACCGCTCAGGTGCTTTGGCCCGTGGGTTTGACTGGCGTCCCCCCACCCGTATCGTTTACGTGAGCTGCAACCCCGCCACCTTGGCGCGGGACGCAGAGGTGTTGGTACAGGCGGGCTACGCTTGCGCCGCCGCTGGGGTGGTCAATATGTTTCCGCACACCGCCCACGTTGAATCGGTGGCGGTGTTTGATTGGGACGCTACACGCTGACCTGCGTGCGGATTAACGAGCCGGGTACTTGGTCCATACCTCGGTGTGCAAGCGCTGGTACAAATCCGCTGGTACAAGCTTAGACACTAATTTGAACAGGACGTAAACCAAAATGCCGTCGTCCAGCCAGCCCAAGAAAGGTACAAATTCGGGTACCAAATCAATCGGCGAGATCAAATAGAGACCGACCAAGACCGCAAGAACCTTGGCCGATTTAGGCGTTTGTGCGTGGCGCAAAACCATCCACAGCAAGACCAACTCGCGCTTAAAGCGCCACCACAGACCTACTAAGCGCCACATTAACGGTCTCCTATCAGTTCAGTGTTCTCGGTGAATGAAAAAAAAGGAGGCCATGCCTCCTTTTTGACAGGGATGGCAAGGCCAAGCCGGTTAGTCGCGCTCACCACCAAAAATGCCCAACAAGCTCAACAGGCTTTGGAACACGTTGTAAATGCTAAGGTACAGGCCCAAAGTGGCCGTAATGTAGTTGGTTTCGCCGCCATCCAAGATTCGTTTGATGTCGTACAGCATATAGGCACTAAAGATGCCGATACAAAGCACAGAAATCACCATGAAGCCAACTGTGGAACCCACAAACACGTTAATGATGCCACCCACCATCACAGCCAACGCGCCCACAAACAACCACTTGCCCATGCCAGACAGGTCGCGCTTGATGACGGTGGCCAGCGATGCCATCACAAAAAACACGCCAGCGGTGCCACCAAAAGCCGTCATGATGAGGTTGGGACCATTGCTAAACCCCAGCACCATAGAGATCAGCCGCGAGAGCATCAGGCCCATGAAGAAGGTGAATCCAAGCAGGACGGCTACACCGGCGCTAGAATTTTTTGTGCGTTCAATGGCGTACATAAAGCCAAACGCACCGACTAAAAACACCACCAATCCCATGCCACCGCCCAAACTGCGCGTGATACCTGTGGTAACCCCTACCCAAGCACCTAATACCGTGGGTAACATGCTTAGGGCCAACAGCCAATAGGTGTTACGCAGGACTTTGTTTCGAGCGACGGTATCCAAGCCGTACGTTATCGATGAGTTAGCAATCTGAATTGACATAAAAGGTTCCTTTCAAGATCACGGCCATGAAACCGATTAGGCTGATTCTACGATTAAGCAGTTCGATCACAAATGGATTTGCTGCGGCATCCCTTCGAAAAGCAGGGATTTACAGGCACTGGTGCTCAAAAGTACCACTTGAGGAGGGGGTAAAATACCGATCTTTGGGATCGGGCACCAAGCGACCGTATGCGGCACGCATACCAATGCCCCAACATAATTTATGCCTAACCTTGACCAGCAAGTATCCGAAAGTGACTATCCGGAAAACGAATTGAATCTCACTGAGATTATTTTCGTGGTCGTTCAGAACCTGAAAACGCTGATTTTTGTACCACTTTTGGCCGGCGCGATTGTGGCAGCTGTCGCCGCTGCATGGCCAACCAGATTTGAAAGTGTGGCATGGCAGTCAGGGGATCTTTTGTTGGTGGCGCAGTACAACTCTGCGCAAGTCCGTGACCATATCATTCAGGAAATGAAGTACTCCCGACCAGAAGAAGATTTGGATGCCGCGCGTGAGCGTTTGGCAGGTGATTTGAAGGTGACTTTTTCTGCGAAAGAAAAACTTGTCACGATTCGTGGCAGCGCGAAGGATGCGCAAGACGCGCGGCGTATGGTAACTCTGGCGATTGAAAAAACCGGCGAAGTGAACAAGCGCCGAACGGACGCGCTCCAGCGTATAAAAGAGCAGTACGAGTTGGCGTTGCAACGTGATCGCCAGTATGCTAGCGCCATTGCCAATTTGACCCAAAAGCTGGCGCAGCCACCTTCTAATACTGGTGCCTCCTCCGATTTTTCACTTGTGCAGCTTCTCGGTGCAGCCAGAGAAGCGCAGGGGATGACTACAGGCTTGGCTTCTGTTTTGGCACAGGCCGAGAGTTTTGATGTGATTCAAGCTCCAACGACTGCGACGCGAGGGGCGCGAGTCAACCCTCTGTTCGCGTCGTTGGTGGCAGCGTTAGGCACTGTTGTCGGTTTGCTCTTGCTAATCTTTGCCCTGCAGGCATTCCGTAACGCCGCTAAAAGGCCTGAGCAGGCGCAGCGTTTATCTGATTTGAAGCTTGAATGGCAAAAAGTCACGAAGCGGGGGCACTAGGGAACCTCTGCAAAACTCGCTGTGCAGAGATGAGCCACGAGAATGGATGCACCACAAGGCGGATTTGGCAGCTCATACCGGGCGGTATGAGCCAAAAAGCCAACACAGTGGGGCGCCGTTATCGGGGTCTCAGATCGCGCATGGGGTTTTGCAGAGGTTCCCTAGCCTTTCGCTACGACTTCGTAAATAGGGTATCCGGCCAATTGCGGGGTGGTTTCGTGTTTGAGGTGATAAATTTCTTATAGGAACTAAGTATGAAAGATAAAGCGATTTTGGAGGCGTTGGACGTAGCGCTCATTTTGCAATCGGCCTCTGCCCATGCAGCACAAAACGGCTGGGCAGTGTCTATTGCGGTGGTTGATGACGGGGGTCATTTGCTGGGTATGGTGCGGCTGGACAAAGCGGCCACCCTTTCGGCCCACATTTGCGTAGCTAAAGCGCATACCGCTGCGTTGGGTCAGCGCGAGAGCAAGGTGTATGAAGAAATGATCAACGGCGGTAGAACGTCGTTTTTGTCTGCGCCTTTGGTCTCTGGCATGCTGGAGGGGGGTGTGCCAGTGATGAAAGACGGTCAATGCCTGGGGGCGGTGGGCGTTAGTGGGGTCAAGTCCAATGAGGACGCCCAGATCGCCAAAGCCGGAATCGCAGCCTTGGGGCTGTAAACACGCGCTCAACGCCGTCAATACGGTAGGGTATCCGGCCTGATCTCCTGCAAAATGGTGGTGGCGATCTCCTCAATCGACTTGGTGGTGGTGCTCAGCCATTTGATACCTGCACGGCGCATCATGGCCTCGGCCTCTGACACCTCCATGGCGCAATTGGACAGGCTGGCGTAGCGCGAATTGGGGCGCCTTTCATTGCGAATTTCGCTCAGTCGCTCGGGTTGTATGGTCAGCCCAAATATTTTGGCGCGGTAGGGCAGCAAGGCAGGAGGCAATTGACGCCGTTCAAAATCCTCCGGGATGAGCGGGTAATTGGCCGCTTTCAGTCCGTATTGCATGGCCAAGTACAAAGACGTGGGCGTTTTGCCACTGCGACTGACCCCGACCAAAATCACATCGGCTGAATCGAAATCAACATTCGATTGACCGTCATCGTGCGCCAATGAAAAATTGATCGCTTCAATACGGTCGTGGTATTGCTGGCTTTTACTGGCATCGCTAAAGCGACCGATGCGGTGGTTGGATTTGACGCCCAGCTCTGCCTCTATCGGAGTCACGAAGGTGCCAAATAGGTCCATTAAGAGCCCGGTGCATCCGGCTTGAATCACACCCAGCACAGCCTCGTTCACCAAGGTGGTAAACACCAGGGGTTTTGTGCCCTCAAGCTCGGCCACATGGTTAATTTGTCGCACGGCCTGGTGGGCTTTATCCACGGTGTCGGTATAGGGCATGCGAACCCTTCGGGCTTTTAACTCGAACTGCGCTAATAGGGCGTTGCCAAAGGTTTCTGCGGTGATACCGGTACCATCGGAGACAAAAAAAACGGTTCTTTGCGGCATGGTCAATCCAAGTTCGTCGAAAAAGCAGTCTGTAGGGTCGAGAAGTCTTTGTTGAGGTAGGGAAGGATTACGGCTGAGGCCCTCTAAAATGGGCACCATTGCCGCAAGCCAGTCATTATGCTTCTTGCGTGCGCGGCTCTGCATCAAGCGGGTGTGTTGAGCCGCAAAGAATTTTTATCTCTGGAGTATTTCATGTCTCAACTCTTTCCGTCTGACGCCTTGGTCGTCCCCTTTGAACGCTTGCGAATGTCTGATGTGGACGACGTAGGCGGCAAAAATGCCAGCCTAGGTGAAATGATTTCGCAGCTTCCTGATGGCGTGCGTGTACCCACCGGGTTTGCGACCACCGCCCACGCGTTTAGGGCTTTCCTTGGACACGGTGGACTGGACCACCGCATTGAGTCCCGTCTGGCGCAATGGAACACTGAAGATGTCAATGCCTTGGCGCTGGCCGGCAGCGAGATAAGGACTTGGATACAAGCCCAGCCGTTTCCGCCCGACCTAGAGTCGGCTATTCGGTCGGCGTTTGCTACCTTGGTTGAAAGTGGGGCGCATGGCGCGTCCTTTGCTGTACGTTCTTCAGCAACGGCGGAAGATTTGCCCGATGCCTCTTTTGCTGGTCAGCAAGAAACATTTTTGAACGTGGTTGGCATCGACTCGGTGCTCGCCAAGGTGAAAGAAGTTTTTGCTTCCCTTTACAACGACCGGGCCATTAGTTACCGCGTGCACAAAGGCTTTTCCCACGCGCAGGTGGCGCTTAGCGCTGGTGTTCAGCGCATGGTTAGATCTGATTTGGGTGCGGCTGGGGTCATGTTTACGTTGGACACCGAGTCCGGGTTTCAGGATGTGGTGTTTATCACGTCCAGCTACGGTTTGGGTGAAACAGTGGTGCAAGGGGCCGTCAACCCTGATGAGTTTTACGTCCATAAGCCCACCCTGCAGCGTGGGAAAAGGGCCGTTATTCGACGCAACCTAGGATCGAAATTAATTCAGATGGAATTTTCCTCTGATTTAGAACGACAACAATCGGGCCATTTGGTGCGTACCACGCCAGTGCCCGTTGAGATGCGCAACCGCTATTCTTTGGACGACACCGAGGTCGAACAACTGGCGCACTACGCGCTACTCATAGAAGCGCACTACGGTCGCCCAATGGATATCGAATGGGGCAAAGACGGCACAGATGGGCAGCTGTATATCTTGCAAGCCCGTCCCGAAACCGTAAAGAGCCAGATGCTGGGGAAAACAGAGTTCCGCTTTAAGCTCAAGGGAACAGGCACCGTGTTGGCGCAGGGGCGAGCCATTGGCCAGAAAATCGGAACCGGTTCCGTCAGGCTGGTTCACTCCATCAGCCAAATGGACCAAGTCCAGCCGGGCGATGTATTGGTGACCGACATGACCGATCCCAACTGGGAGCCCGTCATGAAAAAAGCCTCCGCCATCGTGACCAACCGCGGTGGGCGAACCTGCCACGCCGCCATTATTGCGCGTGAGTTGGGCATTCCTGCCGTGGTGGGGTGTGGCAATGCCACCGATTTACTCACCGACGGCGCGCTGGTCACGGTAAGTTGTGCAGAAGGCGACACCGGCGCGGTTTACGACGGGCTGCTAGAAACCGAAGTGACCGAGTCGGTGAGAGGTGAAATGCCCGCCATTGCCACCAAAATCATGATGAACGTGGGCAATCCGCAACTGGCCTTTGACTTTTGCCAGATGCCCAATGAAGGGGTTGGCTTGGCGCGGCTTGAATTCATTATCAACAACAATATTGGCATACACCCCAAGGCAATTTTGGACTATCCCAACATCGATACTGACCTCAAGCAGGCCGTGGAGTCGGTTGCCCGTGGCCATGCCTCCCCTCGGGCATTTTATGTGGACAAGGTCGCCGAGGGTGTTGCCACCATTGCGGCGGCCTTTTGGCCCAAACCGGTGATCGTGCGCTTGAGCGACTTCAAATCCAACGAGTACCGCAAGCTGATTGGAGGCTCTCGCTATGAACCCGAAGAAGAAAATCCCATGCTGGGCTTTAGGGGAGCAGCGCGCTACATCAGTACCGATTTTGGCCCGGCGTTTGCAATGGAGTGCGAGGCGCTAAAGCGGGTGCGCGACGACATGGGTCTGGACAATGTGCAGGTCATGGTGCCCTTTGTGCGAACCTTGCCTCAGGCCGAAAAAGTAACCCAGCTGCTGGCGGCCCATGGCCTCCAGCGGGGCGACAAGGGCCTTAAAGTCATCATGATGTGTGAAGTGCCTAGTAACGCGATTTTGGCGGCTGATTTTCTTGCCTATTTCGATGGGTTCTCGATTGGCTCCAACGACTTGACACAACTCACGCTGGGCTTGGACAGGGACTCAGGCCTAGAACTTTTGGCGGCCGATTTTGACGAACGTGACCCTGCAGTCAAGGCCTTGTTGACACAAGCCATCAATGCCTGTTTAGCGCAGGGCAAGTACGTGGGTATTTGTGGGCAGGGGCCTAGCGACCATTTAGATTTTGCGATATGGCTAGTGGAGCGCGGCATTACCTCTATATCCCTCAACCCTGACAGTGTGGTCGGAACTTGGCAAAAGCTGGCCCAGGTAGAGGCATCTACCAAGGTTGTAGCTGCGTAACTCGTCGCGTTTAGGCAGCACGATAGAGCGTCCATGTTTCGCCCCACCCTCACCAGTTCCTCGCTTGAGGCGCGTTGGCTCACGCCGGGTTTTCTCGCCGTTTGGGTGCTGGTGTCCTTTGTGCCGGTGTTTTTTGCACGTAACCTCGACTTTCAAATTGGGCCCTGGCCTTTTAGCTTTTGGTTAGCAGCGCAAGGCATTGTGGTGGTATACATCCTGTTGGCGGCTTTGTACGCTTGGCGAATGAACCGCTATGAGGAGCCTTTGACACTCACAGTGGCCAGTGGTGGCGCTATTGACGCTACTCGTACGCAAGCGCACTACCACCGGGGCTTAAAGAAGTGGTTCACCATTTACGTGCTGTGTCTGGTGGGCTTCTTGGTCTGCATGGTGACTGCCGAGGCGCTGGGTTTGTCGCGTAACTGGGTAGGAGGCATTTTTCTAATTGCCAGCGTCGCTCTTTATGCTGCCATCGGCATCTATAACCGTACCTCCGATCCATCGGAGTATTACGTTGCTGGGCGACGCATTCCTCCCGTACTCAACGGCATGGCGTGTGCCGCCGACTGGATGAGCGCCGCATCGTTTATCAGCTTGGCGGGCGGCTTGTATTTGCAGGGCTTCTCTGGCAGCGCCGACGAGCCGGGGGGGCTGGCCTATGTGCTGGGTTGGACGGGTGGCTTTTGCCTAGTGGCTTTTTTGGTGGCACCCAATCTGCGTCGCTACGATGTCAAAACTGTACCGGACTTTTTTGGCAAGCGCTTTGGTGGCAAGTGGCCACGCCTGACGGCCGCGATTGCGGCGGTGCTGTGCTCCTTTACCTACATCGTGGCCCAGATTTATGGGGTGGGTTTGATCACCTCACGGCTCACGGGGGTGCACTTTGAAATCGGTATTTTGTTGGGCTTGGGTGGGGTTCTGGTGTGCTCGTTTTTAGGGGGCATGCGTGCAGTGACCTGGACCCAGGTGGCCCAGTACTGTGTGTTGGCAATTGCCTACTTGCTGCCCGTGGGCTGGATGGCTTACAACCAGTTAGGCAACCCGGTGGCACCTGTTGTTTACGGCCAACAGTTGGCCAAAATTGAACAGTTAGAGACCCAATTGCTCAACGCCCCGGCTGAAAAAGAAGTGCTCCAAGGGTATCAACTAAGGCGCGACCAGTACCACGAAAAATTGCAAAATGTGGAGCATGCTTTGACCCTTGACCGTCAACTGGCGCAAGAAAGAGTTCGGTCCCTGAACAATAGCGGTGCCGATCCGTCCTTGGTTTTCGCTGCAACCCGAGACTTTGCCTTGTTGCCTCGGAACGCGCCAACCGCGCAGCAAAATTGGACGGCGGCCATGCACGACAATGCCTATCGGGCGCAGCCGCTGGCGGGTTTGCCACGGCATGCCCAGGTGTTCGCTGGCGATCCCCACGGCACCCCCGACGAGCAAGCCACCTTTAACACCTCGCGCATTAATTTCTTGGCCTTGATGTTCTGTTTGATGGTGGGCACCGCCGGTTTGCCGCACCTGTTAACCCGGTACTTCACTACACCCTCGGTGGCACAGGCTCGTACCTCGGTGGCATGGTCCCTGTTCTTTATTGCGTTGGTGTACCTGTCGGCCCCTGCGTTGGCGGTGTTCGTGAAGTACCAGGTCATGAACGATTTGGTGGGCCTTAGGTTTGATGCGCTGCCTGACTGGATTTCGCAGTGGAGCAAATTGGATCCGGGGTTGATCTCGGTGGCTGACATCAATGCTGACGGCATATTGCAATTTGGGGAACTCAAATTGGGTGCTGATCTGGTGATGCTGGTCACCCCCGAACTGGGAGGCATGCCTTACGTCGTGTCCGGCTTGGTGGCCGCTGGTGGGCTGGCGGCGGCTTTGTCCACTGCAGATGGCTTGCTACTGACAATTGGTAATGCGTTTGCCCACGACATGTACCGATACGGCAAAAACGACCGGGTTAACATGATGCGGCGAGTGATGTTTTCCAAGTTCGTATTGATGGTGGCCGCCCTGTTGTCTGCCTACGTCGCCACGCAGCGGCCTGCGGGAATTTTGTTTATCGTGGCTGCATCCTTTTCGATTGCCGGGGCTGCATTTGTGCCCGCGATGGTAATGGGCCTGTTTTGGCAACGCACCACCCGTGTCGCGGCAGTGGCAGGCATGTGGTTAGGATTGCTGGTCACATTGATCTATCTGGTACTCAATACCGTGCGTCTGCCTGAATGGTTGGAGCTTGAGGGCGGCATGCGCCTGTTTGGCATTGGCCCCAACTCGGCTGGTGTTTTTGGTATTCCTGTCGGCTTTCTGACCATATTTTTACTCAGTTGGTGGGGCAAACCCACCGAGGATGACGTGGAATCCAACTTTTCTGAGCCCAAGCTTTACGACACGGCGGGGTATTGATACACGCCTTTAGGGGCGCCACCGGCAGTGGCTCCGATTCGAGCAAAGTGGCTTGTCGGCAATTTTGCGTCCACGCCACAGGACCCGTTAAAGTATTAAACGCTATAATCTGCGGTTTTCCCCTTGCCACACTACGTCTGACGCCGTGGGTGGCTTTTCCTTAAGGAGTGTTTATGCGTCATTATGAAATCATCTTGCTGATTCATCCGGATCAAAGCGAGCAAGTGCCAGCTATGCTGGAGCGTTACAAGGGCATGATCACCACCGGTGGCGGTAAAGTGCACCGTGTTGAAGATTGGGGCCGCCGTCAGTTGGCCTACCAAATCAACAAGTTGTCCAAGGCCCACTACCTGTGCGTCAACATTGAGGCCGATCAGGCCGTGATGGCGGAACTTGAGCATGCGTTCAAGTTCAACGATGCGGTGCTGCGCCACCTGACGGTGTCGCGCAAAAAGGCCGATACGGGTCCGTCGTCCATGATGAAGTCGGTTGAGCGCGAAGACAACCGTCGCGTGCCACAGGCACAGGACTGATAAGCGACTCGCGATAGCGCGCGGTGTTTACCTGATTTGATTCATTGAACCACTTCAAACTTGTTGCCAAAATCACCCAGAAGTCTGTGCTACGTTACACCCCCACTGGCCTACCGGCCATTGACCTGGTGTTGGAACATGAGTCCAAAGTAGCCGATGCCGGTGTGACACGAGATGTAGGACTGGTACTGAAAGCTCTGGCTTTTGGTACAAATGCCGAAATTTTGTTAAAGACAGCAGTTGGCCAAATGGGCGAATTTTCAGGATTTTTGAACAACGCACGCGGTGGCAGAGGCACATCGTTTCACATACAAAATTTTCACCCCATTAACGAACATTAGGAGTCCATCATGCCCGGACCAAAACGTTTTAACAAAGACAAGCGCCCCAAGCGCAACACCCAAACGCTGCTGTTCAAGCGCAAGCGCTATTGCCGCTTTACAGTGGCTGGTGTTGAAGAAATCGACTACAAAGACGTCGATACGCTGCGTGACTTCATCGGTGAGAACGGCAAGATCATTCCTGCCCGCCTGACCGGTACACGCGCCATTTACCAGCGTCAGCTCAATACCGCGATCAAGCGTTCACGGTTCTTGGCCATGCTGCCTTATTCTGACCAGCACAAAGTCTGAGGAGAACCAACATGCAAATCATTTTGTTGGACAAAGTAGTTAACCTAGGCAACCTGGGTGAAATCGTTAAAGTCAAAGACGGCTACGCACGTAACTTTTTGATTCCCGCCGGACGCGCACGCCGTGCCACCGCAGCGGCAAAAAAAGAGTTTGAAATCAAACGCGCAGAACTTGAAAAAGCCGCCAGTGAAAAACTGGCAGCCTCTCAAGCCCAGGGCGAAAAGCTGGCCGGCGTTACCGTCAAGCTCACGCAAAAAGCCGGAGTGGACGGCCGTTTGTTCGGTTCGGTCACCAACCATGACATCGCCGAAGAACTCACCCGCATGGGTTTTGGCGTGGTCAAGTCGCAAGTGCGTATGCCCAATGGCCCTATCAAAATCGTTAGCGATAGCACCGTGAGCGTGGCTTTGCATACCGATGTGGTGGTCGCTGTTACTGTGACTGTTTACGGCGAGTCGGCTTAATCGTAAAAAAGGTTGGCACGGGCCCTGAGGCCCCTGCCGATCAGAAAAAAGGCTTCCATCTTGGAGGCCTTTTTTATTTCTCAACACGATGCGCGGTTATCCACCGCAATTTGCGCACTTATCCAAGGCTTGCCCACAGGCTTGTCCCCAGGCCATGCGGGCAAATGCCCTACGATTGACGACTTGCCTACCGCCATTGCGGCACTATTCCAATGACAGCATCAGCATTACCTCTTTTGGCGGAATCGTCAGACCGACAAATAGCCCAGCTACGTGTACCACCCCACTCGGTTGAGGCCGAGGCCAGTGTATTGGGCGGGTTGTTGCTGGACAACGCCGCCTGGGAAAAGATTGGCGATTTGTTGGCGGAAAACGATTTTTACCGCTTTGAACACCAGCTGGTTTTTTCGGCGATTGCTTCCTTGATCAATGCGTCTAAACCAGCCGACGTGGTAACGGTATTTGAGCACTTACAAAATCTGGCCAAATCGGACGAGGTGGGTGGCCTGTCTTACCTGAACGCCTTGGCCCAGTACGTGCCCAGCGCGGGCAATATTCGGCGCTACGCCGAAATCGTTCGTGAACGCTCTATTTTGCGCAAACTGGTGGGCGCCTGCGACGATATCGCCAGTCAGGCGTTTAACACCAAAGGCAAGGCGACGTCGGCCATTGTGGATGAGGCCGAGCAAAAAATACTCGCGGTGGGCGAAGAAGGCTCCCGGCTGAACCAGGGCTTTAAGAGCATGGATACGCTGGTGGTGGACTTGTTAGACCGCGTGCAAGAAATGGCCGACAACCCGAATGATGTGACGGGTGTGCCCACTGGATTCTATGATTTGGATAGGATGACGGCGGGCATGCAAGGCGGCGATCTGATTGTTTTAGCCGCACGGCCTTCTATGGGTAAAACCGCGTTGGCTATCAATATTGCCGAGCACGTTGCACTCAACGAGGGCCTGCCGGTGGCAGTGTTTTCGATGGAGATGGGAGCGGCCCAATTGGCGGTGCGTATCGTGGGCTCCATAGGCCGCATCGATCAAGGGCATTTGCGTACAGGCCGCTTAACTGATGAGGAGTGGCCAAGGCTGACAGAAGCGGTTGAGCGCCTGCGCGGCGTGTCCTTGCATATCGACGAATCCGCAGGCTTAACCAGCAGCGAATTGCGCGCCAACGCCAGGCGGCTGGCCCGCAAATGTGGCAAATTGGGTTTGATTGTGGTGGACTACTTGCAGCTCATGAGCGCTAACAGCGGGGGTGACGGCGAAAACCGGGCGACTGAACTGGGTGAGATTTCTAGGGGTTTGAAAACCTTGGCCAAAGAACTGCAATGTCCGGTGATTGCCTTGTCTCAGCTCAACCGCAGTGTGGAGGCGCGGCCAGACAAACGGCCCATGATGAGCGATTTGCGTGAGTCCGGTGCCATTGAGCAGGACGCGGACATCATCATGTTTATTTACCGCGACGAGTACTACACCAAAGAAAAATGCACCGAACCGGGGGTGGCCGAGGTGATCATCGCCAAGCAGCGTAACGGCCCTACAGGAACGGTCAAACTGGCCTTCTTAAAGCCCATTACCAAATTTGAAAGCCTGGCCTCTAGCAGCGGCGGTGGTTACTAGCCAGACGCTTAAAGCACGTCGCTGGCAAAGTCGGCCAGGCGTGAACGCTCGCCACGTGCCAGCGTAATGTGGCCCCCATGCGGCCAGCCCTTGAATTTATCCACCGCGTAAGTCAGACCTGACGAACCTTCGGTGAGGTAGGGCGTATCAATCTGGGCCAAGTTGCCCATGCAGATAATCTTGGTGCCTGGCCCAGCGCGGGTGATCAGGGTTTTCATTTGCTTTGGGGTTAGGTTTTGCGCCTCGTCCACAATCAAAAACTTTTGCAAAAAGGTGCGCCCGCGCATAAAGTTCATGCTTTTGATCTTGATGCGGCTGCGCAGAAGATCATGGGTGGCCGTACGGCCCCACTCGCCACTGTTGCTTTCAAATTTGGTTAACACCTCAAGGTTGTCGTCCATGGCACCCATCCAGGGGCCCATTTTTTCTTCTTCTGAGCCAGGCAAGAAGCCAATGTCTTCGCCCACACTGACGGTGGCGCGTGTCATGATGATTTCGGTGTAGCGCCGCTCGTCTAGCACTTGGGTCAACCCGCAAGCCAGAGCCAAAAGGGTTTTGCCTGTGCCAGCAGTACCGGCAATCGACACGAAGTCCACCTCGGGGTCCATGAGCAGATTCATTGCGAAGTTTTGCTCACGGTTTTTGGCAATAATGCCCCAGACCGCGTTTTTCTGATAGCGGTAGTCTTTAAGGCTTTTGAGCACCGCTGTTTTGTCGCGCAGTTCGACCACCCGTGCGTACAGGCTGGTTTGCCCTGGCGCTTCAAAGTAGACAAATTCGTTCAAGGTTAACTGGGCCACCCAAGCACCTGTAATCCGGTAATAGGCGAAGGCGCCTTCTTGCCAGCTCTCGGTGGATTTACCCCATTGGTTCCAAAAGTCGGCAGGCAGTGCATAGGCCCCGCTATAGAGTAGATCGCCGTCTTCAAGCGCCTTGTCGTTTTGGTAATCTTCTGCCACCAAGCCCAAGGCCCTGGCCTTGACCCGCATATTGATGTCTTTGCTAACCAGCACCACCTGCCGCGGTGCATGCAGGCGCGCCAAGGCGTTGACCACGCCCAAAATTTGGTTATCGGCTTTGCCTTGTGGCAGGCTGGCTGGCAGCTGCACATCCAGTAACTGGGTTTGAAAAAACAAGCGTCCATCCGCTCCTTTGTGGCCTGTGCGGTTGAGTTCCAACCCGTCATCCATGTTGGCGCTTTGCGCCCCGGCCAACGCGTCAAGGCTTCGACTGGTCTGGCGGGCGTTGCGAGCCACTTCTGTTAGCCCTTTTTTGTGGTTGTCCAGCTCTTCAAGCACCACCATGGGCAGGTAAATGTCGTGCTCTTGAAACTGAAACAAACACATGGGGTCGTGCATCAGTACGTTGGTGTCCAGCACGAAGAGGCGTTTGGGGCCTAGGCTTCGTTTGACTGTAGGTGTCTTGCGGTGTCCCGCATGCGAACTGGGTTCAACGGGAACGGCTGGTTGCATCGGTGCTTGGGCCGTTGTTGATGCCTGGGTCAAGGGTTCTACCACTGCGGCTGCCGGGACAGAGGCGCGTTTGCGCGGGGGCAGGGACGGCGGCTCGAGTAGCGCGCGTGAGGGCTTAGACGATTGAGCAACAGCTAACACTGGCGTGGGCGATCGCGCACCGCCGGTGTGGTTGGGGGCGGCGGCAACGGCCTCTGGGTTCAGTCTTTGACGATCAACCCGACTGGCACGTTTGCTGGGAGGCGGTGGCAGTGGCATGGGGTGTACCTTGGCGCTTTGCGTTCAGACTTTTTTCTTCAATGCTTTGACCGCTTTTAATACCTCGTCCACGTGGCCGGGTACCTTTAGGCCGCGCCATTCTTCTTTGAGTATGCCGTCTGGACCAATCAAAAAAGTGCTGCGCTCAATGCCTTTGACCTTTTTGCCATACATGATCTTGTTTTTGACCACGCCAAACATGTGACACATTTTTTCTTCGGTATCGGCGATCAACTCAAACGGCAGTTCCAATTTTTGTTTGAAATCATCGTGGGACTTCATGTTGTCCCGTGAGACACCATACACTATGGCCCCCGCTTGGGCTATTTTTTTTTTTTTGTCGCTAAACTGCTTGGCGTGGGTGTTGCACCGGGGGGTTTTTTTTTGGGTTAAAAACACAAAAACGACCGTGCTTCCAACGTGACTGGTGTTGCTAACTTGCAAACCGCCTGTTGCCAAGGCTTCAAATTCGGGGATGGATTTATTTACGACGATGGCCATAGGACTAAGACTTTTGCACTGCTGCTGGTGCACCTAAGGTTTTCAATAGGCACACAAAACATGGGGTAGAAATAGCACGGTGCAACTAGGCTCCGCGAAAGGACTTATTTTACTCGGTTTTGTTGGACGCAGCCGGACTTTGACGTCTAGCTTACAGACCCTATCCGCAGCGCTGCGGTCACTTTTCGTCCTTCGCCCGCCAGTATATTGAAGGTTCTACAGGCGGCCGGCGTGTCCATGGTTTCCAAACCAATGCCTTTTTGAATCAAGCCTCGCAGCAAGCGTGCGGCCGGAAAGACCAAGGCTGAACCACTCCCAAACAAGGCAATTTCTGTGTCCAACTGGGTGACAGGTTCGAAGGCTCCTTCATCCAGCGTTGCGTCGTCTGCACTTGGCCATGGGTGCACCCCTGATTCACTGTTGACCAAAATGCTGGTGCTGTATTTTTGGCCGTTAACCATGACCCACCCAGAGCCTGTGCCGTTAATAAACACCCGCGAGAGTGTGTCAGGTTGAAACTTCATATGCAAAGTGCCTTTGTTGCAGTGCATTAAATGCACCTCATTCTGTGGTCAAATTATAGGTTTCCCACTGCGTTGAACCGCTGCGTCTTTGTTTTGCCCGCATCGTTTTTGGAGGCCCCGTGAAAACAATCTTGAAATCCGCCAAATTGGCCAACGTGTGTTACGACATTCGGGGCCCGATTATGGACAAAGCGCGCCAGATGGAAGAGGAGGGGCACAAAATCATCAAACTCAACATTGGCAACTTGGCGGTGTTTGGGTTTGACGCGCCAGAAGAGATTCAGCAGGACATGATTCGTAACCTGCCTAACTCGGCGGGGTACTCCGACAGCAAGGGAATTTTTGCAGCCCGCAAGGCCGTAATGCACTCCACTCAACAACAGGGTATCAAGGGCGTAACCTTAGACGACATTTACTTGGGCAACGGGGCCAGCGAGTTGATTGTTTTGGCTACCAACGCGCTGCTGGACAGTGGCGACGAGTTGTTGATCCCGGCACCCGACTACCCCTTGTGGACGGCGGCGGTGAGCTTGTCGGGCGGTACGCCGGTTCATTACATGTGTCAAGAGGACAACGGGTGGATGCCCGACGTGGCGGACATTCGGGCAAAGATCACGCCACGCACCAAAGGGATTGTTGTGATCAACCCCAATAACCCGACCGGCGCTCTGTACAGCGACGCCCTGCTTGTAGAGTTGGTGGCTATTGCCCGTGAACACGGGCTGGTCATTTTTGCGGACGAGGTGTATGACAAGGTGTTGTACGACGGGGTACGGCATACGGCGATCGCCTCACTGAGCCAGGACGTTTTGACCCTGACCTTTAACAGCCTGAGTAAAAGCCACCGCTCTTGCGGCTACCGGGCTGGGTGGATGGTGGTGACGGGCGACAAGCGGCCGGCCAAGGACTACATCGAGGGGCTCAACATGCTCTCGAATATGCGCTTGTGCGCCAATGTGCCTGGGCAGTCGGCCATTCAAACGGCGCTGGGGGGTTACCAAAGCATTGGGGACTTGGTCGCACCAGGAGGGCGCTTGCGCAGGCAACGGGATTTGGCGTACGAACTGATTACGGCAATACCGGGCGTGTCGTGTGTGAAGCCCAGTGCGGCACTGTATATGTTTCCCAAACTAGACCCCAAGGTCTACCCCATACACGACGACCAGCAGTTTTTCTTACGAATGCTCGAAGAAACCCGTGTCATGCTGGTTCAGGGAACGGGGTTTAACTGGCCAGCGCCGGATCATTTCAGAATAGTGTTTTTGCCGCATGAAGAGGACCTGCGCGAAGCCGTAGGCCGCATCGCGCAATTCTTGGCGCGGTGCCGCAAGGAATTTGGCACCGACGGGCGTAATGAAAATTCAGAGAATTAAGAGAGTGGCAGTTATGAAACCGATAAAAGTTGGCCTATTGGGCCTGGGGACCGTGGGCGCTGGTGTGTACCAGGTGTTGACGCGTAACCAACAAGAAATCATGCGCCGTGCGGGCTGTGCCATTGAGGTGGCCATGGTGTGCAGGCGTGATGTGGTGGCTGCACGAAGCATTGTGGGTGATGCAGTTGCCGTGACCGCCGACCCGATGGAGTTGATCAAGCACCATGATATTGACATTGTGGTCGAGCTGGTGGGAGGCGTGACACAGGCCAAAGAATGGGTTTTGCAGGCCATCGCAGCGGGCAAACATGTGGTGACCGCCAATAAAGCCTTGTTGGCACTGCATGGAACGGAGATTTTTGCGGCAGCCGGTGAGAAGGGCGTTGCGGTTGCGTTTGAAGCAGCGGTAGCAGGTGGTATTCCTATCATTAAGGCGCTGCGTGAAGGTTTGTCGGCCAATCGCATCGAATGGGTGGCGGGCATCATCAATGGGACGACCAATTTTATTTTGTCTGAGATGCGTGACAAGGGCTTGGACTTTGGAGCCGTTTTGGCACAGGCCCAGCAACTGGGCTATGCCGAGGCCGACCCCACGTTTGACATTGAAGGTGTGGATGCCGCACACAAAGTAACCTTGATGAGCGCGATTGCCTTTGGCGTGCCGGTTCAGTTTGACAAGGCCCACATAGAGGGCATATCGGCGCTTTCTGCCACCGATATCCGCTATGCCGAGGACATGGGTTACAGAATCAAACTGCTGGGCATTACCAAACGCCGCGAAAATGGCATTGAGCTGCGCGTGCACCCCTGCCTGGTACCGGCCAAGCGGTTGATTGCCAATGTGGAAGGGGCTATGAATGCCGTGATGGTGCAGGGCGACGCGGTAGGCACGACGCTGTACTACGGCAAAGGGGCAGGGGCAGAGCCCACGGCCAGCGCAGTGATTGCCGACTTGGTGGATATCGTACGCCTACGCACCGCAGACCCCCACCACCATGTGCCTTACCTGGCGTTTCAGTCCCATGCCTTGGGGAACGAATCGGTGCTGCCCATGGCAGAGGTGGTGACCAGCTATTACCTGCGCTTAACCGTGGCCGACCAACCCGGCGTTTTGGCGACGGTGGCAACCATCTTGGCCCGCCACAACGTGAGCATTGACGCGCTACGCCAACGACAAGCCGACGAAGCCGGTGCCCCAGAGACGGCGCAGACCGATCTGGTGCTGCTCACCCACGACTGCACAGAGGCACAGATGCAATCGGCCTTGGCCGACGTTCAATCACTTCCCACCGTGTTGGCCAAGGTGGTGATGATTCGCAAAGAGGAGTTGGTGTGATGCGCTACATCTCAACCCGGGGCGACCTGACCGAGCGGCGGTTTTGCGATATCTTGTTAGAAGGTTTGGCGCCCGATGGGGGCCTGTACATGCCCGTGCGTTACCCGGTGCTGGACGCGGCAGGCTTGGCCTCGCTTCGACAGACCTGGAGCGAAGAGGGCTACAGTGGACTGGCCTTTGCGTTGCTGTCGATGTACATTGACGACATTCCGGCCGATCACCTTAAAGCCCTTTGTGCCAAAACCTACACCCCAGCCGTTTTTGGCACGACAGCGATTGTCCCTGTACGAAGAACCCAGGATGGTTTGTGGATTGAAGCTTTGTCCAACGGCCCCACGCTGGCCTTCAAAGACATGGCCATGCAATTGCTGGGGCATTTGTTCGAGTACGAATTAGCCAGGCGCGGCCAGACGCTCAACATTTTGGGGGCCACCAGTGGCGATACCGGCAGTGCCGCAGAGTACGCGATGCGGGGCAAAAAAGGGATTCGGGTGTTTATGACCTCGCCTGCCGACCGTATGAGCCCCTTCCAACAGGCCCAGATGTTCAGCCTCATGGACGAGAACATTGTGAATATCGCCATTGAGGGTGTTTTTGACGACTGCCAGGACATGGTGAAGGCCGTATCCAACGACTTGGCGTTCAAGCGCCACTACCAAATTGGCACGGTCAATTCCATCAACTGGGCAAGGTTGCTGGCGCAGGTGGTGTATTACTTTGCGGGGTACTTCCAGGTCACCACCAGCGATTCTGAACCGGTCAATTTTGTGGTGCCGTCTGGCAATTTTGGCAATGTGTGTGCGGGCCACGTGGCCCGGCAAATGGGTTTGCCCATCGCCAAGCTGGTGGTGGCTACCAATGAAAACGACGTGTTGGATGAGTTTTTCAAAACCGGCGTGTACCGGGTGCGTACCAGTGCCGACACCTTTGAAACGTCCAGCCCGTCTATGGATATTTCCAAGGCGTCCAACTTTGAACGCTTTATTTTTGACCTGCTGGGGCGTGATGGGGACGCCGTGGCCGACCTGTTTGGGGCGCAGATTTCCAAGGCAGGGCAATTCGATTTAAGTGGTCACGACGAATGGGGCAAAGCAGCGTCTACCTTTGGGTTTTGCAGTGGCGCCAGCAACCATGCGTCCCGCCTGGCCACTATTGCCCAAACTCACACCATGGGCGACGGCTTGATAGACCCCCATACCGCCGACGCGGTGTGTGTCGCGCGCCAACTGCGTGCGCTGGGCCAGTTAGGCAGTGGCGCTACCGTGGTGCTGGAAACAGCGCTACCGGTCAAGTTTGCAGAAACCATTCTGGAAGCGGTTAACCAGCAACCGGGCAGACCCGCGCATCTAGACGGCATTGAGGCCCTGCCCAAACGGGTGCTGCGTATGGCACCTGACCTGGCGCAACTCAAATCTTTAATCGTTACGCTTTGCACGGCCTAAGCCATGCAAAGCCGTGGTGCCCCCGCTCCGCTAATGCCTTTGGCTGAGGCATTGGCCGCACTTTTGGCCCACGCCAAGCCCTTGGGACGCGTTGAACGGGTGGCGACTTTTGACGCCGATGGCCGTGTGTTGGCCTCTGATGTGGTCTCTAACCTGGATGTTCCCGCCTTTGACAACAGCGCGATGGACGGTTATGCGCTGCGCTTTGCCGATGTGCAACCAGAGGTGGATTTGCCCGTTACCCAAAGAGTGGCCGCTGGAAGCACTGCACAGCCCTTGGTGGCCGGGCAAGCCGCACGCATTTTTACAGGTGCGCCCCTCCCACCAGGCGCAGATACGGTGGTGATGCAAGAGGACTGCGAGGTGCAAAGCTCTTTAGAGCCAGGGGCCTTTCCCACCCTGCGGGTAAGAGGCAAGGCGCAGGCTGGCCAATGGGTAAGGGCCAGAGGCGACGACGTAAAGGCCGGTCAGCGGGTGCTGCAAGCGGGTGACCGTTTGGGCCCCGCACAGTTGGGGCTGGCCGCTAGCTTGGGTCTGGCGCATTTAGAGGTGAGTCAGCGGCCCAAAGTGGCCTTGTTTTCAACGGGCGATGAATTGGTGATGCCCGGTGAGTGCGCGCCAGAAAATTTGCCAGCGGGTGCCATCTTCAACTCCAACCGGTTTTTTTTGCGCCAGCTGCTGCAAAGGCTTGGGGCCACGGTACAAGACATGGGCATAGTGCCCGATAACCGGGCAGCCACCGAAACGGCTTTGCGGCAGGCCGCGCAACACAACGATTTAATCCTGACCAGTGGCGGCGTCTCGGTGGGCGAGGAAGACCATATCAAACCTGCGGTGTCTACGCTGGGCCAACTGGATTTGTGGCAAATTGCAATCAAGCCGGGCAAGCCGTTTGCCTATGGCATGGTGCGGCGTGACAACGCCACCGCGCCTTGCCACTTTATCGGTTTGCCCGGAAATCCGGTCTCCAGTTTTGTGACCTTTTTGCTATTGGTACGACCCTTTGTATCGGCCCTGCAAGGCCTTACGCACCACGCCCCCCGCGCCCTGACGGGTATCGCCAATTTTGATTGGCCCAAGGCCGATAAGCGCCAGGAGTTTTTGCGGGCCAGGTTGAATGACCAGGGCCTGCTCGATTTGTTTCCCAACCAAAGCTCGGGCGTGTTGACCTCACTGGTTTGGGGCAATGTCTTGATCGACAATCCACCGGCCCGTACCATCGCCAAAGGGGATACGGTACGGTTTTATTCCATAGCCGATTTACTCGCATGAACACCCACCATATTCGGTACTTTGCCTCGATTCGAGAGCTGCTGGGGCGTGACCAGGAGCAGGTCACCACCCAGGCCGCCACCATCGGGCAACTTCGGGATGAACTGGTCGCCAGAGGCGAACCCTACGCCAGCGCGTTGGCCAAGGGCAGGGCGGTGCGAGCCGCCGTGAACCAGGTGATGGCCCAAGACGACACCGCGCTCACCGCCGACGCTGAAGTCGCATTTTTCCCGCCCGTGACCGGGGGGTAAGGTTTTTGGCAGGTTTTCTAGGCCAAAGTCACGGCCTGTAGCGGCGCTCTAAGCACGTTTTGTATCCGCCCCTGTGCGGCCAAAGCGGCTTTAACGGGTGCAGGATTGGGGGCTGAAAAAGCCTGCTCTATCCAAGGCACCAAGGGCAGCCATTGGGCAAGAGCGCCCGCGTGGTCACCCGTGCGCAGCTTGTCCAAAATGGCAACAAAGTCCTCCGTGTGCAGGTGGGCACTGGCACAAATGCCCCCTCTACTGCCCTGCGCCACCGACGAGAACAGTTGCAAATCCTCACCCGCCAGCACCGCCAGTTGGTTGTGCCTGATCAGGGCCAGGGTTTTGCCAAGATCGCCGCCGCAATCCTTGATCGCGTGGATATTTGGGTGTTGGGCCAAGGTCAACAGCGTGTCACGTTCAATGACCACGCCCGTTCGGTAGGGAATGTCGTACACCACCAAAGGGTGGTGGCTGGCGTCCGCAAGGCGTCTAAACCAATCCAGTAAACCCGCCTGTGAGGGGCGTATCCCGGCTGGGGCGCTGACCAACACCCCAGAAAGTGGCCGCTCGTTGAGTGCCACCAGCCCATTCAGTGCCGCGCTAAGAGAATAATTGGGCAGCCCGGCGATGACCTGTTTGCCAGAGGCGATTGCCGCCTGTAACGCCAAGTCAAGGGCTTGCAGTTGCTCTGTTGCGCTAAGCGATGAAGGCTCTCCCGTCGTGCCGTTAACGACCAGTCCTGCAATACCCGTTTTGCAGTAATGGTTCAACAGTCCCTGCAGGGCCTGTGTATCGACGCTGCCGTCGGGTTGAAACGGCGTAATCAAGGGTATCCACAGCCCTGAAAAATCAACCGGTTGCTCTCGGTGGTGTCGTTGATTCATAGGGTGGGTTTGAGGGATTGACATGACAGACTCCTTTTTTGCAAAAGACCACAAAGGAAACCGTAGGTCAAAGGAGCGAAGGGGGAGGGTGGCCGCATCAGGGCTTGGGTCCGTTCCGTCGCTCATCTGACGACGGAACCCAAAGCTCCGGTCAGATGAGCTTTGGTTTTTTCGATTTGGCGACCGACCCACAGGCATGGCACCGCCCCAAAGACTGGGCCGGTTGCGCGTAGAGCATGCGTATGATCACCATGCCGTTATGGTAACCCAAACGCGGTGGGGGCTGCGTGGCGCCAGAGTCAACAGTGGCGTTGGAATCAATAGGGAACATTCCTTCATGCGAAAATGAGGCGTATGAACAAGTTCCAAGTCACCATTGGCCCTGATGATTTTTGTGTCTCCACCGAATTGGCGCAACTACACGGCCAAGACGCGCGCGTGGGGGCCATATGCAGCTTTGTTGGGGTGGCGCGCGACTTTAACGACGGGCAGGGCGTTACGGTGTTGGAGTTGGAGCATTACCCTGGGATGACCGAAAAGGCCATTGAGGCCATGGTTGGCGAGGCTTTTGCGCGGTTTGCGTTGTATGGCGTGCGTGTGATCCACAGAGTGGGCAAGCTGGCCCCTTGCGATCAGATTGTGCTGGTAGCGGTCACGTCGGCCCACCGGGGCACCAGTTTTGCCGCCTGTGAGTTTTTAATGGACTACCTCAAAACACAGGCCCCGTTTTGGAAAAAGGAACAAACGCCAAGCGGTGCGCGGTGGGTAGATGCCAGAGCGAGTGATGACGTGGCATTGGCCAAATGGGGGCTTACCGCAGGCAACGCAAGCGGCGGTTGAACCTTCTCTAGGTTTGACCTAGCGCAAAGTTCCGGCAGTCACCGGCCCTTTACAGGCGAGCGCTCGGCCTCTATCCCCTTGAAATCTCCGAATGCGCGGCCACATGGGTGGCAATACACGGTCGTTGGTGACCGATTCGGAGATCTACATGCGTCAAGACAAACTAACCACGAAATTTCAAGAAGCCCTGGCCGACGCCCAAACGCTGGCCCTGGGCGCAGACCATGCCTATATAGAGCCCGTCCATCTGGTGCTGGCCATGCTGGCCCAAGAGGATGGGCCAGGCGCTTTGTTGCAAAGAGCGGGTGTTAACCTGGGACGCCTGCAACAAGAGGGGCAACGGCAAATGGACCGGCTGCCCAAAGTTCAAGGGCAAGAGCAGGTGACCGTGGGCCGTGACTTGGTATCGCTGTTGCAATTGGCAGAGAAGGAATCCATCAAGCGCAAAGACCAGTTTATTGCCGGTGAGATGCTGCTGCTGGCGCTGGCCGACGCCAAAACAGAACTGGGTAAGGCCGCCAAAGAAGCCGGCTTGAGTCGCAAAAATTTGGAAGCCGCGATCAGCACGGTGCGGGGCGGCGAATCGGTGAACACCGCCGACGCTGAGGATCAGCGTGAAAGTTTGAAAAAATACTGTGTGGATCTCACCGAGCGCGCCAGGCTGGGTAAATTAGACCCGGTGATTGGCCGCGACGATGAGATAAGGCGGGCCATTCAGGTCTTGCAGCGGCGTACCAAAAACAACCCGGTGTTGATAGGCGAACCGGGCGTAGGCAAGACCGCGATTGTGGAGGGGCTGGCCCAGCGCATAGTTGCAGGCGAGGTACCAGAATCGCTCAAGGGCAAGCGGGTGTTGAGTTTGGATATGGCCTCCTTGTTGGCCGGTGCCAAGTTCAGAGGTGAGTTTGAAGAGCGCTTAAAAACTGTGCTCAAGGATTTGGCCAAAGACGAGGGTCAGACCATCGTTTTTATTGATGAATTGCACACCATGGTGGGCGCTGGCAAGGCCGAAGGCGCGATGGACGCGGGCAATATGCTCAAACCCGCCCTGGCACGTGGTGAGTTGCATTGCGTGGGTGCTACCACGCTGGACGAATACCGCAAGTACATAGAGAAGGACGCCGCCCTTGAGCGCCGCTTTCAGAAAATCATCGTTGGTGAACCGTCTGTGGAAGCCACCATTGCGATTTTGCGCGGCTTGCAAGAAAAGTACGAAGTCCACCATGGGGTGCAAATTACCGACCCGGCCATCGTAGCCGCTGCAGAGTTGAGCCACCGCTACATCACCGACCGCTTCCTGCCCGACAAAGCCATTGATTTGATCGACGAGGCCGCGTCCAAAATCAAGATTGAGCTGGACTCCAAACCCGAAGTGCTAGACAAGTTGGACAGACGCTTGATCCAACTGCACATCGAGCGGGAAGCGGTGAGACGCGAAAAAGACGAGGCCTCGGTCAAGCGCTTTGCGTTGATCGAAGAAGAAATCCATACCCTGCAAAAGGAGATGGCCGATTTAGAAGAGATTTGGCGCGCCGAAAAGGCGCAGGCCCAAGGCTCGGCGCAAATTATGGAAGCCATAGAAAAGCTGCGTTTTCAGATTGATGAACTGACGCGTAAAGGCGAGTTCGACAAAGTAGCGCCGCTGCAGTACGGCAAATTGCCCGAGTTAGAAAAACAACTCAACGAAGCCAAGGCCAAGGAGTCCAAGCAAATCCCTGGCAAAGCGCCTCGCTTGCTGCGCACCCAGGTGGGTGCCGAAGAAATTGCCGAGGTCGTAGCACGAGCCACCGGCATCCCGGTGTCCAAGCTCATGCAGGGCGAGCGCGACAAATTGCTGCAAATGGAAACCAAGCTGCACGAGCGTGTGGTGGGCCAAGAAGAGGCCATTGTGGCGGTTGCCAGCGCGATAAGGCGTTCAAGGGCGGGTTTGTCAGACCCCAACCGCCCGACAGGGTCGTTTCTATTCCTAGGCCCCACAGGGGTGGGTAAAACAGAGTTGTGCAAGGCCTTGGCCAACTTTTTGTTTGACAGCGAAGACCACCTCATTCGCATTGACATGAGCGAGTTTATGGAGAAGCACTCGGTGGCCCGCATGATAGGTGCGCCCCCCGGCTACGTGGGTTACGACGAAGGGGGGTATTTGACCGAGGCGATAAGGCGCAGCCCCTACAGTGTGGTGCTGCTGGACGAAATAGAAAAAGCCCATCCCGACGTGTTCAACATACTCTTGCAGGTGTTAGACGATGGCCGCTTAACCGATGGGCAGGGGCGAACCGTAGACTTCAAAAACACCATTATTGTGATGACCAGTAACGTGGGTTCGCCCATCATCCAAAGCATGGTGGGACGCGATGGCGACGACATCAAAGATGCCGTCTGGGATGAGCTCAAAAAGGTGTTCCGCCCAGAGTTTCTCAACCGCATTGACGAAACCGTGGTATTCCATTCGTTGGACGCGGAACACATCAAGTCCATCGCAGCCATTCAAATCGGTGTTTTGCAGCGGCGATTGGCCAAAATGGATTTGAGTTTAGAGGTGTCGTCGGCGGCACTGGCTGAATTGGCCAAGGTGGGATTCGACCCGGTGTTTGGTGCGCGGCCTTTAAAGCGCGCCATACAGCAACGCATTGAAAACCCCCTCTCCAAGTTGATACTAGAGGGGCGCTTCCCGCCCAAAAGCGTGGTCCCTGTCGACGTGAACCCGGTGGTTGCCCCAGGGGTATTTAGTTTTGGGCGGGTGGTGCATTAAGCCGGTGCTCGGCATCCGGTGCAGCCCCTGTCCCACGGGGGATTCGGTGCGGCAAAGGCTTTGTTAGTATTGGGTAATGAACCCTGTACAAACCCCATCCCCTGACCACCCTGTTCCACTGCGCCGCGACGCCACCGTCATGGGGGTAGTGGGGTTGGCCCACGCCAGTTCCCACTTTGGGCATTTGCTGCTGGCGTCCATGTTTCCAATTTTCAACGCCGAACTGGGGTTGAGCTATTCGCAATTGGGCTTTCTGGTCACGGTATTTTTTGTGATTTCAGGGGTGGGCCAAGCACTTGCCGGGTTTGTGGTGGACAAGGTAGGTGCCAGGCCGGTGTTGTTCGTGGCCTTGGGCTTGTTTATGGTCGCTAGTCTGGTCGCGGCGTTTTCCCAAGGGTATAACGGCTTGCTACTGGCTGCGGCCCTGGCAGGCCTAGCAAACGCGTCATTTCATCCAGTGGACTTTACGATTCTCAACCAGCAGGTTTCAACACCGCGCCTAGGCTACGCCTTTAGTGTGCATGGCATTACGGGCAATCTGGGTTGGGCGCTATCGCCTGTATGGATGGTGGGCATTGCAAGCGTGAGCGACTGGCGCACCGCCTACATGGGTGCAGCTGGCCTTTACCTGGCCGTGCTGCTAACGGTGTTTTGGCACCGAGAAAAACTGTTAACACAGGCGGTTAAGGTCACCAAGGTGGACGGAGACAATGGCCTGGGATTCTTAAAGCTTGCGGTGGTGTGGTGGTGCTTTGGCTACTTTTTGCTCTCCACCATGACTTTGGCAGTGGTACAAAGCTTTGCTACGCCTATTTTGCAAAAGTTGCATGGCATCAGTTTGCACACCGCCACCCTTACCTTGACCGCTTATATGGTGGCGGGTGCTGTGGGTATGTTGGCAGGGGGTGTGGTTGCCGCCCGCATCACCCAAAGCAACCGGGTGGTTGCGGTATGCATGGCCTGTGCGGCGCTGTTGTTTGCCCTTTGTGCCACCGGCTGGTTGGGGGCAATCGGCACCTGCATTGGGCTGGCCGTAACAGGTTTTGCCATTGGCATAGGGGGCCCATCGCGTGACATGATGATCAAAAAAGCCACGCCCAAAGGGGCCACAGGGCGGGTTTATGGAACGGTGTATTCAGGTTTGGACGTGGGCTTTGCGCTCTCGCCCCTGTTGTTTGGTTGGCTAATGGACCATGGGCATTACCAAGCCACCCTTTACGGCGCAGCGGCTGTGCTAATGCTCAGTGTGGGTGCCGCCCTTGGTGTGGGGTATAGAACCAAGCAGGGCTGAGCTCAAATCCCCCCCATTCAGGGAATCGCCCCCCATTCAGCGCTGAAACTAGCAATAACTTCTTCGTCGCTAAACTCATAAACAAAAGCTTCGTCGATTGTTTTTGGAGACTGTACACTGACCACATACCCATTGAGTGGCCCGTTAAACGTAACCGTACCGGGGATTAACTTTGCGACGTATTTCGCTTCGTTAACAGTAGGTGTAGTGGCGTCGTCTTCAGCGGTCCGAACTACGAAAACCCTACAAGTCTCATAGGTGTACACTAAATTTCCTGTGGACACCGATTGCGAGTTAGGTTTTCCAAGTATGTTGATCACATTTTGAATCGTTAAGCCGTAATAAACCTTGGTCCAATTGTCTTTAATCTTGCAAGTTGGAACTGCAGCTGGGGTTGTAGACTTGTTGGGGTCTACGCCGCCGCAGGCGCTTATCCCCAAGCAGCCTAGGAGAACGAGACTTAACGCAAAATTTTTAGGCATAAAATTCATGATGGCTAAGCTAAGTTGGCAATGCCCACAGTTTACACGACACTAAACCCTTGGGGGAATGAGTTGTGCTTTGTGTTTCAGATATTTGCGCAACTACCAATTAGGAAGGCCTCACAGTGATTACATCTCTCCAACTTGCTGGACATCTCATTGTGGACTGCCTAATAGCTCAAGGCGTTACCCACGCATTTGGCGTTCCTGGAGAAAGTTACTTAGCTGTGCTAGATGGATTTTTCCAGCGGCGCAGCCAAATCCAATTTATCACTTGCCGCCAAGAGGGGGGAGCTGCCTTTATGGCTGAAGCCCAGGGCAAGTTAACGGGCCGTCCGGGTGTATGTTTTGTGACCCGAGGCCCGGGCGCAACCAACGCCTCGATAGGCGTGCACACCGCTTTTCAAGATTCCACACCCTTGGTACTTTTTGTAGGTGACGTGGCCAGCGATACGCGTGACCGCGAGGCGTTTCAAGAGGTCGATTTCAGTCATTTTTTTGGACCCGGCACCAAAGGCATGGCCAAACGGGTTGAACGCATTGACAGCGCCGAGCGGATCCCCGAGGTCATCGCTCGTGCATTTGCAACCGCCACCGGCGGGCGGCCTGGGCCGGTGGTGGTGGTGTTGCCAGAGGATGTTTTAACCCAGGCGGTTAATGCCCAACCCATCACTCGTCTAAATGTGCCCGAATCCAGCCTTTCAGCGCATAGCCTAGCCTCAATCCAAGGTTTGCTTCAAAGGGCTGAACGCCCTATGGTCATCGCGGGTGGCCCCGCCTGGACTCCCCTGGCCGCGGAGCAGTTGCAGGCATTTGCCGAGCAATGGCAACTACCCGTTGGCAATGCGTTTCGGTTCCAAGACACGTTTGACAATCACCATGGCTGTTACGCAGGCGATGTGGGGATCGCCATTAACGCCCCCTTGGCAGCGCAAGTTGAGCAGGCCGATGTCCTGTTGGTGCTGGGTGCGCGTTTAGGGGAGATGACCACGGGTGGCTACACCCTGATTGCGCCTCCCGTAGCCAAACAAACCTTGATCCACATTCATCCGTCCGCTGACGAATTGAACCGGGTCTATCAAACGCCTTACGCCTTTGTTGCAACGATGGCGCAGGCTGCGGCTTGTTTGAGCACCCTACCAGCGCCAGAGGTTAGACCCTGGGCAGAACTTACTCGACGCGCCCATGAGGCGTATCTCACCAACATTAGGCCACAGCAGGTCGTATTGCCGACGGGCGCAGGTTCGGGGGTCAGGCGCATGGCCGACCACATCAAGACCCTACAGCGCTTGTTGCCTGTGGATGCCGTGCTGACCAATGGTGCGGGCAATTTTGCCAGTTGGGTGCACCGCTACTTCCAGCACCATGGATGGGCCAAAGGATTTAAAACGCAATTGGCACCCACCAACGGTGCCATGGGGTATGGGGTGCCCGCTGGGATCTCTGCGGCGATAACCACCGGTAGAGTGGTGGTGACCTTTACCGGTGACGGCGACTTTCTAATGAACGGGCAGGAGCTGGCCACCGCCCATCAACACGGTGCAAAAACCATTGTGATTTTGCTTAACAACGGAATGTTTGGCACGATTCGTATGCACCAAGAACGCGAGTTTCCGCAGCAAGAAATGGGATCGGGTTTGATCAATCCCGATTTTTGCGCGTTGGCACAGGCCTATGGCTATCTGGGTTTGCGGGTTACCAGCGACGAGGCGTTTGAACCTGCGCTACAACAAGCCCTAGATGCCACCACCGGCGTACTGATAGAGGTGGTTTTGGAGCCGGAGCTGATTACCACCCGCGCGTCCTTGTCGGATATTACCAAAGCGGGCATGAAAAAAGCCGCCTCTTTGCAGTAGGCGGCTTTCCAAAACCGTGGAATTGGAGCGCGAGCAAGCTATTGCCCGGTGCTCCAACAAGCGAGGTTTACTTAAGGTGCTTTCCGATCAATCCCGACATTTCAAACATCGAGACCTGCGCCTTGCCAAAAATTTCTTTAAGTTTTGCATCGGCGTTGATCATGCGCTTGTTCACTTTGTCTTGCAGGCCAGACTTCTTGATATAGGCCCAGATTTTGCTGACCACTTCAGTGCGTGGCAAAGGCGTGCTACCCACCACTGCGCCCAGAGCGGTGCTTGGGGTTAGCGGTTTCATGAAAGCGGCGTTAGGGGTACGCTTTTTGGCGGGCGCGGCTTTCTTGGCGGGGGCTGCCTTTTTAGCCGGAGCGGCTTTCTTGGCTGGTGCAGCTTTCTTAGCCGGAGCAGCTTTCTTAGCTGGTGCCGCTTTCTTAGCTGGTGCCGCTTTCGCTGGCGCGGCTTTTTTGGCGGGGGCGGCTTTTTTCGCTGGTGCAGTCTTTTTTGCAGGTGCAGCTTTCGCGGGAGCGGCTTTCTTGGCTGGAGTCTTTTGTGCTGTTGCCATAGGTGTTTGTTCCTAATTGAAGTTGATAGAGTCCGCGTCGTTGGCTAGAGGCTAGCCGATGCGCCAGCGGATGTGCGAATACTAATGTAGAAAACAACACTTTCCTAGAGGGGAGAGCTGGATTTTTTGGGAATCTTAGATTTTTTTTGCTAAGAGTTTGGCCATTGGTGCCAGAACAGGTCGATTTACAATTCTGAACTCCCCTCCATCGACTCCCACTAATATGTCTATTGACAGCCCCCATTCATCATTTTCGACCTGCGATTTGGCTGATTTACACAAATCCGACGGTGCGCAGCGTTTTCGTAGCATGGCCATGGTATTTAGGTCCTTTGGAGCTAGAGGGGCCTTTGCTGGACGCGTAAAAACGGTCAAATGCTTCGAGGACAACACCTGCGTGAAGGCGGCAGTGGAATCACCGGGCCAGGCTAGGGTGCTGGTGGTGGATGGTGCTGCCAGTCTTGGGCGTGCGTTGCTAGGCGGTAACCTAGGCAAGGCGGCGGCAGATAACGGCTGGGCGGGTTTGGTGATTAACGGCTGTGTGCGCGATGTTGCCGAATTGGCACCCCTGCCCATTGGTATTTTTGCACTGGCCAGCAACCCCTTGCCGACCGACCGAAAAGGCCAAGGCGTGACGGATTGCCCGGTGCAGATTCAGGGTGTGTGGGTGTTTCCGGGGGACCAACTCTACGCGGACGCCGATGGCATTGTGTTGATGCCTTGAAGCGGTCGTTGAAGGCGTTGCGCGGCTTCAACCCAAAGCGCCAATCCAATTATTTTTGCAGTGGTGCGCTTGAACTAGGTAGCGTGGCCAGCACGACGCCCGTCAATGCTAAAGCCAATGCGCCTAGCAGGGCAACCGATACCGACTCGTCCAAAAAGACAATACCAGTGACTGCTGCACCTATGGGGAGCATGACCGTAAACACCCCCGCTTTGGCCGCCGGAATCGTTTTCAAACCGGTCATCCACAACCAGACCGTCCATACGCTGGCTGCCAAGGCGTAAAACGTTAACAGCAGCGCACTGTTGAGGGTGAAATGAGAAAAATCAAAATACCAAGCCATCCAAAGCCCGGCGGGTGTCATCAGGGCTAGGCCCCACAGGTTAATCAAGGCGGCGATTCGTTTGGGGCCTAAACTGCCGGTGAGCTTTTTGCCAATCACCACGTAAAGAGCCTCGCACACAACGGCCCCCAAGATCAAAAGATTACCGATCCAAGTATCGCCGCTGGGTATGGTGGATTGTGAAGTGGTCGCTCGTTGTGCAAACACCAGCAAACATAGGCCCAGCACCGCAAACAACACCGCCCAGGCCGTGCGTCGGTGAATTTTTTCACCCAACATGAGCCAGCTTAACAAAGCCACAAAAACCGGAATGGTTGCCAGTATCACACCCGCTGAAACGGCGCTGGTCATGCTCACACCGTACAGCATGCAGATAGAAAACAAAAAATTGCCAAAGAAGGATTCAAGAAATAGCAGTTTTTTGGCCTTGGCAGACAGTGGTGCTTCAGTGGGTGGCTTTTTGAGCCAGGGCAGCATGGCGACAGCGGCAATGCCAAAGCGCATCCAAGCCAGCAAAAACACCGGTAGTGCCGCCACCAAGGGTTTTGACAACGCAACATACACCCCCACCATACCCATGCCCAACGCCAAGCAGCCATAGGCAAAAAATCGTTGCGTGAGGGTACTCATGGGCTGAGATTAACAGATGACAAATGCCTGCGTCTCATGCCAAACGCGGCAACGAGGTCCATTGGCCTTGGACTTGGACGATGGTGACGCGCTGGTCAAACACCGCTTCTAAGGCTTGGTGGGTGTTGGCTGCATGGGTGGGGCCTTGGTGCATCACCTGCCCTTGGTTCATCACCACCAGTTCGTCTGCTTGCAGGGCGATAGGTAGCTCGTGCAGCACGCTAATCACCGTGACGCCACGTTGCACCAGTGTGCGCACGATGGTCAGCCAATCGGCTTGGTGGGGGGGGTCCAGGTTGGTAAGCGGTTCGTCCATTAGCAGGACTTGGGCCTGAACCGCCAAGGCACGCGCCAGTAGCACGCGTTGCTGTTCACCCCCCGACAGATCACCAAAGGTGCGCTCCGCCCAGGGGGTGCACTGGGTTTGCGCCATAGCGCTGCTCACCGCCGCATGGTCGGCCGGGCTGGGCGCGCCCAGCCAGCTTTGGTGGGGGATGCGGCCCAACATCACCACGTCCAGCACGCGCAGGTCGTCGGCGTTGGGTTGCTTTTGTCCCAGCCAGGCCAGGGTTTGGGCTTTATCGCGCGCGGGCCAGTGCGCCAGTGGTCGCCCTAGCAGGCTGACCTCGCCGCTTGAGAGGGGCATCAAGCCCGCCAAGGCCATCAGCAAGCTGGATTTACCAGCGCCGTTGGGGCCAACGATGCAGGTCCACCGTGCACTGGGCAGCTCTAGCGTGACCTGATTTAGAACCGCCGGGGCTTGGGGCTGGTAGCGTGCCGTTAACTGTTGGCAGGCCAGCGCTGCGGTGGGTGGTGGGCGCGTAGTCATCTAGGGTCTCGCAGGCGGTTGTGGCGATGCATCAGCACCAACAGGTAGCCCCCACCCAGCAAGGCGGTCATCACGCCCACGGGCAACTCCAGCGGTGCTACCAAGCCCCTGGCCACTAGGTCGGCAGCCGTCAGCAAATTGGCGCCGACCAAACTGGCCAGCCAGACCAATTGGCCGTGGGTGCAGCGCACCAGTGCACGTACCACATGGGGTGCGGCCAGCCCCACAAAGGCGATGAGCCCGGCTTGGGCAACGGCCGTGCCAGAGGCCAGGGCCAGCACCAAAATCAGCACCAATCGCAGGCGCACCACGGGCAGGCCCAGACTGAGGGCGGTGGCCTCGCCCAGGCTAAGGCCGTCTAGCAGGCGGCTAAAGCGCCAAGCAATCGCCACAGACACTCCCAGCACACCGGCCATGAGGGCGCAGGATGACCAAGACAAAAACGCCGTAGAACCCAGCATAAAGGATTGCATGGCCATTAAAGATTCGGGCGACAGCAGCAACACCAATGAGGCCAACGCCCCCAGCACCACACCCACCACAATGCCCGCCAACAACAACCTAAAGGTGTGTTGCACGCCCCGTGCCAAAGCGATGGTGAGTAGCACTGCCAGCGTGGAGCCTACGAAGGCCGCACCCGTCAGGCCCAGGCGGGCACCCCACTGCGTCGACAGCAAATGAAAACCTGCGGGCGTTGGTTCGGCAGACGCTGCCCCCAGCATGCCCGCCAGCCCGCCCATCAAGGCCAGTGCCACTGCCACACCAAGCGATGCGCCAGAGGCACTACCCAGCAAGTAGGGGTCGGCCAAGGGGTTGCGAAACAGCCCCTGTGCCAGGGCACCGGCCAGCCCCAATAAAGCCCCCACCAAAGCGGCCCCCACGGTTCTGGGCAGGCGTATCTCTACAACAATTTGTTGGGCCATGGCCTGCTCTGGGCCTTCGCCTAGGTTCCACAGGTGGCCAAGTGTCCATTCAAAACCGTTGCTACCCACCGCGCAGCCCAGTGCTAACAACACCGCTAGGGTTATCAGCAGGGCCAGCGCCACGCCTTGGCTTTTGCGGGAGTCGGGGTTTCTATTCATGGCACTGTGCGCCCCGTATTGTCGGCCGATGCGGGGTTTAGTTTTCCGCTCAAACAACTCACCATCAACTCAGTGGCCTGTACCATGCGCGGCCCGGCCCGCACCAGGATGTCGCCTTGCTCCGGTGAAAATGCGCACACCCGCTGGTTTTTGACGGCGTTCATATTGGCCCAGCCCGGGCGGCTTGCAAGATTGCCGCTTTCAGAGGTGCCTACCATGATGATGTCCGGGTTGGCGCGAACCACGAATTCGGGGTTGATCTTGGGATAGGGCCCTAGATTGCCGGGCAGGATGTTGTGCGCGCCCAAACGTTGGATAAGTTCGCCTATGAATGAGGACTCGCTGGCACCGTATGGCCCGGCACTGGCCTCGAAGTAAACCTTTACGGGTCTTGGACTGCGCGGCGCTGAGGCGATCAACTTGGCGACGTTCTGTTCCAGACCCTGCCAGATCGCTGCAGACTGGTCCACACCCAACAAGGTCCCCACCTTGGAAAACGCGAGTTTCATTTCCTTGAGGTTTTTAGGCTCTAGGGCCGCCACCGGAATGCCCAAGGACTCCAATCGGAAGGCCGCTTTGGCGGAACTGGCCACCAACACCAAATCGGGCTTTAGGGCAACGATGGCCTCGATATTGGGGTCTAGGCCCCCGCCTAGCTGCGGCAGCCTCTTGATGGAAGTGGGCCAATTGGAGTAACGGTCCACCCCCACCAGTTGCTGGCAGCGCCCCAGGGTACACACCGATTCGGTGAGCGAGGGCAGCAGGCTCACAATGCGTTGTGGAGCGCCGTGCAAGGTGATTTGAATGCCTCGGTCGTCAACGATGGCGTAAGGCGTGGCATGCACGTTGGTAACGGTTGTCAGACCGGCTGCAAAAAGAAGGGTGGCCGCGGCGACAAGACGCGGCCAAACGTTCTGGACTCTGTTGCGCAACGCAGGCATTCAAACGCCTTACTGCGGCTGGTAACGCAGCGTGACAAACACGCTACGACCGGCTTGGTTATAGCCCTTGGCCAATTCGTAGGTTTTGTTGGTTAGGTTGATCACTTTTGCCGACAAAACCCACTCACGATTCAATTGGCGGTTAGCGAAAACATCCAATGTCGCAAAACCACTCAACGCGGTTGTGTTCTTGGCGTCATCGTAGCGCTTGGACATCAGCAAAAGGTCACCCCCAACTGTCCAATCGTTCAGCGCCGTATCGACGCCAAAGCTCATTTGCTGGGGTGCACGTCGCGGCAGGTCATAGTGGGTCTCAAGATTGCGCGCGTCCAACACATCCAATGACGAACGAAGGCGGGTGTTACCGAACTCGCTGGAATAGGCCAGGGTCCATCCTTTTATTTGTGCCTTGCTAGCGTTGAACGGTATGTAATTGGCATCAAAGGCGATCAAGTCGCGGATACGACTTTCGTACCGTGTTAGCTTTAGCTCGTGGGGGCCATGGGTGTAGGTGGCACCTAACTCGCCGGTACGACCTTTTTCAGCTTTTAAACTGGGATTGCTGTAGTCGGGGTAATAAAGATCATTAAAAGAAGGTGCTTTAAATGAGGTGCCGGCTGATGTACTAACTCGCCATTGGGGGTTGAAACGATAGCTGTAACCAGCAAACCCGGTGGTGGCACTGCCAAACTGCGAGTTATTGTCGCGCCTTAAGTTCAGTTGCCAGCTATGTCCTTGTTGATTGCCCGTTAATCCGATAAACCCGGCCCTAAGCTTGCGGGTACGGGGGTCGTAATCGGTAGTGGTCAGACCTTCCCTTTGTTGCTCCAACCCGGCCAAAAGGGCACCCAATGGGGTTTTTACCTCGTTGCTCCATGAAAGCAGTGTATTGCGAGTGTCGTAACCGTAGGCCGTATTGCCATTTTGCAAAACCAGTTTATCGTCGACTTGGCCAACTTTAAACCGGGCCACCCATTCGGGCGTGATCTGACCTTTCAGTCCTAGGGACAGCGTTTGGTTTTTCAGATCAGTGCTGGGGTTTGTGCTTGCTGCCCCAGCGTCATAGTGACCCAAACCGTTGGCGGCCCAAAGGCCTGCGTCAACGGCCCAACCCGGCGCGGCGTCAAGTTCAAAGTTGAGGTAACCCGTGGTTTGGCGATAAGCATCTCTATCGGGGTTGAAGGTGTAGGAGCCTGCCTTTTCGTTGGATGCTGAGAACCCATTTTCTGATCGGTGACTGGCCCCCACCGCATAGCGCAGAACGCCACTGGTGCCAGACAATCCCGCCCCAACGGCTCGGTGTGAATCACTACCCAGGGTCAGGCTAGCGCTTGGCTTGTAGTTCTTTCCCCCCTTTTTGGTGAATATCTGCACGACACCGCCGACTGCGTCGCTTCCATAGAGTGAAGAGGCGGGGCCTTTGAGCACTTCAATACGTTCGATGCTTTCAAGCGCGATATTGTCAAAGCTGGGGTTTCCTGTACTTGCTGAACCCAAGCGGAGTCCGTCTATCAATAGCAAGACATGGCCTGCCTTAGAGCCGCGTATATACACCGAGGTCGTATTGCCAGGGCCACCATTGGCCGACATCTGCACACCGGCAAGGCGTGTCAGAACTTCGCTCAAAGTGCGGCCACTTTGCTTCTGCAGTTCTTCGGTATCGATCACGGTAACGTCGCTGATAACGGCATCGCTACGTGTCTCAAGCCGGGTGGCAGTTACCACCACCTCTGGCAGGGTCACGGGTTGTTGTTGTGCCAGTGCCGGAAAAGCACAGGCGAGTGCAAACGCAAGCAAGCCAACGCGTGGCGCATAGGGATAGGATTTCATAATGGATGGAGTCACGAAATAGACCATAACCGTCGTCCCCGACAGTTGTTGGCGAACCGGGCGCGCAATAAAGCGCACCCACTGTGTTGGCCGGTATCCGGGCTGGTGGAGCAATCCGTATCGCCTTCCCAAACGCGTGAGCATTCAGTGGCTTGATACGAACGGAAAAAATCCGTCCACTTACCGTTGCGGGGGCAGCGCAGGTTAGATTGGCCTTGATGGCCCACCCTCCTGCTTCCCGTTGAACTGTTCAGCCTGAACGGCTAAACGAGCACCAACGGAAGGATTTTATCGCCGTTTACCGTAATGCTTTTACAATTGGCGACATAGATTGTTGTGGGCGAAGCACCCAACACCCGATTAAACCGTGACCGATTCCATGCAAACACCAGTGCTTGACCAAATTGCCGACCGGGTAGACCGCTTGCTGCTTCGACACGAAGAGTTGGCGCGCACCAATGCGTTGCTGCGTTCTGAAGTTGCGCAGCTCACCCAAGAGCGTGACTCTTTGTTGTCCAGATTGAGTGCGGCGCGCTCGCGCATTGAAGCCCTGTTGGCCCGTCTCAATGACAAACCTACCCTAGGCGAGCCAGATAAGGGAGCCCAACCATGAAGTCGCTTGAAGTCCAAATAATGGGGCAAAGCTATTTGCTGAACATGGCCGAGCCCAGCCATGCCACGATGGTGACGGCCGCCGCACGGGTTGACCAAGCCATGTGCCGTATCCGGGACGCGGGCAAGACCAAGGCCAAAGACCGCATTGCGGTGTTAGCTGCCTTGAATCTGGCCTTTGAAATGCAGAGCATGGTAGAACGCGGGCACCAGGCCGTTGCTACTGGTACGCCGCGCGAAGCCGAAACGACGGCTACTTATGGGCTGGCGCCATCGGATCAGGCTGAACAATTGCTCAACAAATTGAACGCCGCGCTAGGCAACGACGGTCAGCTTATTTAGTCCGCCGCCTAGGGCCTACAATCAAGGTGTCCGTGGCACCCTTGGTCCATTGCATTCCTTGAACCAATGCTTAACCGCAAGGGCTTGGAACATTGTCCCGATGAGAGCGATCATCTCGCGTTAGGTGAACCCAAATTTTGGACTGACCTCGCCCACCTGAACCCCGGTTCAGGATGATGGGTCAGGGGCTGCAACGGACACCTCATTTTTACAAACCATCCCTTGGAGAACGCGGTGATTGATATCCCATTGGGACTAATGCTCGCGGTATTGGGTGTTTGCACCGGCTTTCTGGCAGGTTTGCTAGGGATAGGTGGGGGCATGATCATGGTGCCTTTTCTAACCTATTTGCTCACGCGTCAAGGTGTTGAGGCTGACTTGGCGGTGAAAATGGCCATCGCTACGTCTATGGCCACCATTGTGTTTACCTCTATCTCTAGTGTGCGCGCCCACCACAAGCGTGGCGCGGTGCGATGGGACCTTGTGCGGTCATTAACGCCGGGTATTTTGATGGGCGCCCTGGTGGCCAGTTTGGGCGTTTTTGCCCTGCTTAAGGGTGCTTGGTTGGCGCTGTTTTTTGCGCTGTTTGTGGGGTTTTCTGCCACCCAAATGATGTTGGACAGAAAACCCGCGCCGTCGCGCCAAATGCCGGGCACCGCTGGCAGCGTGTTGGCTGGCGGGGTGATTGGGTTTTTGTCGGGATTGGTGGGCGCAGGCGGGGGGTTTGTGAGCGTGCCGCTAATGGTGTGGTGCAACGTGGCCGTGCACTCTGCGGTGGCCACCAGCGCCGCGCTGGGGTTTCCTATTGCGCTGACCAATGCACTGGGGTATGTGGTGGCAGGGCAGAACCTGACCCATTTGCCGGCAGGGTCAGTGGGCTATATTTATATACCTGCACTGGTGGTGATATCAGTGACCAGCGTGTTCATGGCACCACTGGGTGTGAAGGCCGCCCACGCCTTGCCCGTGGCCAAGCTTAAAAAAGTATTTGCCAGCGTGTTGTACCTGCTGGCAGCCTACATGGTGTACAAGGGTTTGGCGATTTAAGCCCGCTTCACTGCATGGAGTGCAGGCCAATCATATTGCCTTCGGTGTCGATCACCAGTGCCATAAAGCCGTGTTCGCCAATGCTTACTTTCTCTTTGAACACACTGCCACCTGCGGCGGTGGCGCGGCCCGCTTCAACTGCGCAGTCTTCACAAGAAAAATACACCAAAACACTATTGCCGCCCGGAGAAAAGCCCGGCATTTTGACCAATGCGCCCGCCGCGCCATAGCTCTCCATAGACGAGGGGAATGCCGCCATATCCATTTGTTCAAAGGCGTCGGGGTCTGGGTTGGTCATGGGGGTGAGCGCCCCACCAAAAACCGCCTCATAAAACGCACAGGCTCGCGCCATGTCGTCGACGTAAATTTCAAACCAACCGATGGGATTGCCGACCATGATGGGATCTCCTTGAGCTTATCGAGTGAAAGAAAAAACGCAGTGTATAGAGTAGTTGGGCGCCTTACAACTACAAGATGTTCTTCACCATATACACGCTAAACGGGTCCAAGGTGTAATCGGCAAACGGTGGGCATTCGACAAAACCATTGGCGATATACAAGGCGTGCGCGGCACCAAAGGTATCGGCGGGGCCTGTTTCTAAGAGCAGGCGATGGTAGTTGCGCTGGCGGGCCTCGGCCATAATTTGTTCCAGTACCTTGCGCCCAACGCCTTGCCCCAGATAGGCCTTGGCGGTTCGCATGGATTTGATTTCACCTTCAGACTCGTTCAAGGCATTCAGCGCACCGCAACCGGCCAAATCTGTGCCCTCCCAGGCGCACCAAAAGGTAATGTTGGGCTGCCGCAAGGCCTCAAGGTCCAAGGCATGCACGCTTTCGGGTGGGGACAGGCGACGCATATCCTCTAGGTGTTCGGTTAACAGGTTTTTGATGGCTGTGCCACGCAGGTCGTCGATGCGGATGTCCATGCTTGTTGCGCTTAAAAATAGTCTCTGATTTTGCTGTAGGTGGTGGCCAACACCAAGGCTGGGGTACGCAGCCAATCACCGCCTGGAAAAGCTGGGTTGCGTAGGCGTGCCAACAGGTCAAAACGCTCCGCTTGCCCCGCAATGGCATCGCTGGCCAACTGCCCGGCCATACCCGCCAGCGCAACGCCGTGGCCACTAAAGCCTTGGGCGTAATACACGTTGGGCTGCAAGCGCCCAAAGTCTGGCGTGCGGTTCAGGCTAATGTCCACAAACCCACCCCATACAAAATCCACCTTGGTGTGGGCCAGGCCCGGAAACACGCGGGCCATGCGTTGTTGCATGGATTCTTTTAAGTGCCGTGGCGTTTGGGTGGTGTAACTGACCCGCCCGCCAAACAGCAGGCGGTGGTCGGCACTAAACCGAAAGTAGTCGAGCACAAAGTTGTTGTCGCACACAGCAGCCTGGCTGGGAATCATTTGCTGCACCAGGGCGGGGTCTAGGGGTTCTGTGGCAATGATATAGGTGCCCACCGGCATGATACGGGGCCTAAGCCTGGGTGCCAGTTGGGGGCCATAGGCGTTTAAGGTGCAGTTGCCTGCCAAAAACACCCATTTCGCCACCACCGCCCCAGTGGGTGTGGTGATTTGAACTTGGGGGCCGTGGGTTAGTGTGAGTGCGGGAGACTTCTCGTACACCACCGTACCTAAATCTTGCGCCGCCTTGGCCAAGCCCAAGCCATATTGAAGCGGATGCAGGTGGCCCGAGGTGGACTCAAAGGCCGACGCGTGGTACCGGGGCGACTGGATATGCTCGGCAACGGCGGCACCGGTTTTGAGGGTGGCTTTGAAGCCATAGCGGTGCTCAAGCTCGGCCATTTCATCCTGCAAGGCACGGGCCTTGCGCGCTGAATCGGCCACATACAAATACCCGTGGGTGCGGTCGCAATCAATCTGGAACTGTGCGATGCGCTGGTCAACCAAGGCAATGGCATCCAAAGACAATTGCCAAGCACGCGCTGCGTCTGACTGGCCCAGTTGCTTTTCAAAAGGGGCCATGCCACTGGCGTACCCCACAATGGTTTGGCCCCCATTGCGCCCAGATGCACCACTGCATACGCGGTTGGCTTCTAGGACCACAACCGACAGCCCGCGTTGGCGCAGTGCAATAGCCGCGCTCAATCCGGCAAAGCCTGCGCCCACCACCACCACGTCGGTACGCACTGTGCTCTGCAGCGGTGGGCACAGTGGGGGCCGGGTGGCGCTGGCCTCGTAGTAGCTGTGTTGGTTGAGCTGGGTGTCAGAGTGGAGCAGCGATGTGGGCATGGTGAGTCGCTAAAGGGGTGGTTACACCTAGGGCTCCACTTTGGCGACCTGTCCGCACAAATAGGTCCAGACAAAAGTGGCAGCGGCGTGGGTGGTAAGTTCGGCATGGTCATAGGCAGGGGCCACCTCCACGCAGTCCATGCCCACCAAGTTGAGCGTTGCAAAGGCTTCTAAAAAAGTGAGCACTTGGCTGCTGGTCATACCGCCCGGCTCGGGTGTGCCGGTGCCGGGGGCAAAGGCCGGGTCCAAGCAGTCGATGTCGAGTGTTAGGTAGCAGGGGCGCTGGCCTATGCGTTCTTTTACCGCGGCAATGAGGGGCGCTAGCGCTTGGCCGTCTAAACCTCGCAACTGCCGCGCCGTCAAGATCTCGCCACCTTCGGTTTTCACGTATTCGCGGGCCTGCCTGACCCCCGATGAGCGAATGCCGATTTGCACCGTGTGTGCCGCACTCACCAAGCCTTCTTGCAAGGCCTCGTAAGTCCAGGTGCCGTGGCCGCTGGGTTCATCAAAGTGTTGGCTCCAGGTGTCACAGTGGGCATCAAAATGGATAAGCGCCAGCGCCTCTCCCTTGCCGTAAACCTGCTTGGCCGCGCGCAGCAAGGGCAGGGTGACCGAATGGTCGCCACCCAAAAATACACAGTGATGGTCTTGCATCAAGGCCTTGGCCTGGCTTTCAATGGCTGCACGTACTGGGCCTAAGCCACTGGCGTTGGGTAGGTGCAAATCAAAGGCGTCGCCCAATTGCCCCAGTGGTGTGACGTTAAAAAACGGATGTCCCCCATCGCACAGCATCAACGAGGACTGGCGTATGGCGGCAGGGCCAAATCGAGCGCCGGGCCGGTTGGTGACCGCGCCGTCAAAGGGGATGCCCACCACCGCAAAGCCTTGATCGGTTAGCGGTGGCGCACCCAAAAAACCCGTGCGTTGGTTGGCGTAGGCAAAATGCAGGTCGTTCATGTTTTGCTCGATAGGATTAGCTTAGGACTTGGCCTCTTGTTCACGTTTTTTGGCTTGCTGCCACTCCAGTGCCACCAGCTTGCCGCGCGATTCGGCCTCTAGCTGGCGCTCTAACTCCAAGCGTGCTTTGCGGGCCTCGTCCACAAAACCTTTTTCGTCGGTTTCGTTGCGCATGCGTTCCATTTTGGCACCCAAGGCATTGTTGGCGTTGCGAAACCGCCCCACCGCCTCATGCGATTCATAGGGGCTCAGGCCCAGGGCTTGCATCACGCTCTTGGCACTGGCCAATGAGCCCTCAAACAGTTCGCGCTCTACGAGTTGGACGCCTTTGTCGTGCAGGTCAAACACGTGGCGCACATGGCGTGCACGCACCACCAACTGCACCTTTGGAAAATGCTTTTGTGCCAGGTGCACGATGGCGTCGTTGGTGTCTTTCCTATCGGTGGCCACCACCAGTATTTTTGCTTTGGCAACGCCGGCCACTTCTAGTAAATCCAGGCGGGTGGCATCACCAAAAAACACCTTAAAACCAAACTTTCGCATGCTTTCAATGTGGGCCGAGTCGTGGTCCAACACCGTGGTGGGTATCCCGTTGGAGATCAAGGCACGGCCAATGATTTGACCGTAGCGTCCAAAACCGGCGATCACCACAGGGTTGTGGTCAATGTCCGTGTCCATGGCTTGGCCCTTGGGGGCACTGGACAAGAAGCGCGCAACCACCCAGTCATGGGCCTTCATGAGCAGGGGCGAGGCCGCAATTGACAGGCCAATTACCAAATTGAGGGTGCCCCCTTGGCTGGCCGTGAGAAGGCCGCCGCCCATGGCCAAGCCGCTGACCACAAAGCCAAATTCGCTGCCCTGGCCCAGCAGGGTGGCAAAGGTGATGCGTTCGCGTTTGGCCACGCCCTGAACCACCGCCAGGCCATACAGCAGCAAGAATTTGCTCACCATAAACGCCACCAACAAGCCCAGCAGCAAAGGCCATTGCGCTTTAAGCAAAGGGATGTCCAGGCTAGAGCCAATGGTGATAAAAAACAAACCCAAAAACAGGCCCTTAAAGGGTTCAAGGTCGGCTTCTAGCTCATGCTTGAACTCTGAACTGGCCAGCATCACGCCCGCCAAAAACGCACCCAAGCCCGAAGATACACCCACCATGGTCATGGCTTCCATGACGGCGATCACCATCAGCAGGGCGACCCCCACAAACAACTCACGCGAGTGTTGCTGGGCGATCCATCGCAACAAATACCCCACCGCGTAACGTCCAAAAAGCACCAATCCCACAATGGCGGCAATGGCGGGTAAGGCCTTAAAGGGTACACTGCCTTCGCTAGGGGCCACAATGCCCACCGTAATCAGCAAGGGGATGGCTGCCATATCTTGGAACAGCAAAATCCCAAACGTGTTTTGCCCGGCGTGGCTGCCCATTAGGTTGCGGTCGTTCATGAGTTGCACCGCTACCGCGGTGGAAGACAATGCCAAGGTCACGCCCACCACCAAACTGGCGGTAAAGCCCAGGCCAAAAAATCCCATGGCCAGCCCCATGGCCGAGCCGCACACCGCCACCTGCAAGGCACCAAAGGTAAATACTTTATGGCGCATCTTCCAGAGGCGGTTGGCGTCTAGCTCTAGGCCAATGGTAAACAACATCAACACCACACCCAGCTCGGCCAGTAATTTGATGCTGTCGGTGTTTTCCACCAACTTAAACCCATTGGGCCCCAGCAGCAACCCGGCAATTAAATACCCCAATACTGCGCCCAAACCAAAGCGCTTGGCCAAGGGCACCACCGCGACCATGGCCGCTAGGTAAATCAAAACGTAGACCAAAATATTACCGTGCATGGTGGGCCTCCATTACGATGCGATCGCGGTAGCGCTCGGCCTCTAACATCAACTCGTCATCTGACAATTTGCCTGCACCAAACACCGTAAACGGCTCTTGCCAGGCCATGCCGCAAAACAAGGCCGTCTGGTGGATAGGGGCCGACAACTCTTTAATCGAGTACTGGTTGTAGCCCTCGGTGCAGTAGGCGCTTTTCTCGCCGCCTGCCGTGTGCGCCCATAAAAAGCGCTTGCCCTGCAAGGCGTGACCGCCCTCGCCATAAGCCCAGCCATAGGACAACACCTTTTCCATCCACAAACTGAGCAGGGCAGGGGTGTGGTACCAATGCAGGGGGTGTTGCATCACCAAAAGCTTTGTTGAGGCCAATCGCTGCTGCTCGGTCTCCACGTCAATCTGAAAATCAGGGTAGCGCTCGTACAGGTCCACCACCTCTAAATCGGGCAGGCCTGCAATGGCGTTAAGCAAGGCCTTGTTGGCCCTAGAGCGCCGCCCGTAAGGGTGGGCGTAAACAACGGTAATCATGATGTACTTGGGTGGGGGGCTTAGCTTGTTTTGGGTTTGAAATCGCAATAGAAATCGCACTGAGCCGATACGGCGCATTGTGGGCATTGGGGTTTACGCGCCTGGCACACATAGCGGCCGTGCAATATCAGCCAGTGGTGGGCATCTACCAAGTAGCGTGTTGGTACACGTTTAAGTAGCCCAAGCTCAACCGCCAGTGGCGTTTTGCCTGGGGCTAAGCCTGTGCGGTTGGCCACTCTAAAAATATGTGTGTCCACCGCCATGGTGGGCTCGCCAAAAGCACAGTTCAATATCACGTTGGCGGTTTTGCGGCCCACGCCTGGCAGGGATTCCAGCGCCTCACGCTGGCGCGGCACCTGCCCTTGGTGGCGTTCCAACAAAATTTGGCAGGTTTGCAGCAAATGCCGGGCCTTGCTTCTGAACAGGCCTATGGTTTTGATATGGGCCTCCAAGCCCTCTTGCCCCAAGGCCAGTATCTTGGCGGGGGTGTTAGCCACTTTGAACAGCCCGCGGGTAGCCTTGTTGACCGACACATCGGTGGCTTGGGCACTGAGCAGCACGGCCGTCAGCAACTCAAACACACTGGTGTAGACCAGCTCGGTGGCGGGCATGGGATTGGCTTGTTGCAGCGTCTTAAAAAACGATTCAATGGCGGCGGGTTTCATGGGGCGAGTGTATCGCGTCAACACCCAAACCGTGTAACCCGGATAGACTCTAATGGCCCAAGGAGAACCCTAATGAACTTCAATTTCAATAGCACCTACACCAGCCTACGCCTGCCCGTTTTTGCCCGCAACGTGGTGGCCACCTCACACCCCCTGGCGGCACAGGCCGGCTTGGGCATTTTGCGGCAGGGGGGCAATGCGGTAGACGCTGCCGTTGCCGCTGCCGCCGTGATTACCTTAACCGAACCGGTAAGCTGTGGCCTTGGCGGCGATGCCTTTGCCATGGTGTGGGACGGCAAAGGCCTGCACGGCTTAAACGCCTCTGGCCGTGCCCCTATGGCTTGGACGCCCGATTACTTTGCCAACAAGTATGGCCACCACGACACGCAACTGCCCAAGCGCGGTATTGATGCGGTAACAGTGCCCGGCGTGGTGGCGGGTTGGGCGGCCTTGCACCAACGGTTTGGCAAACTGCCCTTTGCCGACCTGATGCAACCGGCCATAGAAGTGGCGCAGCGTGGTTACCTGGTGCCGGTGGTGGTGCAACAAAAATGGGTGGCGGGTGCTGCCGAACTGGCTGGGTCGCCCGGCTTTAACGAAACCTTTATGCCCTGGGGGCGTGCGCCCCAAGTGGGCGAGTTGTTCAAGTTCCCAGCCGCTGCCAAAGCCTTGCAAGCCATAGCCGCCACGCAGGGTAGGGCGTTTTACGAGGGCGAGATTGCACAGGCCTTGTTGGCCTTCTCGGGGCGCTTGGGTGGGGCTTTAACGGCCGCTGATTTGGCCTCTTACCAACCCGAGTGGGTCACACCCTTGGCGCAAAACTACCGGGGTTACGACCTGCACGAGATTCCCCCCAACGGCCAAGGCATTGCCGCGCAAATCGCGCTGGGCATTTTGGGCCATTTTGACTTGGCAAGCCTGCCCGTGGATTCGGCCGCGGCCCAGCATTTGCAAATCGAAGCCATGAAACTGGCCTTTGCCGACGTGTACGCCCACGTGGCCGACCCCAGCGCAATGCAAGTAACCCCCGCCCAAATGCTAGACCCCGGCTACCTAAAAGCAAGGGCGGCCCTAATCGACCCCCACAAAGCCCAAGTTTTTGGTGCGGGCAACCTAGCCAAAGGCGGCACCATTTACCTGAGCGCCGCAGACGAGTCCGGCATGATGGTCAGCCTCATCCAAAGCACCTACATGGGCTTTGGATCGGGCTGCGTAGAACCCACCTATGGCATTAGCCTGCAAAACCGCGGCCATTCATTCAGCCGCCAGCCCGACCACCCCAATGTGGTGGCCCCCGGCAAGCGGCCGTTTCACACCATCATCCCCGCCTTTTTAAGCAAAGACGGCCAACCCGTGATGAGTTTTGGCGTGATGGGCGCCAATATGCAACCCCAAGGCCATGTGCAAACCTTGGTGCGTATGCTCGATTACCAACAAAACCCACAAATGGCCTGCGACGCCCCACGCTGGCGCTTTAACACCGGCCTAGACCTGAACGTAGAAGCCGCCATGCCCGCAGCCACCCAACAAGGCCTGCTAGAGCGCGGCCACCAACTGAGCGCCATAAGCGATTCCTACCAAGACTTTGGCGCAGGCCAATTCATTTGGCGCATGGGCGACCCCGCGGTAGAGGGCTATTGCGTGGCCAGCGACCCCAGGCGCGATGGGCTGGCGGCGGGGTGGTAGTGTGATGGTTGCCCGGCGTCGTGTTGGCAAAGTGTTTGAGTTGAGTTAAGGAGGAAAGACATGAGTAGGGATTGCCTAGCGAGTTCGCGCTTCATCGCATTTTTTGATGAGTGTGGAGATCACTCGCTCACCAAGATTGATAAGGACTTTCCGCTGTTTCTGCTTTGCACTGTCGTGGTTGAACGCCAAGCATACGCACAACAGGTGATCCCAGCGATGGCCGAATTCAAGTTGCGGTACTTCGCCCATGAGGGAATTAACCTGCATAGCCGCGAAATACGCAAGGCAGAAGGACCGTTTACGATGTTACAAAACGCGGTAGTACGTCAGAGTTTTTTGAGTGAGATGAGCAAATTAATCGCAGCATTACCACTCACGTTGTTCATCACCGCAATCCACAAAGCTTCTTATACCCAACGATATGGAGTGGGTGCCAAGAACCCTTACGATCTTGCGCTCGAATACAGCTTCGAGCGCATCTTGCATTTTCTTGAGGTGAATGGTGAAACCGAATTGCCCGTTATCGCTGAAGCGCGAGGTCGCCAAGAGGATGACGCTTTGCGCGCTAGCTTTTATCGACTGATGACGCAGGGGACTTACTACAACAAAGCCGAGCGGTTTCAAAATCTGGTTTGCCCCATCAGCTTTAGGCGTAAGCAGGACAACATTTGCGGTATTCAATTGGCAGACATATGCGCCCATCCCACCGCTAGGCATATTCTCAAACCCCATGTAGAGAACCAAGCGTTTGAGGTGGTGAATCCGCACATCTACCGATCTGAACACATCAGTGGCTTAAAGGTGTTCCCCAAATGAAAACGGACGCCCCCGGTTTCCCAGGAAAACGTCCGCCGACCGGGCATTCCCAATCCGATTGAAATTCTAACATGAATGATGCAATTATTGCGTGGCCAGCGACCCCAGGCGCGATGGGCTGGCGGCGGGGTGGTAGCCCGTTAAGATACTCTATTAAATAAGCGAACCTGTAAACGCGCACCCGCCTGCTGACCCAGTGATACAAGCGACATTGGCCATGAATCAACTCAAAATGCACAGCCCTGACCTGACCCAGTCCAACATCGACAAGTTGGCCCAGCTTTTCCCAAACTGTGTGACAGAGGCCCGTGCAGATGACGGCACCATCAAACGCCACATCGACTTTGACCAACTGCGCCAAGAGCTGTCGGGCAATCTTGTAGAAGGCCCGCAAGAGCGCTACCAACTCAATTGGCCCGGCAAGCGCGAAGCGCTACTCACCGCCAACGCCCCCATCGCCAAAACCCTGCGCCCCTGCCGAGAAGAAAGCGTGGACTTTGACACCACCAAAAACCTGTTCATTGAAGGCGACAACCTGGACGCGCTCAAGCTGCTGCAAGAGACTTACCTGAACAAGGTAAAGATGATTTACATCGACCCGCCTTACAACACGGGGAATGACTTTATTTATGAGGATGATTTTGCGGAAAGTGGTGAGAGGTACTTTGAACGATCTGGTCAGTCAGATATGTCCGGCAACAGATTGGTTGCCAACTCGGACGCAAACGGTAGATATCATTCGGATTGGCTGAGTATGTTGTACTCAAGACTGCGACTTGCGAGAAACTTGTTATCTGATAACGGTGTGATCTTCATTTCAATTGACGACTATGAGATCACAAATTTGAAGAAAATGTGTGATGAAATTTTTGGCGAAAGAAATTTTTATTGTTCTTTCGTTTGGAAGCGTCGAAGTGGTTCGATGGATTCGGTCGACAACACGAGCGTTGATCATGAATATGTTCTGTGCTTCGGAAAAGTTAAAGGACGATTAACTGGCATTTCAAGATCGTACGAAGGATATGCGAATCCAGATCAAGATCCTCGGGGACCGTGGAAGCCTGACAATCTCAGCGCAGGAAAAGCCGGAGGTGATGTTCACTATCCGATTGAAGACCCCGCGACGGGGGCTAAATTTCTCCCGCCGGAGGGGCGATATTGGCCTTACAACCGAAAAACGATGTCAGAGAAAATTGCTGAAGGTCGGATTATCTTCCCCGCTAAACCCACTGGACGGCCTATGCTTAAGCGTTTCAAAGGCGAGGCAAAGTTTGATACGGTACCAGTATCGACTTGGATGGCATCAAATGAGAAAGATCGTATATCCAACTCCTTATTAGCACCAGCAAATACTCAGGGCACAAGAGAGCTTCAAGATTTATTTGAAGGAAAGGTATTTCCGCATCCTAAGTCGACTATGTTGATTGAATCACTTGCTTCGCAGTGTCTGTCGGGTGCAAAGGATGTAGTGCTCGATTTCTTCGCAGGTTCTGGCACCTTCGCTCACGCGGTAATGAGTATGAATGCAAACGATGGAGGAAATCGGCGGCATATTTCAATTCAATTGCCAGAAGTGTGTGATGAGCATAGTGAAGCTGCAAAAGCAGGATACAAAACTATCGCTGATGTAAGCAAAGAACGCATCCGCCGCGCCGGTAAAAAAATCAAACAAGACAACGCGGGCAAACCGGGCATTGACCGACTCGACATTGGCTTTCGCGTCCTAAAAATCGACACCTCCAACATGAATGACGTGTTCTACTCCCCCGATGCGCTATCGCAAGACCTGTTGAACCATCACATCAACAACATCCGCGAAGACCGCACCCCCGAAGACCTGTTGTTCCAGGTGTTGCTGGACTGGGGCGTTGACCTAGCCCTGCCCATAGTGCAGGAAACCATTGGCGGTAAAACCGTGTACTTTGTGGACGGCACCGCCTTGGCCGCCTGCTTTGAAGAGGGTATTCACGAAGAGTTCGTCAAGTTGTTGGCCAAACGGGAGCCGCAGCGCGTGGTGTTCCGCGATGCGGGCTTTGCCAATGACAGCGTGAAGATTAACGTGGAACAAATCTTTAAGCTAATGAGCCCTGGTACTGAAGTCAAATGTCTTTAACGGGTGTAAAAAAAGAATAAAAAGAATAGGCCAAAGAATAAAATTTAGTAACCTATTGATTTTATTGAGTATTTATAAATTATTGAGTGAAATTTTCGGGGGCTTTGGAGAGGCTAGACGCCACGAATAGCTTTACGGAGTCCAAAACGGAGAGTGAACTCCACAAGGATTGGCAGTTGTCCCACAGGCTGTGGGACAACTGGTCTTAAATTGACAGAAAAAAGAGAAGTTGCAGAGAAATTTACAAAGAAACCCATGAAGCTCAAATTCAAAAAGCAAGCCTATCAAACCCACGCCGTTGAGGCGGTGGTCGATTGCTTTGCTGGGCAACCCAAGCGTGAGGGATGGCAATACCGGGTATACCCAGGGCGGGCAGCGCAGGCAAAACCTGCCTCTGTCGGCGGCTCTGTTGGATTGGATACGGGTTTGCGCTTGTTGCAGCGCGGCAAGACTTGGGTATGATTGAAGGATTCCTCAACCAACTTAGGAGAAGTCATGTCGAAGCATAAGTCTTCAGTAATGAGTCTGGGGCCGGTGCGCAGGGAGGTTCTGACCCCGTCAGAGTTCAGAAAACTACTCAAAGAGTCTCCCGACCTAATTGCTCGTTCAAAGTTTGTGGCACCAGCAATCGGCAAAAAAGATTTTGGTGGATTTGATGTTCAGTACACCATTCCAAGATTGAAGAACTTTCAGGCTGCATGAATAGTCCAGTGAATAGACCTAGCGCTCCGATACAGTCAGGAATATCCGAGGCGACGATTCAGCGAATGCTGAGCCTTCAAGAGTCCAGGGTGACGCTTGAGCTAAAGCAAGCAGACATCCAGCTCAAGGAACTGGATCATAACCAGAAAATTGCCGACAAATCTATTGATGCTCAGGCGGCAGACCGCAAAGACGAGCGTGCTGTACTTAAAACGGTTCAGGCCCATCGTCTGGTTTTTGCGGCTTTTGTGATTCTGGTGATCGTTGTACTAATTGTCTTTGCCCTCTACATCAACAAAGAGGCAATTGTTCTTGACATCGTCAAGGTACTTTGTGGCTTTGCTGGCGGATATGGAGTGTCGTCATACATTAGTGCAAAAAGAAAAGACGAAGAGTAGTGTGTTGGTGAGTAGCGCACTCCGATCGGTAGGCAAAGTGCAACCGTCAAAGTGAATCGTCACCACCCTTGGCAGTACTGCGGTATTCGGCCACACACAAGACCCCACATAACAAGGTTCACCGGTTGGATGCGCTGGACGCTTACAACCAAAAGTTGGTCAAAAAGATTGCGGTGCGTGGCAGGTCAGTTAAAGGCGTAACAGACTGTGGAACGTGAAAATGAAAATATTTCCTGCAAACTCAGTCGCGTACCCATGAAGCTCAAATTCAAAAAGCAAGCCTATCAAACCCACGCCGTTGAGGCGGTGGTTGATTGCTTTGCTGGGCAACCCAAGCGTGAGGGATGGCAATACCGGGTAGACCCAGGGCGGGCAGTGGATGCTGGGGGCCAGGCCCTTGCAGCCCTGGATACCACGGGTTTCAAAAACGCGGACTTGGCTTTAACGCCTAGTCAAATACTGGACAACATCTATGCCGTGCAGCGCAGGCAAAACCTGCCGCTGTCGGCCGCTTTGGTCACAACCAAAGTGTGCGATGTGAATCTGGATGTAGAGATGGAGACCGGCACCGGCAAGACCTATTGCTACATCAAAACCATGTTTGAGCTGAACGCCCGGTACGGGTGGAGCAAGTTCATTGTGGTGGTGCCCAGCATTGCGATTCGGGAAGGTGTTTACAAGTCGCTACAGATCACCGCCCAGCACTTTCTGGATGATTACAAGAAGCGTGCCCGCTTTTTTATCTACAACTCCAAGCAGTTGCACAACTTGGAGAGTTTTGCCAGCGATGCAGGCATCAATGTGATGGTGATTAATGTGCAAGCCTTCAATGCCACCGGCAAAGATGCACGCCGCATTTATGAACCGTTGGACGATTTTCAGTCGCGCAAGCCCATTGATGTCATCAGTGCCAACCGGCCCATCTTGTTTTTGGACGAGCCGCAAAAGATGGAAGGCGGCAAAACCCTGGATTCGCTGGTCAACTTCAAACCCTTGGCGGTGCTAAGGTATTCGGCCACGCACAAGACGACGCACAACAAGATTCACCGGCTGGATGCGCTGGACGCCTACAACCAAAAATTGGTCAAAAAGATTGCGGTGCGCGGCATATCGGTTAAAGGCTTAACGGGCACCAACGCCTACCTGTACTTAGAGTCCATTGAAGTGTCCACCGCCGCGCCCGTGGCGCGTGTGGAGCTAGAGATGAAGCAGGCTAACGGCATTAAGCGGGTGCTGCGCAAGGTGGCCCGCAATGACAATTTGTTTGAACTGTCGGGTGCGCTAGAGCAGTACCGGGGCTTTGTGGTGGCCGATATCAATGCACTCACCAACACCGTGACGTTTACCAATGGGCACGAGCTGGTGGCGGGTGAGGCCACGGGCGATGTCAATGAACCGGCCTTGCGCCGTATCCAGATTCGTGAGGCGATTAAAGCCCACTTTGAAAAAGAGCAAGCGCTTTTTGCCCAGGGCATTAAAGTGCTGTCGCTGTTTTTTATTGACACCGTGAGCAAGTACCGCAGCTATAGCGATGCGGGCGAACAAGCGGGCGACTACGCCCAGATGTTTGAACAAGAGTACAACCTGCAACTGGCGCAGGTGCAGACGCTAGAGGACACGCCTTACAACCGCTACCTGCAAGCTATCCCAACGGCTCAAACGCACAATGGCTACTTCTCTATCGACAAAAAATCCAAGCGCATGGTGGACCCAGAGACGGGTAAAAAGTCCACCGAAACCGACGATGTAGACGCCTACGATCTAATCTTGAAAGACAAAGAGCGGCTGCTGTCATTTGACGAGCCGGTTCGGTTTATCTTCTCGCATTCAGCCCTGCGTGAAGGTTGGGACAACCCCAACGTGTTCGTGATTTGCACCTTAAAGCACAGCGACAACACAGTAAGCCGCCGCCAAGAGGTGGGGCGTGGTCTGCGCTTGTGCGTCAATCATCATGGGGATCGTATGGACAACCCCGCCACCGTGCACCAAGTCAACGTGCTAACGGTGGTGGCCAGCGAGAGCTACAAAGACTTTGTAACGGCTTTGCAGCGCGATATTAGCGAAGGCCTGTCGGAGCGGCCACGCGTGGCCGATGCGGCCTACTTTGTCGGCAAGGTGCTCAAAACGGCGGCCGGTGATGTGCCGGTAACCCCGCAATTGGCCAAGCAACTCTACGGATACCTGCTGATAAACAATTACACCAACGACGATAACCACATTGCCGATGCCTACCACGAGGCCAAAAAAGACGGCACACGGGCCGCTTTGCCCCCCGAGTTGGCCACTTATGCCGATGCCGTTTTTACGCTAATTGACACCGTGTTCAGTGACGCGCAGTTGCCGCTGCCAGAAGACGAACGCAAGGTAAAAGCCAACCCATTGAATGCCAATTTTGAAAAGTCCGAGTTCAAGGCCTTGTGGAATCGCATCAACCGCAAAGCCGCCTATACGGTGGCGTTTGAAACCCCCGAGTTGGTGGGCAAGTGTGTCAAGGCCCTAGAGGTTGAGTTGCGGGTTAGTCCTATGCAATACACAGTGATTGCCGGGGAACAAAAAGAATCAGCCACGTATGACGATATGGCCAAGGGTGGTGGGTTTAAGGTGACTGAATCGACCACTGATTACGCGGTCGGTTCAGCCCATTCTGCCGTTAAGTACGACTTGATTGGCAGACTGGCCACAGAGACCCAACTGACCCGCGCCACCGTGGCCGGCGTGTTGCAAGGCATTAACAAAGCCGTGTTTAGCCAATACCGCACCAACCCTGAAGACTTTATGCAACAAGCGGCCCGCCTGATCAACGAGCAAAAGGCAACGGTGATTGTGGAGCACATCGCTTACGACCCCACGGGGGACACGCACACGCTAGACATCTTCACCCAAGGCAAAGCCAAGGACGATTTCAGCAAGGCCGTAGAGGCCAAACACCACATTTACGACTACGTGTTTACCGATTCCAAAAACGAGCGTGATTTTGTGCAAGAGTTGGATGCCAGCACCGAAGTGGTGGTCTATGCCAAGCTGCCACGCGGCTTTTTTATCCCCACCCCGGTGGGCAACTACAACCCCGACTGGGCAATTGCGTTTCAGGCTGGCAAGGTCAAACACGTTTACTTTGTAGCCGAAACCAAGGGGTCTATGTCCAGCATGGACCTTAGGAAAATCGAAGAAAGCAAGATCGAATGTGCGCGACGGTTTTTCGCCAAAATTACCTCTGACCAGGTCAAATACGATGTGGTGGACGGGTATGGCAAGTTGATGGATCTGGTGGGGTGATGGACCTGTATCAACGGGGTAAACTTCAAAGCCCAGCCACCAAGGATGCCCCATGCCATTTGACACCCACAAATTCGCCGACCGCCTAGGCGCGATTGAAACCTCTGCCATTCGGGAACTTTTTAAACTACTGGGCAAGCCCGGCATCATCAGTTTTGCCGGGGGGTTTCCAGACCCAGCTTTGTTTGATGTAGAGGGCATTGCACAGGCCAGTGCGGCGGTATTGGCCAACGAATCGGCGGCCGTGTTGCAGTACGGTGCCACCGAGGGCTATGGCCCAACGCGTGAGGCGATCAGCCGCTTTATGGCCAACAAAGGCGTGGCCGTGGCCCCAGAGGGCTTGATCGTGACCACGGGCAGCCAACAGGCTTTGGACCTGCTGGGCAAAACCTTGATCTCTCCGGGCGACAAGGTGATTGTGGAGGCCCCCACCTTTTTGGCCACCATCCAGTGCTTCAAACTGTACGGTGCCGACATCATCGGTGCACCCATTGATGGCGACGGGGTGGATGTGGATGCCTTAGAGCAACTGATCGCCCTACACCAACCCAAGTTGGTTTACCTGATTCCCACCTTTGGCAACCCCAGCGGTGCCCAGTTAAGTTTGGAGCGACGCCAGCGCATTTTGGACCTGGCGGTCAAGACCAACACATTGGTGATAGAGGACGACCCTTACGGTGAGCTGTATTTTGACCAGCCCCCACCCCCCAGCATTAAATCGCTGGCGGCCAAGGTGCCCGGTGCCGATGACCTGATCGTGCATTGCGGCAGCTTTAGCAAAATCCTAAGCCCTGGCCTGCGCGTGGGTTGGTTGATTGCGCCCCCTGAATTGCTGGCCAAAGCCACCATGTGCAAACAGTTTAGCGACGCCCATACCAGCAATTTGTCGCAAGCCATCGCCGCGCGTTATTTGGCCTCTAACCGGTTGGATGCCGCCTTGGGTGCGGTGCGCAAGGTATACGCCGAGCGGGCACAGGTGATGGGCGACTGCCTGCGCCAGCACCTGGGCGATGCCATCACTTTTGTACCCCCCAAAGGCGGCATGTTTGTATGGGCCAAAATGCAGAACGGCCAAGACGCCAGCGCCTTTGCCAAACGCGCCATAGACCACCTGGTGGCCTTTGTGCCCGGTGCGCCGTTTTACGCCAAAAATCCCGATACCAGCACGTTTAGATTGTCGTTTGCTACCGCCGATTTGGCCAAAATTAGGGAAGGTGTGGAGCGGCTGGGCAGGGCGCTGCATAGCGTCGATCAGGGTAATTCCTAGGCCCTGGTACCAAATACTGGCCAACCGATCAGCGCTGCAAACCGGGATATGGGCTTAACATCCGGTTGTTTGAATTGATGGCATTTCACATGGAGTTCTCATGAAGCTGTTTCGCATCGCCCTACTTGTATCGACCTTATTGATCTTTGTGGGGTGCGCCTCGCAGGTGCCTCTGCAGCGGGGTCAAATTGGTGCATTAACCCGAAATGCAGCGCCTGAAGCTGTGGAGCAAATTCTGAACAAAGCCACGCCCAACGCGCAGTTCCAGTTTAGTTCGGGGGGTAACACCTTTGCCGTGCGGCATTTCCGGTTGCAAACCGGAACCCAGCAACAAATGACGATGGTTTGCACCCCCACGTGTATGCCAATTTTTTATACCGTCCCTGTCACAACGCCGTATTTGGTGATTCAAACTTTACCCTCGCGAGCGCTGCACGCTTGGGGCACTATTGAAGAGCTCAGCAAGGATCCGGATACGAATATCAGCTCCATCATGCCTGAACTCAAGGTACATCTCGAAGTTGCACTGAAGGCGCCGAAATGAACATCAAACGTGGGTTAACTATTGTTGCGCTTTGCCTATTGGCTGGATGTGTGGGGCCGCAGTTGAATGGCCATATGTTGGGGTTTCTTGACAAGGGGATGTCACCCCAAACGGTAAAGGCTAAGTTTCAGCAGGAGCCCTTGGCCGTGCAGACCGGTAAGTCTGGAAATCGCGTCGTAGAGTTTCAACGATATATGATGGCCAACGGGGTACAGGTTGATGCGTATATTCTGGCTTTTGAGAACGACAAATTGTTGTACTGGGGCTATGTCTCTGAGTTTCGGCGCTTAAACGATCAAGGACTCAACGCCGCGCTCAATGATGCCTTGCCCAAATTGTTCAAAACCAATTAGCGTAAACGCCAGGGACAGCGGAGGCACTAGGGTGGCTGGCGCTGCAGTGGGTTATTGAGGCTTAGGCTGGGCCACGCATAGCATCTTAGCGATCGCTTCAAACTCGGCCATGTGCGCCGAAGTGGTGCGCGTGACCAGGGCAATCTCGCGCGCGGGGGCGGGGGCCACCAAGGGCTTGGCGCTGAGTGATAAGTGTTGTAGCAGCCCGCTGTCAATGGCCATGGCGGGCAGTAACGCAATACCCATGCCACTGGCCACCATTTGTACGAGTGTGAGTAGGCTGGTGGCCTCAATGCCGGGCACGCTGGCCAGTTCGCTGGTGCGGCACGCGCGTAAGGCATGGTCACGCAGGCAATGGCCTTCTTCCAACAGCAACAAGCGATCGGTCCAGTCGCGGCTATGGGCCAGTGACTTACGTGCCAATGCCGGGTCACCCGGGCGGCCCACCAGCCAAAATTTGTCTTTATACAAGGCTTGAACGTGTAAGCCTTGGGTGTCGTAGGGCAGGGCGATAAGCGCAAAATCAAGTTGCCGATTGCGCAAACGCTCTAGCAATTGGCCGGTCAAGTCTTCTCTTAGGGCAAGCTGCAAATCGGGAAACTTTTGGGCCAACAAGGGCATTACCCGTGGCAGCACAAAAGGCGCGATGGTTGGAATAAGGCCTAGCCGCAGTGTGGCCTTCATGGGGAGGGCTGCGTCAAAAGCAAAGTCGCGCAGGTCTTCTGCGGCGGTAATGACATGGCGTGCCCGCTCCACAATGGCCTGGCCGATTGAGGTAAGCGCCACGGCCTGCTTGCTGCGTTCCACCAGCTGCACGCCCAGTGTGTTTTCTAGCTCTTTAAGCCCCGTGCTAAGCGTGGACTGGCTCACAAAACAAACCTCTGCCGCTTTGGTGAAGTTCAGGTGTTCGGCCAGCGCCAACAGGTAGCGCAACTGCCGCAGTGAGGGTAGGGCGGTCATGAATGGATTCTGTTATCTACGATTTAGATTAAAACTATCTAAATTATGCGTTAGACAGATCACGCTTACAAGCCCAAAATTCACCCCGTTGTAACTTTATTCACTCAAAGGAAACCCACCATGACACGACCTGACATCAAAACCCGCCAGAACCTGGAATCTGCATTCGCAGGCGAATCCATGGCGCATATCAAGTACCGCTACTTTGCCAAGCTGGCCCGTGCCGCTGGTGACGAAGCCACCGCCACTATTTTTGAGCGCACGGCCGACCAAGAGGTCATGCACGCCTTTGGCCATTTGGATTTGCTGTATCCCGCCGACCAAATGACACCAGCCAAGGCCTTGCAGATAGCGATTGAGGGCGAGACCTACGAGTACAGCGAGATGTACCCAGGCTTCAAAGCCATCGCCCTTGAAGAAGGCAACGCCGCTGCCGTGGCCGAGATGGACGAGCAGATCAGTGAATCCAAAGTGCACGCCGCGCAGTTCAAAGCCGTTTTAGAAAAGGCCGCGAAGCGCTTTGCCGCGTTGGCCAAAGTAGAGGAGCGTCACGCCAACCACTACCAGCAAGCGCTTAACGCTTTGAGTGCATCCTCAGTGCAGTAAACACCATTCAACCCTTTATCAGTTTTTTGGAGAACCCTATGAAAGTTTGGCAATGTATTGTTTGTGGCTTTATTTACGACGAAGCGAAAGGCCTGCCACAGGATGGCATCGCAGCGGGCACCCGTTTTGAGGACATCCCCCAAGACTGGGAATGCCCAGACTGCGGCGTCGCCAAGGCCGATTTTGAGATGGTGGAGTTGGGCCTGTAAATGAAAGGCAACGACATGACCAGCGATGGAAAAGGCCTTGTGGTGGTGGGCAGCGGCATGGCCGCTTGGACCTTGGTGCGAGAGTTTCGCAAGCTCGATGCGGTCACGCCGGTCACCCTGGTTACTGAGGGTCAGGGGCATTTTTATAGCAAGCCCATGCTGTCCAACGCGCTAGCTGCAGGCAAGACCGCTGCGCAGTTGCTAGGCACCCCAGCAACCGAGATGGCCCAGCAGTTGAACGTGCAGTTGATGGCCGACACCCACGCCTATTCGATTAACAAAGATACGCAAACCTTGGAGACCAGTACAGGCCCTGTACCCTATCAGCGACTCGTGTTGGCGACCGGTGCCGAACCCGTGCGTGTGCCGTTGCAAGGCGATGGCGCGCATCGGGTGGTGTCTATCAATAGTTTGGAGGACTATGCAAGGTTTCGTGAATTGTTGACCGCTAGTAAGCGCGTGGTGATCATGGGTGCAGGCTTGATTGGGTGCGAATTTGCCAACGACCTGGTGCTGGGTGGCTACAAGGTCACCGTTGTGGACCCAAGCGCCCATCCCCTGGGTCGCCTGCTGCCTGAGCGGGCAGGTGTTATGGTGCAAGAAGCGCTAAGTACGGCGGGCGTAAAGTTTCACTTCGGAGCGTTTGTGCAGTCGGTACACGCAGAAGGCCAGGCGCTGCGCTTGGAGCTATCGAGCGGGCAGCAATGCCTGGCCGATACGGTGGTGTCGGCCGTGGGCTTACGACCCCGCTTGGAATTGGCGCAAACCGCTGGTTTAACGACCTCTCACGGCATCGTGGTTAATCGGCAGCTTGCAACCAGTCACCCCGGCCTATACGCCCTTGGGGATGGCGCCGAGGTTGAAGGCCGATGGTTGCCTTACGTGATGCCCTTGATGCAGTGTGCACGCACCTTGGCCGCCCATTTGACAGGGCAGGCGGTTGCTTTGACCTACCCTGCCATGCCGGTGGTGGTCAAAACCCCCGCCATAGGGGTGGTCGTGGTACCCCCTCCAAATGGAGTTGCAGGCCACTGGCATACCGAAAGCGGCCCGGATTTTGTGCAAGCCAAGTGGCTGGGTGAGGATGGGGCCTTAATGGGTTTTGCCCTGGTGGGTACGGCCACATCTCAAAAGTCTGCGCTACAAAAAATGTTGCAATAAGACTTTCCCGGAAGGCTTGTCGTAGATTGCAAAATGCCTACGACTGTGGTTAGTGTCACAGTTTCGTCATATTGCGGGGTTAAAGTGCCCTTGGTCTCAACGTAACCAAGGACATTTATGAACCTCAAACCTGTATTTATCAAATCGCTTGCTGCCGTGACCCTGTCGGCTTTGGCCATGGGCTCTGCCCTGGCTGCCGATATCACCGGCGCGGGTGCCACATTTCCGTTTCCTATCTATGCCAAATGGGCTGAAGCTTACAAAGCTGCAACCGGCGTAGGGCTCAATTACCAATCCATTGGTTCTTCTGGTGGGATTCGTCAGATCAAGGCCAAGACCGTGACCTTTGGTGCCACCGACGCGCCAGTCTCTGGTGCTGACCTGGATAAAGACGGCCTGGTGCAGTTCCCCGCCATTATTGGTGGCACAGTTCCCGTGGTGAACTTGGACGGCTTTAAGCCCGGTGAACTGCGTATCACTGGCCCCGTGTTGGCCGACATTTTCTTGGGTAATATTTTGAAGTGGAATGACGCCAAGCTAGCCGCTTTGAATCCCGGCAAAGCGTTGCCCGATCAAGCAATTACCGTCGTGCACCGCGCTGATGGGTCTGGCACCACGTTTAACTTTACCGATTACCTGAACACCGTTAGCAAAGACTGGGCCGACAAAGTAGGCAAAGGTGCTGCAGTCAAGTGGCCTGCCCCTTCATCGGTGGGTGGTAAGGGTAACGAGGGTGTTGCGGCTAACGTGAACCGCGTGAAGGGCTCTGTGGGCTACGTGGAATACGCATACGTCAAAAAGAACAACATGAACTTTTTGCAAATGGCCAACGCCGATGGTAAATATGTGTCGCCTGACGATTTGACTTTTGCCGCCGCCGCTGCCGGTGCCGACTGGTTTAGCGTGCCGGGCATGGGCGTATCTATGGTGAACGCCAAAGGTGCCAATAGCTGGCCTATTAGCACCGCCTCGTTTATTTTGATGTACAAGGTGCCTGCCGACAAAGGCAATAGCAATGACGCGCTGAAGTTTTTTGATTGGGCGTTTGTCAACGGCAAGAAAATGGCAGCGGATCTGGACTATGTGCCCTTGCCTGATTCGTTGACATCGGCCATCCGTACCAGGGTGTGGAGCCAAATTCAAAAGTAAACTCCACTCAGCGATGAGTGATCATGCGAACCGTCGGTTGCTGTAGCACTTAGTACATCTTCCGACGGACTTTTGTTTTTCTTCTAGACCCTTGTATGAACCAAGCTCCTGAAATGATCCCTTTAGCCGATGTGGCGCATGAATCCAGCCAGGTGGTGCGCCCAGGGATGGCGACAGTGGCCAAAAAGCAACGCCTACAGGATGTTTTGTTCCACCGGGTCACCCAGTCGTTTTCATTGTTGGTGCTGCTGGCACTGACGGGCATCATCGTTTCACTGTTTGTGAACGCTTGGCCCACGTTTCAAAAATTCGGCGTGCCATTTTTGTGGCATGTGGAATGGGATATCAACAAAGATGACTTTGGCGCAGCCATCGCGATTGCCGGTACAGTGGCAAGTTCGGCGATTGCGCTATTGATTGCGGTGCCGCTGGCCTTTGGCATTGCGGTTTTCTTGACTGAAACCTGCCCCGTATGGATGCGCCGTCCGTTGGGTACCGCCATTGAGTTGTTGGCTGCGGTGCCCTCTATTATTTATGGCATGTTTGGTTTGTTCGTGTTTGCGCCGTTGTTTGCAACCTACTTCCAAATGCCAGTGCAAAAGTTGTTGGAGTCTATGCCTTTTGTAGGGTGGCTCGTGGGTGGTGCCACCAACGGGATAGGCATCTTGGCCGCAGGTGTCGTGTTGGCATTTATGGTGTTGCCTTTTATCGCGGCGGTGATGCGCGATGTGTTTGAAATTACCCCCCCCATTCTGCGTGAATCGGCCTATGCCCTGGGGTGTACCACCTGGGAGGTGGTGCGTAAAGTGGTGCTGCCGTACACCCAAACGGGTGTGATCGGTGGGGTGATGTTGGGATTTGGCCGTGCCTTGGGCGAGACCATGGCGGTCACCTTTGTGATTGGTAACGCCAACCGATTGCCCACCTCACTGTTCTCGCCAGGAACCTCAATTGCCTCGGTACTGGCCAATGAGTTTGGCGAAGCAGAAGGCTTGCATTTCTCCACCCTGTTTGCGCTTGGGTTCTTACTGTTTGTTATCACATTTGTGGTGCTGGCCTTGGCTAAAGTGGTGATTCAACGCACCGAAAAAGCCAAAGGTATTTAAAGGAAATCAAATGGAAGTTAACCAGCATTTGTACCGCAAACGCCGTGCGACCAGCGCGGTAGGGCTTGCTTTTTCGATGGGCGCGATGGTGCTCGGCTTGGCAGTATTGGTATGGATTTTATTTGTGCTGTTTTCCAACGGTCTGGCCGCGATGGACGGGTTGTTGTTCGTTCGCGATACACCTGCGCCTGGCACCGAAGGAGGGGGGCTGCGTAACGCCATTGTGGGCAGTTTGATGATCGTTGGATTGTCGGTTTTGGTGTCAACTCCGATTGGGATATTTGCCGGCGTGTATTTAAGCGAGTACGGCGACTCGAGTAAAACCGCTGAACTAACTCGGTTTGTGACGGACATCATGTTGTCGGCCCCGTCGATTGTGTTGGGACTTTTTGTGTATTCGATAGCCGTGGCCACTGTGGGTAATTTTTCTGGCTATGCCGGAAGCCTAGCCCTGTCATTGATTGCAGTGCCGGTGGTGATGCGCACCACCGAAAACATGCTGCGTTTGGTGCCAGGCAGTCTGCGCGAAGCGGCCTTTGCCTTAGGCGCTCCGCGCTGGAAGGTGGCCACATTTATTTCTTTACGCGCCGCAAAAAGTGGCGTGATGACCGGTGTTCTTTTGGCGATAGCGCGCATCAGTGGTGAGACCGCACCCCTGTTGTTTACGGCGCTGAACAACCAATTCTTTAGCACCAATATGGGCGCGCCCATGGCCAACCTGCCGGTGGTCATTTTCCAGTTTGCCATGAGCCCCTACGACAACTGGGTGCGCTTGGCTTGGGCGGGGGCACTGCTTATTACCTTGACAGTGCTGGTACTGAACATATTGGCCCGCGTGTTTTTCCGAGAAAAAGTTCGCTCTTAAATTTGTCTGGAACTCCAAATGACCGACACCCCAACCCCTTTAAAAAACGCCATTGAAGTGCGTAACCTGAACTTCTTTTATGGCAAGTTCCAGGGCCTGCGCGACATCACGATGAACATTGCCGAACGCAAAGTCACGGCCTTTATCGGCCCATCAGGGTGTGGTAAATCAACGCTGCTGCGCACTTTGAACCGCATGTACAGCCTGTACCCTGGCCAACGGGCCGAAGGGCAGATACAGTTTTACGGCCAAGACATTTTGAGTCCCAGCCAAGACTTGAACTTGCTGCGCGCACGCATCGGCATGGTGTTCCAAAAGCCAACGCCGTTCCCCATGACGATTTACGACAACATCGCCTTTGGCGTGCGCCTGTATGACCAACTGAGCAAAACCGAAATGGACGAGCGGGTGGAATGGGCCCTGACCAAGGCCGCTTTGTGGAACGAAGTCAAAGACAAATTGGGGCAAAATGGTTTGTCTTTGTCGGGCGGGCAGCAACAGCGCCTGTGCATTGCCCGCAGCGTTGCGGTCAAACCCTCGGTGCTTTTGCTAGACGAACCCACCTCGGCTTTAGACCCTATCTCTACCGGTAAGGTAGAGGAATTGGTGCATGAACTCAAGGCCGATTACACCATCGCCATCGTGACTCACAATATGCAACAGGCCGCCCGTTGCAGCGACTTCACCGCGTACATGTACCTGGGCGAATTGGTGGAGTTTGGCGAAACCGAGCAAATCTTTTTCAAACCGAAAAAATCCGCGACCGAAGATTACATTACTGGCCGTTTTGGCTAATAGGAGACCTCCATGCCCGATAAACACCTTTCTTCGCAGTTCGATTCTGATCTCAACAACATTTCATCGCACGTGATGGAGTTGGGCGGACTGGTCGAGTCGCAGATCAAACAGGCGGTTTACGCGCTGTCGCAGTTCAGCACTGAAGCGGCCGACGACGTACTGGTGATAGAGAACAAAGTGAATGCGCTTGAGGTTGAGATTGACCGTGAAATCACCTCAGTGATTGGACGGCGTCAACCCACCGCCCGTGACTTGCGCCTGCTGATGGCCCTGTCCAAAACCACCGCCAACCTAGAGCGTGTGGGCGACGAGGCAGCAAAAATTGCCCGCATGGTCAAGTCCATTATTAAAGGGGCGGCACCCCGGTCACTGCCCTCGGGTGATTTGCGCACCTCCGCCGAATTGGCTTCTGGCCTGTTGCGCAACGCTTTGGATGCTTTTGCGCGCTTGGATGTTCCCATGGCGGTCAGCATCTTGCGCGAAGACCACGAAATCGACAAAGAGTTTGATGGCTTTGTTCGCAAGCTCATCACCTACATGATGGAAGACCCGCGCACCATCTCGGCCAGTTTGGATTTGTTGTTTGTGGCCAAAGCCATAGAACGAATTGGCGACCATGCAAAAAACATCGCTGAGTTCATTATCTACATCGTCAAAGGCGAAGACGTGCGCCATACCCCCTTGGCCGACGTTGAGTCTGCAATGGGCTAAATCTAGCACCCACCCATGACCATGAAAATAGCCCGGGTGTTGGTGGTAGAGGATGAACCGGCCATTGCAGAGCTGATTGCCATTAACCTGCGCCACCAAGGTATGTTGCCCGTGGTGGCACACGATGGCATAACCGCACAAAAGCGTATGGAAGAGGTATTGCCCGACGTTATTTTGTTGGACTGGATGCTGCCAGGCCAAAGTGGCCTAGAGTTGGCACGCAGGTGGCGCGCCGACCCCCGAACCAAAACCACGCCAATTTTGATCCTCACCGCTCGCGGGGATGAACCCGATAAAGTCATGGGCTTGGACGCCGGGGCTGACGATTACATTACCAAGCCGTTTTCTACCCAGGAGTTGATGGCCCGCATTCGGGCCGTTTTGCGCCGGCGCGCACCCGAGCAGGCCAGTGACGTGGTGCGCATGGGTGAACTGGTGCTGGACGGTTCAACGCATAGGGTGATGTACGCCGATCAAGCCCTGCGTTTGGGGCCCACCGAGTTCAAATTACTCAATTTCTTGATGCACCACCCCGAGCGCGTGCACAGCCGCAGCCAACTTTTGGACCGGGTATGGGGCGATCACGTGTTTATTGAAGAGCGCACCGTGGATGTCCATGTCAAACGCCTGCGAGAAGCGCTGGGCGATGCGGGCAACATGGTTGAAACCGTGCGTGGAGTGGGGTACCGAATGGCGGTGCCACGGGCTTCAACGACTGGGCCACGCCTGTGATTCATCGATTCCTCTCGTTTACCGTCACCGTGGCCTTAGGTGCCACAGTGGGATGGGCCTGGGCAGAATGGGGTGACACAAGGCACGTTCTGTGGGCCTTTTGGGCCGGCTCACTGGTGGCCGCGTTTGCATGGGTGCTGTTGGACGCTTGGCGGGCGCACACCCTGCGGTCATGGATACGCCGTGGCAATTTGCAGGCCGTGCCCGAGCTAACAGGTTGGTGGGGCATATTTGCCGACCGTGCCAGCAGGCTGTTGAAAGATCGTGCATTGAGCATTGAAGCGGGCGAACAACGTCTAACGGATTTCTTGTCGGCCATACAGGCCTCACCCAATGGCGTGGTAATGCTGGACGCCGAGGCGCAAATTGAATGGTGCAACCAGACGGCGGCAGCGCAATTGGGCATACACCCTGAAAGGGATTTGCGCCAACGCATTGGCAATTTGATGCGTGACCCGGTGTTTACCGAGTACATGGCCCGTGACAAGCCGGCCGAGCCGGTCTTAATGGACGCGCGCAACCACCGTTTGGACAGGCCCGTGCGCATCTCTGTGCAGCGCCATCCTTACGGCGAGGGCAAGCAGTTGCTGCTCACGCGCGACATTACCCTGATAGAACAGGCCGAGGCTATGCGCCGTGATTTTGTGGCCAACGTGTCGCATGAAATTCGCACCCCATTGCAAGTGCTTTCGGGCTTTATTGAAACGATTCAAACCTTGCCTTTAAGCCCTGCGGAAACCTCGCACTATGTGGCGATGATGGCCGTGCATTCCCACCGTATGCAGGTGCTGGTAGACGATTTACTCACCCTGTCACGTATTGAGGGAAGCCCGGCACCCGGTATGAACGCCTCCATACCCCTTAGCCATCTTTTTGCACAGTGTGAGCAGGAGGCCAGAGCCCTGTCAGCGACGCTGGGGCATGCCGCGAATCCACAGGTCCTGGCATTCGAATTGCCACCGTTGCTGGAGGCGGGTGTTTTGCAGGGCGAGGCCAGCGAGGTGCAAAGCGCACTGTCCAATTTAGTCAGCAACGCCGTGCGGTACACGCCAGCCGGTGGAACGATTTCCGTTACCGCTGAAACAATGCCTGAGGGAATTCTCGCCATCATGGTTCAAGACACGGGTGTTGGAATCTCTGAAGAACACTTGCCCCGTCTGACCGAGCGCTTTTACCGGGTGGACGGCAGCCGTTCGCGCGAGTCCGGAGGTACAGGTTTGGGCCTGGCGATTGTCAAGCACGTCATGCATCGCCACGGCGGGCAGTTGTTGATTGCCAGCGAACTTGGGCAGGGGTCAAAGTTCACGCTCAGGTGGCCTGCTGAGCGCTGGCGTCTTGCTTTGCGCGCACAAGCCAATGAAGTCAACCCATGACGACTGTGCGAATGTCCTCCAAAGCGGTGGCCGCCCCTATGGTGGCACCCACTTGGCTAGACCGTGACCTCAGCCTCTTGGCCTTTAACCAGCGCGTACTGGACTGGGCCAAGCGCCCCGAAGTGCCGCTGTTAGAGCGGCTGCGCTACCTGTGCATCGTCTCGTCCAATTTAGACGAATTTTTTGAGGTCAGGGCGGCGCTGCACCAGGGACGCGACACCCTTGCCGAGGCACAAAAGGCGCAGGACACCTCAAGCAGCCACCCTTTTAGCCAAGTGGCACACGCCCTGGTGGCCGAGCAGTACGCCCTTTACAACGATGTGCTCATGCCCGCTTTTGCTGCGGGCGGCGTCAGCATCCTGTCTTACGGCGAGCGCAACGCCGCGCAGCACCGCTGGGTAAAAGCCTACTTTGAGCGTGAAGTGCGGCCCATGCTGTTGCCCGTTGGGTTGGACATGGCGCACCCGTTCCCGCAGGTGGCCAATAAGTCGCTGAACTTTATCGTTAGATTGTCCGGAAAAGACGCCTTTGGCCGGGACAACGATATTGCCATTGTCAAGATCCCAAGGGCACTGCCCAGGCTTATACGTTTGCCAGAAAAGCTATCCGGTAAACGCATGCTGTTTGTATCGATTTCCAGTGTGGTGCGCGCGCATTTGAAAGAGCTTTTCCCGGGGCGTGTGGTGGGGCAGTTCTCACAATTTCGGGTGACCCGCCATTCGGACTTGGCAGTGGACGAAGAAGACGCCAAAAACCTGCGTACTGCACTGCGCCAGGGCCTGGTGCACCGCCATTTTGGCCAGGCCGTTAGGCTGGAAGTGTCTTCCGGTTGCTCTGAGTACCTGTATGAATTTTTACTCAAGCAGTTTGACTTGCCCAAAACCGCTTTGTTCAGGGTGCCTGGCCCGGTTAACTTGGTGCGCTTGAGTCAGTTGATTGACCTGGTGGACAAATCCAAGTGGCTTTTTCAGAAGTATGTGCCCAGCTTTCCGGCATCCTTGGCCATTAGCGGAACGACCTTTGATCGCCTGAACGAGGGCGACGTACTCATTCACCAGCCATTTGAAAGTTTTGATGGTGTGTTGGCTTTCTTGCGCGATGCGGTGAGAGACCCCAATGTGCTGGCCATCAAGCAAACCATTTACCGAACGGGTTCAGACTCGTCACTCATGGATTTGCTGGCCGAAGGGGTGCGGCGCGGCAAAGAGGTGACGGTGGTGGTGGAGCTAAAAGCCCGCTTTGATGAAGAGGCCAATATCAACTGGGCCGAGCAACTCGAAAGCATAGGCGCACAGGTGGTGTATGGGGTGGTGGGCCTCAAAACCCACGCCAAAATGCTGTTGGTATCCAGGCGGGAAGGGCGGGCCATACGCCGCTACGCGCATCTTTCCACTGGCAACTACAACGCCCGCACCGCCAGGCTGTACACCGATATCAGTTACCTCACCGCTGACCCCAAGCTCACGCTGGACGTGGAGCGGGTGTTCAACCTACTGGCCAACCAAAGCAAGATCCCTCGCCTGAGTAAGCTGTTGATTGCGCCTTTCCAGTTGCAAAAGAGCATGGTTCAACACATTGGCAACGCCGCCAAGGCTGCGCGTGCCGGGCAGGCCAGCCGTATTATTTTGAAGATGAATTCCTTAACCGACGAGCCCTTGATGCAGGCCTTGGTAGAGGCCGGGCAGGCCGGGGTTCAGATAGACGTGATTGTTCGCGGGGCGTGCATGCTGCCCGCAGGGCGCGTAGGTGCTACCGATAACATTCGGGTACGGTCGGTGATTGGTCGATTCCTAGAGCATTCCCGCGTGTTTTACTTTCAGCATGGCACCGAAGAAAGCCTGTACTTGTCCAGTGCCGACTGGATGAACCGAAATATGCTCAGACGGGTAGAAATCGCCTGGCCGGTAGAAGACGCAGCGCTTCGCCGGCGCATCATTGACGAATGCTTAAGCACTTACCTCAATGACAGTGTGGACGCTTGGGTGGCCAACGCCCAGGGTCACTACACACGCGCGGTGCCCGCTAAGGCCGCGGTCACTGCCAAAGCCGCCGGGGCTGTGCCAGCGCTGCGTGTTGGCAAGCTAGCTGCCCAAGCAACCCTAATGGCACGCTACGCGGCGGGCAACAAGGCCTAGCGCAAAGGCTGGCGTTACTTGGCTTTGCCAGGGCGACCGGTTTTGATGGCCGGAACTGCCGCAAGCGCTGCTTTAAATGCCTGGTCCGGCATCGCAGCCAGTGCCTTAATCCCGGCCCGCAACAGCTCGCTTTTACGCGCGGTTTGGCCTAGGTCTACAGACCGCTGTTTGAGTGATTCAAGTACGGTGTATTCGCCTTTAGGAATCGTGAAGCTATCGCGCACTAACTTGGGCTTTTTTGGTTTGGCTGACTCGGCTGGCACGGCAACTTTTTGAGCTGCCGGTTGGGGCGCTGGTGCCGCGTGTTTGGCCACAGGCGCTTTGCGTGGCGGCGCTTTCTTGGCCACCGCAGTCGGTTGGGCTACTTTTTTAGCGGCCGGTGCTGGCGTGGTTTTGACGGTGTTTGATTTCATAGGTTCTTGTCCGGAAATGCTGTAAAAAAACAGTTTATACGGTTAACGAAAATCAAGCGAGTGTCATATTCGTCACAGTTGTCACACCTGTCATTCAGTTGTCACAAATTCAAACGTCCAAGGGGCGCGCTGCCAGGCCACCACCTCTTGCTGCAAAAGATGGGCCGATTGTGGGAACTGCGCGCACCACTGTGTGGAGGCGGTTAGCCTCACCTGTCGCTTAGGGTCGTGGCAGTGAATATGAAGCGGCACTACCTTGGGGTTTTTGCGGGCGTGGCACAGAATCACGCTGATGCGCAGGGCCAACAACATTTTTGCCAGATCGCCGTCTTCAAGTTCCATCTCGATTTTTTTTAGCTTTCCACGCTGGCCCAAAATCAGCAGGCCCATGCGGTGCAACTGGGTCATGCTAAACCCAACCATGTCGGCGTTGTCCAAAATGTAGGCCCCATGCTTGTGGTAGTCACTGTGTGATATCGCAGTGCCTACCTCGTGCAGTTGCGCCGCCCAGCCCACTTTTTGGCAACTGCGTTGGCAAGCGGAATCATCTTTCGCGCTGCCATTGAACATCGCCTTGAGCAAATGAATGGCGCATTGGCGAACGCGCTGGCCCTGGGCCGTGTCTACGGCAAAACGTTGTGCCAGAAGCTCTACCGATAAATCCCGCATATCGGCGGTTTCATCGTCGCGCGTCACCATCTCATAAAGTACGCCGTGGCGCAAGGCGCCCTGGGCCACTTCAAGGGTGTCAATTTGCAGCATGGTCATCAGCGCGTGCAAAATGCTGACCCCGCCAGCAATCACGGTACGGCGCTCGTCTTTCAGTCCGTCCAGTTGCAGGTTGTCCAGGTGGCCGGCGCGTACCATGGCCTTGATCAGCCATTTGACCCCTTCCAAACTAATCTCTGTACCTGAAAATCCTGCCAATGCCAGCACTTCTGCAACCGCCCCAACGGTCCCCGATGCCCCGTAGGCTTTGCTCCATCGGTCTTTGGGATAACTGTCGAGTGCCTCGTCCAAAATGGCCTGCGCCGCAACGCTGGCCTGTGCAAAGGCAGCGGCGTTCAATTGCCCGCTAGGGAAGTACTTCATTGACCAGGCCACGCACCCCAAGCGAAACGACGCGGTTTTTGAAGCCACAAGGCCTGTTCCCAACACCAACTCGGTAGACCTGCCGCCAACGTCTAGCACCAAGCGCCGTTCTTGGTCGTGCGGCAACAGATTGGACACGCCCTGGTAAATCAGGCGGGCCTCTTCGGTGCCGGCAATCACCTCAATGGGAAACCCCAAAATCTCACCGCCGCGTTTCAAAAACACATCCCGGTTGCGTGCCTCTCTTAGCGTTTGGGTCGCAACGGCACGCACCTGTGAGGGCTTAAATCCCGATAAGCGCTCGGCAAAACGAGATAAGCAGTCCCAGCCGCTTTGCATGGCCTGTGGGGTGAGGTTACGGTCGGTGTCCAACCCCCCACCCTGGCGCACCATCTCTTTAAGGTAGGCCACGCGTTGAATGTGTCCGTTCTCGTGGCGGGCAATTTCCAGTCGAAAACTGTTGGACCCCAGATCGACGGCAGCAATTAAGGTTTCGTTGTACATGAAACGATATTACTGTTTTTTCGTGTCAAGTCCATGACACTTGGTGCTCACGCAGCCAGATTTAGCGAACCTCTGCCCGCATTCAAATCCGACCTTCCTCCACCCCATGGCAGGCAATCCGAATCCCACCTAACGCCAGCATGGCTGGGCGTTCTACCTTGCATCGGGCATTCGCATGGGGGCATCGGGGGTGAAACGCGCACCCGGTGGGTGGATTGAGCGGGTTGGGTACTTCGCCCTGAACGGGCGTGCGTGAACGCTTCGTATCCCGCAATTTAGGAATGGCTTCTAAAAGCATTCGCGTATAGGGGTGGCGCGGCTGATTGAACAGGGTGGCTTTGTCCGCTATTTCTACCAGTCGGCCTAAGTACATCACGCCCACGTGGTCACTGACATGCCTCACCACCGCCAAGTTGTGGCTGATAAAAAGGTAAGTCAACCCACGCTCGCGCTGCAAATCCTTCATCAGATTTAAAACCTGCGCCTGCACACTGACATCCAGCGCCGAGGTGGGCTCATCGCACACCAAAAATTCAGGCTCGGTGGCCAAGGCGCGGGCAATCGAAATGCGTTGCCTTTGCCCACCCGAAAACTGATGCGGGTACTTGACGCCGTCTAGCGGGCTTAGGCCAACCGATTGAAGCAGCGTGCCCACCCGCTCCAAGCGGTCTTGAGGGTCTTTTAAAAGTCCGTGCTCCAGCAGGGGTTCAGCCACGATATCGGCCACCGTCCAACGGGGATTTAGGCTGGCGTAGGGATCCTGAAAAATCATCTGGATACGTCGGCGCAAAACACGCCCTTCAGGGCTCAGGTAGGCAGAATGCGCATCCACGCCATCAAACTGGAATTGACCGCCGCTGGGGGCATACAGGCCTACCAACAGCCTTGCAACTGTGCTCTTGCCACAGCCGGACTCTCCCACCAGTCCTAAGGTTTGCCCTTTTTGAATTTCAAAACTGACCCCATCCACCGCGTGCAGCAACTGGCGTGGCTTGCGCTCAAGCACACGGTTAAGCCACGGGGCCGAAACATCAAAACTACGCGCCAAATCCTTGGCCTGAACGAGAGACGAAACACTCATACCGAAGGCTCCACAACAACTGCAGCGGTACTCTCAAACGAACTCTGGGCCGCCGGTAGCCAGCAAGCGGCACGGGTGACCCCGGCGGCCACCAACTCTGGCCTTTCGGTTGTGCACCTGTCGATGGCATGCGAACACCGTGGGCTAAAAGCACACCCACTGGGAATGGCATTCAGTCGGGGCATCGCGCCATCAATTTGCTGTAGGTGCTCCCTGTCCACGTCCATGTCTGGAATGCAACTCATTAGGCCACGGGTGTAGGGGTGCGACGGCTGGTTAATCACCTGCTCCACCGGCCCGATTTCGGCAACGCGCCCGGCGTACATCACTGCAACACGGTCACAGGTTTCAGCAATAACCCCCATATCGTGGGTGATCAGCATCACCGCTGCCCCTCTTTGGCGGCAAATCGACTTGAGCAAACCGATGATCTGCGCCTGAACCGAAACATCAAGCGCGGTCGTGGGTTCGTCCGCCACAATCAGTCGAGGCTCTGCCGCTAGCGCCAACGCGATCACCACCCGCTGGCGCATGCCACCGCTGAACTGATGCGGAAAGTGGTGGATACGCTCCTCTGCCGCTTGAATGCCGGTGTCTTCGAGCAACTGGATGGCGCGTTTTTCCGCCTCCGACTGGCTCACCGGCAGATGCGTTGTGATGGTCTCGATCAATTGCCGCCCCACAGAGTAAAGCGGGTTAAGGGAGGTCAGCGGGTCCTGAAAAATAGCGCCTATTTGGCGCCCCCGGATTTTTCGCATCTCATCTTGGGGTAGGTTGTCAATGCGTCGGCCATCTAACACGATAGTTCCCGACGCAATGCGACCCGGTGGTTCTAGCAAACCAATGATGGATGCGCCTGTTAGCGACTTGCCTGCACCCGATTCGCCCACCACACCCAGTATCTCACCGGGGGCAATCTCAAACGAGACCTCGTCCAGGGCGCGTAGCGTGCCGCGCCGGGTCGGAAACTCAACCACCAAGCGATTAACTTCTAACAAGCTCATAGCCAATGGTCCTTAGCGAAGTCTGGGATTAAGCGCATCGCGCAACCAATCACCCAACAGGTTTACGCTCAGCGCAATCAGCACCAATGCAATGCCAGGGAAGATAGTGATCCACCATTCGCCCGAAAACAAGTAGTCATTGCCGACGCGAATAAGGGTGCCCAAAGACGGCGAAGTCGGGGGAGCACCCACCCCTAAATAGGACAGGGTCGCCTCGGTGATGATGGCCGTTGCAACTTGAATGGTCGCCAACACCAACACCGGGCCCAACACGTTCGGAAGCACATGTTTACGCATGATGCGTAGCCGCGAGACGCCAATCACACGGGCCGCCTGGACGTACTCCTTCTGCCGTTCAACCAGGGTTGAGCCACGCACGGTTCTGGCGTATTGAACCCAGCCTGTCAAAGCGATGGAGGTAATCAACACCCCAAAAGCCAAGCCTTCATGCGCGTTGGGAAACAAGGCTCGGCCGACACCGGCAATCAACAAAGCCACCAAAATGGCTGGGAATGACAACATCACATCGCACAGTCGCATTAAGACCGCATCGAGCCAGCCCCCTATATACCCTGCCAGCAAGCCCAGCGTCACACCCACAACCACAGACAAGCACACCGAGGCCAATCCCACCGCCAAAGAGATGCGCGCACCGTAAATAATGGCCGACAACATGTCGCGGCCCTGGTCGTCTGTACCCAGCGGATAGGCCCAGCGTCCAGCCTCACTCCACACCGGTGGCAACCTGGCCAAATCAAGCTCAAGGGTGGCTAAATCAAAGGGGTTGTGCGGTGCGACCCAAGGCGCAAACACTGAAACCCCAACACAAAGCAATGCAATAAAGGCAGCGCAAATGGCCGTAGGTGATGATTTAAAGCTGTACCAGACGTCGCTGTCCAGCCATTTTTGAACCCAAGATTTCATGGTGTGTGAACCCAATTTAATGGCCTGACTGGTCGATACGAAGGCGCGGATCGACAACAAAATACAACATATCCACCACCAGGTTAATCACAACAAAAATCAGCGCAATCAAGCATAAATAGGCCGCCATGACCGGGATATCCGCAAACGTGACGGCTTGAATAAACAGTAACCCCATGCCCGGCCATTGGAAAACCGTCTCAGTGATGATGGCAAACGCAATCAAGCCACCCAACTGCAAGCCGGTAATGGTCATGACCGGAACCAAGGTGTTCTTGAGGGCATGTCCGAAATGGACCGCACGGTTGGTCAAACCGCGTGCGCGGGCAAACTTGATGTAATCGGTGCGCAGCACCTCCAGCATTTCCGATCGAACCAAACGCATGATGAGTGTGAGTTGGAAAACCGCCAGCGTGATGGCAGGTAAAACCAAGTGGTGCCAACCTTTTGGCGTCAGAAACCCGGTGCTCCATGCGCCTATTTGCACCACCTCACCACGCCCAAAGCTAGGAAACCAACCCAACACCACCGCAAAGATAAGAATCAGCAAAATGCCAATCAAGAACGTGGGCAGTGACACGCCCAACAAAGAAATAGTCATAAACACCTGGCTTAACAGCGAGCCACGGTTGAGCGCCGCGTAAACCCCCATAGGAATTCCAAGTAGCAGCGCCAATACGGCTGCGGTGACGGCCAACTCAAGGGTGGCCGGGAAACGCTCCACGATCAATTGAGAAACAGGCATGCCTTGGCGCAAACTAAAGCCAAATTCGCCTTGCATCGCATTGACCAAAAAATGCCAGAACTGAACAAAAAATGGCTGGTTAAGCCCCAGCTCATCGCGCACTTTGGCGACCTGCTCTGGCGTGGCATCCTGCCCCAGCAAAAAAAGTACCGGGTCACCAACAAACTGAAACAGCAAGAAGGAAACAAAGGCAACCACGACCATCACTAAAAAGGCCTGGCCCAGTCTGCGCAGAATAAATGCGAGCATAGATTCGATTCAAGAAGGGGCGACAGACTCAACGGTCTGTCGCCCCTTTTGTAGAAAAAATCGATTAATTAACCTTGATCAGACGCCAGTCCAAGCGGTTGTCGGGGCGGTGTACCACCTCGATATTGCGCTTCATGGTCCAAGGAATGACTTGGTTGTGCAACGGGATGTGCGCAACATCGTCGTTTTGGAGCTGCAAGGCTTGGGTCATCAAGGCCGATCGTTTGGCCAAATCGGTTTCAACTTTGACCTGGTCAATGAGCGCGTCCATTTTGGGGTTGCTGTAACGGCCCACGTTGTAGTTACCGTCACCGCCTGGCCCTGGTGAACGAACCAGCGACTGCAAGGAATACAAAGCGTCAAAGGTCGGAACACCCCAACCCAGCATATAAATACTGGCTTCATTGCGCTGAATCATGGGGAAATAAGTCACCAAAGGCAGGGTGCGCAGTTTCGCTTTGACGCCGATACGCGCCCACATGGCAGCTACGGCCTGGCAAATCTGCTCGTCATTGATGTAGCGGTTGTTTGGGCAGGCAAAGTCCACCTCAAACCCATTGGCATAGCCTGCATCGGCCAGCAATTTGCGTGCAACGTCTGCGTCAAAAGGGAAACGCTTATGCACCGACTCAGTCCACCCTGCTACTTGGGGCGCAACCAAAGCACCCGTGGTTTGCCCCATGCCCCGCATGGTGACCCGCGTAATGGCGTTGGCATCAATGGCTTGGTAAAGCGCCTTGCGCACACGTGCATCCTTGAGCGGGTTTTTACCCTTTACGTCACTGTTCACCAACTCATCGCGGTGCTGGTCCATGCCCAAAAAGATAGTTCTGTTTTCAATACCATCGACCACTTTTAGATTGGCATTGGCACGCACCCGGGCCAAATCTTGTGGGCTTGGGTCAAGTACAAAATCCACCTCGCCAGAAAGCAAAGCAGCCATACGCGTGGCCTCTGACGCCACTGGCGTGTAAACAATCTCTGTCACGTTGGTAGGCGCGGTGCCCCACCAGTAGGGGTTTTTCGTTAACACCAAGCGTTGGTCGTTCAGCCATTCCTTGAGCACATAGGGGCCTGTACCCATCGCATTGCGATGGGCAAAATTTTCATCTTTGGTTTTGATGTCTTTAGGTGCCACCGAATTGTTCTTCTCGGCCCAAGCCTTGCTCATCATGCGTAGCTCGGTCATTTGGTTCAGCAGTACCGGGTTAAAAGACTTGGTAAAGATATCGATGGTTCGGTTGTCCACCTTCACCACACGGTCAACCCCTTGAATGTAGGGCGTGAAGTTAGAGGTGGGGGCCATCGCACGTTGAATCGAAAACACCGCGTCATCCGCCGTAAAGTCAGACCCATTGTGAAACTTAACCCCTGTACGCAAGGTCACGCGTAGTTGGGTGGGCGACACACGCGTCCAAGCGGTGGCCAACACGGGTTCCACCTTAAAGGTCTCGCTGTTGTAGTACACCAGGCTCTCATACACCGCGGCATGAATGCCGTTTTGCAAGGCATTGTTTTGGGAGTGAATATCCCAGGTCGCGATATCACTCGCGCTGGACCATTTAAATGTTTTCGCCTGCGCATGCACAGCTGCAAGGGCAAGGACTGCCGAGATCGCGATAAGTTTGAATTTCATAACAGGACATCTTTCAAAAAAATACACCGGGCGCAAGTATGCAACGGCGATCAATGTATAGCGTCAGGGAATACCCGCAAACACTCCAAGCGGCAATTGAGTTAGCTCCAGCTTCTATCAGCGCGGTTATGTATGGGCTGTTCAAGGAAAGATTTCAATGCCCCTTTTACTTTTCGGACTTCTAGCTAGACTGCTACCATACCCCGAGCGGGGCATTGTGGACGTGGGCCGCGCCATCGAGCATGTGTGTTGTGATTTTCTAATTTTTTTTGGGTCGGTATGCAAGTTTTAGTTGTAGGTGGTACGGGTTTTATAGGGCGCCAGTTGGTGGCCAGGCTGTTGGCGCAAGGTCATTCCGTGCGGGTGCCTACGCGGCAGGCCAACGCTGGCCCATTGGCGGGGGCAGACACAGGTGCCATGGTGGTGGTGCAGGCCGATGTGCATCAAGACGCAGATTTAGACCGCGCCGTGGCGGGGTGCGACGTGGTGGTCAACCTGGTGGGCATTTTGCATAGCCGATCTGGCCAGCCCTATGGCGTTGATTTTGACCAAGCCCATGTACAACTGCCCCGGCGCATCGCACAGGCCTGCGTTAAGTACGACGTGGCGCAGTTGATCCAAGTAAGTGCCTTAGGCGCAGATGCGGCCGCCCCTAGTGGCTATTTGCGCTCTAAAGCAGCGGGGGAGGCGGTTATTGCCAAGGTGTATGCCGACGCTGCTGCCCACGCGGGTGCGGGGTCTTACACGGTGTTTAGGCCCTCGGTGGTGTTTGGGCCGGAGGACAACTTTATGAACATGTTCGCCAAGCTGGCCCGCTTTTTACCGGTGCTGCCGATTGCCGGTGCCCACGCCAAAATGCAGCCCGTGTACGTGGGCGATGTGGCCGCTGCCATCACACAGGTGTTGGGATTGCCAACCGCCCGCCAAGCCATCTACGAACTGGCAGGCCCGCGCATCTACACCTTGGGCCAATTGGTGCAATTGGCCGCCCAATGGAGCGGCCGCAAACGCTGGGTGCTGCCACTGCCCCATGTTCTGGGCCAACTCCAAGCCTGGGTTTTTGAATGCCTGCCCGGCCAGCCGCTCATGTCACGCGACAACCTGGCCTCGCTGTCGGTGGACAACGTCAGCGCCGGGCCTATGCACCCCGACCTGGGCTTGACGCCTAAATCGATGGAGGATGTGGTGCCTGGGTATTTGGGGGCAAGGTGAGGGCAGATTAGAACCTTGGCTGAACGGTTGTTGGTCGGTTCGTCCAACAATTGCTGTGTCGAAAATGCAAGAGCATTAAGAGCGGGGCATGTCCGATATTGGCCCCGACTCATGTTGGGCAGCAGGCAAAACGGATAGCCTGCGGAAGCGGCAAGCTGCAAGGTTTGATCTCCGACCCCCTCCGAAAGGAGCCGCTAAGGAGAGGTTGCGACTTCCAATTCGACACTCAAAGGGCGTCAATGCGTGGGCCCTTTGCTTTTGTGCTTGGTATCGCTGTTACCACGCTGTAATAGGTACTATTTGCGTTGCCATGCAAAGGCTCCAGAACTACCAAAGACAAGCGCAGGGGTACAGAAGCCTGACAGACCAGTTCATTTACAGCGCCCTGAGCAATATGGCACTGGCCCCTGATTGGGAAGTACAAACAGCGCGCATCCAAACCAGCAAAGGCGACCCACTGGCAGGGCTGACCGAAACACAGCGGGCGCAGCGCAACCCCTCACCCAGAAGACGGTTCTTGTGCGCTGCAATCAAACGTAATACCAATAGAATCACCCCTTTTGCGTGAATACGAGATCAATCGATTTCTATCTCTAACCTGGCATCTCTGATGAAAACCCATCCACAAGACACAGCAGCTTCAACCCCTCAAACGGCAAGTCCTAGCGGCAAGAGGCGATGGGGGTGGTATGTGGCCGTGATCGTCGTGTTGAGTGCCTGTGCTTGGCTAGCCCTCAAAGTCATGGCGGCTGGTTTGGTTGGATTTACACCGCTCGAAATGGCGGCTACGCAATACACCCCCAAAGATGTTGTGGGTGATTTGGGTGGGATGAAAGTGACGATTCCAAGGCACATTGCTGAGTATGTGGAATACGACGGTGACCCCGGTTGGGGCGAGAAACGCAAAGGCTCATGGCCTGAACGCACGCACGACTCCAAACTAAGAAGTTTTGGGTTTATGGTGCGTGTGCATGACTTGGCCACGCTATCGAGCCCAGACCTGTGGGCCGACTTCAAGAAGTACTCCAAACCCGAGTGGACGGTAACGCATGGCCCTAGAGGTGGAGACACTTGGGTGGACGTGGGTGTCACCTCTGGTAAGAGCTACCCGGGGGACGGGTTTTTGGATAGAGGCTACAAAGCCACACTGGTAGACCCACCCTACAGCAAATGGCAGGCCTATGCCAAACAGGCCAAAACGGTAGAGGGTTTGGAGCACTATGTGGTCAAAGGCGTTGACCCAGAGACGGGTGAGCCCAGCAAGGAGTTAGACCCAAGCTACGACATTGACAACCGAGAGTTAGCATCTTTGACGAGGGGGAATACCAAAAGTATCTTTGTAGGCCGTTACCCCGATGAGAGAGTAATGACCGAAATTCGTTGTGATTTTCGTAGCGTTCAGCCTTGCACCCAAACCTGGAGCTTAGAGCGTGAAGGTGTGCATGCACTTGTGTATGTCCAATACCTTCGCGAACGCCTACACGAATGGCAACACATTCAAAAGCAAGTGACACGCTTGATTCTAAGTTTCCGAGTGGCTGATTCA
>JBEIEP010000003.1:0-140295 GCA_040382935.1 Burkholderiaceae bacterium
GATCACAGGGTGGCCGTTGGCCGTGGTCCTGTCGTTAGGACCGGTGTCAGTGGGTGTGCTGATGTCGATAGGGCCAAGGTTTGCCGCTGGGGCAACACCGGGGGCGGTGGTATCGACCACCACCACCTGGGTAGCCGTCTTGGTCACGCCTGCCGCTGTCGTGCTGGCGCTCAGGTTGTATGTGCCGTCGGCCAGTGTGGTGCCAGTGTAATCATACGTCCACACCCCGTCGGCACCTGCCGTGGCGGGGCCCAGAACAGTAGTGCCCAAACTAACGGTGACCACGTCGCCAGCACCTGCCGTGCCTTTAAACACCAAGGTGTTGTCCTTGGTGACGTAGTCGGTGGCAACGCCACTGTCCACGCTGATGCTGGTAATGGCCGGTGTGTGGTTGGCTGCCAACTGGTTCGCGAAGCCTACCGCCTCGTTGCCCGCTATGTCCTGTACCTTGTTGCCCCCTGGCGTATAGCTAACCTTTACGTTGGTATCGGTGCTGGCCAAAGCGCCAGCCAATGTGAGCGTTACCGTTTTATTGGCTGCATCCACCGTAACACCTTGAACCGCCACCGCTGTATTGCCCGCCCCTTGGGTGACCACAAAGTCCACCGCCGCTGGCGTCGTGCCAGCCACGCCCACACCCGCTTCGGTATAGGTCAGAGTGATCGTGTTGCCACTGGCATCCACATTGAACAACAATGGTGCCGTGGTATCCAGTTCCACCGCTAGCGTGTCGGCCCTTTGCGAGACGTTGCCTGCCGCATCGGTCACCGTGGCGCTAAATCCCAGGTTGACTGCCGTGCGTGTGCTGCTGGTGATGTCTACATAGGCCCTGGTGATGTCTGGTGCGCTCAAGGTGGCTGTGCCCACCTCATTGGCGCCATCAAAGAGCTTGACCACGTCGCCCACCACCGGCTTGGTGGCGTTGGTGCCCGTCATGTCCAGTCTCACCCGCAGCGTGGGCGTGGTGTGGTTGGTCTTGTCATCGGTGTTGTTGGTGCCCGAGTCAGAGGCGGCCAGCAGGTCTACGATGGGTTTGGCCGGGGCGGTGGTATCGGTCACTGTGATGGTCGCGACACTTGGACTAGAAGTAATCCCTGCCTTGTCAGCGGCGGCAAAGGTAAATGTCCGTGGGCCAGTACTCACCACGTTGGCCGTATTGCTGTATTGAATATCCCGAATGACGGCCTGCGCCTCTGCGGCAATGAACGCACCACCTCCGTCTTTAACAATCGTGAATACGCCGTTTGCAAATGTAATGGAGACGCCTACATCACCTACTGTTCGCACTCCAAGTGAAGTATTGGCGTCACTTCCATTTGCTGCAGCCACCGCGTCGCCAAATTTTAGCCGTTCGTTATTCCCATCCAACAAGCCGGCCGCTTGTAGCGTGATTTGAGTAATTTGATCGGATGCCTCTACCAATGTGGCCTGTTTACCAACATCATCATCTAGGCTTGTAGCTGCCCCGTTTGGACTGGTGGTACTGTAGCTTCTAGTGGAGCCGTCAGAGACTAGGGTAATAACCGGTGCGGTGGTGTCAATTGTGAAAGCAATGGGCGTCACTGCCGTAAGATTGTTGCCCTGTAGGTCTTTAATGCCCGGCCCGGCGTTAATGCTGAGTTGGTATTCGCCTGCGGCGTTGGTGAAGCCCGACAAATCGATCGAATAGTCGGAATTACCGCCGGTGATTACCGCACCGTTTAGGTCTACCACTTGCCCGCCCCGTGTGAGGACAAAATCGGTGGCATCGACGCCGGTAACCGCTTCATTAAATTGCACGTTAACCACGCCCACTGTGGTGTGACGGGGGCTGGGATTAACTGGTGCAATAGTGGCACTGGGGGGACTTGTGTCAACGGCTACTATGTTGAGTTTGTAATCTTCAACCTCGCCATCAGCCAATGCACCATAGGACTGGGTATCAAAACCGGCCGCGTCATTGACATGGGCCCCGCCTAATTCATCATCCGTTGAAATACGGATACGCGCATAGGTTTCACCCACTGTGAGATTTGTTAGATTATTCCAAGTCAGGGCGACGGTGCCGTCAGTCGTGCCCTGATTTACGGTCGCAGTTGCAACCTCGCTGGCTTCAAATTTTCCGTTTCGATTGAAGTCAATCCAACCATCTACCGTAGCCTCAGTGTCGCCACTATTGCTGACCTTTACATTCACCGAGTAGGTAGCGCTGGCAGTAGTCAAGGGCGAAAAACTGATGTCGCCATTGTCGTTGTCCTGTGTGCCGGTCAAGCCTTTGGCGTCGTTCTCGAAACTGGTTTTTGCAGCGTCGGTAGAGGATCCAAAGTAGGGGTTGTCCGCCGACACAATGCTGTGTCTTGCGCCATCAGAGGCTAAAGTCGTTTTATAGCTGGCTGGTGCGTCGCCAAAGTCCAATTGAATGGTGATATTGCGCGCGCCATCGTTGTTAGTCAAATTTGCGGGGTTCTTAGCCACAACAACCGATTGGGACTGATTAGCAGTGAAGTCGTCGTTATCGTCGATAGTGATTTGGTACACATTCCCGGAGACGTTGTTACTGACATACAGGAAGCCTTTATCGTCAAAGTAAGCAGCACCGTAGCTGCCCGCTGCCCCTGTAATGCCTGCCTTAAGTTTGGTGAGCACCGCCGTATTGACACCGTTGATATTTGAAAAGTTGGTATCAATCCTGAACAGAGAATCTTTATTGGTATTGGCACCTGCTCCAGTAGAGACAAAGTAGAGGAACCCGTCTTTGTACGCAAAATCGTTAACGGTGCCACCGCTCATTGGGGGATCTAGCACAACCTCCGTAGAAACTTGGTAAGTGGCTGATGTAGGGTTCAGGTCAATCACATAAAGTGAGGCGTCGTTGATATTTTCGTAGACGTAGTATTTGCCATCAGATCCCATCGCACCGCTGATGAAATTCGCATTGACGGGCGTATTCATAGCGCCAATGTTCGTGGCCGTATTGTCGCTATTGATGCGATAGAACGTGTGGGCGTCTTGGTCATATACGTACAAGTGACCATCCACGGGGTTGAACGCGGCAGCATTTAGCGATTGACCGGGAACTGGTATGCCCCCAACGGCGACCGTGCCTGTCACCAAATTCACCGTCGCTAAGGTTGAGCCTATCCCCTCGGTTTGTTCGTGAAAAATATAAGCCGAATCCGTAGCCTCTGTAGAAAACGCAGGGCCAAATACGTGAACTGTACGGGTTGCAACGACTGCATCAGTTTGGCCATCATTCACGCTTACCGTGACGGTACGTGTCTCATTGACAGCCTTGGACGAAAAGCCGATAGCCGCCAACGCTGCTTGATAATCACTGACCGTGGCGTGGCCACTCAATGTGATGGTGCCGGTGACCGCGTCGTAATCGCTTGCGGTGATGCCGGCGGGCAAATTGCCCACCGTCAGACCATCGTTGGCATTACGGGGGGCCGCAATCGTGATGGTGGCACTCTCAAGGTAGGCATCGTCCGCGTCGGCCAGGGTAATTGCATCAACGACACTGATGGTTTCAGAGCTGGTTGCTGTTTTAGCCGTCAACACTGTGTTCTTGAAAATCTCGGTGGGGGCGACACTGCCGATGCTATGCCAAGTTGTACCGGTGGCAAGGGTCACGGTGGGGGCCTGATTGTTCGCCTTGGTGTTGTTTTGAACAACCCAATCGCTTAGGCTGGCGGCGTCGTTGCCGGCTTGGTCTTGCACGGCAGCAACATCATCACCAGTGGTGGGATCGGTATAGGTAACCCTGACCGTACCACCCACTGAAACGGCGGTTGCCAGGGTCAATACAACCTCGTTGCCGGTAACCGTTACCTTGTTCACAGCAATGGGTTGAGTATCGTCTTTGACTGCAAAGCGATGGGCCTCAGGCGCTTGATTGGCGTCTAATGCGGTGTCGTAAGTCAACGTCAACGTTAGGTCACTGACCGACGTAGCGGCCAACACAGGGGCTGATTGGTCAATCAGCATTTGTTTGGTGTCTGAGGTGTTGCTATTGCCAAAGGGGTCGGTGGCTATTGCACTCAAGTCGCTGATGCCAATGGGCAAGGCAGTACCACTGTAATCAAAGCTCCAGGCGCCAGTGCCGTCTGCTGTAGCGGCGCCGAGTTTGACGCCATTACGAAACACATCAACGGTGCTGTTGGCCTCGGCACTGCCTACGATTTTTAGGTTAGTTTGGCTGGTGACAAAATCGATGCCCGAACTGCCGGTATCGCCTAGGGTGCCATCAGCTTTTTGTAGCCCCGTGATGACTGGTTTGGTCGTGGAGCGGTCAATGGTAAAGGTTTGGTCTACAGCCTGCGGGTCAATGTCCACTGGGTCTGTATCCCCGCCTCTTGCCATGGTGCGCGAAGCGCTAAGGTCAAGATTAACCGTGCCTGATTTACCGGCCAAACCACCCACGACCACGTCGTATTGCGCGCCATCTGACCCTTCAACGGGGTTAACCAATTGAACCGTTGCTCCGCTGATAGAACCGGGCGCAAACACAAAGTCAGTACCCTCAACACCGCTGACAGACTCGCTAAAAATGACACGGAATGTGACCGTATCGGCCGACGTTGTTTCTCCAATGGGCGACAGACGCGCGATAGACAAAAGTGTCACGTTAGCGAAAATGCCTTGGTATTCGGCCTGCCCTTGTACCGTAAGTGCCGACGCAGCACCAATGGCCTCGGTAGTCACCTCCAACACCCAATCGCCCGACCGCAAAGCACTGCCAGTTTTGTCGGACGAAGCAGCTACACCGGCACCGGTGATTTCACTCAAGCGGGCAGTAAAGTCTAGCCCGGTCTTGCCAGCGGCCACATCGCATCCATAGAGCAAAATATCGCCGTCAGCGGTTAGCGATGCCCCAATAGTCGCAAGCGGGTCTTGAAGACCAGGCAGGGTGTCGTTGGACAACACGCTGCTACCCAATTCAGCCCGCCCTGCGCTCCCGTGTCCAAAAATGTGGATAGCCGTAATGTCGGTGCGTCCGTTGACCTCTTGTGCCATTCGTTCAACGCCGTTTTCGTTGGCTTGTATCAGGATCACCGTGACATCAGCGCGCATCCCTGCAACCAGGCCCTGCCAATCGGTCAAACGAGCGTCGACAAAGGCGATTTCGCGGGACTCAACAGCTGCCCTTTGCAGTATAGGCTTTTCGTCGGCAACGGTAGACCTGTTGTATATAGACCGCGATGTATCAGTAGTGGCATTCAGTGCATTGATAGGGAACATCGCCGACTCGGCTGCGATGCTGCTATTTCCTTTGGCGGGCAAGTACAAAGACTGCGCCACATCGTGGGCGATGGGTTCGGCCATGGTAACGGCGGCAGCGCCGTCAAACATCAGCCGTGGCTCCAACGCCATGGGAGCTGGACCGCGACGCTTAATACCGCGAGCCGATTTGGGCGCTGCAACGGGTGGTGTGGTGGTACGGGATTTAGATGTCATGGCTGGTATCCAGTAAAGGATGGAAAAACAAAAACTACTTGGTGGAGACCGCGCTGGCCGGCGGCGACAGGGAAACCCGCCCGCTCATACCTGCGATCAAGTCAGGAAATCTACCGTTAATCGCGGCCGATAACTTGACAGACTGGCTGACAGGATCGATGCGCGCCCCAATGCGTTGAATTTTGGCCGGATAACTTTTCCCGGTCTCATCAATTTTGACCTTAAAGGCATAGCCCGGCGTAATCCAACCCAGCCACATGGACGGGACGATAAACTCCAGCTCAAGCACGGAATCGTCCAGAATATCCATTAAGGCCTGCCCGGGCTGCACGTACTGTTGCTCGCGCACGCGCTGCTCTGCCACGCGGCCAGAAAACGGAGCGAACACGGAGCACTTGGCCAAAAGCGCGCTGTTAGATGCCACTTCTGCTTTGGCCTTGATGACTTCGGCGGCAGACAATTGCAGCTCTACCTTGCCTACCGAATTGAGCTCCTCTAGGCGCTTGTTGGCGGCCCAAGTTTGTTCAGCGGCCTGCAAGCTGGCCTGCCCCTTGTTTAGCTGGGCCTGCTGCAGGGCGCAGTCGAGTGTGACCAAGGTTTGACCGGCTGCAAAGCGCCCACCTTCCGGCACGGAAAATCGATTAACTTTGGCCCCAATTTCAGCGGCTAGCGTGGTGTAACGCCGTGGCGACAGCTGTGCTCGAATTTCTCGGTTTTCTAGGGCGAGATTGGCCGATGAACTGGTCGTTGACGGAGCAGCCTTGGCGGGCAAAGTTTGCGCCTGTACCACCCCGCCACCGCATAGCCATACCGACATAACCCAACAAAGCGGCCAGCGCGTGGGGCGCAAACGGTTAAAACCTGACCCGAACAAGGCGTTCACCAAGGTGAAAACAACCATTACGATGTGGACGCAGCAGCAGGCAAAGCTGGTGCTGGCTTTTGATCCTCATCCCACTGCTGCAGGGCTTCTTTAACTTTTTGAGTTAACTGATCAAGCGGTAAATCACCCGTTCCTTCGGCAATAGGATCCACCCCAAGCGTTGCCTGCAACTTGCTGGAGGCGGCATAGACCTGGGCCAGTGCCTGGTAGCGTCGCAGTTGGCTCAAAATAAAGCTGGTCTGGTTGGCAACACGGTCCAATTTAGTGGTGGTTTGGGCCGACTCACGTTTGGCTGTATGGTCGGAAATGGTGGCATCCACCTTGGCAATGGCATCAGCGCGCTCGTACAAGCGCACGGAGTTACCCAATTGCTGGCGAGCCACATGCACCTGAGTAATCACCCGCATCAAAGTGGCCATACGTTGCTGATTGGCCAAATCGACGCCTGCATCGGCCACCTTGCGTTGCGCAGGCAACGACAGGAGATTGAGCAGTCCCAAAGATACCTGCGCACCAACATCGTTCCAGTGCTGGTTAATCACGTAATTGTCCGATGTGCTGTGCAAGCCATAATTGAACGACAGGCCGGGGAACAGACGGGCCATGATGCGGCGTGTTTCTAGGTGCGCGATGCGGGTGTTGTAATGCGCCTCACGCAGGTCGGCATTTTGAGCGATAGCAATGGTTTCCAGTTGTTCCACGGGTGTATCCAACCACTTTTTGCCAAAACCATTGGCAGGCTCTTTAACTTCTACCACTTGGCCCAAGGGTAGATTGACCAAGGCCGAAAGTTCAATCCGAGCAGACGACAGCTCTTGGTCAATAGACTCAAGCAAACGAAGATTTTCCAGTAACTGACGCTGATACCGCAATGCGTCCAGCGGATTGCGTAGACGCTCCATCTCAGCTTTGCGCGAATCGGTTAATGCTTCCTCAGCGGAAGCAATCGTGGCCTGCACTTCACCGCGCAGTTGCTGGGCGCTTGCGGCCCGCCAAAATGCCGTGCGCACGTCCTGAACGAGCAAGTGGGTGGCTTTGCGACGACGCTCCAGTGCAATCAAGGACTTGTCAGCGTTTTGCCTAGATGCGTAATAGCTTTGGCCAAAGTCCAACAAACTCCAAGTAAAGGTTAAATTGGAAGTGGTCGCGCCGCGCTCACTAGAGATATAGGGGTTGGCCTGTGAGGGCAACAAGGTCTTCGAATCAATGCTATTGCTGATCAGGTCATTGTTGCGATGGCGATAGCCTGCATCAGCGACCAGTTTGGGCAGCATGTCGTACTTGCCCGCCTCGAACTGCCCAGTGGCAAGCGCCTCTTCCATCGCACGAACGCGGCGGTCCAAGTTGTATTTGATTGCCCTTGAAATCGCCTCTTCAAGAGTCAATGCACCCGACAGGGGCGCTATATCCGCCTTAATCGCTGCGACATCTTCTGCCGCGACTTCGTTAACTTTACTAACGGTTACTGGTTCCGGCTGCATGGAGGCGCAACCACCGAGTACCAAAACGGTGATCAGTAGCGGCACAACGCATATTGTCGTCCTCAAACGCAAGGGTAGAAAGGTTACAGCGGCAGGGGTTGAGTTAGCGGTCATCGTTGAGTGTTCCCTAAAAACGGTGGAGAATTCTTGCGGAGGGCAAGAAATGGCTGATACCTTAACGGGTTACGAGCCATTATTCGCCCTATCATTTTACTTGATTCAGGTTCTTTGCTATCATTTTTTATAGGCAATCGAGCAAATACAGGGTAAACCCCATGTCAAATTGACTACTTCCGAATTCGTTCCGCATACCGGTTGAATCGCAGTGCATTACCTTCTAAGGTAATGCGTCGCCATACTAGGCGCTTTTGTATGGGTGTCATTTCAGGCCAGCGCTGCACTTCCTCAAAGCAACGGCCACACCCCTTGCATACTGCATCACCCTGACTGGTCGAGCAAATCGCGATGCAGGGCGTGTCCGCCGTGGTACTGTACCAAGCCAACCAAGCTTGGTAGGCCGTATTGGCAAGGGATGCCTCGTCAAGCCATTGACCTTTTTCATAGACCAGCTGCCCGTACACCTTTGAAAGCGCATTCAGCTCGGGCCCCAGGTCCTGGGCAACGGCAGGCAACCCTTTCCCACGCCAAAAGTTGATCGCAGCCTCTAGGTCAGAAATATGCAAATGCGCCATATAAATGGTGTCGTTGATCACGAAAAAAAACCTTCAGCACACGGGATGAAGGTTTCTATTTTTAAGGGAGCAAGACTCCTTTTCAGGACCTGGCCGACATTAGTCGGCGAACACGCCTGCCGCTTTAATCACAGGGGCCCAGCGGGCGGTTTCGGCCGTAACGAACTTTTTATGCTCGGCGGGGTCGGTGCGCTTGTCGGTGACGATGACCGCACCCAGAGCCTCTTGATTCTTGACAAATGCGGGGTCTTTCAGCGAGGCTTTTAAGGCCGTATTCAGTTTGGCCAAGACGTCGGCTGGTGTGCCTTTCGGGGCATACAGACCATGCCAAATGTTCACTTCAAAGCCTTTCAGGCCATCTTCTTGCAAAGTCGGCAGGTCTTTGAGCGCAGGGGTGGTCAGTCGCTTGGCAGTAGTTACCCCATACGCTTTAACTTTTTTGGCCTCAATCTGTGCAGAGGTGTTGGTGGTTTGATCGCACATCAAGTCCACTTGGCCACCCAGCAAATCGTTCATGGCGGGAGCGGTTCCTTTGTAAGGAACCGTGGTCATGTCAATGTTCACGGCGGCCTGGAACATCATTCCGCACAGGTGCGAGGCAGAGCCTGAACCGGCATTGGCCAAGTTGATCTTGCCCTTATTGGCATTCATCCAGCCAGTTAGCTCTTTAAAGTTGTTGGCAGAAAGCGTAGAACGACCAATCAGGGTCATTGGAACTTCATTGATCATGCCCAAGTGTTCAAAATCGTTTTGCACATTGAAAGGCATGACTTTGACGAAAGCAGGGAATACGCCCATGGCAATGTGGTGTACCAGTAAGGTATGTCCGTCCGGGTTGGCGCGTGCCGCCTTGGTGGCTCCGATAAGACCACCAGGACCACCGGCGGCGTTCTCCACGATCACGCTTGTACCTTCTGGCAGGTTTTTACCCAAAGCCACCATCAAATCGCGGGCGACACGGTCGGTTGGGCCACCAGCAGAAAATGGAACGATCAGGGTAATGGGCTTGCCCTTAATGGGGAAATCGCTGGCGTTTGCGCCGACAGCAGCCAATGTGGCCAATGCAAAGGTCAAAAGTTTTTTCATAGTGTCTCCCAAACGTGTTGAAGGTGGCGCGATTCTAGCGAGATCTTAGCGCAAAGGTATCAAAAACTGTACCTATAAACCCTGAGGGTGTACGGAATTAAACCCTGCGCAGCCGCAAGTTGTCTTTGACTTGGTGCAACAAGGGCGTCAACGGATCGAGGCCAATACGCAAAGCCAAGTTGGTGCTTAGGATATCGACGGTCACCAAGTGCAGGATGGCAGCACTTGGCCCCAAGTACCTGCCCTGTAGGGGCGGGGCCCTTGGGTATCCGACTTCCAATAGTTAAGCACTGACTCCACCCAACGCCAGTGGGCGATCTCTGCGCGCAGGGCCAACAGGTTTTGTGCCGAGGGTTTGCCAATGTAATGGTATATTTTTTTGATCTGGTTTTGAATGTAACTAAGTTACTAGCTAACTACAATCTAATTTGCTCTATTGCCTGCCCGGTGACACCCCTTAAACCCGTTTCAAAACCATCATATGACCCACCCCCTTACAACCGGTGCAGCTTGGAGTGCGCTCACCCAATATGGGCAATCGGCCGCGGCGGATTTGAACCTGTCCGACCTGTTTGCCGCACAGCCCAACCGATTTGCCGACCACTGTTTGCAAGCGGCGGGCATTACCGTGGATTTATCCAAAAATCTGACCAACCCCAGTGTGGATGCCTTGCTGACGGACTTGGCCAACGCCACCGGTGTGTTGGCTCAGCGTGAGGCCTTGTTTGCAGGTGAGCCGATTAACAACACCGAGCAGCGTGCGGTCATGCACTGGTTGCTACGCTCGCCCAAAGGCGCACCACAGGCCAATTCCCAACTGGCGGCGGCGCACCAGCAGGTACACCAAACCCTGGACGCCATGCTGGCCTTTGCCGAGCAGGTGCGTGCCAACACAGGCATTACCGATGTGGTCAACATTGGTATTGGGGGATCGGACCTAGGCCCGCAAATGGCCGTGCTGGCACTGCAAGACCATAAGCTTGCTGGCAAACGGTTTCATTTTGTGAGCAATGTGGACGGTCATGAAATGGCCGCAACGCTTAACGGTTTGCGCCCCGAGAGCACCTTGTTTTTGGTGGCCTCCAAAACCTTTACCACAGCAGAAACGATGCTGAACGCGCACACCGCAAAAACCTGGTTTTTAGCGCAGGGCGGCACCCACACCCAGGGCCATTTTGTAGGCCTGACCACCAACGTGGCGGCGGCGGCACAATTTGGCATTGCCCATACCTTTGGGTTTTGGGATTGGGTAGGCGGGCGTTACTCGATATGGTCGTCGATTGGGTTGTCCTTGGCCATTGCCATTGGGGCCAAAGGCTTTACCGACCTGCTGGCCGGTGCCCACGCCATGGACGAGCACTTTCGCATCACACCCCTTGCGCACAACCTTCCTGCGCGGCTGGCATTATTGGATGTGTGGTACCGCAACGGCTTGGGCTACACCAGCCGCTGCGTAGCACCCTACCACAGTGCGCTACGCCGTTTGCCAGCCTACTTGCAGCAGTTAGAGATGGAGAGCAACGGCAAACGGGTGGACCGCCACGGCGCCACGCTGGCCATAGCCACCAGCCCGGTGGTGTGGGGCGAGCCGGGCACCAATGGCCAGCACGCTTTCTTTCAGATGCTGCACCAGAGTAATGACGTGATTCCGGTGGAATTTATTGGCGTGCAAAAGGCCAGCCACCACCTGCCCGGCCATCACACCCAACTACTGGCCAATCTATTGGCGCAATCTCAAGCCCTGATGCAGGGTAAAGCCGACGCGGGTGGCCACCGCCACTTTACCGGCAACAGGCCCAGCACCATCATCATGCTCGATGCCCTAACCCCCGAACGCTTGGGCGCACTCATCGCCCTTTACGAACACCGGGTATTTGTGGCCGGGGCGCTGTGGGGTATTAACAGTTTTGACCAGTGGGGTGTAGAGCTGGCCAAAGTGCTGGCCAGCCAGGTACAGCAGGCCTTGCAAACGGGCCAGACCGCTGGACTGGATGCGTCTACGGCGGGGTGGGTGCGGGTGTTGGGGGGATTTTCACCTAGTTCCGATTTAGGAAAAAATGTATAAAATAAGGCTATCAAGCCAAAATTACACGCCATGCCCTACCACGAGGAATTTGACTGTCGTGGTGAAAAGTGAGTGCTTTCGCAGTGTGCCGGGCTTAGCACATAATCGGCGATTGACAATGAAATAGACCCGAGGTGCGACTAAGTGTCGGCGCCGATTGAGTATCGAGCCACGAAAATGGATGAACCACAAGGCGATTTTTTGGCTCCTACTGCCCGGTAGTAGCCAAAAAGCCAACGCAGTGGCGTGTCATTGTCGGGGCAATTTTTGAACTGGAGAAAACCCCATGAAACTGAAACATAAACTACAAAAAGGCTTCACGCTTATCGAGCTCATGATTGTCGTCGCCATTGTTGGTATATTGGCTGCCGTTGCGTTGCCATCGTACAATGACTACACCACCCGTGCCCGCGTGGCCGAAGTGATTCTCGCCGGGACACCTTGCAAAATTGCTATTACCGAATGGCTTGCAACTGCCAACCTGCAATCCAATGGCACCCTGCGAGCCGCCCCTGACGGGTATGGCTGCGAAGTGGATACATCAAGTGGTCCGGTAGGGCGTTTCGTTCGATTTATTAAAACCGATTCTGACGCTGTCATAACGATCGGAACAACGGCAGCGGCAACAGGCACAGTAAACCAAGGCATACGATTGAGGCCATGCAGCAATGGGGGTGCAACCAGTACGAACTGTACCGCATCAGGAACGGTAAGCGGGACACAACCAAACCGAAACATTGCGGTTTGGTTGTGTGGCCCATCAGTTGGAAACATTGCGGCTTCGCCAGTTGAAGTGAAGTACCTGCCAACGTCTTGCCGTAATTAGCGGTGTAGGTACCACTGCAGGGGGCGTTAGAAAAAGATTTTGCTGCAGCGCCATTTCGACGCACCTGGTTCACCCGCCCCTTTACGAACCGAGGTTATCGCTCCGCTTCAAACATCACCCCCTGCTCCGTCAAAATCGTATCCAAGGGGACGTCGTGGACTTGGGGTGTAAAGTCGGGCACAAAGCCCTGTGCAAAGCCTAGGCCTACGGTGTAGGGTTTGGGTTGCAAGGTGGCCAGGGTTCTGTCATAAAAGCCGCCGCCATAGCCCAAGCGGTAGCCGCCCGGCCCATAGCCCACGCAGGGCACCAGTAGCACGGTAGGCACCAGCAGGTCGGTGTCTTTGGGTTTGGGGATGCCGTAGGCGTCTTCTTCCATGGCGCAGCCGGGGTACCAGGCATGGAAAGTCAGGGTTTTGTGCACCTTATTGACCACCGGCAGACCAATGCGGCGTTTGCCCGCTTGGTTGAGCACGCCGTCTTCTTGCCAGCGGTACAGGGCCGGTAAGGGGTCAAACTCGCCTTTAATGGGCCAGTAAGCCCCAATGGTGGAGTCTTGGCGGCCCACCAACCACACCCGCAGCGTTTGCTGCAAACGCTCAATTTTGGCGACGCGGTCGGCCAGTTGGAGTCTTTCACTCACCAAGGATTTTCTGACGCTGGATTTGTCCATAATCTGCCTATGACTCTTTCAGTTTGTTTCGCCCAGATTGCGCGTTTGACTCTGGCATGGGCCGTCACTTTGACGCCCTTGGTTTGCCCCGCACAAAACATACCCTCTGATGGTGTGATATTGGACATGGCGCAAGCATATCGCAAAGGCGATAGCAAAGCCTTGGCGACCCTTTTACCAAAGGCCAAAGACCACCTGCTGGAGCCTTGGGCGGCCTACTGGGAACTGGCAACTAGGCTAGGTACGGCACAAGCCAAGGAGGTGGACGCGTTCTTGACCCGTTACCAAGGAAGCTACCAAGAAGACCGTCTGCGCAACGACTACCTTTTGCTGTTGGGTCAAAGACGGGACTGGCTGGGCTTTAGCAAATACCACAGCGCCTACCGCATGCAAGACGACGTGCAGGTACGCTGCTACGCCTTAGTGGCCCAATCCATACACGATTTGCAAGCCATTGGGCCCACTGTCAGCGCCCTGTGGCTGGCCCAGAGGGAGGCAGACGACGCCTGTACCATGGCCGTGGGGCAACAAGTCAAACTGGGGAAGCTTGATGACCTTACGGTGTGGAAGCGCGCGCGCCAAGGCATGGAGTACAGCCGCCCGCGTGTGGTGCAAAGCGCGCTGGCGCTACTTAAAACCGAATGGGCCGATACCGCCGAAAAAATTTACGCCCAACCCGAAAAATTTCTAGAGGGTAAGGTACTTGCCCTGCGCACCCGCACCCGTGAACTGGTGACATTGGCCTTGGTGCGCCTAGCGGTAAACGACGTTGCGGCCGCGCGCGAACAGGTATCTCGCGTGCGTTGGCGCTCACAGCTAACTACCGAAGAGCTCAGTTGGGTCTGGGCGGTGATAGGCCGTCAGTCTGCACTTAATTTGTCGGACCAGGCCTTGGACGACTTTGCCCGAGCCAAAGAGGTGTTCATCTCCCAAGACCACCTGGCCTGGAAAGCCCGCGCTGCACTGCGCGCACAAAACATGGCCGTGCTGCTGGCAACGATTGAGCATATGGGCAGCAAACAACAGGCCGAACCGGTATGGGTGTACTGGCGGGCCAAAGCCCTTTCGTCGGTCCAGCCCCATCCCTTGTCTGGTGAGTTGTTTAAACGCATCGCAGGCCCAACGGGTTTTTATGAGCAATTGGCTTTAGAAGAACTGGGGCAAAAAATCAGTACGCCACCGGCCCCACCGCTGGAGCCTGCAGAGCTCCAACGTGCGCAGCAACACCCAGGGCTGAGGCGCGCAGTAGCGGCCATCGAGCTAGGGCTTCGCAGCGAGGGGGTGCGCGAATGGAATTACATCACCAACCTGCACGACAAGGGTGGCATGGGTGACGCCGCGCTCAGAGGTGCGGCGCAGTGGGCTTGTGAGTTGCAGCTATGGGACCGGTGCATCAACACCAGCGACCGCACGGACCAAGTGATTGACTGGTCACAGCGCTATCCCACCCCGCTCAAGGGCGCAGTACTGGCACGCACCCGAGAAATAGACCTCGATCCCGCGTATGTGTACGGCTTGATGCGCCAAGAGAGCCGATTCGTCGTGCAGGCTCGTTCAGGCGTAGGGGCCAGTGGACTGATGCAGGTGATGCCCGCCACCGCCAAGTGGACTGCAAAAAAAATCGGTATGACCGGGTTTACGGTGGACCAACTGCACGACGAAGCCACCAACATTGCGATTGGAACGGCCTACCTCAAACTGGTGCTGGACGAGTTTGAAGGACACACCGCAATGGCCGCTGGCGCATACAACGCAGGGCCGTCACGGGTGCGTTTTTGGCGCATGGGGCCGCGAATGGAAGCGGCGGCCTGGATTGAAAACATCCCGTTTACTGAAACGCGCGACTATGTAAAAAAAGTGTTGTCTAACTCGGTGGTGTATGCATCCTTGCTGACCGGTCAACCCCAGTCCTTAAAGGCGCGGCTGCCGCAGGTAGGCCCACGTAAATCAGAAGCCCCAGTGCCCGATGGCACCTTGCCCTGAAGCCGGTTGCGTACCCCAAGGAAATTACCATGCCCTCTCATGACTCCTCCCCCCTTGCAGGCTCTGGCATGAAGGCATCCCACGCGGTACTTTTGATTACCGGTGCCAGCCGAGGCATTGGGGCGCAAGTGGCCTTACTAGCCGCACAACAGGGCTACGCTGTTGCGGTCAATTACGAACAGCAGCACGGGGCGGCACAGGCGCTTTGCGATCAGATTAACGCCCTCCCCAGTCACGCGCCGTGCATGGCGGTGCAGGCCAATGTGGCCGACGAGTTGCAGGTGCGGGCTATGTTTGACGAGGTGCGCCATACCTTGGGGCCGGTGCGCTATTTGGTGAACAACGCCGGGGTGGTGGATGTGGCCAGCAAGGTGGCCGATATGTCGGTAGCGCGGTGGCGTCGTATGTTTGATGTAAACGTGCTGGGCACCTTTTTGTGCGCGCGTGAGGCGGTTTTGCAGATGCAGTCCGTCCCCTTGAGACCAGGGCAACCGCGTGGAGCCATTGTGAATGTGAGCAGTGTGGCGGCGCGTTTGGGATCACCCGGTCAGTACGTGGACTACGCCAGCGCCAAGGCGGCGGTGGACACCTTTACGCTGGGTTTGGCCAGAGAGTTGGCACCGGATGGCATACGTGTGAATGCCGTGCGACCCGGCATCATAGACACCGAAATCCATGCCAGCGGTGGCCAGCCCCAGCGTGTGGCCCAATTGGGGCCCCAGCAGCCCATGGGCCGTGCGGGTACGGCCTTAGAAGTGGCCCAAAGCATTGTGTGGTTGTTGTCGAACCAGGCCAGCTATGTAACCGGGTCGATTTTGGATGTGGCGGGTGGGCGATAAGGCGATGAAAAAGAGCAATGACAACAACGCATTTTGACTACATCATTGTGGGCGCGGGAACCGCCGGTTGCCTGCTGGCCAATCGCCTAAGTGCCGACGCCAGCAAACAGGTGCTGTTGATTGAGGCGGGGCCCACCGACCGCTACCATTGGATTCACATTCCGGTGGGGTATTTGTATTGCATTGGCAACCCCAAGGTGGATTGGTGTTTTCAAACGGCTGCAGAGCCGGGCTTGAATGGCCGCCGCTTGCGTTACCCAAGGGGCAAGGCGCTGGGCGGGTGTAGCAGCATCAACGGCATGATTTACATGCGCGGGCAAGCGCGTGATTACGACCACTGGGCCGATGTGGTGGGTGACGACAGTTGGCGTTGGGAGCGTGTGCTGCCGTTGTTCAAGTCCCACGAGGACTACCATTTGGGGGCCTCAAAAAACCACGGTAGTGGTGGCGAATGGCGGGTGGAGCGGGCACGGGTGCGTTGGGATGTGTTGGATGCGTTTGAGGTGGCCGCCAATCAGGCGGGCATTCCTAGCACCCCTGACTTTAACCAGGGCGACAACACGGGGGTGGGGTATTTTGAGGTGAACCAACGCCGGGGTTGGCGTTGGAACACGGCCAAGGCCTTTTTGAACAAAACCGTGCGCCAGCGGCCCAACTTAACCGTGTGGACGCATAGCCAGGCCACGCGCATTGTGCTTGCCCAACAGCCGGACCAGCCTTTGCGAGCGGTGGGGGTGGAGGTGCTACGGCAAGAGCGAGGCGCAGCCAAAAAGGTGACCGCCCATGCCCGGCTAGAAGTGGTGATGACTGCGGGGGCCATTGGCACCCCGCATTTAATGCAAGTGTCGGGCCTGGGCCCAGCCAACTTGTTGCACAGCCAAGGGGTGGTGGTGCGGGCCGATTTACCAGGTGTGGGGGCTAACCTACAAGACCACTTGCAAATCCGAAGCGTGTACACCCTGCAAGGGGCCAAAACGCTCAACACCCTGGCCAGTTCTTGGTGGGGTAAAACCAAAATCGCCCTTGAATACGCACTCAAGCGCTCTGGCCCCATGAGCATGGCTCCCAGCCAATTGGGTGCCTTTACCAAAAGTGATGCCAGCCAGCCCTATGCCAATTTGGAGTACCACATTCAACCCCTCAGCCTGGATGCCTTTGGCGAACCGCTACACACCTTCCCGGCCATGACGGCCAGCGTTTGCAACCTTAACCCCACCAGCAGGGGGCAGGTGAGCATCGCCTCGCCCGATATCGCGCAACCCCCGGTGATTGCACCCAACTACCTCAGTACCGAAGCCGACCAGCGTGTAGCGGCACAGTCCCTGCGGGTCACGCGGCACATCATGGCCCAATCGGGAATGGCCCGCTACCAACCTGTCGAGTACAAGCCCGGTGTGCAATACCAAACCGATGACGAACTGACACGCTTGGCCGGAGACATTGCCAGCACCATCTTTCATCCGGTAGGCACCACCAAAATGGGGATTACTGAGGGACCAAACGCTGACGCGATGACGGTGGTCAACGCCCGGCTGCAGGTGCGCGGAGTGGCGGGCCTACGGATTGCCGATGCGGGCATCATGCCCACCATTACCAGTGGCAACACCAACTCGCCCACGCTCATGATTGCCGAGAAGGCTGCGCACTTGATGCAAGAGGACGCGCGCCAAGGCAGATCGGGGCGGGACGCCTGATGGAGTTGTGGTCCGCCGTTTGGGTGGCGCTGGCATCGGCTTTGGCTGGGTTCATGGACGCCGTGGTGGGCGGCGGCGGCCTGATTTTGATTCCGGTGCTGCTGGTGAGCTTTCCGGGCGCCCACCCAGCCACTTTGTTTGGTACCAACAAGAGTGCCTCGGTATGGGGTACGGCCCTATCGGGCTGGCAGTACAGCAAGCGGGTCCATCTGCATTGGCACGCCCTACTCCCAGCCGCGCTGGCAGGTGCAGTGGGTGCGTTTACAGGTGCGTGGTTGGTGACGTTTTTATCTACCGATTTGTTACGCCGCGCTCTGCCTTTGATTTTGTTGGCGGTGCTGGCCTACACGCTGGCCAAAAAAGACCTAGGAAAAGAGCACAAGCCCACACTGAGCGGTCGGGCCGAGCAGGCTGCAGCCATTGCCATTGGCTGGACCATAGGCCTGTACGACGGGTTTTTCGGCCCGGGGACGGGCAGCTTTCTGGTGTTTTTGTTTGTGCGCTGGTTGGGCTACGATTTTTTAAGTGCCTCGGCGCACGCCAAGGTGGTAAACGTGTGTACCAACTTGGCGGCCTTGGTATTGTTCGCGGCCAAAGGGCACGTGTGGTGGCACTTCACACTGGTGATGGCCGTGGCCAATATGTTGGGCAGCACGGTAGGCAGCTACGTGGCACTCAAATACGGCAGCGGTTTCGTAAGGGTGTTTTTCATCATTGTGGTGGGTGCGCTCATACTTAAAACTGGCGCTGACGCTTACCTGCGTTAACCACCCCCACCCCGGCTTCTAGTTGCACGTCTGTGGCATTGAGGGGAGTGCCCAGTGGCGCGGGTGCCTGCCCTTTTTGTACGGCCGCTATGTCTTGGGCGTTGGGGTACAGGCCTTTGATCCAATAGTCGAACACCCGCCTTGCAATGGGCGCGGCGTGCTCGGCTCCAAAACCAGCATTTTCAACGACGATGGCTAGGGCAATTTGGGGCTTATCGGCAGGCGCATAGGCCATATACAGCGCGTGGTCACGCTTAGACTCTTCGAGTTTGGAGGCTTGGTACTTGTCCTTTTGCCCAATCGTGACCGCCTGGGCCGTGCCGGTTTTTCCACCGCTGATATAGGGTGCTCCGGCAAAAACCCGCGTCGATGTGCCCTCCTGTGTAACCCCCACCAAGGCCTTTTTTATCACCTCCACAAAATCCGGATTGAACGCCAGATCCTGGGCAGGTTGCGCCGGGCCGGGCGTTGCTTTTTGCGTCAACGGGTCTTGTGTAGCGAGCACTACCCGCGGCACATACCGTTGGCCCCCGTTGACCATGGTGGCGGTGGCCTGCGCCAGTTGTAACATCGTAAAGGCGTTGTAACCTTGGCCTATGCCCAGCGATATGGTTTCACCGGCATACCACTTTTGCTGGTCGGGCTTTTTGTACATATTGCGTTTCCACTCTTGGCTGGGCAAAACGCCGCGCACTTCACCGGGCAGGTCAATACCCGTGACCTGACCAAAACCTAGGGGCCTCATGAAGTCATGAATCGCGTCCACGCCCATCTCGTTGGCCAAGGAGTAGTAATACGCGTTGCTGGACTTAACGATGCTTTTGTACATATCGACCGCGCCTAATCCCCCGTCCCCATGGCTTCTGAACCTGTGGTCGCCAAACATCCAGTACCCTGGGTCATTGATCACCACTGTGGGCGATCGCGTGCCCGTTTGCAGCGCCGCCATCGCCATAAAGGGTTTGTAGGTGGACCCTGGTGGATAGGTGCCACGTAGCGCGCGGTTGAGCATGGGTTTGTCAAGCGACTCGTTGAGCTCACGCCAGCTGTCTACGTCAATGCCATCGACAAACAGATTGGGGTCAAAAGTGGGCTTGCTCACCAGCGCCAACACTTGTCCGTTGTTGGGGTCCAACGCGACCAAAGCGCCGCGCCTATCGCCAAACAAGGTTTCTACCAAGTGCTGCAACTTGATGTCAAGCGACAGTTGCAAGGTATCCCCTGGCGTGGCGGGGTTGCTTCTGAGTCGGCGTACTGCATGACCGCCCGCCGAGGTTTCAAGTATTTCCACCCCCGTTATGCCATGCAGTTGGGTTTCGTAGGCCCGTTCTATACCCACTTTACCAATGTATTGCGTACCGCGGTAATTGCTACCGTCGTCGGCCTCGTCCAAACGCTCACGCTCTGCTGTGTTGATACGCCCGATATAACCGATGACGTGACTGCCCAAGGAACCAAAGGGGTAGTTGCGGTACAGCCGCGCATTGATTTTGACGTCAGGAAATCGGTACTGCTGCGCTGAGAACCGGGCCACCTCAGCATCGGTCAGGCGGGTGCGCAGGGGCAGGGAATCAAAGCCTTTGGACTCTTCAACCAACTTGCGAAAACGCTTGCGGTCTTTGGGGCCAATGGCGACAACCAGACTCAACTCATCAATCAATTGCTCAAGGTTGTCGGTTTTTGCTGGCGTCACTTCCAAGGTATAGGCTGAATAATTAGACGCCAGCACGATGCCGTTGCGGTCCAGTATCAAACCCCTTATAGGCACCGTCGGCACGATGGCGGTTCGGTTGTCTTCGGCCTGTTCAAAGAGTTGGTCGTGCCGCACGATTTGCAGGTTCACCAGTCGAAGCAGCAACAACCCCATCAGAAAGACGATGACTGCCCTGGCCACCGTTACGCGCGTATGAAAACGCGCCAAATCAACAGGCAGGTTGCGCAAATTGGCCATTGGCGGACTACCCCGCGCGTTTGCCGTCACGCGTCGGTGATCGGCGTTGAGGGGCCAACAAGATGCTGCTCATCGGCGGCCAAAGTGCGGCCTGCAGCACAGGCGCCAACACGATGGTCCAGCCGGGCATCACACCCCCGCTGGCCACACGGGCCACCACCTCAATGGTGGTACTCACGACAAACAGGGGTAGCACTTGCAAGGCCTGCACCGGCAATGAAAACCAGACAATGCGCCTGTGCAGTGCGGTGGACAAGTACACCAGTCCCACAAACCCCAGGGCCTGCAGGCCCAAGGGCCCTGAACTGGTCACGTCCATCAACAAGCCAAAAACAAAGGCGGCTCCCATGCCGACACGCTGGGGTTGGTGTACGCTCCAAAACACCAGCACCAGTGCCAACCAGTCGGGCATCCAGGCCTGGCGCCCCCAGGGGACGGTATTGAGTACCAATGCGATGAGAAGAGTGACCCACATAAACACCGGGTTCGCAGGCATCAGCAAGAGCTGACCTTTGGGCATAATCATTTGGTGACTGCCTTTTTACGGTTGGTTTTTTCGACTACTTCTTCCGGCACACGCGGGGGCAACTGGTCAGCCAGGGGCGTCACTAACAACACCTGCTGCACCCCCATGGGATTGGCCAGCGGCCTGCAATACACCCGGGCAAAGCCAGCGTCGGCCTGCCGGTCAATTTTTTGAATTACTGCCACTGCCAGGCCGCCCGGATAGATGCCGTCAACCCCGCTGGTGGTCAATACATCGCCTACGGCAATGTCTGCATTGGCGGCCACAAAACGCAACTCCATCCAATCGGTCTGGTTTGACAAAGTAACGCCATAGGCCACACTGCGCAGCCCGGTGCGCACGTTGAGCACAGGGGTTGCTTGTTCGCGGTGCGTGAGCAAGGTGACTTCGCTGATCTGGGGGTGCACCCGCGTGACCTGACCCAATACACCTCCGACTGAAATCACCGGCGAGCCTCGTACCACCCCCGCTAGGCTTCCCTTGCTGACCATGACTTTGCGGCTGTAGGGGTCTTGCACATCGTATAAAACCTCTGCCGCCTGGGTGCGCATTTCTGGTTTGGCGGCCATGCCCATAAGAGTACGCAAATGTGCATTTTCACGTTGCAACAATTCGACCTGGTCTGAACGCACGGTGCTCTTTAGCAGTTGACTCTCAGCTTTTGCTTGGGCTTTGCGCGCTGAGGCCAAATCGTCGAGGTACTTGTCACTGCCTTGCAGCGCGCGTATCGGAATCATCGCCACCATCTGGACAGGTGTCATCACTGTGATCAATGCTGAGCGCAGCACCTCGGTAATCGCAAACCGCTTGTCCGCCACCATTAGAAAAATCGCCAATGCGCAGTACACCAGCAGACGCGACGTGGCAGACGATCCCTGCCTGAACATGGGAGGCGCTTGATTCTCTAGCGTATTGAGCGACATGGAATCTACCTGACCAGCGTGGGCTGCCACACCCCACCGATGCTGCAATGGCTTTGCGGCACATCGGGGCGATGCAAGGGCATGGTCTTACTCAGAGGTAAAAATACTGCCTAGTTGGTCCATGCGATCCAACGCAATGCCGCAACCGCGCACCACACAGGTCAGAGGGTCTTCAGCCACCAACACGGGCAGGCCGGTTTCCTCTGAAAGCAGACGATCCAAATCGCGCAGCAAGGCGCCGCCACCGGTGAGCATCATGCCGCGCTCGGCGATGTCTGCGCCTAGCTCTGGCGGTGTTTGTTCCAACGCATTTTTGACAGCCGAAACAATGTTGTTCAGGGGATCGGTCAAGGCCTCTAACACCTCGTTACTGGAAATCGTGAACGTGCGTGGCACGCCTTCGGCCAGATTGCGGCCCCGCACTTCCATTTCTCGCACTTCACTGCCTGGAAAGGCCGAGCCAATTTTCTTTTTGATGTTCTCGGCGGTGGGCTCGCCAATCAGCATGCCGTAATTGCGGCGGATGTAGTTGATGATGGCCTCGTCAAACTTGTCGCCACCGACACGCACGCTGCCTTTGTAAACCATACCACCCAGTGATATCACGCCCACTTCGGTGGTACCACCTCCAATATCCACCACCATGGAGCCACGGGCTTCGCTCACCGGCAAGCCCGCACCAATCGCCGCGGCCATAGGTTCTTCAATAAGGTAAACGGTGCTCGCACCGGCCGCTTCGGCGGCGTCTTTGATGGCCCGGCGCTCGACCTGGGTGGAACCACAGGGCACACAAATAATGATACGCGGGCTGGGTGAAAAAATGCTTCTAGGATGCACCATTTTGATGAACTGTTTGATCATCTGTTCGGTGATCACAAAGTCGGCAATCACGCCGTCTTTCATGGGGCGTATCGCTTCAATATTGCCAGGGACTTTACCCAGCATGGCCTTTGCTTGCGTGCCTACTGCCTGAATCACTTTTTTGCCGTGTGGGCCGCCCTCGTGGCGTATGGCCACAACCGAGGGCTCATCCAGCACAATGCCTTTGTCGCGGGCGAAAATAAGGGTATTGGCCGTGCCCAAATCAATGGCCAAATCGGTAGAAAAATAATTGCGAAACTTGAAAACCATAAACTCTTCCAATCGGGGTTTGGACGGCTAGGGCGCCGCCCGATAATGCGGCCCCACAGTGATGCAACGCTGTCGTTACCAGAACGCAGACGCAAAGCCAAAAGCAGGATAATACCGTACTACCCTACCAATTTTCCGGTACTTACAGAGGATTTCAAACCTATCATGGCCTTGACCGCAGACGATATTGACCGCATTGCTCGCTTGGCGCGCCTGTCGTTTGCGCCCGACGAGGCCGCCCAACTTCAAGTACAGATCAACGGGTTTTTCAAACTTGTAGATGCGATGCAGGCGGTGGACACTCAAGGTGTAGAGCCATTGGCCCACCCTTTTGCCACCATTCAGGATGTGGTTTTACGACTGGCCGACGACCAAGTACTGGAAGGCCATCAACGCCAAGTCTTGATGGCCAACGCGCCAGCCCAGGAAAACGGTGTTTTCTTGGTGCCCCGGGTGATTGAATAAGCCCTAAGATTTTCAGGTTACCCATGACATCAAGCCTATCCTCCTTGCCGCTGCACCAACAGACCGTGACGCAGTTGGCCGCCCAACTGCGGGCAAAAAAAGTCAGTGCGACAGAGGTAGCCCAGCACTTTCTGGCCCGTAGTGACCAAAACACCCATCTGGGCTGTTATCTGCATCAATCGCCTGAAGCCACTCTGGCCCAGGCAGCGCAGGCTGACCAGCGTTTGGCAAAAGGCGACACCAACACCCTTCTGGGCATACCCCTGGCCCATAAAGACATATTTGTAACGCGTGACTTCCCGACCACCGCAGGCTCCAAAATGCTACAGGGGTATATGTCCCCCTTTGACGCCACCGTCGTTGCGCAATTGGCTAAGCAGGGTGCAGTTACTTTAGGCAAGCTCAACTGTGATGAATTCGCCATGGGTTCTGGCAATGAAAACTCGGCCTACGGGCCCGTGCGCAACCCCTGGAATCCACAGCGCGTACCGGGTGGCTCCTCGGGTGGCAGTGCCGCTGTGGTGGCTGCGCGCTTGGCACCTGCGGCAACCGGCACCGACACTGGGGGCTCTATCCGCCAGCCTGCGGCTTTTTGTGGTGTGACCGGTATCAAGCCCACCTATGGCCGAGCCTCTCGCTTTGGCATGATTGCGTTTGCCTCCAGTCTGGATCAAGCAGGCCCAATGGCAAAAACCGCAGAAGACTGCGCTTTGCTATTGACCCATCTGTGTGGCCCTGACCCACTGCACGACTCGACCTCGCTGGACCTGCCCAAAGAGGATTTTTCGGCTGGCCTTAACCAGTCGATTGAGGGATTGCGCATAGGCCTACCCAAAGAATTTTTTGGCGAAGGCCTAGCTCCCGACGTGCGCCAAGCCATTGACAACGCCCTGGCTGAATTGCAAAAAGCAGGGGCGGTGCTGGTGCCTATCTCGCTGCCCTTGACCGAGTTGTCCATCCCCGTTTATTACGTCATCGCACCGGCCGAAGCATCCAGCAACCTCAGCCGCTACGACGGGGTTCGTTACGGCCTGCGGGCCGAATCGTTCACCGATTTGGCCGATATGTACCGCCAAACCCGCACACAGGGTTTTGGTCTGGAGGTTAAGCGCCGCATTATGGTGGGAACCTACGTTCTCAGCCACGGCTATTACGATGCGTATTACCTTCAAGCGCAAAAAATCCGTCGTTTGATCGCCAACGACTTTCAGCAAGCCTTTGCGCAGTGCGACGTGATCGCAGGCCCGGTTGCTCCCACGGTCGCCTGGGCCTTGGGTGAAAAGTCCGATGACCCCGTGGCCAATTACTTGGCCGACATCTTCACCCTGCCCGCCTCACTGGCTGGGTTACCGGGCATGAGCGTGCCGGTAGGTCAAGGCGCTTCGCAAATGCCGGTGGGTATGCAGTTGATAGGCAATTATCTGCAAGAGTCCCGCCTACTGGCGCTGGCCCACCGTTTGCAGCAAATCACCGACTTTCATACGCACGCCCCAGAGGGGTACACAGCATGAGCGCACTGATTCAGGGGTACGAAGTGGTCATCGGGTTTGAGACCCACGCCCAACTGTCCACCCACTCCAAAATTTTTAGCCGAGCGGCCACAGCCTTTGGCGCCGCCCCCAACACACAAACCAGCCCTGTCGATCTGGCACTGCCAGGCACGCTGCCGGTAATGAATCGGGGTGCCGTCCAACGCGCCATCGAGTTTGGCTTGGCCGTGGGGGCCACCATCGCCCCAAAAAGCAATTTCGCGCGCAAGAACTACTTTTACCCCGATCTGCCCAAGGGCTACCAGATCAGTCAATTTGAAATCCCTGTGGTACAGGGTGGCAACGTGTCATTTTTTCTGGGCGACGAGCAAAAATCGGTACGTCTGGTGCGTGCTCACTTGGAAGAAGACGCCGGAAAATCCTTGCATGAAGACTATGTGGGTCAAACCGGCATTGATTTGAACCGCGCCGGTACACCTTTGCTTGAAATTGTGACGGAGCCCGATATGCGCTCTAGCGCCGAGGCCGTGGCCTACGCCAAGGAGTTGCACAAAATTGTGACTTGGATTGGCATTTGCGACGGCAATATGCAAGAGGGAAGTTTTCGTTGCGACGCCAACGTGTCAGTTCGCCGACCTGGCGCGCCTTTAGGCACACGACGTGAGATCAAGAATTTGAACAGCTTCAAATTCATGCAGCAGGCCATTGACTACGAGGTGAACTGGCAAATTGAGCAGTTGCAAGACGGCCACGTTATACAACAGGCGACGGTGCTTTACAACCCCGACACTGGTGAAACACGGGCTATGCGCAGCAAAGAAGACGCTGCCGACTACCGCTATTTTCCTGACCCTGACCTGCCGCCTTTGGTCATTTCTGCCCAGTGGGTAGATGAGGTCAAGCAAGATCTGACCGAATTGCCGCGTGCCATGGCCGAACGATTTGCCACCCAGTACGGTCTGCCTGACTACGATTGCAACCTGCTCACCCAGAGTCGCGCTCAAGCGGCTTTTTTTGAAGCCGCGGTTGTCGCCAGTTCCGGTCACGCCAAGCTGGTTTCCAACTGGATGATGGGTGAGTTGTCCAAAAACCTTAATGCACAGGGGTTGTCGATTGAACAGACGCCCTTGAGCAGCAATCAGTTGGGCGCACTAGTGGCCCGAATTGCTGACCAGACCATTTCGAATAGCGCGGCACGAGCGGTGTTTGAAGCGCTGTGGACCAACCCCGGACAGGACGTTGACGCAGTCATAGAGGCCAAAGGACTCAAACAACTCAGTGACGCAGGCGCTTTAGCGGTGATGGTCCAAGCGGTTATTTCTGCCAATCCGAAATCCGTGGAAGAGCTCAAAGCTGGTAAAGAAAAAGCGCTGAACGCTTTGGTGGGGCAGGCTATGAAGGCCAGCAAAGGTCAAGCCAACCCGGCCCAACTAACGGCGCTTATCAAAAATGAGCTGGGCTTGTAGTTATTTGATGTTGGTGGCACCAGCGGGATCCCACAACCGGCGCAGTTGGTTGATTTCTGTGTCAAACCGCTGGTTGATGCGTTGGCGTTCGTAGTTGCGCTCTGACAACTGCCGATTGAGCAACGTCAGGAGGGCGTCGGTCTCGTTCATTTTTTGCTGCAACTCGGACGGAACAACCACCTGTTTAATTTTATAGCCGGCTTGCGCTTGCACCAAGGCCTGTCGTTGCAATAAATGCTGATTGGTCTGGGTGCTAATGGATCTAATGCTTTCGTCCACGGGCAACAACGCCCGTTTGCGTTCCTGCACATGCGTGTGCTCGTTAGGGTACCGCTCTAGCAGGGCTTTTTGCTGACGCACCTCTCTTAACGCGCGCTCCTTGGCTACGTCTCCGCCGGTCACCGTTTCACCTTTGGCGGCAGCCGTCGAAAGATAGGTCTCGGGTTCGAGACGCCGCTTAGCAACGCCTGACTTTCCTAGTTCGGAGTGCACCACATCCAAGCATTCGGGGATTCGCTTGTCAGACAAATAGGTACGACCGTTCTTGTCGACACAGGAAAAAATCCCCTGTGCAGAAGCACTGGCGAACCAGAACCACGGCGTTAAGAGGCCGACAAGAGCGACTGTGCCTACGGCAATTTTGCCGGAGCTCGCGAGAGGCTTAGGTGACGCCATACTGTTCACGGTATTGCGAAACAGCGACCAGCCATGGGCGCAATGCAGGATCGTCGGATTGGCGCAAAAAGCCCAGCAGGTCTTGCAGCGTTGCGACGGAGATTACCTCGATACCCATGGCCTTGCGCACATACTGCACCGCGCTGTAATCTAGGTCGCCATCTTTATCGGCACCTTTTTCTTGTCGGTCCAGCGCAATTGCAACCGCCGCAGGGGTCGCGCCTGCGGCCTGAATAAACGATACCGACTCCCGCACCGCCGTACCCGCTGAAATGACGTCGTCAACGATCAACACCCGACCGGCCAGAGGGGCGCCTACGGTAGTCCCCCCTTCACCATGGTCTTTGGCTTCTTTGCGGCTGTAGGCCAAGGGCACGTTTTTTCCCAACCGCGCCAACTCCACTGCAATGGTGGCGGCCAATGGAATCCCTTTGTAGGCAGGACCAAAAATCATGTCAAACTGCACTTGGTGTTGAAGCAAAATTTTAGCGTAAAAGCCTGCTAAACGACCCATTTTGTAACCATCGTTGAACAGCCCCGCATTGAAGAAATAGGGACTCACCCGCCCCGACTTTAGCTTGAACTGGCCAAACCGCAGTACCCCCGATTCGATACAAAACGCAATAAATTCGTGGGTAAGATCATCAGACTGCATGACTACAAGCAATTTTCAATGGGTTTCAACACAAAAAGCTCCGCTATGGAGCCTATGCCATCTTTGACACTTCGGTGACGGGGATGTTAACAGGTCTTTTTTATTTGCCTGTGAACGACCCCTGTCATTGCCGGTCACAACCCTTACCGTACGGCTAAACTAGAGCGCACCCAATCAAACCCTTGGAGCCTTTGTGTTTACCTTAACCAGTCTCAATCTCAACGGCGTTCGTTCAGCCACCAACAAAGGCTTGGCCGACTGGGTGGCGCAAACCCAGCCCGACTGTCTGTGCGTTCAAGAGCTCAAAGCGCAAGAGGCAGATATGCACGAGGGCTTGGCCGCGCTGGCGGGCCTAAAGGGGTACTTCCATTACGCCGAGAAAAAAGGCTACTCCGGGGTGGGCGTGTACACACGGCACCAGCCCAGCGATGTGGTGGTGGGGTTTGGCTCTACCGAATTTGACGCTGAGGGGCGGTTTGTAGAGCTGCGCTTTGACAAAAACGGCTCCAAAATGTCCATCATTAGCTGCTACTTTCCAAGTGGTACATCGGGCGAGGAACGGCAGGCCGCCAAATACCGGTTTTTGGACCAAATGCTGCCGCACTTGGCCGCCTTGGCCCAGCAGCGTGACTTTGTGCTGTGTGGTGATCTGAATATCGCGCACAAAGAGCAAGACCTTAAAAACTACAAAGGCAACAAAAAGAACAGTGGCTTTTTGCCCGAAGAGCGGGCTTGGCTGACGCAACTATTGGCCGATGCGGGATTGGTGGATGTTTACCGCCAACTGGCCCCCGATGCAACGGATGAGTGCTATACATGGTGGAGCAACCGTGGGCAGGCTTGGGCCACTAATGTGGGGTGGCGGCTGGATTACCAAATAGCGACCCCATCATTTGCTGTGTCGGCACGAAAGGCTGAGGTATTTAAGGAGCGGCGGTTTAGTGATCACGCCCCGCTTATAGTTGATTACGATTTTTCGGTGTAAGCGACTGTTGTCGCAACTGGCATTTTGACGATGTGCGCTTCATCTGTGACAGGATAAGGTATTCCCCTGTCGAGGCACTAGCGTAAAAGAGCCTCTTATCTCTGATGACCTGACGCATGCTTTGGAATACACTAATCGTTGTTAACGGTGCCAACAACACATGGACATAATTGGAACTGGAATTTATCCGCTACATCAAGCTGCAAGGCTTGTTCGTGCTGAGCCGCGTGCGTTGCGTCGATGGTTGCACGACTACTCTAGAAAGTACAAGGGAGAGAAGGTCCGTTCAGAGCCACTGTGGAAAACACAATTGAGGGATGAATCGTTACCTGAGGACGTTATCGGCTTTCGTGACCTGCTAGAACTACGTATGGTTGCAGCATTTGTGCATCATGGCGTGGACTTGAAAGTAATTCGTGCGACGGTAGACGCCGCAGCTCGAAACTTTGGCAAAAACTATCCCCTCACCAATCAGCAATTTTTGACGGACGGTAAGCGCATTTTTTTGCAGGCAATCGAGGAAGCTACTGGGGAACAGAGGATGATTGACGTACTGAGAAAGCAATTTGTTTTTTCCGACATCATCAAGCCTTCACTGTACGCGGGCATTGAATATGGAGAGGATGGCGCAAAGCGCTGGTTCCCCCTTGGCCGACGAAAGTCAATTGTATTGGACCCTGCGTTGCAATTTGGAACCCCAATTGTGGCTCAAACCGGTGTCCCGACTGACACAATTTATGCCTCCTACCTTGCCGAAGGTCGCGATAAGGCAATGGTGTCAAGGGTTTTTGATATAGATCCGAAGATGGTTCTTGAAGCTGTTCAATTCGAGGAAGGACTTGCAGCTTGAAGTTCTTTTTCGATAACAATGTGTCGAAGCACTTGGCCCATGGGATTCGGGAGTTATCGGCGATCACGAGCGGTGTTGAAACGGTTATACACCTTACGGATCGTTTTGAGCGGGACGCACCCGATTTGACTTGGATAGGGGGCTTATCCGCTGACGGGCCTTGGTACATTGTCTCGATTGACCGCTTTAAAAAGCAGCACGGAGCCGAGCGAGAGGCAATCAGAAGGGCGGGGCATACTGTTTTTATTCTGGATTCGCAGTGGTCCAAGCATGGCTTTTGGATGCAATCAGAGCGGTTAGTTAGGTGGTGGCCACAGGTCGTCAATTACTCGGCACTTGTTAGTGGAGGGGCGTATCGCATCCCTTGGCAACATGCACCGTCAACAAAACTTCAAGCCATAACGTTCTAGGCATAGCCGCTACGATGCTAGCTGTGGGTTCACGATTTCACCACTAAGAGTTAATGAGCAACTTAAGAAGTCGAGGAGGTCATCCCTCACGCAAAATGACGATAGCACTTTCCTGAGATTAATAGCGCCGTGAATCAACAACCAGCGAAATCTCTAAACAATCAACATCTTGTAGTTGTAGCCACCCCCGCCCGCATGGGTTGGCTGGCCAGCTTCAAGGTGTATGCAGAACCAGCGTCGTTGCGCATGTTGTTTTTGGGGTTCTCGGCCGGTTTGCCCTTGCTGCTGGTGTTTGGCACTTTAAGTTTTTGGCTGCGCGAGGCAGGCATAGACCGCACCACCATTGGCTATATCAGTTGGGTGGCGTTGGCCTATGGCTTTAAATGGGTTTGGTCGCCCTTGGTGGACCGTTTACCCATTCCCTTCTTAACAGCCAAGTTCGGGCGGCGGCGCAGTTGGTTGTTGCTCTCGCAGGGGGCAATTGTGCTGGGCTTGGTGAATATGGCGCTTAACGACCCCAAAATGGCTTTGACCCCCTTGGTGTGGGGCGCTTTGTTGGTAGCCTTTGCGTCAGCCACACAAGACATTGCCTTGGACGCATTTCGTATTGAGTCCGCCGACGTACAGCACCAAGCCGCTTTGGCCGCCACCTACCAAACCGGCTACCGCCTGGCCATGATTTGGGCGGGTGCAGGCGTGTTGTGGCTGGCGGCGCGCAACGAAGTGGCAGACACCGCAGGTTATCAGCACTTGGGCTGGCAAACGGCTTACTTGGTGATGGCCTGCTCCATGCTGGTGGGCATTGTCACGGTACTGCTATCCAAAGAACCGGTGGCCCAGCCGCTGGCCCCTGCCAAAGACATGGCCGATTGGTTGCAAACCGCGTTTGTGAGTCCGTTTTTAGAGTTTTTCAGGCGCTACGGGTGGCAGGCTTTGCTGATTCTGTCCTTAATCGCGATTTACCGCATCAGCGATATTGTGATGGGCGTGATGGCCAACCCGTTTTATGTGGACATGGGTTTCACCAAAGACGAAGTGGCGGGCGTGACCAAGGTGTATGGCGTCATCATGACCCTGGTGGGGGCATTTGTGGGCGGTGTGCTGTCCATGCGCTTTGGCGTGTTGCGCATCTTGATGCTGGGGGCGGTGCTGAGTGCCGCCACCAATTTGCTATTTGCCTGGCTGGCGGGCTTTGGTCACAGCGTGTGGGCCTTGATTTTTGTGGTTTCGGCCGACAACCTAGCGGGGGGCGTGGCCTCTGCGGCCTTTATTGCGTACCTGTCGGGGTTGACCAACGTGGCCTATACGGCCACCCAGTACGCCCTGTTTAGCTCCATGATGGTGCTGCTGCCCAAAACAATTGCCGGATTTTCGGGGCAGTTTGTCGATACCTTTGGTTGGGTGAGTTTCTTTAACACCACGGCGCTGCTCGGGGTGCCCGTGTTATTGCTGATTTTTGTGGTCACTCGCATTTCATTGCCACCGCCCAAAACCTAGGGAACCTCTGCAAAACCCCATGCGCGATCTGAGGCCCCGATAATGGCGCACTACTGCGTTGGCTTTTTGGCTCATACCGCCCGGTATGAGCTGCAAAATCCGCCTTGTGGTGCATCCATTCTCGTGGCTCATATCGGCACAGCGAGTTTTGCAGAGGCTCCCTAGCCGTGATGGCGCTTTACGCAACTTTACCGTTGCGAAATGGGGCAGTTTGCCAGCATGGGGCATGATCTGATCTCACTACAGCTTTGTCACCGTACCCATCACCTACCAAGCCTATGCTCCAGGCCAAACTTTTATTGATAGAAGACGATCATCGCCTGGCCGATATGGTGAGCCAATACCTGTCGCAGTCGGGCTTTGATTGCGCCCACGCGCCTACGGGCGCGGACGGGCTTTTGCAACTGCAAACGGTGGCCCCTGATTTGATCGTGCTCGATTTAATGTTGCCTGACATGGACGGGCTGGAGGTGTGCCGCCGGGTGCGTGCGCTGTCGTCCGCTGCTGCAACTGTGCCAATCTTGATGCTGACCGCCAAAGGAGACCCCATGGACCGGGTGGTGGGCCTAGAGATGGGAGCCGACGACTACCTGCCCAAACCGTTTGAACCGCGTGAATTGTTGGCACGTATCAAGGCTATCTTGCGCCGTGGCAGACTGGCCAGGGCGGCAGATTCTTCTGTTTCAGCCCCTTTGGTCTTTGGCAGCCTCACCATTGACAAAGATGCCCGGGTGGTGCGGGTGACGGGGCAAGCGGTGGACCTGACCTCTTACCAGTACGATTTGCTGTTGGTGCTGGCCGAGCGGCCGGGGCGCGTCCTTAGCCGCGAACAAATCATGGAGTTGGTGCGTGGCCGCGAGTTGGAGGCTTTTGACCGTTCCATTGACGTGCACATGGGGCGCATACGCAACGCCGTTGAAGCCGACCCCAAAGACCCTAAACGCATCCTGACCGTGCGCGGCGTGGGCTATGTGTTTGCGCGCCAGCAAGATTGAACCCTGGTCATCCAATCCCCGATGAAACCCCTGTTTGCCTCTTTGTACTCTCGGCTTTACTTTCGGCTTTGGCTTGCCGTAGTGGCCGCTGTATTGCTGGCCGTGACCTTGGTAATGGTGGCATGGCTATTGAGTGCAGAGCGGCAGGGCGCATCACGGGTGCGCCAGCTAGAGCTGCGCAACCCGGCGGGCGATGTGGTGGGCGTGGCCACCACCAAGCCGCCCAGGGGACCCGGACAAGGCCTGGAGTTCACCCTCACATTGAACCAAACCTTGGCGGCCGGTGAGCCCTTGGTGCTGGAATTGCCCAAGCCCTTGCGACCGCCCAGGGCCGACCGCCCGGACGGCGACCCTAGACGTGGCCCTATGGGCCGCCCCACGGGTTGGGGCCTGCCCGATTGGCTAAAGCCGCCTTTTGGTTTTGTTTGGTGGATGATGATTGCCGGGGTGGCCGTGGCCTTGGCCGCCTATCCGGTGATACGGCGCTTAACCTCGCGCCTAGAAGCGCTGGAGCAGGGAGTACAGCGCTGGGGCATGGGCGATTTGTCGGTGCGCCTGCCAGTGCAGGGCAACGACGAAGTCGCCTCACTCACACGTCGGTTTAATGCCGCTGCCGAGCAAATCGAGCAACTGTTGCTGTCGCACAAAACGCTGCTGGCCAATGCCTCGCACGAGCTGCGTTCGCCTCTGGCCCGCATCCGTATGGGCATGGAGTTGCTGGTGGGCGATGCCCAAGGTTTGGGGCAGCGCAAACTCAGCGACGAGATCAATCGCAGTATTAATGAGTTAGACCAATTGGTGGGTGAAATACTGCTGGCCAGCCGCTTGGATGCTGCCAACGCCGACATCGGCCCGCTGGAGACCGTGGACCTGACCGGCCTAGTGGCCGAAGAGGCCGCCAGAACCCATGCCGAACTGGACGCAGAGGCTGTGCAAGTAACAGGCTCTGCCAAGCTATTGCGCCGCCTGGTGCGCAACCTGCTGGACAACGCCGCCAAGTACGCCAGTGCCGCGGGGGCAATGGGTGCCAGCCATGGGCAGGCGGACAAGGTCTCATTGCCAGTGGTCCACATTACCTTAACGCGGCGAACATTGGACGGCACGACCATGGCCATTTTGCAAGTGGACGACCAAGGCCCTGGTGTGCCCGTGGACCAGCGTGAGCGCATCTTCGAGCCCTTTTACCGCATGAGTGGTGCCAGCGAAAAAGAAGGCGGCGTGGGTTTGGGCTTGGCATTGGTCAAATCCATTGCACGCCGCCATGGCGGTGAGGTGCGGTGCGAGGAACGGCCCGGTGGTGGGGCGCGTTTTGTGGTGGAATTGCCCCTGCAAGCAGTTTAAGGAACCTCTGCAAAACCCCATGCGCGATCTGAGGCCCCGACAATGGCGCCCCACTGCGTTGGCTTTCTGGCTCATACCGCCCGGTATGAGCTGCAAAATCCGCCTTGTGGTGCATCCATTCTCGTGGCTCATATCTGCACAGCGAGTTTTGCAGAGCTTCCTTGAGGCGCTGCGCGGTAAACTTAAGCCTTTGCCCGTTGCCTTGGCTACAGTTGCACCGCAGTACCCAATCCCCATTTGCGAAGGAGCCCTTTTTGGGAAATCGATTAACACAAATCGCCACACGTACCGGCGACGGCGGCACCACCGGCCTGGGTGACAACACCCGCGTGTCCAAGGCCGACCTGCGCGTGGCCGCCATGGGCGATGTGGACGAACTGAACAGTAACATTGGCCTGCTTTTGTGCGAAGCCATGCCACTGGCCGTGAGCGAGCTTTTGGTCGAGGTGCAGCACCAGTTGTTTAACCTGGGGGGCGAGTTGTCGATACCGGGGTTTGAGTTGCTCAAGCCCGAGGCCTTACTGGTCTTGGACCAGGCCTTAGAGGACCACAACGCCCAACTGCCACGCCTGCAAGAGTTCATATTGCCCGCGGGCAACCGCGCAGCCGCGCAAGCCCATATCTGCCGCACCGTGGCACGCCGGGCCGAGCGCAGCGTGGTACGCTTGGGTGAGCAAGAGGCCTTGCAAGACACGCCACGCCAATACCTGAACCGTTTAAGCGATTTGTTGTTTGTGCTGGCAAGGGTGCTTAACCGCATGAACGGCGGCGATGACGTGTACTGGAAAAACCAGCGCATGGCCCACCAAGGCGATGCGGCAGGCTAGACCACAATGATCTCTGCAACCGCTCCACTGCCTGGCGCAGCCAACACCAACCCCTCTGTCGCATCGGTGCCCAACTTAAAAGGCAGTTTTATTCGCCATGTAGGGCTGGTGTTTGACCAGCGTGAGCCGGGTTTCACACGCATTCACCTGCCCATAGAACCCCACCACACCAACTCCACCCAAGTGGTGCATGGGGGCGTCACCTACACCCTGGTCGATACGGCTATGGGCGCCGCCCTGTATCTAACACTCGCCCCAGACGAAATCTGCGCCACCATAGAGATCAAGATCAACTACTTTAAGCCCGTGTTTGGTGGCACCCTGGTGTGCGAAGGCCAACTGGTGCACAAAGGAAAATCTGTGGCCAACCTGGATGCCTCGGTGTGGGTAGACGAGGTGTTGGTGGCCAAGGCCAACGGCAGTTTTGCGATCTTGAAGCGTAAACTTTAACTGTCTTCACCGGTAATCGAAGGTGAACGAATTCATTCGCGGCTATTTACATGACACCTGAAAAATTTGAAGAACTGGTCAAACGCGTGGAGCGAAAAGCCAACGAAAATCCCAAAAAATACCATCTTCGCGTCGTGTCCATCGCTCTATTGGGCAACCTTTACTACGGGATTATTGTGGGGTCCTTGCTGGCCGCTCTTGTGGCGATAGGCACCTTGGCGTGGGCAGGGAAAGTGAATTATTTGACTCTCAAAGCATGTATTGTTTTGTTGCCTTTGGTCTGGATGTTCTTCAAATCCAGTTGGGTACCTACTTCTATCCCCGATGGCTACCCTATTGCGGCGGCTGACTCGCCTGCACTTTTCGAGATGATCGACGGATTGATCAACAAGCTGGATGCGAAAAAAATTGACCAAGTGTTTATAAGTGATGATTTCAATGCGGGTGTGACAGCCTCTCCTAGATTAGGCCCCTTTGGCGGGTATAGACGTTACCTGACGATTGGTTTGCCACTGATGTATGCGTTGAGTCCAACTCAACTTCAGGCCGTGATCGCCCATGAGTTGGGGCATTTGACAAAAGGCCATGGAAAAACGGGTAACTGGGTTTACCGACAACGGATGCGCTGGACGCAACTCTTGGCCGCTTTTGACGCGCGTGGCAACACCGGGTCTTTTCTGGTTCGCCCCTTTTTACGTTGGTATGGTCCTTATCTCAGTGGGTATTCCTTTCCGTTGGCGCGTGCGCAGGAGTACGAGGCGGACGCAGTTTCTACCACGATCACCTCAGCGCCAGCTTTGTCGCAAGCACTTTCTAACGTGCAGGTGGGGAAACGTATTTTGTCGGAAACGTTTTGGCTTAGGGTGCAAGAAAAAGCCAAAGATACGCCATTGCTCAATGTCGATCCGTACACAGATATGACCAATGCATTTGTCAGCTTTTCAGATAGCGCACGCATTGACTACTGGTTGGAAAATGCCCTGCAGGCGAAGTCTGATTTAGCCGATACGCATCCGGCTTACCCGGACCGACTCAAAGCCATCGGCCAGTCGGCGGTGTTTCATCCGCCCCCTGTCAACCAATCCAGTGCCCTTCTATTGGGGCAAAGTCTTTTGCGGTTGGTCAGTCATTTCACAGAGCAGTGGCGGGGGCGTATTGATGAGTATTGGAAGGAGTTGGCAGAGGCTCATCAGAAAAAACTTGCCCGCTATAACGAACTGAATGAGATGGTTTTAGGTAATTCAGAGTTGTCACTTGATGACGTGGTGGACTATGCCAGACTGGCTGAAGAGTTTGATCCAGAACCTACCCAAGTGATCAAACGTTGGACTGATTTGTATCAGCAACTTCCGCATGAAACCTACTTTAAATTGAAATTAGGAGGCGCGTTGCTCCGCACAGAGCCTGAAAAAGGCATGGCCTTGATCGAACAAAGCATTGAAGAAGAGCCGATTAACTTGGGAGCTTTAGGGACTTATGTTTTGGGTCAATACCTTTTGGAGCACAAGCGTTTCTCAGAGGCCAGTCTATGGCAGCAAAGGCACCGCGAATACCAGATGCAGCAAACGGCAGCGGAACAAGAGCGGGACACAGTCACACCTGAGGATGCTTTGGTACCCCATGGGTTGGCCGAGGAAGAACTTGAGGAAATGGTAACTGCGCTGAGAAAAATAAAAGGTTTGACAGGTGCCTTCTTTGTTCAAAAGCGCTGTACCTATAGGTCCACCCGCCCGATGTATATCTTAGGCATCCTAACGACGACGCGTTTCAGAGGAACGACCGTCGCCAAAATTGTAGAAACCAGACGTGCTTGCGCGCAAGGGGCTAACGCCCCGGGGCCGACGCTCGTCTTGAGTCTGGATGCGGCCGAACGAGCCCTACGCGACAAAATTATGGATACGCCGGGTGGCCAAATATTGGGTAGCCCATGGACCCTGTATTACTCTTTTGCGCTGACGCGACTGTTTCGTCGCAAGCGGTAATCCTACTGGTGCGTGAACTGCGCGGGGCGTTTTTCTAAAAACGCGGTCATGCCTTCTTTTTGGTCGGCGGTAGAAAACAGGGCATGGAACATGCGGCGCTCAAACATAATGCCCTCTGACAGGCTGCCCTCATAGGCCTTGTTCACCGACTCTTTGGCGGCGGCCACTGCCACCTGCGAGTAGTTGCTAATCATCAGGGCGGCCGCCAGTGTTTCTTCCATTAGCTTGTCCAACGGCACCACACGGCTGACCAAGCCAGAGCGCTCCGCCTCTGTGGCGTCCATCATGCGGCCGGTCAGGGCCATGTCCATGGCTTTGGCCTTGCCAATGGCGCGGGGCAGGCGCTGTGTACCACCAGCACCCGGAATAATCCCCAGTTTGATTTCGGGTTGACCAAAACGCGCGTTGTCTGCGGCGATGATGAAGTCGCACATCATGGCCAGCTCACAACCCCCACCCAGCGCAAAACCGGCCACAGCCGCAATCACCGGCTTGCGAATGCCGCGAATAGTTTCCCAGTTGCGCGTAATAAAGTCATTTTTGTACACATCCACAAAGGTGAACTGGGCCATGGCAGAAATGTCGGCCCCGGCCGCAAAGGCTTTTTCGCTACCGGTTATCACAATGCAGCCAATGGCAGCGTCCCTATCAAAAGCGGTTAGCGCTGTGCCCAGCTCGTCCATCAAGGCCTCGTTGAGGGCGTTGAGGGCCTTGGGGCGGTTTAAGGTGATGATGGCCACGGGGCCTTCGGTGCGGGTTTCTATGTTTTGGTAGGTCATGGTGGGTTCTCAATGAGTGGGTATGTGCTGAATGAAAATTTTACGCCGGTGCGCCCAACCACGGCGCGGCGCGTTTGGCATCACTCAGGTGCAATTGCGAGACTTGAGCAGGATCGGGCAGGGTTAAGGGCAACCAGATCAGGCGTTGGTCGCGTGACACCAGCGCCTCTACCTCGCGCGCCTTGCCCACAATGGCAGAAAGGTCCGCCAACTTTTTGATACGCCATTCAGAGGCCGGTGGTTTACCACGCCCCTGCGACGCCGAGCCCACACGAACCGCCAACCATTCGTCGCCAGGGGCAAACCCTGCTTGTTGTGCTGCGCCGCCCACTAACACTTGGCTAACCACAAGGCCCGGTTCGGTTTTGAGTTTGAGTCCCAGTGTCATCTCTGGGCTGGCCTTGTCGGTCTTTAAGCTTACCCCATGCGCGGCCAAAAGCTCTGCTACAGGCAACTCGGCGGTGCCGTGTACCCACGCATCTATCTCGGCTTGGTATGAGCGTTGCCCCACCGCTTGCAGGGCGGCTAAAACGTCTTGCTCATCTATCGGCCCACCTTTGCTGGCGGTCCACAGGTGGCGCATCACATCGTCTAATGTGCCGTGGCCCTCGCGGCGCAGTTGCAGGTCTAGGCACAGGGCCACCAAAGCACCCTTGGTGTAATAGCTCACCGTGCTGTTAACCGTGTTCTCGTCGGGGCGGTAGTAACGAATCCACGCGTCAAAACTGGCCGCCGACAAGGGCTGCACCAGTCGGCCTGGGGTTGCCAACACCTGCTGCCAGGTTTTGCCAAGGCGTTGAAGGTAGACCTCTGGCGTGAACAACCCGGCACGTACCAAGAACAAGTCGTCGTAATAACTGGTAAAGCCTTCAAAAAACCACAGCAAAGAGGTGTAATTTTCTTGGCTGTAGTCGTAGCGCGTGAGGTCCTTGGGGCGCATGCGCTTGACGTTCCAGGTATGGAAATACTCATGGCTGATCAAGCCCAACAAGTCTTGGTAGCCTGAGTGCGTGTTGGCAGCAAGGTTGACCCGAGGCAGGTCGGCGCGTTTGCAAATTAGGGCGGTACTGTGTTGGTGCTCTAGCCCACCATAGCCGTCTTCAACCGTGGCCAGCAAAAAAGCATAACGCGAGTGGGGGGCCTTTTTTTTGCCGTGCCAAAAAGCGATTTGTGCTCGGCAAATTTTTTGTGTATCGGCCAGCAATCGGTCACCATCAAAACTGGGCAGTGCCTGCGCCACAGCCAACTGGTGGGGAATGCCACCGGCGGTAAAACTGGCGCGCCAAACCGGCCCCAACTCGAACGGACTGTCGGCCAATTCGTCGTAGTCGTCAAACTGGTAAGTGCCCCAGCCGCTGGCGTTGACCTTTAAGGGGCGTGCCCCTGTGGTTACCGTCCAATCGCGGGCGTGGCTGGGTGCGGATAGAAGCACCACCAAGGGCGACATGTCACCCAGCGCTTGCAAACACAGGCTGGTGGGGTTAAAAAACCCGCGCCCGGCATCCAGCCAGGCCGTGCGTACCGACGCATCGTGGCCGTACACGCTATAGCGCAGCGTCAGGGGTTTTTGGGGGTCGCATTGCACCTGCCAGGTGGCCTTGTCCTGCTGGCTGATGGGCACCGGCTGGCCTGCCTGTTCGGCCGCTACAGGGCTCAAATGGCGTGCAAACTCGCGCACCAAGTAACTGCCAGGAATCCAAACCGGCAAGGCAAAGGTCTGCTGTGCCTTGGGCTTTGTCAGCGTCAGCAGGACCTCGAATTGATGCGTGGTGGCCTGCAATGAAATCTGGTAACGAATACCCATGGTCTGGCCTATCAAGGTCTTGAACTGCTTGTTTTAACTACGTGCTTTAAGCAACTGCTCCAGTCGGCTTTGGTCAATGGCACCTGCCAAACGGGACCCGTTTGAAAACACCAGCGTGGGGGTACCCGTCAAACGGTACTTTCTGGCCAACTCCACGTTGCGCGCCAAGGCCGAGGTATCGCATTGGGCCGAGGGTGCAGGCTCGTTATTTAGCATCCAGTCCTGCCAAGCCTTTGCCCTGTTTTTGCTGCACCAGATGTTCTTGGATTTTTCTGTCGAATCAGGGCCTAGCAGCGGGAGTAGGAACAAATAGACCGTGATGTTGTTGACCTTTTGCAAGTCCGCTTCAAAGTGCTTGCAGTAGCCACAGTTAGGGTCCTCAAAAACTGCTAACTTTCGTTTGCCATCACCGCGCACAATGGTGAAAGCGTCTTTCACCGGTAGCTTGTCAAACGCAATCGCCAGCAACTTGTCTAAACTGGCTTCGGTCTGATTTTTGAGGGTGCGGGTATCAATCAGATCACCGTTTAATAAGAAATTGGCCTCGAGGTCGGTGTAATAGATGTCATAGTTCTTGGTCACCACCTCGTACAAGCCTTTGTAGGGCGAAGGGCTTATACGCAGAATGGGCGGAAAATCACTCAACTTATCCACCAAACGCTTTTGAATAGCCGCCTCTTGGGCGTATACCAGACCGGGTAAAACGGCCAGAAACACGAGTGAAAAAAACCAGCGCTGTAGCTGCATATCAACCTTTTATAAAAATTAAATCAGTGGGCGAACCTGTTACTGCCCCATCGCCTGGCGCACCACCCAGGACTTCAACGGTACCAAGCGATTGAGCGCCTCGGTAGCCTGTTGCCTGGCACCGGTGACCACCGGGTGGCGGTGCGTGAACAGGCCGTGCAGGGCGTCACTGGCCCGGCCCATCTTGGCAAACTGTGCTTTACGTTCGCGCTCGTAGGCACGCAAGATTTTAGGGTCGGCCACGTCGCGCCAGTAGTCGCGCTGCCCAATATGGCGGGCCAGGCTGGCCACATCGCCCAAACCCAAATTCAAACCTTGGCCGGTTAGCGGATGCAAGGTATGGGCGGCATCACCCGCGGCCACCCAGCCCGGCCCGCTCCAGTGGTCGATTTGGCTTAACTGCAAGGGCCAACTTTGACGCTGGCTCTGGCACACCAAACCGCCCAGCAACTGCCCTACCGAATGGCTGGCCCCATCGCCCACGGCCATTAGCTCGTCGCAAAACGCCTCGTCAGTCAGGCTTAGCAAACGCGCCGCGTTTTCCGGGCGGGTAGACCACACCAAAGACAGTTGATGACTGCCCTGCCCCAAAAAGCCCAGCACATCGCCATTGTCAAACCACTGGCGCGCCCAACCCTCGTGCGGGATGTCTGCACTCAAACGGCAGGCCAAGGCCGCTTGCTCATAAGGCCGCGCCTGTGGGGTGGCCCCGACCCGGCTCACCTGTTGCCTGCCTTTGCCCTCGCAAAATACTTTAAGTGGGGCATCAACGGGCGCCTGTAGCCGTGTAATGCGGGGCGCGTAGTCCAGGGCCATGTTCAACGCCGCCTCAATATCAGCGGCATCCACGATGGTGGCCATGGCCTCTTTCTGCGCGTCCGTCGCGTCCATCGCGTCAGGCGAGTCCGGCGATTCAAACTGCACCGTCATGCGCCCCTGGTCCATCACTTGTATACCCCGCACCGGGCTGGCCTTGGCCTGTGGCCACCCACGCACCGACTCCAACAGCGCCCGGCTTGCAGGGGTTACCGAGTAGGCCCGCACATCCACCTGCCCCACCGCCACGGGTGGCTGGACCAAACCCACATGCAAACCCTGGTCGGCCAGGGCGAGCGCCAAGGTTCGGCCCACAATGCCATCACCCAAGATGCAGATGTCTGTTTTCATACCGCTGATTATCCTAGCGAAAGGCCTATACCACCGCGCTTGACCGGGGCAAGGCCCTACAATTCGTCCCCAAGCGTAACCGTGCGCACTGTCGAATTACCCCATTACCCACCCGACCTCACGCAGAGGTCGCGTCCAAAGGAAGCCCTATGAGTTTGAAATGCGGCATCGTCGGCCTGCCCAATGTGGGCAAGTCCACCCTGTTTAATGCCTTGACCAAGGCCGGTATTGCGGCCGAGAACTACCCCTTTTGCACCATAGAGCCCAATGTGGGCGTGGTTGAACTGCCCGACCCGCGTCTGGCGCAATTGGCCGCTATCGTCAAACCCGAGCGCGTCTTGCCCGCTGTGGTCGAGTTTGTGGACATTGCTGGGCTGGTAGCCGGTGCCAGCCGGGGTGAAGGCCTGGGCAACAAGTTTTTGGCGCATATCCGCGAGACCGACGCCATCATCAACGTGGCCCGTTGTTTTGACGACGGTAACGTGATTCACGTGGCCAACAAGATAGACCCTGTGGCCGATGTTGAGGTGATCCAAACCGAGTTGTGCCTGGCCGATATGGGCACCGTTGAAAAAACCCTGCACAAGTCGGTCAAACTGGCCCGCTCGGGCAACGACAAAGAAGCCACACGTTTGGTGGACCTACTCAACCGTTGCATGACAGCGCTGAACCAAGGCCAACCCGTGCGCACCCTTACCCTTAGCAAAGAAGACCATTTGCTGCTGCAGCCCCTGTGTTTAATTACCGCCAAACCGGCCATGTTTGTGGCCAACGTGGCCGAGGATGGGTTTGAGAACAACCCCTACCTGGACCAACTCAGGGCCTACGCCAGCACCCAGCATGCCCCCGTGGTAGCCATTTGCGCCAAGATGGAAGCCGAGATGGCCGATATGTCGGACGAAGACAAGCAATTGTTTTTGGCCGAACTGGGCCAGACCGAGCCCGGCCTTAACCGCCTGATACGCGCCGGTTTTTCGCTCTTGGGCCTACAAACCTACTTTACCGCCGGTGTCAAAGAAGTACGCGCCTGGACTGTGCCCATAGGGGCCACCGGCCCACAGGCCGCCGGGGTGATTCACACCGATTTTGAGCGCGGCTACATACGCGCTCAAACCATTGCGTTTGACGACTACATCGCCTGCAAGGGCGAACAGGGTGCCAAAGACGCAGGCAAGATGCGCAGCGAGGGCAAGGAGTACATCGTCAAGGATGGGGATGTGATGAACTTTTTGTTTAATGTTTAAGCACGCGCTACAAAACACTTTGTTAAGGGTATCTCTCGCCGCCCTCGGATAACCCCACCAGCCACTCGAGCAATTGCGTCTGCATCTACAAAATACCCAAAATCCATGGGGATTAGGTTGCGATGCGTAAGTATGACCTCCTTGGGTATGCCCGTGGTGCCCTTGGGTAACCGGAGCCAACAGGGCATCTATCTGGGGGGATTCAATGTCGGTCTGGTGTCAAGTCAAATCGGTGGCGTAGATTGTGTAGAGGGGGCTGGCGCGTTGGGAGAGGCATCGTGCTGAGATGTTTGCGTTCCAAGTCGGGCGAGGGTCCGGTTGATCAAGGTTTCGACCAAAGCATCTTCTGCGGTCACGACATCCATCAAGAGGTCTGTTTGGGTGTGTTGAGACTCATCTTCAGCACCAGCCATGACGATGATCTGAATTTTTGGGTTAAGTGAGCGCGAAACTTCACACACCCGCTGTACAGCAACGGGGTCCAAGGCTGTGACAACGACGACAGCCGCCTCTTTAATGTGGGCCTGTAGCAGAACGTCGGGCTCTTTGGGGTCACCCCACACCACGGCCATGCCTTGATTTCTTAGATCTTCAACACGATCGCGTTGGTCGTCCGCCAATACCACGGGGACACCTTTTTCGCTTAACGAAGACGCAACCCGCTGGCTCACGCTATTCCAACCGATGATTACCACTTGATTGGACAGGTATCTGCGATCTGTGTCGGTGGGCAGTTCCGTCAGAGGGCTTTCCTTGAACGCCTGTTGTGATTGAAGCTTGGCCATCCAAGCTTGGGCAAGCAACCATTGACGCAAGGGATGAATGCCTCGGAACAGCAAAGGATTAATGGCAATAGAGATGAGCGCCGCGGCAAGAATAAGATCATGTCCTTCTTTAGACAACAATCCCAAACTTAGGCCCAAACCCGCCAAAATAAATGAGAACTCACCGATCTGGGCCAGACTGACCCCTACGGTCAGTGCCGTGTTCAGGGGGTAGCGCAGCACCAGTACCAACAGCATTGCCGCCAGAGTCTTTCCCACCACGACAATCGCCAAGGTGGCTAAGACATGCAGCGGTTGGTTCACGATGATTGTGGGGTCAAACAACATTCCCACCGACACAAAAAACAAAACGGCAAATGCGTCTTGCAAGGGCAGTGTTTGTTCTGCGGCGCGCTGGCTGAACTCTGACTCCCGTAGCACCACACCCGCAAAAAAAGCGCCTAGCGCAAAAGACACACCGAACAAGGCCGCCGAGCCATAGGCGATGCCCACTGCTGCTGCAACCACACATAGAGTGAAAAGCTCCCGCGAACCGGTGCGGGCCACGTGCCCTAGTAAACGTGGGAACAACCGCCTGCCCACGATCAGCATGAAGGCGATAAAGCCTCCGACCTGTGCCAGGGTTCGTAGTAGCTCGGTCAGTAGGTGGGTATTGGCGTTCGCAAGCTTTGCGCCGTCCGTTGCCCCCAGGATTGGCGCGAGTGCTGGCAGCATGACCAACACCAACACCATTGCCAAGTCTTCCACCACAAGCCAGCCAATTGCAATACGGCCGTTGGCACTTTTAACTTGGTGTTGCGCTTCAAGCGCTTTAATCAAGACCACCGTGCTCGCCACAGAGAGTGAAATGCCAAAAACAAAAGACGCGCCCACCGGCCAGTCCCATAGTCGGGCAACGCCATACCCCAGGGCGGTGGCGACCACCATTTGAACGACGGCTCCTGGCAGTGCGATCTTGCGAACCGACTTGAGGTCGTCCAGTGAAAAGTGCAGGCCCACCCCAAACATCAGCAACATGACACCAATTTCCGCCAATTGCGCAGCGATTTGGGCATCTGCCACAAAGCCCGGAGTGGCAGGACCAATCGCGACGCCTGCCAGTAGGTATCCCACCAGCGCGGGAAAGCCAAGACGCACGGCAATAAAGCCCAGTAGGAGCGCTAGCCCAAACCCTGCGGCCAGGGTGGTGATCAGGTTGACGGCATGGGGCATTTTTGGGGGTTAAACAACAGGGTCAGATCGGAAGTTGTAATGCAAAACTTACCATGAGGCTAGAGTATCCCAGCTTCGTGAAAGACTACGGGCCATCAAGGGTTTAGATCGCGCGCTCGTCCGCAGTTGCTGGGGCCCCAAGGGTTGGGTCTCACTCAGTGGCAAGGCACGCCGTCAAAGGTCAGTCGGTTGGCGGGTCCAATCGCACGCTGGCAAACGCCCCATGGTGGGCCAATTCACGAGCAGTAGCAGGTCTGCCACAAACGCGCGATGCGTTGCCAGTTGGGCCGGTGGGTTGCGCCCCGTGGCCTGTGCCACCACTTTCTGAAAATCCTGCTCTATCTCCTCAAGCGTCCAGCCCTTGGCAGTGCTAGATAAAACGGCTTGCCGCCCAGCAGCCAATCGGCCGGTGGTGTCCACCACGCCAAGAACCGGGTCGTGCGCTGGTTTTAACGGCGGCATCACCCAATCCTCGGCAATTTGTATGGCCGCCTCCAGCAATAGACCATTAGGCGACAGCCCAGCCCCACGACAAGGCCTCGGCCTGTTGCAACACGGTTTGAACCGCCGCGTCTTGCAGGTCGGGTGGGTAGCCGTACTTGCGCAAAATGCGTTTAACCAATACGCGCATTCTGGCCCGGGCAGAATCGCGATGTGCCCAGTCCACTGAAACGTTATTGCGCAAACTGACGAGCAACTCGTGTGCGATGAGTTTGAGATTGGCGTCACCCATGATCTGAACCGCGCTATCGCTTTCGGCCAACGCGTCATAAAAAGCAATCTCTTCGTCGGACAGGCCGGATTCCTCCCCACGTTGGCGGGCTGCACGGATGAGCTTGGCCAATTCAATCAGCTCTTTCAGCACCTCAGCCGTCGTAATGGCGTTGGCGTGGTAGCGGGCCACCGCATCGGCCAATCGCTCAGAGAAGGCCTTGGTTTGCACCACGTTGGCCTTGCTGCGTGAGCGGATGCCATCGTTGATTAACTTGCGCAGCGCTTCAAGCGCCAGGTTTTTATGGTCCATCTGCTGGACTTCTGCCAAGAACTCGTCGGACAGGATAGAAATGTCCGGGCTGCGTAGGCCACTGGCCCGCAGAATGTCTTCGATTTCGGTCGAGATGACGGCTCGGCTAACGATTTGCTGTATTGCCCAATCGCGCTCTTGCTGCGTGACGCCAGAGCCTGTGCTGCTTTTGACCAAGGCTATGCGGATGGCTTGAAAAAAGCCAACCTCTTCTCGAATTTTTCGTGCCTGGTCAGATGCTGAGGCCAATGCGTAGGCTTTGGACAGCGCCAGCACCGCGTCTTGGTAACGTCGGTGCGCGTTCTTTTTACCCTCTGTGGTGGTCTCTTTGGCCGCCAATCGCTGTTGTAGATCAAGGACCCATTCAATGGCCCCCGCCATCATGGCCAGTCGCCGCTGCGGTGTGCCGTTGATAGCGGCTAGGTAATCAAAGCCGTGGTACATATCGCGCACCACCTCGTACTTCTCCAGTAACACGGCAACGGCCTGTGGCTCGTCAATGCCGGTGTTGCTTTGGTCCTTCCTTGAATACTGCTGCAAGGCTGATTTAAGGTTTTGGGCAATCCCTATGTAGTCCACGATCAACCCGGCGGGCTTGTCGCGAAACACCCGATTCACCCGCGCGATGGCCTGCATCAAACCGTGGCCTTGCATGGGCTTGTCCACATACATGGTGTGCATACAAGGTGCATCAAACCCGGTAAGCCACATGTCCCGCACGATCACCAGTTGGAGTGGGTCTGCCGCATTGCGGGCACGCTTGGCCAATAGGTCGCGCCGTGCCTTACCCCCAATGTGTTGCTGCCAGTGGTGTGAGTCGCTGGCAGCGCCTGTCATCACAATCTTGACGACTCCGGCATTGTCATCGTCACTGTGCCAGTTCGGGCGCAAGCGCACAATTTCGTCGTACAGCCGGACACAGATGCGACGGCTCATGCACACCACCATGGCTTTGCCGTCCAGCGCTGCGGCGCGGTCTTCAAAATGGGTCACCATGTCCTGGGCCACCAATTCCAGGCGCTTGTCGCTGCCTACCAGGGCCTCCACCGTTGACCACCTTTTCTTGAAACGCTCCTGCTCTTCTTCTGGGTCGTTTTCGGTCAGCTCGTCCACTTCGTCATCAATCTTGGGGACTTCTTCCGTGTCCAATTCGATGCGGGCCAAGCGAGATTCGTAGTAAATGGGCACCGTGGCACCGTCTTCTACGGCTCGGCTAATGTCGTACACGTCGATGTAATGCCCAAATATGGCGGGCGTGTTGATGTCGTCGGCCTCAACGGGGGTTCCGGTAAAACCGATGAACGAGGCGTTGGGCAGGGCATCGCGCATGTACTTGGCAAAGCCATAAGAAATTTTGCCGGACTCGATATCCACCTTGGCCTGAAAACCATACTGGCTGCGATGCGCCTCGTCGGCAATCACCACCACATTGCGCCGCGTGGTAAGGGGCTGTGCGATCTCGCCAAACTTTTGCAAGGTGGTAAAAATCACGCCGCCCGATGCCCGGTTCAAAAGCCTTTGTAAGTCCTCGCGGCTATGGGCCTGCACCGGCGTTTGCCGTAGCAGGTCGCGGCACATAGAGAAAGTGGCGAACAACTGCTCATCTAGGTCGTTACGGTCGGTTAGCACCACCAGCGTTGGGTTGGCCATGGCCGGGTGTTTCACCAATTGCCCGGCATAAAACGCCATCAACAGGCTTTTGCCCGAGCCTTGGGTGTGCCAGATCACGCCTGCGCGTCTGTCACCCCGGCTTTGGGTTTTAACGCTGGGCAAACCGTACAAGCCGGGGTCTTCAGCCACGCCTTGTACAGGGCTTGAGGCCCTAATGGTCGAGACCACTGCATGCCGTACCGCATGGAACTGGTGGTAGCCCGCGATAAGTTTGCGAAGGCCAGAATCGGTTGTACCAAACACCGTAAAGTCGCGCAGCAAGGACAGTAGACGGCGGTGCTCAAACACCCCCTCGATCAGGGTTGAGAGTTCGGGTGCGCCTTTGGGTGCTACGGTGCTGCCATCGGTGGTGCGCCACGGCATAAAACGCTCTAGGTCGGCCGACAGCGACCCGACCCGCGCGGCAATACCATCAGAGGTGACCAACAAGGCGTTGGTGTTGAACAGCGCCGGTATTTGCTGCTTGTAGGTCTGCAATTGGTTAAAAGCCCCCAGCAGATGGGCACCGGCGCTGCCGGGTGCCTTGAGTTCAATTACAGCCAAAGGCAAACCGTTGACAAACACCACCACATCGGGCCGCCGCTTGTATTGGCCGTTAATCACCACAAACTGGTTAACCACCAACCAGTCGTTGCGCGCCGCGTGGTCAAAATCAATCAGCACGACCTTGCCAGCGCTTAGCGTGCCATCATTAGCGAAGTACTCGACGTCAACGCCTTCGGTCATCAAGCTGTGCAGGCGGCGGTTTTCTTCCAAAAGCGAGGGGAACTGCGATTGCAACACCTTGGCAATGGCATCTTGCCTGGCCTCTGGCGGCAGGCTGGGGTTTAGGCGGACCACTGCCTGCTCCAAGCGTTTGAGCAGCACCACCTCATCATGGCTGGCCCGCTCGGGTCGTACACCGTCGGGGCCTATGGTGTCTTCGCGCTCAATGCCATAGCCCAGCGCCTGCAATTGCTCTAGCAGGGCCTGCTCAACGTGGGCTTCAGATAGAAAGGCCATTACGACTCCGCGCGGGTTGAACCATAGGTTGATTTCATCGACACTTCATCTGAATATGTCGAAATTTTTATGAAATATCGACATATTTACCAAACGAGTCGATTGACTAAACATATCAACGCACCAGTTCAGCAAGAAGAACTTCGTTGATGTAATACATTTCCCGCCCTTGTTTACTGGCGCGAAGTATGCCCATATCGGCTAAAGATTGCAGGTACATGGATGCGGTTTGCCGCTTAGCCAACCTTGCGTCAACCAAGAACTGGATCTTGGTGTAGGGGTGACGAAAGATAAGCTCAACCAAGTCTTTGCTGTAAATTTTGGGGGCTTCGCTTTGGACTCTCGAACGCACAGTTTCCATCAACAGCCGGATACGGGTCACTTGGTCAAAGGTTTCTTGCGCGGTACTACTCACGGCACGCAACATATACAACAGCCAAGGCTCCCAATCTTGTCGCTCTGTGACCCCGCGCAAGCCGGTGTAGTACTCCGCCTTGTTCGCCATAATATAGCGAGACAGAAACAGCACCGGAATGTCCAACAAACCCGCGTGCACCAAGTAAAGCAGGTTCAAAATCCGACCCGTGCGGCCATTGCCATCATCAAAGGGATGAATTGCCTCAAACTGGTAATGCAACACCGCCATCTTCACCAAGGGGTCTAGGCCGTCGGTGGCGTAAATATACTGCTCTAGGTTGCTTAGTTTGTCGCGCAACAGTGCCTCACCTACCGGGGGCGTGTACACCACCGTTCCCGCTGTGTCCATGAGCGCCGTTCCAGGCAGGCGACGCACGCCAATGTCCTGCTTTTTAATGATGCGCACGATTTCCACAAATAAATTGGTGGTGAGCGGTTTTGTTTTTAAGGCGTCAAACCCAAACTTCAGGGCCTCGCGATAACGCAACACCTCTTTGGTGTGCAAGTCCGTGTGGCCATCCGCATCCACATCAGCGCGGTAGAGCTCGTCGTTGGTGGTGACGATGTTCTCGATCTCAGACGATAAGCGCGCCTCTTGCAAAACGATGCTATTAATCAGCACCCCTTGATTAGGAATCTGCGCAGCCAGCCCACGCAGATTGGCCAGTACACGGTTGGCCTCAATCGCCGCTTTGAGCACGTCCTTGGTTTCAAGCTCCACCGAGGGGGGTAGCAATGGCAGCTCGTTATAGGGGAGCAAGCGGTTAAAGGGCATTTTCGACTTTCTCAAATAAAATTCGGCATCCGTGCTGTAACCCAACCCACGCGGTTGGTGCAACAGGGCCTAGTTGACGTGGGCATCAGATAAGAAGGCCCATGCAACCACCTTTGGGTTGAACTATAGATTGATTTGGTCGACACTTTAGCTCGATATGTTGAATATTCTCTAAAAAATCGACATATTAGCCAACTATGTCAATGGGATCGACTTAACATGCGAAATTCCTATCTAGGATTCGTTGGGCATCGGGAACACGCAACTCGCCAGAGATAAGTTGGGGGAGTAGGGTGTCGCGGAGTTGGGCGAGGGAGCGTGACTCATTCACGTTTCCAAGAACTCGATCAAGCACGCTAGCGACACTTCGCTCGAACTGTAGACGCAAGTTTTCTGTTGGTAGCACGACTCGCACGGCTTCGAATGTATGCCGCGTAATGGTCGAGAACACAGAGCCATGCGCCATTAATCTGAGGTGTTCAATCATTCGCTGCGCTGATAGAAATACGAAGTAGCTGCCCGAACCGCTTTTGCCCTGGAGCGCATAGCACGATTGGTTGAATGCCATGTCACACCCAGCGATAGCTAAATTGCCAACAGTCCCTCTGGCAGAAATGATTGTCGTACCTTTGGGAATTAGTCGAGCCGAACTTCCATTCAACCCTGCCAGGGTAATCGACTTTTGAGTCTGAACAGCGAATACGTCGCTTGATGCAGGCGTATCCACGACTGAGAACCACGGAATCTCACCATCCCAGTATTCGCTGACTGAAGTTTTCGGCGTGCCACCGCCAATAATTTCAACGGTATCAGAAAAGCCGCTATTCACCCACCCCTCTGGAATCTCCCCCAACTCCGATTCAACAAGCCGGTCAGGAAAGAGGTCGTACAGGTGCGCGGGTAGGCCTGGCAGGGATTGGCCGCGCAGCCAACGGCCTTCTTGTTTGGCACGCACCGGCTCGAAGTCTACAAACCACGCCTTGAACAAGGCGCTGGCCATGGCCTCTAGCGTTTCGTTTTGTTTGCGGTTGATTTCGATTTTGTCATCTAGCGTGCCGAGGATGTGGGCGATGGCGCGTTGTTCAGGTAGCGGTGGCACCTGAAATTCAATTTGTCCCAAAATTTCTAGATTAATGTTGTCCTGAACGCTACCAGTGCCAACGTGTTCATTTTGCAGTTCGTGGCGTTTATTCCGAAATAGATAGTCAACGAATCGTATGTCACATATTTTGCTGTCGGCGACAAACCCAACCACACTGTCTGGAAAACAAGCGGGGTAAGTTAGCAAGGCCGATTCTGCGATATTGGCAGCGATAGTGATCGCGAGCGTATCTTTGGGCCACAGTCTGCTCTGGGCGAGCCCCGCCTCCGAATATGTTTGGCTATGTTTTGTTATGAATCCATTTGAAGACCTAATGTCACCGGTTTGGACGAAAGGATATGGTCCGTCGTATAAGTGAGAGGCGTTTCGGGGGCGATGCCTCGATTTCCCTCGATTTAATTCCCCCAATTCAGTTAGTCGCAGAGTCAACCAATCATTCGCCATATTTCACCTCCTTCAACCGCACCACTGGCACTTGTCGATGGCCACAAGGTGGTGGTGCCAAGGGATGGCAAGCAATTGCGAAGCAGCCTGCTTCGCAAGCTCTGGCTTTATGCTCCAGAAACCATCCCAACGACGAATTCGTTCCAGATTCTGCTCGGGAAACCCTTTCACGTTGCGCTTATTCGCCATACCCTAGCTCCTTCAGATTGGCCTCAATCGCTGCGTCCAGCTTTACCGCTACTGCGCGTTGTTCGCGCCATTGGGCAGATAGCCTAGCCATTTTTTCTGTGAAGGGTTCTCCGTCGTCTTCTACGTCCGCCGCGCCTACGTAGCGCCCAGGCGTTAGGACATGGCCGTGTTTGCGGATGTCTTCTAAGGTGGCCGATTTGCAAAAGCCCGCCACGTCGGCATACGCCCCCGCATTGGGCTCACCCCGCCAAGCATGGTAGGTGTCGGCGATGGCTTGCACTTGCTCGTCGGTGAGTTCACGTCGCGTGCGGTCTACCAACACGCCCAGCTTGCGGGCATCGATAAACAACACCCGCCCGCGCCGGTCTCGCATACGCATGCTGGGGTTTTTGTTGCGAGCCAAAAACCACAAACATGCGGGGATTTGTGTGGAGTAAAAAAGCTGCCCTGGCAGTGCCACCATGCAGTCCACCGCGTCGGCCTCTAACATGGCTTTGCGTATCTCGCCCTCGCCCGACTGGTTGGAACTCATAGAGCCATTGGCCAGCACCACCCCTGCCATGCCGTTGGGTGCAAGGTGGTAAAAGATGTGTTGCAGCCACGCATAGTTGGCGTTGCCCGCGGGTGGTACGCCAAACTTCCAGCGCACGTCCTCACGCAGCCGCTCGCCTCCCCAGTCGGAAATATTAAAAGGGGGATTGGCAAGGATGTAGTCGGCCTTCATTGGCGCGCCATCGCTGCCGCGTTGGGCCGCAAATTCGTCTTTGTGAAAGCTGCCTTCGTTGTTCCAGAAAATCTTGGAATCAATGCCGCGCACGGCAAGGTTCATTTTGGCCAGCCGCCACGTCACGTAATTGGATTCCTGCCCGTAGATGGCAATGTCACCAATACGGCCCCCGTGCTCCTGCACAAACTTTTCAGACTGAACAAACATGCCGCCAGAGCCGCAGCAAGGGTCATAGATACGGCCTTGGTAGGGACCCAGCATTTCCACGAGCACCCGCACCACAGAGCGCGGTGTGTAAAACTCGCCCCCGCGTTTGCCTTCGGCCCCGGCGAACTGCCCCAAAAAGTACTCATAGACCCGTCCCAAAATATCGCGGGATGCGTGACCTTTTTCATTGAGAGAAATGCCAGAAATTAAGTCGATCAACTCGCCTAGCATGACCTTGTTAAGAGCAGGGCGGGCGTAGTCCTTGGGCAGCACCCCTTTAAGGGATTCGTTGTCTTTTTCGATGGCCCTCATGGCGTCATCAATGAGGGTGCCTACGGAAGATTGTTTGGCATTGGCCTGTAGATGAGTCCACCGCGCACCCTTGGGTACCCAGAACACGTTATCGGCCAAGTATTCGTCTTTGTCTTCGGCGGCGCGAACGTCTTCGGCCAGCAATGCCTTGTGTTTGCTTTCAAAAGCATCGGAGATGTACTTGAGAAAGATCAACCCTAGCGCCACGTGTTTGTAGTCAGAAGGCTCCATATTGCCGCGTAGCTTGTCGGCCGCCTTAAACATCTCAGCCTCAAATCCAAGGTTGCCGCCTTTGCCCTGTTTACCGGAGTCGTTCGAATTCATTTCATCTGTTCCAATTCAGCGTATTCTTGGTATGCAAATTTTGAGAGCTTGGCGTTATTCAGGGGCCTCAGTCGCTCCACCTTGCATCCAGCGTGCCGGATGATTGTAGGTGCGACGCACGAATCAGGGACAATCCAACCATGACCACCCTGCGCATTGCCACCTGGAACATTCACAAAGGCGTGAACGGCCCGGCTTTGCGCCAGCGGCTGGAGATTCACAACATTGCTGTGGCAATTGAGCAAATGGACGCCGACGTGGTGGCCTTGCAAGAGGTGCGCAAGGTGAACCGCTTACAGGCCCGGCGTTTTGCCCACTGGCCCGCTGCGCCCCAGGCAGATTTTTTGGCACCGACCGGTTACCAGGCTGTGTACGAAACCAACGCCATTACCCGCCATGGCGAGCATGGCAACGCGCTGCTGAGCCGCTGGCCGGTGGTGAACACCCAGCACCACGACATATCAGACCACCGCTTTGAGCAACGGGGATTTTTGCACGCTGAGATCAGCGTGGATGGGCAATCGGTGCATACAGTGGTGGTACACCTAGGGCTGATAGGTGCCAGCCGGGTGCGGCAGGTCCATGCCCTTGAGCGCTACCTGCACAAGTCTGTACCCGCCTCTGCCCCACTGGTGGTGGCAGGTGACTTTAACGACTGGGGCGAGCGACTGCACCACCTGCTGCGGGTGCAAGACTTGCACACCTTTGAAGACCAACGCCTGCCTACTTATCCAGCGCGTTTGCCGGTGCTGCACATGGACCGCATTTATGTGCGGGGTCTGCGGCGCCTAAGTGCCCGGGTGCCGCACGGTGCGGCCTGGCGCACTATGAGCGATCACCTCCCGCTGATTGGTGAATTCGAGATCGAAGCGTGAACGACCCCACCCTGCAAAGTTACGTGCTGCTCAACAGCGGCAAGGCGTTTTTCCCGGCGCTAGTGGCAGCGATTGAGGCCGCTCGTGTATCGGTCTCACTGGAGACCTACTTGTTTGATTTTAATGGGGCGGGAGGCCAGGTAGCCTTGGCGCTTTGTGCTGCGGCAAAGAGGGGCATAGTGGTGAGGGTTTTGGTCGATGGGATTGGAACGCCGCCGCTGTCTGCGATGTGGCATGAGCAGTTACTGACCAGCGGCGTAGCTTTTGTGTTTTACAAGCCCATGGGCCGCCTTGGTCTGCTCACGCCCAACCATTGGCGGCGCTTGCATCGCAAGCTGTGCGTTGTTGATAGGCAGGTGGCATTTTGTGGTGGGATCAATATTTTGGACGATTGGTACGATCCCAATCACGGCCCACTGGCCGCGCCGCGCTTGGACTTTGCCTTGCAAATGACCGGCCCAATAGCGGAGGCGATTGCTTTTCATACGGACCAGCTGTGGCGTAGCGCCGGTGAAAAAAGCGATGCTGGGGTTGAGGGTACTAAGACAGGTAACGCCAAGCAGTATTCAGGTCAAATGGTTCTTAAAAGGACCAAAGACGCCTTCATGCGCTTGTCAGACACTGCCAAACGCCAACGCCTAAGGAAGACGCAAAAGGGGCCGGACCAGTCCAGCAGCCGCTTGTTGCTACGCGACAACCTGCTTCACCGCCGCACGATAGAGCGGGCCTACTTAACTGCCATTGCCAGTGCCAAGACCGAAGTGGTGTTGGCCAACGCGTATTTCTTACCCGGACAATCGCTGCGCTTGGCCTTGGCTAGGGCGGTCAAACGGGGCGTTCGGGTCAGGGTTTTGTTGCAGGGTCGGTATGAGTATTTCATGCAGTTTCATGCCGCGCGAGCGGCCTACCTCTCGTTGCTCAATGCTGGGGTTGAAATTTATGAGTACACGCCCAGTTTTTTGCACGCCAAAGTAGCCGTTATAGACCCCGATGGGGCGCAATGCTGGGCCACCGTGGGCTCTAGCAATCTGGACCCACTCAGTTTGCTTTTGGCCAGAGAAGTCAATGTGGTGATCACGGGGTGCGGCATACCCCTGCAACTGTTCGACATTCTTGTCCAAGCGATGGACCAAGATGCCCGTCAGGTGCAGTTGATTGAACTGAACCGGGCGAGCCTTTGGCAAAAATGCCTCAATAGGGCGGCCTACGCCTTGATGCGCGCAGCCCTTTTTTTGACAGGTCACAGGTACTAAAACTGTATCCCGGCCTTTGGCCAGCAAAGGCTTTGGCCCGCTGGTAATATTGCACCCTATGAATACACCAGTCCCTGCTACCGCGCCCCTACCCGCTGCCGCTGACGAAGGCACCCCGCTTTCAACGCAGATTCGTGCGCGCCTGGTCGCCGCCAAAAAGCGTTTTCACGCCAACGACAACATTGCAGACTTCATCAAGCCCGGCGAGTTGGCCTTGCTGCTCGATGAGGTTGAATCCAAAATGAAAACGGTGCTGGAAAGCATGGTGATCGACTTGGACAACGACCACAACAGCGCCAATACCGCCCGGCGGGTGGCCAAAATGTACCTGCAAGAGGTGTTCAGAGGGCGCTACGTGGCAGGCCCGGCGGTGACCGAGTTTCCCAATGCAGAACACCTCAATGAGTTGATGATTGTCGGGCCAATTGAGGTGCGTAGCGCCTGCTCGCACCACCTGTGCCCTGTCATGGGCAAGGTATGGATTGGCATCATGCCCAACGAGCACACCAACGTGATTGGCCTGTCCAAGTACGCGCGGCTGGCCGAATGGGTGATGGGCCGCCCGCAGATTCAAGAAGAAGCGGTGGTGCAATTGGCTGATTTGATCCAAGAAAAAACCCAACCCGACGGCCTGGCCATTGTGATGGAGGCCTCGCATTTTTGTATGGGCTGGCGCGGGGTAAAAGACGTGAATGCGCGCATGATCAACTCGGTCATGCGCGGGGTGTTCTTGAAAGACCCCAATTTGCGCCGCGAGTTCTTAACCCTTATTCCCCGCCATACCAACGCTTAATCCAAGTGCTTCACACCTGACAACCGTCCAAGGAATCCGCCCCATGTTAGTTCGCCTTTTATACGCCAGCCGGGCCGCCGAGTCCGACGCCGCCGCCATTGAGGCCATTCTCAGCCAGTCGCGCCAGTTCAACCCCACCTGCGGCATTACCGGCATTCTTTGCTACGGCGGGGGCATCTTTTTGCAAGCCTTGGAAGGCGGCCGCACGGCCGTCAATACCTTGTACAACCATATTCAAAAAGACCCACGCCACAAAGACGTGGTGCTGTTGAGCTACGAAGAGATTACCGAGCGCCGTTTTGGCGGCTGGACCATGGGGCAGGTGAACGTGGCCAAGGTGAATACGTCTGTACTACTCAAGTATTCTGAACTTGCCGAACTGGACCCCTACAGTGTCTCGGGCAAGGTATCGGCCGCGCTGCTCGAAGAGTTAATGGCCACGGCCAATATCATGGGCAAGGCGTGACCGGGTTGTGCCTTTGGATCAGCGACGCCTTTTAGGGGCACCATGAAGCTTAATCGGCGGTGGGTTGTGGGCTTGGTCTCGGGGCTACTGGCCTGCACGGGCTTTGCCTTTGGACAAAACAACCCCCTGCGCGAACCCCGATTTCAGGCACGCGTACATGACGTGGTAGATGGCGACACGGTACACCTGCAAATTCTGGGCGGGCGTGAAACCCTTAAAGCCCGCTTGCAAGGCATTGACGCACCCGAGATTTGCCAGTCTTTTGGCCCACAGTCACGCGATGCGCTGGCCCGACGCATTAACCAGATGATGGTGACGGTGCAGTCCACCCGCCTAGACGAATACGGCCGCAGCCTGGTGGTCATTTACATCAATGGCGAGGACATCAACGCCTGGTTGGTTAAACAGGGTTACGCTTGGTCGTTCGGCCGCAAGGGCAGCAAAGGCCCTTTTGCCGCCGAAGAGTCGCAGGCCAAGCTGCAAAGACGCGGATTGTTTGCCGACGAGGGTGCCGTTCGCCCGACCCAGTTCAGGCGCAAACACAAGGGCTGTCAATAGCGCTGTAAATCGCTCAATCCGCGCTTGCCTGCCCGCAAACCGGGCAACCCGGGTGTTTGGGGATGCGCAACTCGGTCCACTGCAAGGCCCGTCCGTCCAGCAGTAACAAGCGCCCTGACAAGGTGGGTAGGCCGCACAGCCACTTGACGGCTTCGGCGGCTTGGGCAGCACCCACAATACCCACCAAGGGCGCAAAAACGCCCATGGTGGCGCAGCGAACCTCGTCCATTTGTTGCTCGGGCGGGAACAAGCAGGCCCAGCAGGGGCCGTTCTCATCGCGGGGGTCTACCACGGTGATTTGCCCGTCCCACCGAATGGCCGCACCACTGACCAATGGCTTTTTTGCCTTCACACAGGCCCGGTTAACGGCATGGCGCGTGGCAAAGTTGTCGGAGCAATCGAGCACCACATCGGCGGCGGCAATGAGATCAATAAGTGCCTGCCCTTCGGCGCGCTGGGGCAAGGGCACAAAACGCACGTCGGGGTTTAAGGCCGCCACCGCCGCCTTGGCCGAATCCACCTTGGCCCAGCCCACGCGGTCGGTGGTGTGCACGATTTGGCGTTGCAAGTTGGTTAAATCCACGGTGTCGTGGTCCACCACCGTCAAGGTACCCACCCCACAGGCGGCCAAGTACATCACGGCCGGTGAGCCCAGCCCTCCGGCACCAATCACCAGCGCGTGTGACGCTAAAAGCGCTTCCTGCCCCTCAATGCCTATGCCGTCTAGCAGCAGGTGCCGGGAGTAGCGAAGCAGCTGCGTGTCATCCATGGGGTCATTTTTTGGCGGGGGCTTCTTCTTTGCGCTCCACCATGGTTTTACTCACCACCACGGGCAGTTTTTTGAGGTGGTTCAAGGCCTGCTGCAACTGGAAATCCTTGTCCGAACCAAACTCTTGCGGCCGACGCTCAGGCATGGGTTTCTTGCGGTCTTCTTCCAATTTCTTAAGCGCCTCTTCACGGGCTATTTCACGGGCTTGGTCAATTTTTTCTACCGCTTGTCCGTCACTGATGTGTTTGCTCAAATCGGCCTCACGCATACTCAATGCGGCATAGGGGTTGCCCTCAAGGGACTCGTCCACCATGATGTCGGGCACAATGCCTTTGGCCTGTATGGATCGGCCCTTGGGGGTGTAATAACGGGCAATGGTCAGCTTGAGATTGATGCTGTCTTTTGCGATAGGAATCGTCGTTTGAACCGACCCCTTTCCAAAGGTTTGCGCCCCCATCACGGTGGCCCGCCCGTAGTCTTGCAGTGCCCCGGCCACGATCTCGCTGGCAGAAGCCGAGCCTTCATTGACCAGCACCACCATGGGCAGGTTTTTAAGCCGCTCGGGCAACCCTGCCAGAGGGTCGCCGGACAAAGAGCCGCGGTAAAACTCGGGTTCAGCGGTCAGCACTTGGTTAACGGTTTGGCCTTTGGTTGAAACGATGGTGGATTTGGCGGGTAAAAACGCCGCAGAAACCCCAACGGCAGCATCCAGCCTGCCCCCAGGATCGTTGCGCAAGTCCAGTACCAGGCCTTTGATGTTGGGGTCTTGCTCAACCAAGGCGTTCAATTTCCTGACGAAATCCTGCAAGGTGTTGTCTTGAAACTGTGAAATACGCAACCATGCGTAGCCCGGCTCAACCATTTTTGAACGTACAGATACGGTGCGAATTTCTTCGCGCACTATCGTTACCGGAAAAGTACGGTTCTCATCCTTTCGGAATACGGTCAGTATGACTTTGGTGTTGGGCAGGCCGCGCATGCGCTTAACCGCCTGCTCCAGAGTCAAACTTCTGACCGGCGTGGTGTCAACGCGGGTGATCAAATCGCCGGGGCGCAGCCCGGCCCGAAATGCGGGTGAACCTTCAATGGGCGATACCACCTTGACCAGGCCATCCTCATAGGCGATTTCAATACCTACCCCTACAAAACGGCCACTGACGCCCTCTTTGAACTGGTTAAGGGCATCGCCCACCAAATAGTCCGAGTGCGGATCCAAGCTGGTAACCATCCCCGCCACAGCGGCCTGCAACAGTTTCTTCTCGTCTACCGGGTCTACATAATTGGTTTTGATAATCGAAAACACCTGCGTTAGGCGCGATAAGTCCTCGATCGGCAAGGGCGTTAACACCCCACTGGCAACGGTTTGCAAGGACACGGTCGTCATGGCGCCGGCCAACACGCCTATACCTAACCAACCTGCGATTTTGAGCTTCTGACCCATAAATATCTGACCTCAAGAGGAAATTTGTTAGCCAATATACACCGGAAGGCGGCCTGCGGGGCGGCTTCCGGTTACCGAGGGTAAGTGCGGACTACGCGTCAAGATCAAAAAGGGCAATGGTCGGCCTTGTGATTCACCCGCTGAACCTAAGCTCCGGCTGTTTCACCGAGGTAAAAGCGGCGAAGCGGCTTGCAGTTGTCGTCTAACTCGTACACCAAAGGTGTGCCGTTAGGTATATTGAGGTTCACGATATCGGCATCCGAAATGCCGTCCAGGTGCTTGACCAAGGCTCGTATTGAATTGCCGTGCGCCGCCACCACCAAGCGCTGGCCGTTTTGCAAGGCGGGCATAAGGGTTTCGTTCCAAAACGGCATCATGCGGTCAACGGTGTCTTTCAAGCACTCGGTCAATGGCACTTGGCCCGGCATCAAGGCCCGATAGCGGGGGTCTGCACGTTCGCAGCGCGCGTCATCGGCGCCAAGCGCTGGGGGCGGGGTGTCGTAGCTGCGCCGCCATACCAGCACCTGTGCATCACCATACTGCGCAGCCGTCTCCACCTTGTTGAGCCCTTGCAAAGCACCGTAGTGGCGTTCGTTCAATCGCCACTCTTTGTGGACCGGCACCCAGTCGCAATCCATGGCATCAAGGCAGTGGTTGAGTGTGTGAATGGCCCGTTTGAGCACGCTGGTATAGGCTTGGTCAAAGGTGTAACCAGCTTGGCGCAGCAGGCGTCCCGCCGATTGGGCCTGCTGTACTCCCAGCGGCGTCAGTTCAACGTCGGTCCAACCGGTAAAACGATTCTCCAAATTCCAGATCGATTCTCCGTGGCGTATCAGTACCAATGTGTGCATGAAGAGCTGCCTATTTTCAAATGTCACTGCCATTTCCGGCGAACCGTGGTACGCCGAAATTTCTCTAATCCCCGATTTTCGCTGATTTGTAACCCTATTCACCCTGGGGCTTGGCGGGTATTTTAGAATCGGTCCTTCTTCATAAGGATTTTTGCGTGAACTTCATTCTTGACAACTGGTATTTGTTCGTCGTCGCCATCGCCACTGCGACGGCCTTGTTCTGGCCTCTTCTTAGCGGCGGTGCCATGGGTGCACTGACCATTGCAGAGGCTGTTACCCTGATCAACAAAGAAAAAGGGGTGGTCGTGGACCTGCGCTCTGAAGAGGAGTTTGGCAGCGGCAGCATTGCGGGTGCAAAAAATGTGCCGCTGGCGCAACTGGCCGACAAGTTGGTAGCGGCGGTTAAAAATAAAGAATTGCCGCTGATTTTGGTTTGTGCCACAGGCACCCGTTCGCAAGGGGCCGTGAGCAAGGCCAAACGCCTGGGCTATGCGCGCGTACAGTCCATGGCTGGCGGCATGGCAGCGTGGCGAGGCGCCAGCATGCCCGTCCATAAGGCTTGATCCGCTTAACGCAAAGGTTTGCCATGAAAAAAGTAACCATGTTTACCACCGGGGTTTGTCCTTTTTGCATACGCGCCAAACAAATCCTTAAGTCCAAAGGCGTGGCAGAGATTGATGAAATCCGCATCGACACCAACCCTGACGAACGCGATCGAATGATGCAGATCACGCAGCGCCGTACCGTGCCGCAAATTTTTATTGGCGACCACCATGTGGGCGGCTGCGACGACCTGGAAGCGTTGGTGCGCGCGGGTCAGCTGGAACCTCTTTTGGCGCCCTAAGGGCAAGCCGAACAATCATCGATAATCCCTCCTGCAAGGCAGCAGGCTCTGACGCCTTGGCCCTTTACAACCCCATTGACCCGAAAGTACCCCATGGCCGACCAAGACACCAGCAGCGAACAAACTGTGTTTCAGATTCGCCGCGTTTACCTCAAAGAAGCCTCTCTGGAGCAACCCAATTCGCCCGCCATCTTGCTGGAAGAGCAATCGCCTGAAGTCGACATCCAAATGGGCGTAGAGGCAGCGCCGTTGTCAGACGATTTGTACGAAGTCACGGTGCGAGCCACCGTTCACACCACGATTGGCGAAAAAACCGTGTTTTTGGTTGAAGCCAAGCAGGCGGCCATTTTCCAACTCTCCAACTTTCCAGAGGAACAGATGGGCATGGTCATGGGTATCGCCTGTCCACAGATCGTCTACCCTTATCTGCGCAGCAACGTCGCGGATTTGATTCAGCGCGCTGGCTTCCCACCCGTGCATTTGGCCGAGATCAATTTTCAGGCCATGTACGAGCGCCAAATGAGCGCTAATGCCGAAGCCACCCAGCACTAAACCCCCTTGAAACTATTGGTGATTGGGGCCGGTGCCTGGGGCACCGCATTGGCCCATAGCGCTGCCAGTCAGCCTATTGCACCTCACGCGGTTACTCTTTGGGCACGCAATAGCACACAGGTAGAGCGCTTGCGCACCGAAGGCGGCAATAGCGGCTATCTGCCAGGCGTGGCCTTGTCACCACGACTGGCCTATAGCAATGCGCCGCTGGCACCCCTGGCCCAGCAGCACGATTTGGTGGTGATTGCCACCCCCATGGCCGCATTGCGCGAGGTATTGGTACAACTGGGCGCCCTGCCCCACCCTGTGGTTTGGCTGTGCAAAGGCTTTGAAGCGCACAGCGCACTCTTGGGGCACGAGGTGTTCCAAAACGTGCATGGCCCAGACGCAGAACAAATGGGCTATGGCGTATTAAGTGGGCCTAGCTTCGCACTAGAAGTGGCCAATGGTCAACCTACCGCCTTGGTGGCGGCCAGCCCTCAAGCACGGGTGCAAGACACCTTGGTCGAAGCGTTTCACGCCAACACCTTGCGCGTTTATCGCAACCCCGACATTGTGGGTGTTGAAGTGGGTGGCGCCGTGAAAAACGTATTGGCGATTGCCACCGGCCTGTGCGACGGTTTGGGCTTGGGCCTTAACGCAAGGGCCGCGCTGATTACCCGGGGGTTGGCAGAAATCACCCGCTTGGGCGTGGCGTTGGGCGGCTTGGCCGACACCTTCATGGGCTTGAGCGGCTTAGGTGATCTGGTATTGACCGCAACAGGGCATTTGAGCCGCAACCGTCAGGTCGGTTTGTTGTTGGCACAGGGCCAAAGCCTAGAGGCGGCTGTGGCCTCGTTGGGGCATGTGGCCGAGGGAGTCAACAGCGCACGCACCGTGTTGGCCCGCGCTAAGGCACTGCACGTTGAAATGCCCATCACCGCCAGCGTGGTGGCCGTTTTGGATGGCAGGCTTTCGCCCCAGCAGGCCGTGGCTGACCTCATGGGCCGTGAGCCAGTGGCAGAAACGGACTAAGCGTGCAGACTAGCTCGGCGTATAGGCCAAGCGCACGTAAATGGGCGCAAAAGCCTCGCCCTGGGTGATTTCAATCAAGGTTTCTTTGGCCAGTTCCAGCATCGCGATAAAGGTCACCACCATCACGGGCAGGCCGCGGGCAGGTTCAAACAAATCCTGAAACTCAACGAAACGGCGGTTTTGTAGGTGTTTGAGCACAATGCTCATGTGCTCACGCACCGACAGTTGTTCACGGGTAATGTGGTGATGGGCACTCAGTTTGGCACGGCGCAGCAGATCGGCCCAGGCCTGGCGCAAATCCGCAACGTCTACCTCGGGCAGGCGGGGCATGGATTGTTCAATCATCACCTGGGCACGTAAAAAATCACGGCCCAGTTGAGGTAACTCGTCTATTTGACGGGCCGCCAACTTGATTCGTTCGTACTCAATCAAACGCCGTACGAGTTCGGCCCGTGGGTCTTCAGCTTCTTCGCCTGGCCGCACGGCCTTGGGTGGCAGCAGCATGCGTGATTTGATTTCAATCAGCATGGCGGCCATTAAAAGGTACTCGGCGGCCAGCTCCAGGTTGTGGTTACGAATTTCATCCACATACGTCAGGTATTGGCGCGTAAGCCCCGCCATGGGGATGTCCAAAATATTGAAGTTTTGCTTGCGGATCAGGTACAGCAGCAAGTCCAACGGCCCCTCGAAGGCGTCTAAAAAAATCTCTAGCGCATCGGGTGGAATGTACAAATCGCTGGGCAGGGCAAACAGGGGTTCGCCATACAGCCTGGCCAACGCCACATGGTCGACCACCTGGGGGTCGGCGTTTGCTACGGGGGCATCGCCCACCGCTTGCAAGGGGTTGTCAGGTGTCATCACAAAGCCTGCCGCATGCCAAGGCGCAACGCGGGTTGCTTACTTGGTCTGGTACACGTAGGCAGCCTGCGGCACCTTGGCCTCTTGGGCCTGGCGCTGGCTGTCTGCGTCAATGGTTTTGTCCCACAGGCGCGCGCGACCCTCCAATTGGCTGGCTTCCAGTTCAGGATTTTTTTGCTTGAGCCCATTGATAAACAAGGTGGCGTCGGACTGGTAATGGGGGCGTTGGAATAGGTTCATGGGCTGATTTTAGGTGACAAAACGGGATGCCGCTCTAGATAGCGCTCAACCCGCAATGCTCTCTGCGGTAAGTGTCTGGTAAAGCATTCCCAAATCCTTTGTATTGATGCGAAATTGGCTTCTGGCTTTAACCCTTGATTGCGGTGTCATGGCATTCGTAACTTTAGAACCCGGATCAAAAATGATGGCACCAGCGCAAAGAGCATTCAGGTATTTGTTGAAGTCTGTGTGTTCACCCATCAACACGGGTGTGTGGTAGCGGTAGGCGGGTGGGGACTTTTGTGGTGTGTAGCGCACATAAGCTGCGAACGCGTGCTTGCGGTTCCAGTGCGTCAACAATTGCGCAAATGCCCATGAGGCCGCTTCGTTGCCAGCTGAATCCACAAGCCTAACTGCACCACTTACATCCAGCGATTGTGGGTTTAATGGGTCAAATCCAGCCACTTGCAGAGTCATACCGGTTTTTTGGCATGGCACCCCAACTTTGTGACCGCCGGTGAAGTACATACCTCCGCTAGCCACCGCATGGCCGTACCGCTCTACAAACTCCTTAGCGCCACGTTCGCCGTAAAACCCGCCGTTGGGTTCGGGAGTCATTAGAGTAACGCGGTTTGAGCTGTGGCCCTTGATTTCCCATCCCAGATAATCTGGTTCAGATCTTCCGTTGGGTGTGATGCCTAACAATGCTTCAAGCGTGTACCCACCGCCATTTTTGGCGAGATAGGGAATGACAACTCCTAGATTGTTTCTCCGACATGACGCGTGAAACCCACCGGCATAAACATACCTAAGTGCCTCTAACACGCTTGCTTTGTTTTGAGCCGATCCAACAGGCAAGGTCAGTTCTAGAAAAAGTCCAGCCGGCGGAACGTCGGCAAATTTCTCCAAAAGTTCATGTGCCAGCGGCGAGTTTTCAGGTGCTAAGTGGGCGAGTGTGCGCCCGTCGCCTGTTGTTCCAAAAACCAGCACCCGTCCGTCAGTGCCGCGCCTTTGCGCCCGTGGTATTTGTTGCAAATGTTCCGACGGTGCCGTTACACAGTCACGCAGGAAACCAGAAAGCCTTACTTCGGGGTAGGCAGGATAAAAGATAAGCTGGGCACCCGGGGCCTTTGCTATCGTGTCGGAATCGACCCAATAGTACTCAAGCGCGGCTTTGAAATTTGGCTCTTTGAGTTCGGGGAATGCTTTGATTTCTCCGTGCGCGAAAAACGACAACACCTCGAAATTACTCCCCAAATATATCTGCTGTTTTGAATTGTCGTTTTCGGCAAGGCGTTTGCAAAAAATGCGCTGGGCACCAAGATGCGTCAATCGTTCGATTAGTTGTGTGGCATTTTGGAATGTCATGGCCTTTGCCCATTGGAATTTAGAACCAGCCTAGTTGGCCGTCGGCAGGGTACTGAAGTTGAATGATTGGTTCCAAAAAGTTAAGCGGCAATCCGCCCGAGATCTCGATCACTTGGAGCTGATTCGACAATGAACGGTTGTAGAGCAACTGCAACCGCCTGCATGACAGGGACAACAACAGAGTTTCCAAACTGCTTATATGCCCGCGTGTCCGATACTGGAATTTTGAACGAATCAGGGAAACCCATCAGCCGCGCACATTCACGTGGCGTGAGTCGACGCGGATTCTTTTTGGTGCCCTGACTCAGCAGGATTTCCGACCCATCTTTGTAGTAGCGAGCCGAGAGTGTTCGCGTCACGCTCTCGGGGGTCACCAGTCCGAAACCAAAACCATTGCCAGCAGCCGCGTGTTTTTTCTTGTAGTTTTGCAGGTACTGCCATAGGTTGTCTGTCAGGGTGTATTTGTCCAATACTTTGCGTTTTGAATGATCGTAATAATTCATTCCATCCGTGTCTAGGACAGGTTCGCCAGCTTTTTTATGGGTGATTTCTGCAAGTTTGTGCCTACCCTTGATTGGCAAATCAACCATATCCCAGTCAAAAACAACAGGTTCCCGAAACCCGACGATGATGATCCGTTCACGATGCTGCGGCACAAAATGGGCACCATCGATGACCTTGTGAAAAACTTGGTAACCCAGCTCGTCACGCAAGGTGCGAAGAATCACATCAAACGTGCGGCCTTTATCGTGAGACTGTAAGTTTTTGACATTTTCCAGCATGAATGCTTTGGGTCGCTTGATTGCAATAATGCGCGCGACGTCAAAAAATAGAGTTCCCTGCGTCTCATCTGCAAAACCGTGAGCACGTCCCAGCGCATTTTTTTTCGAGACACCAGCAATCGAAAAAGGCTGACACGGGAACCCCCCTAACAAAACATCATGGTCTGGAATGTCTTCAGCAGGAATTTTGGTAATGTCACCATTGATTGGGTGCTGACCACCAAAATTGGCCATGTAAGTTCGCTGGGCATAACTGTCCCATTCACTGGTGAAAACGCATTCCCCGCCAATGGATTCAAACGCCAATCGGATCCCGCCGATTCCAGCAAATAAGTCAATGAACTTGAAGTCGGCGTTTGGGTTAACTGCTGGTTGGAACGGTAAGAGCCGCTGAAGCGCCATACCGACATATTGGGGAGGGTGTGATTCGCCAACTTCCCACCGCCTGACCTGTCGCTCACTAACGCCTAAGTGTTTAGCGATCGCAGCTTGGGAGTGGTGTTGGCGGGCTGACGCGAGGTATTCCAGCGCGGCAGTGTCATTCACGGTGCTCAATTGGGTACTCATAGTGGCAATCATACCGGACAAAATGTCCGGTATTCATCCCCCTGATAAATATCCAGTATTTGTGCTTCTTCGCGCTTCCGTGTTGAAAAATCAATCCAATTCACTCGCTAAACAATCGCACCGCACCGCCTCCAACCGAACAAAACCAGTCCGTTCCAACAACGAATAGGCTTGGGCGGGAACCTTTTGGAGGTACAAAACCCCCTGTTTGCGGTGTAGAGTCTGCTGTAGTTGCTCCAGCACTTCTAGGCCTGTGGTATCCAGTGCCACTAAATTTTGCAGATCAAGCACCAAGGAAAAGCCATTGGGTGCGGCATTGACCAGATCCAATAGGGTGTCCATTTTTGGGGCCGCGCCAAAAAACAAGGAGCCGTGTATGCGGTAGGTGGCCTGCGTAGAGCTTGTGCCTGATGGGCCTTTGGCATCGGGGTTGGCAATGGGTTCGATCTGAAACAGCGCACTCATGCGTTTGACAAACATCAGGCAGGCCAAGCCTACGCCCACCTCCATTGCCACCGTCAGATCAAACACCACCGTCAAAACAAAGGTGCTTAAAAACACCAAGCGGTAATGCGAGCTGTAATGGCTCAGCTTAGCAAAATGAGACCATTCGCCCATGTTCCAGGCCACAAACAACAAAATGCCCGCCAATACGGCCAGCGGGATATGCAAGGCCAACGGCGCAGCCAGCAAAACAATCACTGCCAGTATCAAGGAGTGCACCATCCCCGCAACCGGGGAAGTGGCGCCCGCGCGCACATTGGTCACTGTGCGGGCGATGGCACCAGTGGTTGGCATTCCGCCTATTAATGGCACCAACATGTTCGAGATACCCTGGGCCATCAATTCTTGGTTGGGGTCGTGTTTGGGAAGGCCGCTGAGTTGATCGGCCACACGTGCACACAAAAGGGACGACAGCGCACCCAGCACCGCCAGCGTCAAGGTAGGGGCCACCAGTTGTTTAATACTGGCCCAGGTCAGGTCGGGCCACACAATGCTTGGCAGGTTGTTATGGATACTGCCAAATCGGCTGCCAATCGTCTCCACCGGCCAGTGCAGGGCATAGGCCACTGCAGAAAGCGTGACCAGAGCCACGACAGGGCCTGGAATTTTTGAGGTGGCTTTGAGCGCACTGACGGTATCCAGCTTGGCCAATTGCGCTCTAAACCGCGAGTCCATGGCAAACAGGCGGGGCCATAACCAAAGTCCTGCCACGCACGCCAGCCCAAGAGCAAAGGCATAGGGGTTGAAGGTCGATCGTGCGGCCCACAGCGCTTCCATTTGATGGAAAAAATCAACCGGTACCGCCTCCAATTGCAAGCCCAACCAATCACGCAACTGAGACAAAGCAATGAGCACGGCGATGCCATTGGTAAATCCCACAATGACGCTGACCGGCACCAAACGCACCAAGTTGCCAAGGCCCAAGCCTCCAAGCAAAAATAGGAGCACACCGGAGCAGAAGGTGGCAATCAGCAAGCCGGCCAACCCGTGCTGGGCCACGATGCCCGCCACAATCACAATAAACGCACCAGCAGGCCCGCTAATTTGTACCGATGAACCCCCTAAGGCAGCGACTAAAAAGCCCGCCACAATGGCTGTCCACAGGCCTGCCTCGGGACTTAATCCGCTGGCAATCGCAAAGGCCATGGCTAGGGGCAGCGCCACAATACCCACCGTTGCACCGGCCACCAGATCACGCCCCAAACGGGCAGTTGTGTAGCCTTTTAAGTCGGCCAACAGGCGGGGTTTAAAAGGGCTTAGTTTCAATCCGGCTCCTTGTGCTTGTGGTAGTTGCCGGATAAGTCTCTAGCTGGGATCAGTGAATCCGCATACCGGGCTGGGCACCGGCCACGGGCTCCAGCACATAAATGCCGGGGGTGGATTTTTCGTCGGCGTGGCTGGCCGCCAGCACCATGCCTTCGCTGATGCCAAACTTCATTTTGCGTGGCGCTAAATTGGCCACCACCACCGTGTGCTTGCCGATCAAGTCGGCCGGTTGGTACTGGCTGGCGATGCCACTAAACACATTGCGCAAACGCCCCTCGCCTACATCAAGCGTTAGCGCCAGTAACTTGGTAGACCCTGCCACGGCTTGGCAGTCCACGATTTTGGCGATACGCAGGTCAATCTTGACGAAATCGTCAATACCAATGGTGGGGGCAATGGCCTCGCCACCGGGCAGGGCTGGTGCGGCCTCGGGTGCGGCTTCAGGCTCTACGGGGGGCATCAAGGCCTCTAGGTGTTTGGCTTCTACGCGCTGCATCAAGTGGGCAAAGGGGCCCAGCACATGGCCAGGCGGCAGTTGCTGATCGGCATCGGCAAAAACAAAAGACGGTACTTGCAAAAAGGCCTGGGCAGACTTGGCCAACTGGGGCAATACGGGGGCCAGGTAAATCATCAGCAACCTAAACGCCTGGATGCTGGTGGTGCAAACGGCGTGCAAGCGTGCCTCTTGCCCTTCTTGCTTGGCCAGCTCCCAGGGTTTGTTGCTGTCCACGTATTCGTTCACACGGTCGGCTAGGCGCATCACCTCGCGTAGGGTCTTGGCAAACTCGCGCTCCTCATAGCCCTCTAACACTTGGGTCTTGGCCTCTGCAAGGGTGGCCAATAGGGCTGCCCCCTCCTCATCACAGGTGCCCAAAGCCCCGCCAAAGCGCTTGTGAATAAACCCACTAGAGCGGCTGGCAATGTTGACAAACTTGCCCACCAAATCGCTGTTGACGCGTAGCAAAAAGTCCTCGCCATTAAAGTCCAAGTCCTCGTTGCGAGAGGTCAATTTGGCGGCAATGTAGTAGCGCAGCCATTCGGGGTTCATGCCAATTTTGAGGTAGTGCAGGGGGTCTATCCCAGTGCCCCGGCTCTTGGACATTTTTTCACCGTTTACCGTGAGGTGGCCGTGCACAAACACGCCGGTGGGCACTTTGCGCCCCGAAAAATGCAGGGTGGCGGGCCAAAACAGGGTATGAAAATACGCAATGTCTTTGCCGATATAGTGGTACTGCTCTACCGCGGGGTCGTTGATGTAGGCGTTGTAGTCTTGGCCCTGCTTATCCAGCAGGTTTTTGAGCGAGGCCAGGTAGCCAATAGGGGCATCCAACCACACATAAAAATACTTGCCGGGCGCATCGGGGATCTCAATGCCAAAGTAGGGCGCATCCCTAGAGATGTCCCAGTCACTCAAGCCCCCATTGCCGTTCTCATCCTGGGTAAACCACTCTTTGGTTTTATTGAGTACGTCGGTTTGCAAATGCGCCACCACTTTGCCGTCGGCGCGCTGGGTTTGGCCGTTGGTCCATGCCTGCAAAAAGGCTTGGCAGCGTGGGTCCGACAGCTTGAAAAAATAGTGCTCCGATTGCCTAAGCACCGGGGCAGCACCCGAGAGGGCCGAGTAGGGGTTGATCAAATCCAAGGGGCCATACACCGCACCACAGACTTCGCAACTGTCGCCGTATTGGTCTTTGGCGTGGCATTTGGGGCACTCGCCCTTAATAAACCGGTCGGGCAAAAACATGGTCTTTTCGGGGTCATAAAACTGCTCAATCGTCTTGGTGGTAATCAAGTCGTTGGCTTTTAAGTCCCGGTAAATGGCTTGTGCCAGTTGGTGGTTTTCAGGGCCGTCGGTGCTGTGCCAGTTGTCAAAGGCAATGTGGAAACCGTCTAAGTAGGGTTGGCGGCCCGCGGCAATGTTGGCCACAAACTGCTGGGGGGTAATCCCGGCTTTTTCAGCGGCAATCATGATGGGTGCGCCGTGGGCATCGTCGGCACACACAAAGTTGACCTCGTGCCCCTGCATGCGCATGGCCCGCACCCACACGTCGGCCTGGATGTACTCCATGATGTGGCCAATGTGAAAATTGCCGTTGGCATACGGCAGGGCGGTGGTAACAAACAGGCGGCGTTGGGTCATGGTAATGCGGGGTGGGCCTTAGGCCACACGCGGACAGGGGTAAACAGAGTTCGATTTTAGACCCTTGCTGCGGCAGACAGGTGGATAGCCCCCAAGACCCCCTGAGGCATGCACGCGGTATCTCTAAGATACTACCGCTGGGTCTAGTTCCGAAAGCTATTTCCAGTTCGCAGTTATCACAGGGTTGAGCACCGTTTGATACGTACTAAGCAAGGTGGTTTGTCCCGCTGAAGGTGGTGAGAATGCCGCCATGGCTGAGACCAACGCATCGACTTGGGTGTTAAGCAAGATTTTACCGTCGGTGGTTTTGAATTGCTCGATTTGATAGCCTTTACCAGAATACCAATTCTTAATCGTTGCCGCGTCTTGGGTTCCAATAATGCTCACTTGCAGATCAACACCCTTGCGGGCAAACCACAACTGCTTGGTATCAATGGCAGAGCCAAATGCTAAAACGTCGGTATTGTTCAGTGACGCATCGTTTTCACTGATGATGTCGATTGCCGAACCTCTACCCATCTGATAGGTGTCGTTGCCGGTACCTCCGTACAGCGCGTCATTGCCTGCGCCACCTGCCAATGTGTCATTACCCGCACCGCCCACCAAGGTATTGTTGGCGCTGTTTCCTACGATGACGTTGTTTAATTCATTGCCCGTACCGTTAAGGGCTGCCGTACCCGTGAGGGTGAGGTTCTCGACATCGGCCGCCAGTGTGTACGATATGCTGGATTGAACCAAATCGGTTCCCTCAGATGCGAACTCATTCACCACATCACCGGCGTTGTCCACCACATACGTATCATTGCCATCGCCTCCAACCAAGCTGTCAGCGCCTGCGCCTCCATTGAGTACGTTGTTGGCCTCATTGCCAGTGAGGGCGTTAGCCAAACCATTGCCCGTGCCGTTGATCGCCAGCGTGCCCGTGAGCACCAGGTTTTCGACATTGGCACTCAGCGTGTAAGTCACACTAGACAGAACCTGATCAGTTCCCGCTGAAACGGCCTCGATAACCACGTCGCCTTGGTTATCTACGACGTAGGAGTCATTGCCTTCTTTTCCTATCAGGGTATCTGCTCCTTCGCCACCGTTGAGATGATTGTTCGCCGAATTGCCAGTAATGGTGTTGGCCAGCACATTGCCTCTTCCGATTTTCGCGGCGTTGCCTATTAGCGTCAGGTTCTCAACGTCGGGAGGCAGCGTGTAGGTCACACTGGACAGAACCAGATCAATGCCGGCCATAGCGGCCTCAATGACCAGGTCACCCCTGTTATCCACTACGTAGGTGTCGTTACCCGCGCCACCCATGAGCTTATCGGCCCCCGCTCCTCCGTCCAATCTGTCATTTCCAGCTCCCGCGCTTAAGGTGTCATTGCCAATTCCTCCTATGAGGGTTGAACTACTGTCAGAACCCATGATCACCTGATCAGCCGATTCGACGACAATCGCAAAGTCATCGAACACCGTTTTGCCCGCTTTGTCCGTCGCGCCAACTCGCACAATGACTGTTCCCTCTATAGGGGCCGTACCTCTAAGAGTGCCTGTGCTGGCATTAAACGTTAACCAAGATGGCAAAGTCGCGCCTGTGGACAAAATGGCTTTGTAAGTCAATGCATCGCCTGCGTCCACATCCGCAAAGGAGTCCCGCGGAACCACGTAGCTGAATGCAGTACCTTGTGTCACGGTTTGGTCCGAAATGGGCGTCCCGACTGTGGGCGCGTCGTTCACCTCGGTAACGTTCACGGTCAGTGTGTTGGGGCTTGCATCGAAGTTGTCTTTTTGGTCTTGGACGCTGAAGCCAACGGTTGCGTAGCTAACCCCATTGGCGTTGGTTGCCGGGGCAAATCTGAGTTTGGCATCGGTAATGTCGGCTGCGGCAATCACTTGTCCTGCTTGCACAGAGAGCCCAGCGAGTGTGAGACTGCCATTGCCGGGCAAGGTGTCGATGCGCACGGCACTTAAGGTGTCTCCTGTGGTGCCAGCGACAAAGCCAAAGTCAGCCAGTTTCATCGTGTAGCTGGTGTCTTCGTTGGTCGTGATGGTATTGTCGGTACCAGCCGGGGGCAACGCCAATGCGATCACCGGCACTGTGGCAGTACTGGCTCGGCTCTCCAAGGTTCCAGCACCGTCGGTGTAAGTGGCCAATACCCGAACCGATTTGCCCACCTGATCTGCACTGAGCGTAAAGTCGGACTCGGTAGCGCCGTCAATGGCGCTCCAAGTTGTGACACCAGTTACTGCATCGGTCACCCCGCTGAACCACTGGTAGCTAATGGAGCCTAAGCCGTCTGCATCTGCCAGCGTGCTGCTTGCACTCAGCGTTTCGTTCTCCTTCGCTGTACCTGTTAGGGTGATGGTTCCGGTTGGGGCACTGTTTATTTTTTCCTCTGCAACAGCATCCTTCAGTACTTGCACAAATTCGGTCATGCTGTAAGACTGGCCAGCCCATTTCACTTGGAAGTTACCGTTAAGTTGCAAGGTGTCGTTTTGCGAGTACCGCAGGGTCCACTCGGTGTCTGAACCCGTAAGCTCCATGGTATCCAGCGCAGAGCCTGAAATCGAAAGGGTATTGGCACCTTCAGTATCGTTAACGACGCTGACGACACCCGCGTCATCACCTTTTGCAAATACATAGGTGTCGTCGCCCACGCTGCCTTCGAGTTTGTCCTTGCCCAGCCCGCCAAACAAGGTGTCATTACCCTCACCACCCAGCACACGGTCATCACCCGCACCGCCGTCAAGCAGGTCGTCGCCTTCGTTGCCAGAGAGGTCGTCGTCCCCATCGCCGCCCAACATAAAGTCGTTACCCGCTTCGCCAAACAGAGTGTCGTTTCCGGCTCCACCGTCCATCACATCGTCTTTGGCACCACCAAACATACGGTCATTGCCTGCTTCGCCCCACATCAGGTCTTTGCCAGAGTCGGTCTCGCTGATAAGTCCGGCTTTGTCGTCACCGTACATCAGGTCGTCGCCGTTCCCGCCCAACATCGAGTCGTTGCCCGTTTGCCCGGCCATCCAGTCGTTGCCGTCACCACCCAACAACTTATCGGCACCACCACCAGCATCTATTCGGGCCGGGGCAAGAAGCCCTGCCGGGTTGGTCAATGTGAAATCGTCTACGTCAGAAGCTCCCCAGGTCCAGCTGAAAGCGTTGCCCGAAACCACCGTCACAGGGTTTACTGCGTAGTTGCCTGCATCGGCGATGACCATTGCACTGCGCGTGGTGTTCCAAGACAGGGACAGGGTAGTAAAGCCTGCGTACGGTAGTCCAATCGCCCTAGAGAACATGGTGTAGCGGGCGTCACCAAGCATCAGGTCCGCGCCCGCACCCCCGTGTACGATATCGTCTCCTGCACCGCCAAAAAGCACGTCGCTACGCCGACTTCCAACGATCGAGTCATTGCCTAGCTCGGCGGTGATCCAGTCGCCTCGTTCGCCGCTGTCGGCCGCCGTGGTCAGGTGAGTATTGTCATCGTAGCCGCCCCATAGCTGGTCGTCCCCAGCACCACCCATCAGCACGTCTGAGTCGCCACCACCGTAGGCCACGTCGTTGTCGCTGGCGGTGGTGCCGCTGGCGATGAAGTTGGATCCGGTGCGTATAAAGTCGCGCCCTGCACCGCCCACCACCAAATCATCCCCTCCATTGGCTAGAACGTAGTTGCTCAAGCCGTCCCCGGTGATGATCCGGTCATTAAAATGGCTACCTGTAACGGAGTCGCTCTTGGCGCCGCCGTCAAAAGATACGCCGCCAGGGGCCTCTAAGGCGTTAATGTTGAAATAGGCTGTGCCACGGCTGAAATCCATTACAGCGCTGTAAGCGGGTTCTTTGATACTGGTGCTAGTTGTGATACCGAATTGGCCTTCTGTCCAACCCACTAAGTCTGCCACGCTTGCGTACTGCCCACTGGTGGTGTCCTTGGCCGACAAACGCCAAGTGTTTTGCACGTCATCCAGTGGGCGAAGTTGGTAGACAGCGTCAGCACTGTAATAGTATTGACCACCCACGCCTGCTGCCAGGGAAAAAACGCCGTTAACTTCAATGCCGTTGATCTGAAGTATGTCGGTACCAGCCGTATCGAACACCGTGTCTATGCCACCACTACCGGTTTGCAGCAAGTAAGTGTCGCTGCCCGTGCCGCCTTCTAGATAATCTGCACCGCCCCGGCCATCTAGTGTGTCATCTCCACCGCCGCCGTAGAGGTGGTCACCCTGTATGCCGTCGTAACCCGTGAAGGAGTCGTTGCCGTCCGAGCCGAAAAAGATGTGGCGCTCGGGTAGGCCCGCACCCGCAGGTGGCGCAGTTAGCAAAGGCGTATTGCCAATGTGAGTTGCGTCGTGAATGTAGGTGACTTGGCCGATAGGGGCTCTAGCGTCCAGCAGTGTTGCACCGCTTGCAAAGTCTCCTTCATTGCGCATGACCATAGCCTGTAGCAGGGCCGCACGATCAGCGTACCAGTTGTCGGTGTACGTGGGCCGCCTGCTGGTGTCACCATATAAACGGGCGTTTTTGTCAGTCACCCAGTCGGTGTACACGGCCAAGTGGACGGCTTTGAGGGCATCGGTAGCTCCAATGTTGTTGCCGGTGCTAACGACGATGGTGCTAAGGTTTAGTAGGCTAAGGAATGCGCCAAAATCGGTCTTGGCGCTGGTTTCTATACTTGCGTTGGCAATGCTTAGGGTGACTTTTCCAGCCAATGCTATGAAAGCGTCGGAATCGGTCAGGGTTTTGAGGTTGATGTACAAATCCTGTCTGGAGGTACTGAATTTAGCGGGGTCCTCGGGCTTATCCTCCTCCTTCTCCATTGTCGGGATATCTTGTGATGTGGGAGGCGTCGATGAGCCTGTGATAATTCTTCGCAGCCCATCCAAGAGGTTTTCGTAAGACATACCCGGCGTATTGGCACCGGTGTCAAAAAAAGGCTTGGCCAGTCGTGCGTCCGCCGCAAAGCGCAGATCCAATTTACCCATGGCCTCGGTCAGCGCCAAGCCGTCTGCCACGTTAGCGACCGAATGGTTGGAGCCAAAGGGTGCAAACAAGGTCGAATAAGTCTCCATGCCAACAGTGACGGTTTGGCCAGGATGTCGGGTGCCGATTTCAGAAACACCGTCGCCAACAGATTCGATACGGGTAATAGCCGATTCAATCCACGGCTTAAAATTGTATAAATAGGCTTCAGCCTGTGGATAAAACCCAGGTGCGTTCACGGTGACTGCATCGTTAAATAGACCGGGGAAAAGCCGCTGAGCCAACAATGCCATATGCCCTCCCAAACTATGGCCTGCCAAGGACACTTTTGCACCCACCGGAATAAGGGCATTGCCTGCGCCTTGACCTGCGTCTATGCCTTTGTCTGCACGCAATGCGGAGGACAGTACTTTTAGTTCCGGGTATTCGCGACTGAAGCCCACCACGTTAAACAATGCACTCAGTTCAGCATTTGTGTACTGAACAGTTGCCCCGGCTCCCGTCTGCAATTGTTTAATGTACCGATATAAGCCCAGTACCTGCGGACGGGCATAGCCATACTCGCCGATTTCCAAATCGGTCAGAAAGAGGTCACGACCCTTGTCGTTTTCGAACTCCGTGCCAGCAATAGCCAATATCAAACGATTGGCGCTGTTTCGATCTTGAAACAGCGTGCCGCTGAACCCTCCCGTAATCATGGTGTTGAAATCACGGTATTGGTTGAGTACTAGGTAGCGGTTGGTGAAGTCTTCAGCCTGCCCTTGGGAAAATGGGGAGTTTGGGGAAAGGGTTAGTTGGGTTTTCTGCGTCACTACATCGGTAGAAGCATCTTGCAGCTCTGCATAGGCCGCCTGAGCAAGTTGCGCAAATTCCTTAAGTTCTGTCGTAGTTTTCATAGAGTATCGTCGAAGGTTGTAATGTAAAAATATTAGTATTTGGGAAATTCAAAGATCAGCGAACGGAGCACTCCGTCGGGATTTTTCTGTTCAGCCCGCTTGTTTAGAGTCGCCTTTGAATTATCAGGTGGAGCAGCCAGACCCCAAATATTCGGGCACCGCCAACGCGGCACCCCATCGGGATACCTAATGCCGGTCCAGTAATGCTCAAAGGTGGTGTAGCGGGCGTACATTTGGCCATTTCGAGTCAGTAGCAAGTCTTGGCGCCAGTAGTATTTGCCTGAGGTTGATTTTTTGCTTATTTCATATACATTGGGATCGATTTGGTCCAATGGCTGGATGTTTAGCACATAAGGCAACTCCTTGTACCACTCCACTGGCCTAGGCGCTTCGGTTTTGGGTACTGCGGTGTAAGCGACAAACGAATTGAGTATGCGCCCATCCGTACTACGGTTCTCCGTCATTATTTCTACCACCCGTGCGTGGGGGAAATACCAATTGAACACACCCTCAGCATCCATTTTGGTAGCTCCTCTCCACATATACCGCACCCGATCGGTTTTCTCGGGCTGTATGAACACCTTAAGCCCGCCCTCGGCCTGGCACATGCGCTCGTGCTCGCGCTCTATATAAAAGTAGTCCCAGCAATACGCCACTGCGGCGATGCTTAACAAGCCCCATAGGATGAGGCGGTGCGACCAGTTTTTGATCCTTTTCCAGATGTAGATGTACAGAAAAGGGTAGGCCAACACCAAAATGTAAAACAACAACCAACTCATGCGGCGCTCCACATTCCCATCTGACGGCTGGTGACGGTAACAAACAGGCGGCGTTGGGTCATGGTGATGCGGGGTGGGGATTACCCGTAACGCGGTCCGGCAGTAGACGCGTGGCTCTGTCCTTGCCCAGCAGAAAAACCAGGGTATCGCCACCGGCCGTGACGCTGGCCCAGACCAAGTAAGGGGCAAATACCAAGAACCCACCAAAGAAAGCGATAACGCCCATCACGATACCGGCAGCGCGAAACTGGTGCCGCCAGGCGATCCAAATCGCCGAGAGACTGACGTAAGACATAAAGTCAAGGTTGAACTGGCCTGACCAGGTCAGACTGGTGATGTTGGAAACGAACACCGGCACCAAATCCCATCCCTGCTGGGCTCCCACCACCAAGGTGTAAGCAGCCAGGCCTGCGAATAGGGCTACTAGATAAATGCGTAACACGGTCATTGGTTCTCCTTTGGGGGTGGTGCGGTTGAGGGGATTAAGTCAATGAAGGCAGATTCAATTGAGTTCATGAATTCTTCCATTCTTCAATGAGTTTGTCGATGTCGATTGGTTGATTTTTTTCTGAAAAATCCTTATGCATGAAACGGTACCGCACCAAACCATAACAGACGCAGACTGCACCCCCTTGGTCTGTACGTACTCTGACTTCAAAAAACTTTTCGAGGGCCCAGTCTGTGGGCGGTCTGACGGGCAGGAGGGGTGTATCTAGTCCCTCACTATACGGTGCAAGGCGTGAAATTGGCGCAGTTCCACAAACTGCGCCATTCTGAACCACTTGCGGATCAATCTTTTGGAAATCTAACCATTCACGACCGCCGCGACGACACCGTAATACCCGCCACAATCAACGCAAAAGCCAGCAAGTGATAGCCCTGCGGTGCCTGCCCCAAAAACACCGTTGACAGCAGGGCAGCAAACACGGGGGTCAGGTTAGAGAAGAACGAGGCGATGGTGGGGCCTACGCCTTGCACACCGGCACTCCAGCATCGGTAGGCCAATAGTGAAGGGCCTACGGCCACGTACAGCAAGGCGGCCGCTAAACCCCAACTCCAATCGATGAGCGCTTGCTGGGGTGTGGTGCTATGGTGGGCCAACCATTGCCATTCTGCGGCAGTAAAAAGACCCGACCAAATCAAGCCAAAAAACATCTGGCCGATCAAAAAAGCCGACCAATCCTGGCGTATGGCTTTGGGTTCTGTGGGGGTGGCCAGCAGCCAGCTGTACCAGGCCCAAACCAAGGAGGCCAACACCATCCAGGCGTCACCGGGCACCAGTTGGATGCTAAGGAGTTTGTGCAATTGCCCCTGGGCGATCACTGTGAACACACCGGCCATCGACAAAACCGCACCCACCAAGGATTGCCTAGAGATGGAGGTACCAAAAAACAGTTTGCCAATCAGCAGCATCCAGATGGGGGTGCTAGAGGCCACCAAGGTGGTGTTCAGGGGTGACGAGGTTTGCAGCGCCACGTACTGCAAGGTGTTGTAGCCACCTGTGCCCAGCAAACCCAACAAGGCAAAGCGCCGCCACGAGGGCCACAGCGCACTTGAGGGGCGCAGCACCCCATAGGCCAATGGGATCAGCAAAACAAAGGCCAGCACCCAGCGTAAAAAGTTGAGGGTGATGGGCGGAATATGCGGTGCCACCATACGCCCCACCACGGCGTTGCCCGCCCACATCAATGGGGGTATCACGAGCATCAAGGCGATAAGGGGTGTGATTTTTGGAGTGTTCATGGTGGGGGCAAAGAATAGCCCAATTCTGTCTTGGTCTGACCAAGGTGCCCGTTTGTTTCACGGCAACCCACCGGATTGGGCCGAGGTGGGTCGGACTTCCGCTAGCCTGGGGCGTGTACAGAACACTGCAAAGTGTCATGAAATTCTTTAATTAAGGAACCCTCGGGTTCTTTGGGTCCGCAACGGTGGTCTTTGGGCGACTTTTGCGGACCTTTTCACGGTGGCCGCGTTTTTCAGTGTGACAATTCGGCCCATGTGATGCCCCATGATGGATTTTGTACAAAGCCACTCCCATGAATACCTCAGACCCCGTTACCCTTGACCGCCCACTGGCCACCGTGGACCAGATGCGCGAGCGCATCAAGCGCCAATCCAAGTTAAAAGGCCGTCAAGTGCAGCCCGACGCGCTGGCCCAGGTGCAGGCCTTGCTGGGTGACCGCCCCGCCACCGGTTACCGCCGCGATTTGCTGATCGAGTATTTGCACATTCTCAACGACCACTTTGGTGGCCTGCACGAGCAGACCATCGCCGCGCTGGCCAAGGCCATGCAAATCCCGCAGTCCGAGGTGTTTGAGGTGGCCACCTTTTATCACCACTTTGAGGTGCTTAAAGGCGACGCACAGGCCGCTGGCATTACGGTGCGCGTGTGCAGTGGCTTGTCGTGCGAAATGGCCGGTGCGCAAGACCTGCTGCAACGTTTGCCTGCATTGTTGGGCAACCCCGATGTGCGGGTGATTGCCGCGCCTTGTGTGGGGCGTTGTGAACAGGCCCCGGTGGCGGTGGTGCACCAAATGCCCGTGCCCTCAGCCACCCTAGAAAAAGTGCAGGCCTGTGTGGCGCAAAACGCCCGCAACCACCCCACGGCAGATGCGGGCGGCAGCTTTGGCTTGTTGCAAGCCGTACAAACCGGCCAGCCCTCTGACCTGTGTACACCCAGTGCAGCCACGACCGTGGCCCCCGGTTACGTGGGCTTGCAGGCGTATCTGGCAGGCGGTGGCTACCAGTTGGCGCAACGCCTGACCAACAATCCCGAAGCGGTTGAATCTGTTATCAAAACCCTAGAAGACGCTGGCCTACGCGGCCTAGGCGGTGCGGGTTTCCCGGCCGGGCGTAAGTGGCGCATTGTGCGGGACCAACCCGCCCCTAAACTCATGGCCGTCAACATCGACGAGGGCGAGCCCGGCACCTTTAAAGACCGCACCTACTTAGAGCGCGACCCCCATCGCTTTTTAGAGGGCGTGGTGGTGGCCGCACAGGCCGTGGGTATCGCCAAGGTGTACATCTACCTGCGCGACGAATACCACGGCTGCCGCGATCTGTTGCAACAGGCCATAGACCAGTTGCAAACTGAGGCTCCTGTGGCACTTAAAGCCCTGTTGCCCAGCATAGAGCTGCGCCGTGGCGCGGGGGCCTACATCTGCGGCGAAGAGTCCGCCATGATAGAGAGCATAGAGGGCAAGCGTGGCGAGCCCCGTATGCGGCCCCCTTACATTGCCCAGGTCGGTTTGTTTGGCAGGCCCACGCTTGAGCACAATTTTGAGACCCTGTACTGGGTGCGCGATTTGGTAGAGCAAGGTGCCAACTGGTTTACCTCGTTTGGGCGCAACGGCCGCAAGGGTTTGCGTTCTTACAGCCTGAGTGGTCGCGTTAAATCACCCGGCGTTAAATTGGCCCCGGCGGGCATTAGCGTGGTGGAGCTGATCAACGAATACGGCGGCGGCATGTTGGACGGCCACACCCTGTATGCGTATTTGCCGGGTGGGGCATCGGGGGGCATCTTGCCCGCCAGCTTGGGCCATGTGCCCCTAGACTTTGACACCTTGCAACCCTATGGCAGCTTTATCGGTTCGGCCGCTGTGATTGTGCTAAGCCAGCACGACAGCGCCAAAGCCGCGGCGCGCAACATGATGCAGTTTTTTGCCGACGAAAGTTGCGGCCAGTGCACCCCCTGCCGTGTGGGCACGCAAAAGGCCTTGGCCTTGATGCAGCAAGACACCTGGGATGCCGCCACCTTAAATGATCTGTCCACTGTCATGATCGATGCGTCTATTTGTGGCTTGGGGCAGGCCGCGCCCAACCCCTTGTTGTCTGTTCTGAAATATTTCCCTGCCGAAGTAGGAGTTGCCTGATGAGCGCCGTTCTCCAATCCCCCCTGTCCTCCACGGCATCCGTCGCTCTGCAACTCAACGGCCAAGCGGTGACCGCCTACGAGGGCGAAACCCTACTGGAATTGGCCAAGCGCCACGGCACCCATATCCCCCACCTGTGCTACAAAGAAGGCATGCGCCCCGATGGCAACTGCCGCGCCTGCGTGGTCGAGATCAAAGGTGAGCGCACACTGGCTCCCAGTTGCTGCCGCACGGCTACCGCCGGGATGCAGGTCGATTCCACCAGTGAGCGGGCACAAAAAAGCCAAAAAATGGTGCTAGAGATGCTGCTCTCGGACATGCCCGATGAGGGCTTTAAGTGGGCCGACGAAGCAGGGCAGCAACCCCACGGAGAGCTCAGCACCTGGGCCAAGCGCATGGACGTGACCGTGCGCCCCCAACTCAAACCCGTGGCACGGCCCGCCAGCGGCTATTCAGATGCCAGCCACCCTGCCATGCTGGTCAATTTAGACGCCTGCATACAGTGCACCCGCTGCGTGCGCGCCTGCCGCGAAGAGCAGGTCAATGGCGTGATTGGTTATGCCGGTCGTGGCGGCCACAGCAAGATTGTGTTTGACCAAGACGACGCCATGGGCAATAGCACCTGCGTGGCCTGCGGCGAATGCGTGCAAGCCTGCCCCACGGGCGCACTCATGCCCAAAACCTTGGTGGGCTCGCAAAAGGTGGACAAAACCGTGGACTCGGTGTGCCCGTTTTGTGGCGTGGGGTGTTTGCTTACCTACAAAGTCAAAGACGAAAAAATTGTCGCCGTTGAAGGCCGCGATGGCCCGGCCAACCACAGCCGCCTGTGCGTTAAAGGGCGCTTTGGCATGGACTACATCCACCACCCCCATCGCCTTACCGTGCCCTTGATTCGCAAACCCGGCATCCCCAAAGACGCCAGCCTGTTTGACAAAGCCGGTGATTGGCGCGATGTGTTCCGCGAGGCCACCTGGGAAGAGGCCATGGACTTGGCGGCAGGCGGCTTAAAGAATTTACGCGACACCAAAGGCCGCACCGCCCTGGCCGGTTTTGGTTCTGCCAAAGGCAGCAACGAAGAGGCCTATCTGTTCCAAAAATTGGTACGCACCGGCTTTGGCAGCAACAACGTGGACCACTGCACCCGCCTGTGCCATGCCTCTAGCGTGGCGGCCCTGTTAGAGGGCGTGGGCTCTGGGGCGGTGAGTAACCAGGTTAACGACGTGGCCCAATCGGGCTTGATTTTTGTGATTGGCTCCAACCCCACCGTCAACCACCCGGTGGCCGCCACTTGGATGAAAAACGCTGCCCAGCAGGGCGTCAAAATTGTGGTGGCCGACCCGCGCCGTACCGAGCTTAGCCAACACGCTTGGCGTACCCTGCAGTTCCGCCCCGACAGCGATGTGGCCATGCTGAACGCCTTGATCTATGCGGTGATCGACGAGGGCCTGGTGGACCAATCCTTTATTGATTCACGCACCAACAACTTTGAAGCGCTCAAAGAGCAAATCAAAGGCTTTAGCCCCGAGGCCATGCAAAGCGTGTGCGGCATAGACGCCGCCACCCTGCGCGAGGTGGCCCGCGAATTTGCCAACCCCGGCATTGGGCCAGACGGCAAAAAGCTGGGCTCTATGATTTTGTGGGGCATGGGCATTAGCCAACACGTACATGGCACCGACAACGCCCGTTGCCTGATTGCCCTGTCGTCCGTGACCGGGCAAATCGGCAAACCCGGCTCGGGCCTGCACCCCCTGCGCGGCCAAAACAACGTGCAAGGGGCAAGCGACGCCGGCCTTATCCCCATGATGTTCCCCAACTACCAGCGGGTGGACAACGCGGGTGCCCACACATGGTTTGAGAACTTCTGGGGCGCAAGCTTAGACGACAAACCCGGCCTAACCGTGGTAGAGGTTATGAACAAAGCCCTGGCACCCGACGACGACCCACGCAAAATTTGGGGCATGTACATCATGGGCGAGAACCCCGCCATGAGCGACCCCGACCTTAACCACGCCCGCCACGCCCTGGCCGAGCTCAAGCACTTGGTGGTGCAAGACATCTTTATGACCGAAACCGCCTACCTGGCCGATGTGGTGCTGCCCGCCAGCGCCTGGCCAGAAAAGTGGGGCACGGTCACCAACACCGACCGCATGATTCAAATGGGCCGCGCTGCCGTTGAGCCCCCCGGCCAAGCCCGCCAAGATTTAGACTTGCTGCAAGACCTGGCCCGCCGCTTGGGTTTGAACTGGAACTACAGCGGTGACCACCACGGCGTGGCCGCTGTTTACGAAGAAATGCGCCAAGCCATGCACGGCGTGATTAAAGGCATTAGCTGGGATCGTTTGGACAAAGCGGGCAGCATTACCTTTCCTTGCCTAAGCGAGCAAGACCCCGGCCAGCCCACCGTGTTTATCGAAAAGTTCCCCACCACGGATGGCCGCGTCAAACTGGTGCCCACACAACTCATTAGCGCCAACGAACTGCCCGATAGCGAGTACCCCATGGTGCTGATTACCGGCCGCCAATTAGAGCACTGGCACACCGGCTCCATGACCCGCCGCGCCACCGTGCTCGACGCCATCGAACCCATGGCCACTGTTAGCTTAAACAGCGCCGATATGCGGCGACTGGGTATCACCGCAGGCGACCAAGTCACCGTGCAATCGCGCCGAGGCACCGTCACCCTCATGGCCCGCCAAGACGACGGCACCGGCGAGGGCGCAGTGTTTATCCCCTTCGCCTACCACGAAGCGGCTGCCAACCTGATGACCAACGCCGCACTAGACCCCTTCGGCAAAATCCCAGAGTTTAAATACTGCGCCGTGAAGGTTGAAAAAGGCGGTGTGGCGGCGCAGGTGGTGGGGTATGGGCGTTAAAACCTATAACCCGCTTGACAGATCATAGGATATGAATAGTATCTGTGATATCTATTAATATCTTCAAACCTATGCAAACCCTTGAAGCCACCGTATCCGCCTGGGGCAAATCGACCGCAATACGCATTCCTGCCGCACTGGTGAAACGATCAGGGATTCATGTCGGGCAGACGGTCAAACTCGACAGTTCTGCCGACGGCGTAATCACCATTCGAGCGGTACGTGAACGCCCCAATCTTGCCGAAATGCTTGCGCGAGTAACCCCCGACAACCTGCCCGACGAGATAGATCACTCCTGGGGGAAACCGGTAGGCAGTGAGGCATGGTGAAGCCCTTTAAGCAAGCCCCAAAGCAAGGGGAAATTATTTGGGTCGATTTTGATCCGCAAAGTGGGCACGAACAAGCAGGGCGACGACCCGCTCTTGTCCTCTCGCATACCAGCTACAACCAAAAGATCGGACGGGCGTTTGTCTGCCCTATCACATCCAAAGTCAAAGGCTACCCGTTCGAAGTGCCAATAAAGACCGCCACCATTGATGGCGTTGTGCTTTCCGACCACTTTAAAAACATTGATTGGACCAGCCGAAACACGCAACTCACAGGCGAGCAAGTGGGACAAGGCGACCTGGAAGCCGTTTGGGATATTGTTCAAAGTATTGTTGGATTGTCGTAGCGCATTTCTATGGTGTCGCACCATAGAATGGCGCACCGCCCACCTCGGGCGTTGTTTTGGGCATTAAGGATTCCGTATGAAGGCGCTTCGCATTGTGGGTATTGGTTTGGGCGCTCTTGTGGCCCTGTTGCTCGTGGCCGTGGGCGTGTTGTACGTGGTATTTGATGGCGAAAAAATCAAGTCCGAAATCAGCCGTGTGGTGCTAGAGCAAAAGCAGCGCAAACTGGTGATCTCGGGCACGCCGCAGCTCTCGGTGTGGCCCGATGTGGGTGTGAGTTTGCAGGGTGTCACGCTGTCTGAACGCAACAGCGATGCGCCGTTTATGTCGCTAGACGCGGCCCGTGTGTCGGTGGCGGTAATGCCTCTGCTATCCAACCAGGTGCAAGTGCGGGCGCTAGAGGTGGATGGGCTTAAAGCCACGCTGATTAAACACAAAGACGGTAGCCTTAACATTGCTGACTTGTTGGGGCAAGAGGCGGCCAAGACGGATGGCAAACCGGCGGCTACTGCCTCTGCACCCGCCCAGCCGTTGTTGGTTGATGTGAAAGCCGTGCGTATCAACAAGGCCCAGTTCACTTGGCGAGACGACCAGGCGGGCACGCGCACCGAGGTGTCCAACCTTAGCCTTAACACGGGGGCAGTGCATGCAGACACAGCCAAACAATCGGCCCGTGTGGCTGGCCTGTTGCTGACGCTTAAAGGCAAAGCCGGGGCCGATGCTTTTGACCTTCAATTGGACGCGCCAGAGATTCAACTATCACCCGCCCAGTCCAGTGCAAAAACGCTGACGCTTTCAGTCGTTACAAGCGGTGCTGGGCGCAACGCCACGCTCAAGCTAAGCGCAAGCGGTTTGCAAGGCAATACCGACAAGCTAAACGTTGGCAAACTGTCTTTGCAACTGGATGCCAAATCCGGTGATACCAGCGTCAAGGGGCAATTGACCTCTCCGGTGTCCGTTAACGTGGCCAATCAGTCGGTGGCCTTGTCCAAATTGGCAGGCAGTATCGATGTGGCCAGCCCCGAAATGCCCATGAAGCAGGTCACCCTGCCCATTCAAGGCGCATTGCAGTTCAATGGCAAAGCCCAAAGCGCCTCGCTAGAGCTGAACACCCAGTTCGATGAATCCAAAATTGCCCTGACCACCAAGGTTGCCAAGTTCAGCCCGCTGGCCTTGGTTTTTGACCTGGACATCAACCAGCTCAACCTCGACAAATACCTGCCACCCGCACCCAAAGAGGTCCCCGCCAAAAGTACGACCCACGAGGCAGCCAAGGACACCCCCGTCAATTTGGCGGCACTCAAAGGCCCCAATGTCAGCGGCACGGTGCGCGTGGGTGCGCTACAGGTGGCCAACCTTAAGCTGGACAAGATCAACGGCAAGATCAATTTAGCGGGCGGCAAGCTGGACTTGGCACCTGTATCCCTCAATCTGTACGGTGGTAGCACCAGCGGCAGCATCAGTGCCAATGCAGACGGCAACGCCATTGCCATTAAGCAGGCCTTGGTAGGCATCAACATCAACCCGCTCATGAAAGACCTGCTCAACAAGGATTTGCTAGAGGGCCGAGGCACCGTTAACCTAGATGTGACCACCCGTGGGGCTAGCGTCAACGCGCTTAAAAAAGCCTTGGCTGGCAGCGCCTCAATCAGTCTAAAAGACGGTGCTGTTAAAGGCATCAACCTGGCCAAAACCCTGCGCGACGCCAAAGCCAAACTGGGCAAAGCCCCCACCACGCAAGCGGCAGACGCGACCCAAAAAACCGACTTTTCTGAGTTGTCAGGGTCCTTCAAAATTGCCGGTGGCGTGGCCAATAACAACGACCTCTCGCTCAAGTCGCCTTTTGTTCGTTTGACGGGTGCGGGTGATATCGATGTGGGTGAAAACCGCATGAACTACGTCGCCAAAGCCACCTTGGTGGCCACCACAGAAGGCCAGGGCGGCGTAGACCTGGGCCAAGTCAAAGGCTTTACCGTGCCGCTACGCATTAGTGGCCCTTTTGACAAGCTCAGCTACAACATCGAATGGGGTGCCATGATTCAAGACGCGGCCAAAGCCAAGGTGGACGAAAAAGTCAAAGAAGTCCAGACCAAGGCCAAAGACGCCGTTAAAGACAAAGCCAAAGATGCGCTCAAGGGCTTGTTTGGGAAATAGCGAACAATTTCCCAAACCATGAGATACTTGTATCTCAAGTCTAAAAGGTGAGCTCCATGGCCGTATCTCTTCGTTTACCCGACGAACTTTCTAACCGTCTACAAAACTTGGCCCAGGCAACAGGGCGTAGCAAAACCTATTACATGATAGAGGCGATACGCGAGCACATTGACGACTTAGAGGATTTGTACCTGGCTGAACAGCGATTGCTGGCCCATCGCAACGGCCACTCGGCCGCGATACCACTGGAACAGGTCATGAAGCGTTATGGCGTGGAAGCTTGACTTTGATCGTGCCGCCGAGCGCGATTTAGACAAGCTAGATCCTCAAGCCGCCAGACGCATTTTGCTATTTCTACGTGACCGCGTGGTCACCCTAGACGATCCCAGAAGCATAGGGCAGGCACTCAAAGGCTCACAACTTGGCGAGTTCTGGAAATACCGCGTCGGTGACTACCGAATCATTTGCAGCATCGAGGACGGCACCCTGCGGATTTTGGTGGTGAAGGTAGGCAATCGACGAGAGGTCTATCGCTAATCACCTGGGGTGCTACTTGAAACGCGGCACCCTACCCCAAAATAACGAGTAGCCCTTGGCTAACTTTTGACCCTTTTTTAAGGCACCCCTATGCGCAAACTTTTAATCGCACTTTTGTCCACCGTGGTTTTGGCCCTTACCGGCTGCGGCTACAACACCTTCCAAAGCAGCGACGAACAGGTCAAAGCCAGTTGGGCCGAGGTGCTCAACCAGTACCAGCGCCGGGCCGATTTAATTCCCAACTTGGTGAGCACCGTAAAGGGCGAAAGCCAGTTTGAACAGAGCACCTTGACCCAAGTGGTAGAGGCGCGGGCCAGGGCCACCTCAATACAGGCCACGCCAGAACTCATCAACGACCCCGCCGCGTTTCAAAAATTTCAGCAGGCGCAGGGCCAGTTAACGGGTGCCCTCTCGCGCCTATTGGTGGTCTCTGAAAACTACCCCAACCTTAAAGCGAACCAAGGCTTTAGAGACCTGCAAGCCCAACTAGAAGGCACAGAAAACCGCATCACCGTGGCGCGCAACCGCTATATCAAAGCGGTGCAAGAGTACAACGTGGCGGTGCGCTCCTTCCCCTCTAACCTGACGGCTATGGTGTTTGGCTACAAAGAAAAGCCCAGCTTTACCGTAGAGAACGAAAAAGAAATCGCCAAGCCCCCAACGGTTAGTTTTGACAAACCTGTGGCAACTCCACAAAACACCGCATCCGGGGCCGCCAAGTGACATTCGATAGGCTTGCCCTGCGCCACTGGCGCGTAGGCGCTCGGCTGCAGGATGCATTGGCCTCCGTCGTCGCGGTGGCGATGGCGGTAGTGGTTTCAGCCATTTTTACGGCGGGCATCGCCCAGGCGCAGATTGCCGTGCCCGCCCTCACGGGGCGTGTGGTCGATCAAACCGGCACGCTCACGCAACAACAAGCGGCCACATTGGACCAAACCTTGGCGGCTTTTGAAGCCCGCAAGAGCGCACAACTGGCGGTGTTGATTGTCCCTACCACCGCGCCAGAAACCATAGAGCAATACGCCCTGCGCGTGGCAGAGGCTTGGAAGCTAGGACGCAAAAAAATCGACGACGGCGCCATTGTGGTGGTGGCCAAAGACGACCGCACAGTGCGCATTGAAGTGGGCTACGGCCTGGAGGGTGCCCTGTCTGATATCACCAGTAAGCGCATCATTAGCGACACCCTGGTCCCTATGTTCAAACAGGGCGATTTTTACGGCGGCCTGCAAGCGGCCACGGCGCAGATGATTCAGGTACTGGACGGCGAACCCCTGCCCCCACCCAGTAATTCGTCGCCTAATACCAAACAGAACTCAGAAGACCTGCTGCTCATTCTGTTTATTTTGACGATGGCCGTGGGTGGCATTTTGCGGGTGGCCTTGGGCAAAGTGGGTGGCTCGTTCATCACCGGTTTTTTGGTTGCCGGACTGGCCTGGTGGCTGATGGGTACGCTATTGGTAGCGGTATTTGCAGGCATTGTCGCGTCCATTATGACTTTGGTAGGCCCTGGCACCCTGCTGCGCGGCACGGGTGGCTACGGTAGTAGGGGCGGTGGATTTGGTGGTGGCGGTTTCAGGGGTGGTGGCGGTGGTTTTGGCGGCGGCGGCGCGTCTGGAAGGTGGTAAGCATGAACATCCAACGCACCATAAAGCATTTGTTGTGTTCCGACCGGCAAGTCCACAAAGCCTTCAGCCCCTCGGTCTTGCAAGCCATTGAGCAGGCCATCCAAGCCAGCGAACAAACCCACGGCGGCGAGATTCGCTTTGCCCTAGAAGGGGGCCTAGACGGCCTGCCCCTGTTCAAAGGCCAAACACCGCGTGAACGGGCCATTGAGGTGTTCTCTGAACTTCGCATCTGGGACACCGAGCACAACAACGGCGTGCTGATTTACGTCTTAATGGCCGATAAAGCCGTAGAAATCGTGTCCGATAGAGGCATTTACGCCAAAGAAGGTGCGGCCACCTGGGAGGCTATCTGCCAGGCGATGCAAACGCAGTTTGCGCTTGGGCAATTTCAGGCAGGTGCGTTGGGTGGTATTGCGGCTGTGGCCCAAGTTATCGGTAAGCACTACCCCACCCCCAATACCGCTACCAACGACCTGCCGGATGCGCCTGTGGTGTTGAGTTAGCGCATAGTGCAAGAGTCGTAAACAAGCAGGACGCCTACCTGCTTGTTATGGCCTTACTTGTACTTTGCGGCCGTAATAAATTCACCGAAAGTCTCGCACCACACGATCACCGCCGAGAATTTTGCTGGGTCTATGCCGGTAGGCACAGCAACCACAAAGTTATCAAAGGTCTTGATGTCGCCCACCCTAACCATCTGAGACTTGAGCTTTTTGAAATCTGCCTCCGTCTCGACAAACGCCGGTGAAAGATAGAGTTTGTAGTCTGGCCCTGGCGACAATTTTCCGACCAAGGAGATGGCATTGGGCGCGATAGAGACTGTTCCTTCGCCCCAATGCAAGGCATCGCTGTCCTTGAGTTCTCTTTTGAACTGACCACTGAACTGAACCTGCGTCGCTGCCGCCCTCAACTCGGTGACGGTTGGCGCTGCCGGGGCGATCAGAATCGGTAAGGCATAAATGCCCCCAACAAATCCGACAACACCCACGGCAAGGTGAGTGACAACGGAGTACAAAAATGCGCGGGTTTTCATGTTCGGTGGGGCCTTGTTTTATTGCTGTTTGGAGCCTTCGGTTAAACGACGACCCAGCGATATGGCGTAAGGTGCGGCACGCGCTGCAATCATAGGATCGGTCGATGCCTCTACCCCTTTGGGCAGGTTTAGCGGGTTAAAGGTGATGTTCAGGCAATCGCCCCCCGCATCTTCAGACACAGAGGTCACCTTCAACGCCCCCAAGCCCACCTTTTTACGCCCCTCTGGCAATGGCACTGTTGCATTGTCGATGGTGTCGCCCGGCTGCGCCAGCTCTAAATTGAAGTTGAAGGCCACCTTGCCGTCTTTTACCCGCTGGCGCAGGTCATCAAACAAAAAGCTTGGGCCCTTGGCCTTGGCCTCGTCATCGCTCAACCCCTGCACGCCACCCACCGGCTCAAATATCCATTTACCCAACTGCTTTGCACCACTGGCGTTGACAAAGGCAAAGCCATGCACACCCCAGTAATTGACACTTGCAAAACTGGCAGGTACGGGCTGCGATGCAAAGTGCTTGCCGATCAGAAGAACCTCGGGGTTTGCATCGTTGAAGGCCTTAACCTTGGCTGGATCGGGTTGCTTGGTAACAGGATCAGGCTGCCGCGAAGCTAGGAGTCCAATAAATTGCTGAGGCGATTTGGCACCAAATACCGGTGACGAAATATTGCCCATTTGCCAGACCTCCCCGTTGGGCAGGTTGAATTGAAGCGCCATGTTGCGCTGGGACTTGGCATTGTCCGCAGCCTTGGGGTTGGCACCGCCCACAGAGAAACGCACCACAACCGGCACTGGCCTGCCAGAAAACACCGATGCACTCGACAGCGCACGGGCATCAGGCGTGCCAACGAACTCACCCTTGGCACAAATGCCTTTTGCACCCGAGCGGCGATAGCCCTCAAACTTGCCAAAGGTCGCCTCGAACTGATCAATAAAAGTAGACGGATCGACGTTTGCAGGTGCGCCCGCAGACGCTTGCGCGAATGCGCCCACTGACAACAGGGACGCAGCGGCGGCTAGGGTAGATAGAACCAACGTTTTCATAAACATGTACTCCAGGGTTTTGATAAAGACCATTAACGAACCCAAGAGCCTGTCCAGCGCCTTGGGCTTTCAGGTGTTAGTCACCGCTGGTGTTAATTTCTTACGGGATCGTTCGTACAGTTACAAATCGTTTCTTGTGGGGGCTGGTTTGGATAACGTCGGGGTCACTCGGATAGGTGCTTGTGAAGCGCAAGCATTTTCCGGTGAGTGGCGCTGCCGGCCAGCGGGTGAATGATTTGCCGGATGCGCCTGTGGTGTTGTGGGTATTTGGCGCTCGGGATGACTATTTGACCCCGGCAATCTCTAGGTCGACTACGTCAGCAATAAAGTAAATCGACGTCACGGTTAGATTGAGTTTCGTTTCCTTGAATGTAAACGGCCATTGTTTCCCAGGTTTTACCCCTCGTTCTTCGAATGTTGTTTCTTCCTCAGGCAGTTTCACCCGCACCGTCGCTGTTCCATCAGGGTTGATTTGAAGAACTGTGAAGACTAGGCCCGTTGCTTTATCAATGTAGGCCGTACCGCGTAAGGCCGTTCCTTGTCTTCTTGCGGTAACGGTAAGCGGAGCATTGCTAGAAATAGCTGCTTTCAGTTCAGAAACCTGCTGCTTCAATTCGACGATTCGTGGTGCGATATTAGGTATTGCGTCCTTGGTTTGGCTTAGCCACTGTCTGTACTCAGCGTTTTCAGAACGCAGCACGTCAAGGTCCCGTTGTAGCAGCTCAACTTTGGATCTGTATTTTTCCGCAATTGTCTTTTGCTCTTCCATTTGACTGCGCAAGATGTTAAGAGGATTGTCTTGAAGGACGTACGTAGAGACCGCCCATGTTGCAGCCGCAACCATCAGTGTGTAGCTGATTACAGATTTCGTCGGGTTGTTCTCGAACCAGTTTGCCATGGCTGTTTTGATGTGGTTAAAAAAATTATTACTCCACCGCGCACTATAACTGGGTACTGTCAGGGCTCTATGCCATTGATCTTGGCCGTATGTGCCAGCGTCATGATGGCTGGTGCACGTACTCACGGCATTATTGGCTTCGCTGAACTCATGTGGGTTCGGTTGACTACTGGCTGTCATTGAGAATCCCCTTTTTTTCGCACCGCGCCACGCGATTCCAGCATCAACCGTGTTTTCTCGAGTTCTTTTTGAGGCAACTCAGCGGCAGGCCGCATCGTCTTATAGTTGGCTGCCATGATCTTGGTGGTCAGCCCGTCTAGTGCATACCGTGCCAAAGCATGCCCTTTGTCGGCGCACAAAATCAAGCCAACAGGTGGGTTTTCATCGGGCAGTGTCCAGATCTCTTTGGCGCAGTTGCAGTACATGCGCATCTGGCCTACATCTGCGTGCGTCAAGCTACTGAGCTTCAGGTCGATGATGACCAAGCAGCGCAAGCGGCGGTGAAATAACAACAGGTCTACGCGATACCAAGTCTGGTCAATGCGCAGGCGGCGTTGCCGGCCTACGAACGTGAAATCTGACCCAAGTTCCAGCAAGAAGTCTTCAAGGCGGTGGATCAGAGCGGCTTCAAGTTCGTTTTCAGAATATTCGTCTTTGACGTTCAAAAACTCCAGCACGTAGGCAGACCACGGTAGAGCAAAGGCATTTGCCAGTTCAGACCAAACCAATGGCGCAGACACTGTCTGCGATTTCGTTGTCACGGTTGTCGTCAACTGCTGGGAAGATTCCGCAGACAGTGTCTGCGAAATCTTAGGTATCAGCTCGCCACCCGAAATCCGAGACAGCGTCTCGGAAATTGCATTCGCGGGGTAAACCAAGAAGAAGCGGCGCATGTACTCCAGATTGTCGGGACTGAATCCACGCTCATGCCTTGCCCTGCGGCCCCGATAATAGAACCTCACTGCGTCGCTTTTTTTGACCCATACCGCCCGGTATGAGCTGAAAAAATCCATCCAGTGGTGCGTCTCGTTTCAATAAACCGCCCATCGCCCCATGCTCCAATACCAAACCATCCCCGTCACGCCCTTCGCACAAAATTGTTCCGTGGTGTGGTGCGACCAAACCCTAGACGCGGCCGTGATTGACCCGGGCGGTGACCTGGATCAAATTTTGGGCTTTGTGCAGGCCAAGGGTCTTAACCTGTGCCAGATCTGGATCACCCATGGCCATTTGGACCATGCGGCCGCTACCGCCACCTTGGCCAAGCAACTGGACTTGCCGATTACCGGGCCGCATCCTGCCGATCAGTTTTGGATTACCGGCTTGCCCCAGGCGGCGGCCATGTACGGCTTTCCTAAGGCCGAGCCTTTTACCCCCACGCGCTGGTTGCAAGATGGGGACACCGTTAACGTGGGCCAATCCACCTTGCAGGTGCGCCACTGCCCCGGCCACACCCCCGGCCATGTGGTGTTTTATTCGCCAGAGGCCAAACGCGCCTTTGTGGGCGACGTGCTGTTTGCGGGCAGCATAGGCCGCACCGATTTTCCGCAGGGCAACCACGCTGATTTAATCGCCAGCATCAAAACCCGCCTATGGCCCATGGGCAACGACACCGTATTCATCCCCGGCCACGGCCCCGAGTCCACCTTTGGGCGCGAGCGGCTTAGCAATCCTTATGTGGCGGATTGAGGGGGTGGGGGCTGTTGGTTAGGGCCGGATCCGAGGCCGCTTTGGCCTCATGCAGCCAACGTTCTTTTTTTGGGATGGCGATGGTGGTACGAATCAGCCAAACACCCGCTTCCTGTTCTTCAACCAAAACCTGTTGACCGGCAAATTTCTTGCCCAACGAAATTTGCCCGTTGGCACCAATGGCTTTGATTTTCATGAAAGCGCCTCTGCACAGAAAGTGGTCGGCATAACGATACGTGTGCGTCCGATGTTGCCGCGCAGCAGCAGTCCGGCCCGACGGTCACCCGTCACGAGGTAGTCGGCCTGTCCGGCCAACGACATCGCTATCAGGTAGGCATCGTCAGGGTCGTTGGCCTCTACACCTTCCGGTAGGTCGGGCAGCACGCCCAGCACAATGGCGTGTTGCATATTGTTGATCATCGTTCCGATACGATGCGCGGGCAAGATAGCTTTGATCTTAGGGTAACGACTCACGCGCCGCAGTTCGTCGAGCTGCGCTGCCCCGGTTACCAGCTCAAAACGTGCGGCCCGCCAAGCGCGATAGATGATTTCTGGAGGACTGTGTGAGGAGATCAGTGCCGCCAGCAGCACGTTGGTGTCCAAAACCACGCGCATCAGTGTTCACGCGCCCACTGCACGGCTTCGTCGATGAGTTCGTTTAACTGGGCCTCGCCCACACCAGCACTTGCCATCTTGGCTTGCTCAACCGCCCGCTCAAATAGGTAGGTGCGCACCGCCTCCTCAATGAATCGCGACAAGTCACCCTTGCGGCCCCCCCCTTGGGCGGCGATAAACATGCGCACAGATTGATCGACCTCTGGCGATACAGCGATATTCCAACGCACGGTACTCATAAGACCTTCCATCCGGTATTTGGCTACATCGGTGTTTATACACCGTACGTTTAAGTTACACAACGATTGGGTAAATGGGGTCGTCTCAAATCGTGCCAATGTCAGGCTCCGCCACTGATGACGACGCGATAGCCTCTCACTGAGACTGAAGCACTGTATGCTTACGCGACTTGAAACCCTTAGGTTTTAGTAAATTTGTCAAAAAGATGCCTAAAGGTTATAATTAAATTCTAAAATGATACCCATAGGCACCATGAAAAAGAAATTCCACGAACTTCAGCTACAGCAAATGGACGCACTTCTAGCGGGCTGGAAGGCGGCGCAACTAAGCGCCCGTCCACAGCCGGGGTGGGTGGGTGCGATTCGTGAATCATTGGGCATGTCTGCCTCGGCCTTTGCTAGGCGGTTGGGCATGACGCATTCAGGCGTCCGCAAGCTAGAAGGCGCAGAAGCCTCAGACGCCATTACCTTGGCAAGTCTGCGTAAATTGGCGCAAGCCTTGGATTGCGAACTGCAATACGCTCTGGTGCCCCGTACCAGCTTGGCGCAAACCTTGCAAGACCGCGCCAAAGCGGTCGCGCATGAACGATTGCGTCCAGTTGCCCACACCATGGCGCTAGAGGACCAAGCGGTTCAAGGTGCACAGCGCAAGCTCCAGTTGGATAGCACCGTCAAAGATCTGCTAGAAGGTTCTCGCCGCGATCTGTGGTGAGCGTTGTTTAAGGTTCCACCATCAAATGGTGTGGATTCCCCCTTCCCTAACGGCAACAGATGCCACGCACACAATACCTTGCGGCTCTACGAGCGGCAGATCAGGGGCAACTCAAGGATTTAATAGCGTTTGCTCGTACTTGAGCTGCAACAATGGCTGGGGAGTCACCGCCCGTAATCAAAAACCCCTTGATCTGGGGAAATGACGTTAAGAGTTGCGTCAGTTGTTGATGTGGTGATGGACTTTGTCAACAGTGATGGCCCGGTCAGACCGTGGCCAGTGTCAGTTGGCCAAGCGGTTCAGCCGTCGGTCGCACCTTGATTTCAATGTCGTAGCCAAGGCGATTGAGGCAATCCATCAACTTGCGCTCGGATAGATTGGAAAAGTCGCCGTGCATCATGGCCGACACCTTCGGTTGCGGGATGCCCATGCGTTTGGCTGCTGCCTGTTGATTGAGCCCGTGGGCACCCATCGCCTTCCTGATTTCAATCACTAGCCCAGATTTGATCTTGAGTGTTTCGGCATCAGGCAGGCCAAGGTCTGCAAACACGTTGCCCGAACTAGCTTCCACCTCAATGCCTTCAATCATGCGTTTACCCATGCTGCATCTCCTTTGCGAATATCTCGGCTACTTCCTATCCAGATGAGTCGCTTTTCTTTGGCAATCATGCCGATACTTTATACCTGTTCAGGTAAATTCACAAGTGTGGCGGCTTTTGGGTAATTTAGCGGTCGTCTCACCCCACCAGCCCCATTGCGCCCTGCACTAGCGCATAAACGCCCGCGCCACCCACCCAATAGGCCCACCGCGACCTGTTGTATCAATCCCCTGTAACATCGCGCCCTAGCGCCTGCCGCGCTTTTTTTTGCGTTTTACCCTCTACGGATTGCCCGCCATAATGTCTGATTTATCTGTTTTAGAAGCCGCTTTACGCACCGTAACCGACCCCAACACCGGCAAAGACTTGGTCAGTACCAAGGCCTTGCGCAACTTGCAGTGGGTGGGCGACGAGGTCTCGTTTGATGTGGAGTTGGGTTACCCCGCCAAAAGCCAAATTGCGGCGCTGCGCAGTGCCTTGATTGCCGCTGCCAAATCCGTGCCGGGTGTGAGCAATGTGTCGGCCACGGTGCAAAGCAAGATTACCGCCCACGCGGTGCAGCGGGGTGTGCAGTTGTTGCCGGGGGTTAAAAACATTGTGGCCGTGGCCTCGGGCAAAGGCGGTGTGGGCAAAAGCACCACAGCCATTAACTTGGCCTTGGCGTTGGTGGCCGAGGGTGCCCGTGTGGGCCTGTTAGATGCCGACATTTACGGCCCCAGCGTGCCCATGATGGCCGGCATTAACGGCAAGCCCGACACGCAAGACGGCAAAACCATGGAACCCCTAGAAAACCACGGCTTGCAGGTGATGTCGATTGGCTTTTTGGTGGACCAAGAGCAAGCCATGGTGTGGCGCGGCCCTATGGCCACCCAGGCGCTAGACCAATTGCTGCGCCAAACCAACTGGAAAGACTTGGACTACCTGATTGTGGACATGCCCCCCGGCACGGGCGATATTGCGCTCACCCTGTCGCAACGCGTGCCCATGACCGGCGCGGTGATTGTGACCACGCCGCAAGACATCGCCTTAATCGACGCCATCAAAGGCATCCGTATGTTTGAAAAAGTGGGCGTGCCTATTTTGGGCATTGTTGAGAACATGGCCGTGCACGTGTGCAGCCAGTGTGGCCACACCGAGCATATTTTTGGGCAGGACGGTGGCAAAAAAATGGCCGAGAAAAACGCCATTGCCTACCTGGGCGCTTTGCCCTTGGCCATGCAAATCAGGGTACAGGCCGACGCGGGCAACCCAACCGTGGTGTCCGACCCCAGCGGCGAGGTGGCCGGTTTGTACAAGGCGGTGGCCCGCCAAGTGGCGATTGCCATTGCCCAGAAGAACAAAGATTTTTCTAGCAAGTTCCCCACTATCACCATCTCCAAAGACACCTGAGTGAAGCCCTTGGCAATGCCCCAAGGCGATCACCTGCCACGGCTCACCCAGGCTGCGGCCCTCTTTACCTTTGCGATGGATGCGGTGGACGAGACGGGCCTGGTGCGCCCCTTGCTCATCCCCGCCGAGCGCCCGCTCACGGTGTACATAGACCGGCAAGAAATCGTCACGCTGATGACCTTGGGCCAGAACCCCGAGTGGTTGGTGCTGGGCTATATCCGCAACCAAAACCTGATTGCCGACCTTTCACAAATTGAATCGGTAACAGTGGATTGGGAGGTGGGTGCCGCGGCCGTGGCTACGCGCACCGGCCAGTTCAAAGCCCCCGCCAAAGATGCGCCGCGTGTGGTCACCACGGGTTGCGGGCAGGGCAGTATGTTTGGCCATTTGTACGACCAGGTATCGCAGTTGCAGTTGCCCGATGGGCAGGCCACGCAGGCGCAGTTGTTTTCTGTGATTGACCAGGTGCGCGAGCACCCATCGGTGTACAAGCAGGCGGGGTCGATGCACGGCTGCGCCTTGTTTGATTTGATGGGCGACGACGCGGGGGCTGTGCAAGACACGCCTTTGCTCAGGCTTTTTATTGAAGACGTAGGCCGACACAATGCCCTAGACACCCTTTCGGGTTGGGATTGGTTGCAAAGCCCCGATCAGCGGGTGCGCCGCCCCTTGGTGTACACCACCGGACGCCTCACCAGCGAGATGATGATGAAGGCCGCGCAAATGGCCATCCCTATAGTGATGTCGCGCAGTGGCACCACCCAAATGGGCTGGGACTTGGCCAACCGCCTAGGGCTGTGCGTGATAGGGCGGGCCAAGCACCGCCGCTACCTGTGTTTTGCGGGTGGGCACCGCATTGTGGGTGCTACGCAACCGGGCTAGCCCCTTGCCACCTTAGTGCTTCATACCGCAGTATTTGCCAATCGCAATGCCTTTGCAGGCTTGTTGCAGGGGCGCTTCACACACTTTTTCTGATTTGCCTTCGCGCAGGCATTTGGCCGCTTCGGTGTGGGCTGCCGCAATTTTTTCGTGTTTGGCGATGTGCTCTTTGGCCTCGGCGCTTAAAGGGGGAGTGGTCGCAAACACCGATACAGAAATGGCCAAACTGGCACCGGCGGCCACGCGGGCCAAAATAGAAATCCATGGGTTCATACAGTTACCTCGATTGAAGAAGTTCAAAAACACTCACACGGTAAGCGCCCCACGCCGGTAGTGCGGCCGCCAACAACGACACACCAAAGGCCAGTGCAGGCACCCCCCAGAGTTCTTGGGGCCAAGACCAACCCGCCACCATCAGCGAGTGGTCCAGTTGCAGCATCCAAGCCAATACACTGGCCATGGCCTGTCCGGCTGCAATCCCAACCACCGCAGAGAGCAGGCCCAACCACACGGCCTCGCCCAGCAGCAACAGGGCAATTTTTTGGGGTGGCGCACCCAGCATACGCAGCAAGGCCAAGTCGGCCCGGCGCTCACGCACAGCGCCCCACAGGGCAATCAGCACGCTTAAACCTGCGGTTAACAGCAACACCCCGGCAAACGCCCGCAATACGTCGGTGCCCAGGCCCAACATGCGCAGCAGGCGCGAGATCTCGACGGCGGGCGCGGCAGCTTGCATCTCGGTGGTGGTGTTGACCCAGCGCGGAAAACTCACCGCAGCCAGTGGCGTGGTGTATTGCACCAAAACCACCGTTACCTCACGCTCTTGTTCCATGATTTTGCGGTCCTCGTCGTCCAGGGCCGTGTCGTCTTCGTGCACCTTCCAGACCGATGCGGTGTCGGTTAAAACCAAGCGGTCCAACACCGATCCATTGGCCGCCAGTATGCCCACCACCTCATAGGGGTACTCGCCATGCGAATGGCCACCGCCGCCCAGGCCATGCGCCCCCACAAAGGTTTGGCCCACGGCAAGGCCTAAACTGCGTGCCACTGCCGCACCCAGCACCACTTGCATGGGTTGGCTCCACAAACGCCCCTGTGCCAATTGGCCGTCGTAGTGGGCAAGGTAAGCATGCGAGGTGCCCACAATCCGAAATCCGTTCAGGTTGTCACCCAAACTCAGGGGGATGGCTTTGGACACCAGCTTGTTTTTTTGCAGATCGGCAAAGGCTTGGTAGGGGATATTGCCGGTAGGTGTGTCGATATGAAAGACCCCACTCAAAATCAATTGCATAGGGCTGCCTTTGGCCCCCACCACCACATCAATGCCCGCCAAATCCTTGTCGAATGCCTTTTGAAGTTGATGCCCCACCAACAATAAAAAAGTGATAGAGGCCAGGCCCAGCCCTAACAGCAAAACATTCAGCGCCGCGCCCAATGGCCTTGACCAAAGATAGCGCCAAGACAGGGTGAGCGCGTTCATGCCTGCACCATGGCAGTGTTTGGCCCCAGACGCAAAGTGCTGAGTGCCGCTTGGGACTGGGCCAGCAGGGCGGTCACCCGGCTGTCGTGGGTGGCTATCACCAGCGTGGCCCCTTGGCGCTGGGCGGTGGTTTGCAGCACACTGATCGCGGCACTGGCCGAGTCATCATCCAAACTGGCGGTGGGTTCGTCGGCCAACAGCAATCGCGGTCGCAGCAACACGGCACGCGCCAAGGCCACCCGCAAGGACTGCCCGCCCGAGAGTTGGTGCGGTTTGCGTTGCGCCAAGTCCCCAATGCCCAAACTGTCCAGGGCGTTTTGTATGGCCTTGTCGTCCCGCTTAAACCCGGCGGCCCACTGCGCCAGCGCCAGGTTGTCTGCCACGCACAGGGCCCCGCTTAAATGCAGTTTTTGCGGCAAAAAACCTATGGTGCGGGCACGCCATGCGTCATTGGCAACCTTGCCCAGTGTGCCCATCTTTTGATCGGCCACCGTTAACGAGCCCGAGGTGGCCCTTAGCAGGCCCGCCACCAAGGCCAGCCAGGTCGATTTACCGCAGCCAGAGGGGCCGGTGAGCAGCACGGTTGCGCCCTGCGCCACTTGCAGGTCGGCAAACGCAAGGGCTGGCCCTTGGGGGTAGCGGTAGCGCAATCCCACAGCTTCAATCATGGCGTGACGCTCGCTACGCTGGCGCAGTCGGCACACACACCACGCACTGCAAAATCCATGCTAAACCCTTGGTAACCCAAGGCTTTAAGGGCGTCCAACGCCGTTTGTGCGGCCCGCTCCAAATCCATGGTGCGGCCTTGCAAGGCCCCTGCCAATGGCTTGTCCTGGTGGCAGCTTTGACACTCAAAGTGAGGAATGGCATGCACACTGGCAGGCATGGCCTGAAAACGCCTAACCCGGTGCACATCCACCCGGCACAACACCAACCCCACCTGCGTCAATCGATCAATTAAACGGTACAGCGTGACGCGGTCCAGTGCCAGCGCGCTGTCGTGGCTTAAGGCCGATAGCAATTGGGCGTGGGTGTAGCTGGTATCGGGGTGCGCCAAAAACCATCCCAAAACCAAACGCCCCGCCGCCGTTTTGCGCAGGCCATGGGCGCTGAGCAAGGCGTCAATGGGGTCTTGTGCAGACAGGGCAGAGGCAGAGGTGGCGGGCATGGTGGTGCAAATTCAGGTGCGGATTTATAAATGCAACTAAGTTGCGATATGATATAACGCAATTAAGTTGCATTAAACCTTATTTTACCCGTCCAAGCCCCACCTATCTTGAAAACTTTGTCTACCGATTTACAAAACCCAGTGCCCAAGGCCATTAAGGCAAGCCGCCCAAGCTTTTTGGCCTGGCCGGCTTGGTTGCGCCTCCTGTGCTTATTGCCTGTGCTATTGGCCCTTTGGTGGGTGGTGGGCTGGGCCAATGCACCCTACATCGCATGATCACGCTTACCGATTGCACCGTCAGTTTTAGGCAGCACCCCGCCTTGCACCACGTCAGTGGTTGCTTTGAGGCAGGGTCTTTAACCGCAGTGGTGGGGCCCAATGGCGCGGGCAAATCCACCCTGTTGCGGGCCATTGCGGGCGTGGTGGCCCCCAGCGCTGGCCGGGTACAGGTGCAAGCGCCCAGGCAAAAAATCGCCTATCTGCCCCAAATCACCGACATAGACCGAGGCTTTCCCATCAGCGTTTTGGATTGTGTTGTGTTGGGATTTTGGAGTGCCAAAGGGGCTTGGGGCAGCATCAACGCCAGGCAGCGCGAACGTGCCTTTTTGGCCCTAGAGGCCGTGGGTTTGCAAGGCTTTGACAAGCGCCCGCTGGGCTCTTTATCGATAGGCCAATTGCAGCGCGTTATGTTTGCCCGCCTGTGGGTGCAAGACGCCGATCTCTATTTACTGGACGAGCCCTTTAGCGCCGTCGATGCCACCACCACAGAGGCCTTGATGGGCTTGTTGCAGGCGTGGCACCAACAGCGCCGCACCGTGATTGCCGTGGTGCATGACGCCACATTGGTGGCCGCGCACTTCCCGCGCACCTTGGTGCTGGCCCGCCAAGTGGTGGCCTGGGGGCCTACCGCTGATGTGCTGCACAAAGAAGCTTTGATTCAGATGCCACGCATGGCAGAGGCCTGGGACGACCAAGCCCCTTTTTGCGAACACCCCCATCGCACGGCCAAAGCCCCAGCGAATGCCCTGCATGATTAACGCCTTGAACACCCTGTGGGAGCTGACGGTAGGCCCGTTTGCCGAGTTTGCATTTATGCGCCGCGCCTGGGTGGCTACCTTGGCACTGTCTATCAGCGCTGCGCCATTAGGGGTGTTTTTAACCCTGCGCCGCATGAGTCTGTTGGGCGATGCCCTTAGCCACGCGGTGTTACCCGGTGTGGCGCTGGGGTTTATGGCCTTTGGTTTGTCTTTGCCCGCGATGGCGCTGGGCGGTGTGGCCGCTGGCGTGGTGGTGGTGGCCTTGGCTGGTTTGATCAGCCGCTCCACCCGCCTTAAAGAGGACGCCAGCTTGGCGGCGCTCTACTTACTGGCGCTGTCTTTAGGTGTCACCCTGCTGTCGCGCCAAGGCACCCAGTTGGATTTGCTACACATTCTTTTTGGTAATGCGCTCAGTGTAGACCCGGAGGGTTTGCAAATGGTGGCCATGGTGGCCAGCGGCGTGCTAGTGGCCCTGGCCCTGATGTACCGTGGCTTGGTGCTAGAGAGCTTAGACCCGGCATTTTTGGCCACCTCGGGGCGCACCAGTTGGATCTGGCAACAGGGCTTCTTGGCCTTGGTGGTGCTTTGCCTGGTGGCAGGGTTTCAGGCCTTGGGCACCTTGATGGCCGTGGGTTTGATGATGGTGCCCGCCGTTTCGGCCCGTTTATGGCACGACACCTTGCCCGCGCAATTGCTCAATGCCACGGTGCAAGCGCTGCTCTCGGGCACAGCGGGGCTGCTGGTTTCTTATCACCTTAACACCCCCTCGGGGCCTACCATCATCGGTTGTGCAGGCGTCCTGTACTTTGCCTCACTGGCCATTGCCCCCCAGGGTTATCTGCGCCGCTGGGTCAGCACACGCCACCGCGTCGCTTAATTTTTTCTTTTTTTTCTTGAAATTCTTAACAGAGGACTTATGCAAAAACTGTTGCAACTGGCGCGATGGATCACCATTGTTTCTTTATCCATGACCACCCTGCATCCCGCATGGGCTGCAGACAAAATCAATGTCACCACCAGCTTTAGCATCCTGGGTGATTGGGTGCGCGTGGTAGGGGCCGAGCGCGTGGTGGTCACCGATCTGGTGGGCCCCGACCAAGACGCCCACGTGTTTCAGCCCAAGCCCACGGATGCCAAACGCATCCTGGCATCCCAATTGGTGGTCATCAACGGTTTGGGGTTTGAGCCCTGGATGAAAAAACTCATGGCGTCTGCCGGCTACAAAGGTGCCAGTGTGCAGGCCTCGCAAGGCATTAAGCCCATGAAGATGCAGGGCCATCACAGTCACGGTGCAGCGGGTGGCAACGACCATGCCGACGCGGACCCGCACGCCTGGCAAGACCTAGGCCACGCTATGCAGTACGTGACCAACATTGCACAAGCCCTAAGCCAAGTGGACCCTGCTGGCGCAAACCTCTACCAAGCCAACGCCCGCCGTTACAACCAAGAGTTGCAGGCACTTGATGACTGGGCCAAACAACAAATCGCCACCATTGCCCCCGCCAAACGCAAAGTCATTACCTCGCACGACGCCTTTGGTTACCTGGCCGCCCGTTACGGCATTCAGTTCTTCGCCCCCCAGGGCCTTAACACCGAGGCCGACGCCACCGCCAAAGACGTGGCCAAGTTGATTCGCCAAATCAAAAAGGACAACATCAAAGCCGTGTTTGTAGAGAACATGAGCAACCCAAAACTGGTCACCCAACTGGCCAAAGACACTGGCGTCACCCTAGGCAAACCCCTGTACGCCGACGCCTTGTCCGCCCCTAACCAACCCGGCGCCACCTACCTGGCCATGATGCGCCACAACATCACTGAGTTGGTGGCGGGGATGGCTAAGAATTGATATACCCGATTCCATCCAATTTTTTTGTTTTGTTGACAGGGATGCGCTACGAATCATGGCGCGTCATCTACCCAAGGCAAACTCTCATAAAAATCCTGTACGGATTGGTAAATATCGTTAAAGGGCGGCAGGGGACCTTCGATCTCATCAAGCATATCTGTGTAGCCCTTGGCCGCCATGGCTTTTATCTCAGGGTTTCGCATCGATTGGACCTGGGCATGAATACCTCGGGCCCGGGCGGATGCGACCAAACACGCCAGTAGCGAAGACTTTTCTGTGGGGGTCCAGTTCTTTACGTGAGCCAAAAGCAACGACAGGTCATAAACATCTTGGCGGCGATAGCGCTGGCGCATCGCCTGTTGCAGCAGGGCACGGAATTTCTCAGCCATGAGGTTGACCAAGCTATAGACCTGCAAGGGCTCACCATCGCTCAATTGGAGCACCTCCACATCAAGCACGGCCTCGTTGTAGCTGTAATCGATCTCCACCACGTTGGGTGACTGCTTTGCCAACAACCTTTGCAAAGCGCGGGGATGGCTTCTGACTGCATAACCAACACTAAGGCCCAATGTGGGGAAGGTCTTGTCGGGGCCAGCTGGCATCAGCTTGGCACGTTGAATCACGCACAGGGTGTCGTAATGGGTCTGGGCATTGGCATGTACCAGCTGTGCATCCAAAGCTACCAATAGCGCTTGCTCGTCGCCCGTTTCGTACAAGGCACTGGTAGAAAAGTCGGCGTCCTTGGTAAAGCGGCTGCTGTGATAGCGCAGCGCCATCAGCAAGCCACCTTTCATGACCATCTTGCTTCTAAGCTCGGTCGAGGACGAGATGGCCACCAAAATGATGTGAATCGCCTCACGAAAACTTTTCTTGTCGGCAGGGGCTTTTGCCACCCAGGCCGTCAAGTCAGTCGCCACAATCAATTCACTCATTGTCGTCGCCTAGGCTGATCGACGGGACGTTAATCGACAACTGCCAACGCTTCGAAAACTTTGGTGTGTAGGCTTCATCGGGGTCAAGTTTTTGAGAGCCACCGCGTTGCGCAGACTTTTCCCATTCAGCAAACACCTCGTGCTCTAGTCCTCCCACCTCTGACAATAAAAAGCCCGCGCGCACTTTGTCTATCGCCAAACCATGCTGGTTGACCTCATCCACGATCAATTGAAGATAGCGCTTGCCCTCACGTCGGTATACATCGGCCACATGTTGCATACCCCCGCACAGCGAAGGTTCTCGAATCATTTCTATAAACACACGGCCTATCGTGGCAACCCGCAGGCTAGACCCCTCAACCAAGCGAAATGCACCCAAATGAGAGCGCTCACGAAAATGAACATAGGTTTTACCAAAGCGCTCCAGCGTGGGCGGCAAAAGCTTAGGTAAACCGCAATCTAGGTAGGCTTGCAAACGGGTGCCCAAGTCTTTGGCCATGCGCGATTGCGCCTGCTCACGCCATTGCGTTCGCGTGGGGCGGGTCATGTACAAAACTTTGGAAAAACGGTCCGTTAGCCCGTGGTATTCCATGGCGCTAAGGTGGGACACATAGGCAAAGGGGTCCAGGCTGCACATCACACCAGCAGCACTTGCATCGCCATTGCCAAAAAGCAGGTAGCCCCTTGTTTGGGCAATCGGATCGATGGGGGTTAAAAGGCGCACCTCAGACAGCTTGCCACACAGGTCTGCCCACACCGTCTTTAGCTGTTTGGGTGGAATCGCTAAACGATCCGCCCAAACGAAAACGTGCCTAGCCAATTCGTAAGCTGAAATGGCGGGCGCACGATGGGCTGCCAGTAATTTAGCGGCTTGGGGTAAGAGGCTAGCGGATTTTGGAGGTAGAATTGTCATTATTAATAAGATTACAATGCGTCCTTAGGACGCATTGTAATCTTATTAATCCTCGTAAATCAATTTCAACGTTAATTTATTTTTTTGCATTTTGAAATTAACTTCACTTGCCCTGTATAAAATGCATCCTGAGGATGCATTTTATACAGGGCAATGAACGTAAACTACGTACGCTATATTAACGCCCTAATCTCTCCGACTGCGAAAGTAATTTTGCAGTGCTACATACCGGGCATCTTGCGAGAGGTTTGGGTTAGCCTGCACGATCTCGTCCAAACATTGGCCCAACTCTTCAGGTGCCCACAGTTGGTTGTCAATCACTTTGGACAGAAGCTTCAGTGAGGCCTCCGGGTATAGCTTGCACAAACCTGATTCGTGTAACTGGGGTACCACAGTTTGAAGGTGGTCAACCGGTTGTAACCAGTACTGCACCGCATCCATAGCCGCAGGGAACTCTCCACGCGCAGTGATTGCCAGTTTACTCAAGTCATTTGCAATGCGCGCCGTAGCCTTTTCCAGGGTCTTTGGCCAGATCTTTTGCCAGAACGGTTTGACACGGTGGTTCCAATAGTTCTCACGTTGTTCAGCCGCACTGCCAAGTGCTCGCAAGAGTTGCCGTGCTGAAACTTCCAGCCCGTCTTTTGGCAGCGCTTTAATGGCCTCTTGAAACTCAACTGCGGTGTATCCGGCGGGCATATCTAACGCCGCGTAAGTCAGGAAACTTGCAAATTCTTGGCGGCAATCACCAAGATCGGCATAGTGGTTTGCGCTCCTTAAGAAATGATGCTTGAAGGCGGTCATCAAGGGTGGGTATAAGCGCGGTGATGTTAGGAAACCTTGCCAGAGGGCATTGGCCTCAATCGGGTTGCTCCAACTGAGTAAGGGCAAAAGGTGGTGTTTGGTCCAATCGGGGTCGCCACGGAAAAAAGCGATCAGATGTAAAGCCATGACCACCCGGCCATGGCGGAATCGCTCTACTTGCACATCACACAGCGAGGTAAATAGCGGCTTTAGATCGGCTGGCAGTTGGTCATTGTCGTTCGGGTTCCGCTTAAACCAAAGGTTGATTAAAGCTTGCGTGATATGCCCAATCGGGTGATTGACGGCTGAGTCGGCTGGGTCGTAGGTTTTAGAGCCATCGTTGTGGATTCGCCGAGAGCCTGGGCCTAGTTCTAGCGGCAGACCCAATACTCGGCTGCTCAGGTGCAACAGGATCTCTTCATGGGCGCTAGTCGACGTGGAAGTGGACTTAATCCACCATGTGACCGCGTAGTCAACCTGCTGAAGCACAAGATCAGGCATGGTTTGCACCATCGGTGCAACGTATCGCCAGGAGAGTGACACCATGCCTGGCTCAGCCCACACCTGCAAAGCTTCGCGCCATCTGCCAGTGGGCCACTCACCTTTCTTTGCGAGATCACATAACGCAGACAAACCGTGAAAGAAGCGAGTGCGGCAAACTTCGGGCCAGGTATCTTCATTAAAGGGCCGCCGCTCCGGTGTAGGCTTGGTAAGCCACAGCACCAGATCCCGCCGCTTGCGGGGGGCAATATCGACTTGCCGAATGTCTTCAAAGTCCGGATCGCCACTGCCACTCATCCAGCTCGAGAACTCATTACGGTCGTTGGTCGCTAGTTTCCAATCTGGATAGGCAACAGAAATTTCTTCTAGGCGGGAAGCACTGGGTGCGTTCAGCTCGATACCCGACGAATGCAGCTTGGCAAGACGCAACCAGACATCACGGTCCGCATAGGTTTTCCTTAGATGTTCCTCAGAAACTGACAGGTATGTCTCGAGCGGTGGGCCTGCCAAGATGGTCGCTTCCAGTTGTTTCTGTGCGGCTCCGGATAAATGCATACCCTGTAGAACGAACAGTCTGCACAACTCGCGCCTCGTATTTGAGGACCACAGCCAAGCAGCGTCATCAGCGAGTAGCCATTCCACCCATTGCACAGGCGCAATGCAATCATCTTGGCTAGCCGCAAATAGGGCCAGGCGTTTAAAGCTTGGATATGGCACCTCAAACCAACTTTGCGCAATGCGTGTCGCGCGTGCCTTGTCGTTGCCGCAAACCGCTAACCAAGCATCGCGCAGCAACTCGATTAGGCTCACCCAGTCATTGAAACCACGGTTCTGCGAGTGTGGCGTGATCGAGGGCAGATACCAATGAGAATGGTCGTCAGTGTCGGCATTCAACTCAGACAGCAGGTCTAATGCGTCACGCAACAGTTGCTGGAAGTCCTCTAAAAGGGATGGCAAAGCCGATATCCACTCATCGGTTTTGACCGACTTTTGACGCAGGAATTCGTACACATTGTCTGCGGCTAGTTCCAACTCACATCTCACCAACTGCGTTACCCGCGTGGGTTCGTCAGTGCGGCCTGAATCAGCGCTGCTCGATCGAAATGCGTCTTTTAAGACCACTTTAGGTTGGAGTAACTGGCGCAGCTCCAAACGCAAAGTAGAGTTCAAACCATCTCGGTCAAGTCGGCGGCTCCAATCATACAAATTGAAGTCGAGTCGCGCCGATTTCACACGACCACGCAGCAACAGCTGCCACAAGGTGCGCATGGGTGGGCTAGGAATAGCCTTGGGTGCGTTTAAGCGGATGCCATCTAGCTCTGCGGTTGCATCCTTACGCTCGACAAGGTATTTCAGCGTGCTTTCGATCAACAACAGCCAGCGAGGGTGCAATTGCCCCCCTCGTTTCGCAATCCAGATAACCAGCCTAGGGTCATCCAGATGGCGCACCAACCAGCGGGCCAGTTGATGCATTACCTCATCCCAACCACCCTCGGAATTGCGGTTGGAAACCAGGCGCATTGGTGGTGCTAGGTCATAAGGTGCGGGTCTGTCAACAAGACTAAACTGTAGTTTGTCATTTCTTTCTTCATGGGGCGGAACCCCAAAGCGGAGCAAATCGTCGCGGCCGAAATGCTCGTTTGTGGTAAAAGCTTCCAGAAGCCACTCAAGCGACGGGGCTGGATTGAATTGGGCGAAGCGCCTTGCGGGCAAGCCCGATGGGTCAGACAAGGCCCAAAGCATCCGCTTGACGAAATCGTCTTGTTTTGTGCTGGCTTGTGGGCGTAATAAAGCGTATTGAGCAACGATGGCTTCTTTCCCTTGAACACCGTCGCGGTAGGTTATTGCCCAAGCATGCAGTGTTTGATGTAAATATGCATGGCGATTGTGCTCTCGGTAGAGAATGGGTGTCACTTTTCTTGACCGCCAGAAATCAGCTGATTCCTTTTCTCGGCCCCTTGAATAACTCCCGAAGGCAAACATTTCCGACCGAACTTCGCCCGACTGACGATCGACCGCGAGTGCGTCCATCATGTAGCGTAGCACAGGGTCATTGATGCTGTAGCCGACGAAACAGACGCTGTAATTACGAAACAGTTCACTCACGAATCGTGAAGCCCAGCGCTCGGTGAGATAGGCGAGGCCAAAATCGCCGCTAGAAACAACGAGTCGATTTAGGTCGGTCGATATGGGCTCAATGGCAATTAGACCGTGCAGATAGACCAAACCATCCCAGACATTTTTTGGTACTGGCAATAATGGCGCGCGGAACCTCTCAATAGGCAACGACTTTTCAGCGATTACCTCCTCGAACAGGCGATCAAAGTTTGTAGTGATGAGACGAGTTGGGCCTTTACGGCACTTGCTCAAAGTCAGTAGTGCCTCGTGGGTTTTGGTTGAATTCTTCGCAGTTATGTCTGGCTTGAGTATGCGGACCAGTTCCCCGCGCACGTGGTCCCTACCACCAGCAACGCAGTCCTCAAGCAGGTTAACAGCGATATCGAATTGACCAGCCTTTAGCGCAGCTTCTTGTACCGCATCTGGCGTAACACCCAGACCTTCGTAAAGGCGGCGGACAAGTTCCTTGAAACCCGGCAAGCCAGCCGGATAAGAAATCCCCGCCCCGCAGAAAAACACTACCCGACCTTCTTCATGCGCCTGCAAGAGGGCATCGGGAATGTCAGGGCCGTTTGGGACGAATTGCACGCTCTACGCGCCTTTCTAAAAATACGCGACGCCAGAAGATGATCTATACACCCGCCCCAAAAGGTGCCCGTCCGAAACCCGCCTTAAAACGGAATATCGTCATCCATGTCATCAAACCCCGTGCGGTTGGCACTTTGCGGCTGGCTGGCCGCTGGGGCTCTGGCGGGGCTGGGTTGAGTGCGTGCGGCGGGCTCGTAGCCTTGGGACTCACCGCCGCCCATGGCGCGGCCGCCTAGCATTTGCATGGCGTCGGCCCTGATCTCGGTGGTGTAGCGGTCTTGGCCGTCTTTGTCTTGCCATTTACGGGTGCGCAAGCTGCCTTCTACGTAAACTTGCGAGCCTTTTTTCAGGTACTGCCCGGCAATCTCGGCCAGCTTGCCAAAAAAGGAGATGCGGTGCCATTCGGTGGCTTCACGCTTTTCGCCAGTGGCCTTGTCTTTCCAGGTGTCGGTGGTGGCCACCGTAATGTTGGTGGCGGCGTCGCCGTTGGGCATGTAACGGGTTTCTGGGTCTTTGCCCAAGTTTCCGACGATGATGACTTTGTTCACTGAGGCCATGGGCTAATCTCCAAGGGTTTTGCGTAAAGGTGAAAGAAAAAAGTGAAGTGCCATTATCAGGCAAAAAAAAGCGCCAAAAATGCTTCCCAAAAATAAAATTATGGTTGTTTCGTTGCAAGAGGCAGTTGCGGCATACGCCACGCCACAACCAACCAAAGCACCATGAGTAAGCTGGTGCTCACAAACACGGCGCTAGTCCCAAAGGCTTGAGACACCCATCCACCCAAAGCGCCTCCCGCAAAAAAGCCCAAAGATTGCAAGGTGTTGTACACCCCCAAGGCTTTGCCACGCGCCGCCGCCGGGGCCAGTTTGGAAGTTAAGCTGGGTTGGCTGGCTTCTAGCACGTTAAACGCCATAAAAAACACCAACAGGCACAGCGCCAAGACGGGCAACGCGGGTAGCTGGGTGGTTGCCAAAAAGCCCAACTGCACCACGCCAAGCAGCGCAATGGCCCCCAGCAAAACACGGGCTTGGTGGCCGCGCCGCTCCAGTCTAAACAACACGCCCATGGCCAAAAAAGACAACAACACCGTGGGCAAATACACCTGCCACTGGTCCGCTTTGGCCAGGCCTGCCTGCACCAATAAGCCGGGCACCACCACCCACATGGCAATTTGTACGGCATGCAACACAAACACGCCAAAAAACAAGCGGGCCAATGCTGGGTGCCTGAACAGGGTGCCAAAGGAGCTGGCCTGAGGCGGTGCCACTTGTCGGGATGGCTCGGGTGGCACCCACCACAGCACCACGCCAATACCCAGTAGAGCCAATACCGCCGTTAGAGCAAAAATACCCATCAAGCCGATGTGGGCGGCCAGTACCGGGGCCAACACCATGGCCAGCGCAAACACCAGTCCAATGCTGGCACCCACCATGGCCATGCCTTTGGTGCGCACGGCATCGCGGGTTTGGTCGGCCAGCAGGGCCGTCACGGCCGCAGAAATCGCACCCGCACCCTGCACCGCACGCCCGATGAGCAAACCCGTCACGCTGTCGGCCAGGGCGGCAATTAAACTGCCCAGCGCAAACACCAACAGGCCTGCCACCATCACCGGTTTGCGACCCACGCGGTCCGACGCCATGCCCAGCGGCAGTTGCAGGCAGGCCTGCGTTAGGCCATACACACCCATGGCCAAACCCACCCAAGCCGCGTCATTGCCCCCTGCGTACTTTTGCGCCTCTAGGCTAAACACCGGCAGCACCAAGAACAGGCCCAGCATACGCAATGCAAAGATGCTGGCCAGCGATACGCTAGCGCGTAGCTCTTGGGGCTGCATTTTGCTGTCGGGGTGGGAGAGGGTGGTCATGCGCTTTTTATCTATACAACAGCCGGTAGGGGTCTCCGGTGTTGACTGCGCAATTATCACCGCTTGCCGGAATCCAAGCCGCACATTTCTGGGTCCAAAATAAGCCACCTCCCCTTTGCTACGAATTGGCGCTCGTCAAAGCAAAGCCCAACCCGCTATGATGCTAGGTTGTCCATTTCCCAGCCTCCAACGTGAATCCCAGCGCCCCTTACACCCCCGCAACCCCCGCCGATGGCGCTTACCTAGGCCACACCCTTGCCAAGGTGGTGGGGCAAGACCGCATCAGCGTTCGTGGGGCGCGCACGCACAATTTAAAAAATATTGACGTTGACATCCCGCGCAACCAGTTGGTGGTGGTCACCGGCTTGAGCGGTTCAGGCAAGTCCAGTTTGGCTTTTGACACGCTGTATGCCGAGGGCCAGCGCCGTTACGTTGAGAGCCTGTCCACCTACGCGCGCCAGTTTTTGCAGCTGATGGACAAGCCCGATGTGGACTTGATAGAGGGCCTATCACCCGCCATTGCGATTGAGCAAAAAGCCACCAGCCACAACCCGCGCTCTACAGTGGGCACGGTCACAGAAATTCACGACTATCTGCGCCTGCTGTTTGCCCGTGCGGGCACCCCCTATTGCCCCGACCACAACCTGCCCCTGCAAGCGCAAACCGTGAGCCAGATGGTGGACACCGTTTTGGCCCTGCCGGAGGGCACCAAACTGATGGTGATGGCCCCTGTGGCCCGTGAAAAAAAAGGCGAGTTTGCCGACGTATTTACCGCCTACCAAGCCCAGGGCTATGTGCGTTTTAGGGTGGATGGCGAGGTGGTGGCCTACGAGGATTTGCCCAAGCTCAAAAAAACCGAAAAGCACAATGTTGATGTGGTGGTAGACCGCATCCGCGTCTTGGCGCGGCCCGAAGCGGTTGCAGCGGCGCAACCCCAACCCGACACGGTGCAACAGCAAAAGGACTTTGACCAACTCAAACAACGCCTGGCCGAAAGTTTTGAAGCCGCCCTGCGTCTGGCCGAAGGCCGTGCCTTGGCGCTAGACATGGACACCCAGCACGAACACCTGTTCAGCGCCAAGTTTGCCTGTCCTCTGTGCAGTTATGCCCTGTCAGAATTAGAGCCGCGCCTGTTTTCGTTTAACTCGCCCATGGGGGCCTGCCCTGGTTGCGATGGCCTGGGCCATACCGAATTTTTTGACCCGGCGCGGGTGGTGGCCTTTCCTAGTATCAGCTTGGCATCGGGGGCGATTAAGGGGTGGGATAGGCGCAACGGCTATTACTTTTCCATGCTCACCAGCCTGGCCAAGCATTACGGTTTTGATGTGGAAGCCCCTTTTGAGAGCCTGCCACAGGCCGTGCAGCAGGCGGTGCTGTTTGGCTCAGGCACAGAAGAGATCAAGTTCTCCTACACCTTAGAGTCGGGTAATTTTCAGGGTAAAAAGATCAACAAAAAACACCCCTTTGAGGGCATTGTTAACAACATGGAGCGGCGCTACCGCGAGTCCGATTCGGCCTTGGTGCGCGAAGAAATGTCGCGCTACCGTGCGATGCGCCCCTGCTTGGACTGCCACGGTTCGCGCCTGCGCCGCGAGGCACGCCATGTACGCATTGGCGTGGGCGAGCAGCAACGCGCCATCTTTGAGATCAGCAACCTGACCCTGGGTGATTGCCTGGGGTATTTTCAAGTCCTAGAGATCCCCGGCGAGAAAGGCACCATCGCCAGCAAAATTGTGCGCGAGGTGGGCCTGCGCCTCAAGTTCCTCAACGATGTGGGCTTGAACTACCTCAGCCTGGACCGCAGCGCCGAAACCCTAAGCGGTGGCGAGTCCCAACGTATACGTCTGGCCTCACAAATTGGCTCTGGCCTAACCGGCGTGATGTACGTGCTAGACGAACCCAGCATTGGCCTGCACCAGCGCGACAATGACCGCTTGATTTCAACGCTGCTGCACCTGCGTGATATTGGCAACTCGGTGCTGGTGGTGGAGCACGACGAGGACATGATGCGCGCTGCCGACCACATCATTGACCTGGGTCCCGGCGCAGGCATCCACGGCGGCCACGTTGTGGCGCAGGGCAACTTTGAGCAAATCAAAGCCAACCCCCAATCACTCACCGGGCAATACCTGGCCCGCACCCAACGCATAGAAGTGCCAGCGCGTCGCACGCCTTGGTTGCCGCTGGCCCCAGTCGAGCCGGGTTTGCTGGACAACACCGCCCCCACCAAAAACGCTTGGGGCAAAGCCCCTGCGACAAAGGCCACCACCATCACACCCAAGGCCACGCCAACCGCCTACCAGCGCCTGTGCATCCACAACGCCAGCGGCCACAACCTGCAAGGCGTCACGGTCGATCTGCCCGTGGGCCTGTTCACCTGCGTCACTGGGGTCTCCGGCTCAGGCAAGTCGACCTTGGTCAACGACACCCTGTACCGCGCCGTGGCCAAACACCTGCACCGCGCCCACGAAGAACCCGCCCCCCACGACGAGATTGAAGGCATAGACCACTTTGACAAAGTCATCAACGTGGACCAGTCGCCCATTGGCCGTACCCCCCGTTCCAACCCTGCCACCTACACCGGTTTGTTTTCTCCGATACGTGATTTGATGGCCGAGATGTCCTTGGCCAAAGAGCGTGGTTATGGCCCCGGTCGCTTCAGTTTTAACGTGCCCGGCGGGCGCTGCGAAGCCTGCCAGGGCGATGGGGTTAAAAAAGTGGAAATGCACTTTTTGCCCGACGTATACGTGCCCTGCGATGTGTGCGTGGGCAAGCGCTACAACCGCGAAACCCTAGAGGTGATGTACAAAGGCAAAAACATCGCGCAGATGCTGGACATGACCGTTGAGGCGGCCCATACCTTTTTTGCCACTGTACCCACCATAGAGCGCAAACTCAAAACCCTGTTGGACGTGGGCCTGAGCTACATCAAACTGGGCCAGTCGGCCACCACCTTGTCGGGTGGTGAGGCGCAACGTATCAAGCTGGCGCTCGAACTGAGCAAACGCGACACCGGCCGCACCTTGTACATCTTGGACGAGCCCACCACCGGCCTGCACTTTGCCGACATTGCCCTCTTGCTCAAAGTGCTGCACCAACTGCGTGACGCGGGCAACACCATTGTGGTGATTGAACACAACCTGGATGTGATCAAAACGGCAGACTGGTTGATCGACATGGGGCCAGAAGGGGGTGCGGGCGGTGGCCAGGTGGTAGCAACCTGTACGCCAGAGGCGATTGCCCAATGTACCGACAGCTACACAGGGCGGTATTTAATGCCCTTGCTCCAGCGCAAGGACTTTGAAGAGGGGCTGGCCAACCTCAAATCCGTTGCTGAAACCAAAAGACTTTAAGCGCGCGGCGAAAGCGTCGCCTTAGCCGCCTCCAGCGAAGCCCTGGCCGCCAGGGCCGCATCACGGGCGCGGTCGGCAAAGTCGGTGCCGCTAGAGGCATACAAAATCGCCCTGGATGAATTCACCACGATGGAGCCCGGCGCACGCCAGCCGGCCCGCACGGTGGCCAAAGCATCGCCCCCTTGGGCACCCACACCAGGAATCAAAAGTGGCAGATGGGGGGCCAGGGCGCGTACCCGTTCAATTTCTTGGGGGTAGGTGGCCCCCACCACCAAGCCCAGTTGCCCACTCGTGTTCCACGGCCCGTGGGCCAATCGGGCAATGTGTTCGTACACCAAGGGCGTGCCGTCTACGCTGGCCAGACGCTGGGCCTGCAAATCGCTACCTCCGGGGTTGGAGGTGCGGCACAGCAAGAAGATGCCTTTGTTTTTGTAGCGTAGGTAGGGTTCTATCGAATCAAACCCCATGAAAGGCGAAAGGGTAACGGCGTCGGCGCCGTAACGGTCAAATGCCTCTTTGGCGTATTGCTCGGCGGTGCTGCCAATGTCACCGCGCTTGGCGTCTAGGATCACGGGCACGCGGGGCGCACGGGTCTTGATGTAGGCCACCAGACGTTCCAATTCGCGTTCGGCACTGGCCGCTGCAAAGTAAGCAATTTGCGGCTTGTAAGCGATCACCAAATCGGCGGTGGCGTCCACGATAGCCGCGCAAAAGGCGTAAAGAGCCTCGGCACCGCTACCCAGATGAGGGGGGATTTTGGCCATGTCGGGGTCTAGCCCCACGCAAAGCATGGATTGGTTAAGGGATTCGGCCTGGGCCAAGGAGTCAGTAAATCGCATAGTGGTTCAGGGGCGAGGTGAAGGGTTGGGGGTGAGGTCCACTGGCGCGGTGGCCATGCCTGATTGAAACAAATAGTCAATCGACAGGCACAGGTCTTGCCAGGCCTTGGCTTTTTCCAGTGGATTGCGCAGCAAATGCTGCACGGGAAAACTGGCGACCCAGGGCACTCCTTGGTAGCTTCTGACCTGCCCGCGCAAACGGCCCGATGGCGCTTGATCGCTGCTGCCTGAGCTACCCAGCAAAGCCTGGCCTGCTACGCGCCCCAGCGCCAACACCATACGAGGGCGCAACAGCTCCAGTGTGCGGTCCAGGTACGGCCTGCACGCCTCAATCGATTCTGGCGATAGCACCTCACCCATAGGGGGTTTGCACTTGGTGATGGAGGTGACAAACACCCGCTGCAAGGGGTTGGGTGAGGGTTGAAGCGCGCGCTCCATCGCCGCCACCATATTGTTAAGCAACTGGCTGGCCGGGCTATCAGATGCGCCTAGCGCCTGGCCGTGGGTTTCAGCGGCTTCGTCCGGCGGATCGGTCACGATCAGCAAATCGACGGTGAGCGGTGTTCCCGGTTCTTCTGCGCCACGCACAAAGCCACCCCAAACAGTGCGCTGGCGGGTTTGCCCCAACTTGCAGTCTTGGCACTGCGTGCAACGCCCTTGCAGGCCTTGCCAGTCCAGGGCAAGCCAGTGGGCAGGCATTGCGTTTTTGTGGCTGGCGACCATGCCAACAGCCTTCGAAGTATTGGGGGTCGGGGCGATGGCCGCCGGACGGCGCGGCGCGGCTCCGCCCTGCGCTGCCTGACGGCTCACAGTGGGCGTTGGCGCGTGCACTGGGTCGGTGGCCGCAGGCCGGGGCAATGGCCGCACCACCGCGATGCCCATTTCGGCCAGCATCTCAAATTGGCGTTCACTCAAGTGCGTGCTCACGCCAATGCCTCCACACCGGCACGCGCGTCCCAACGCATCACCCAGGCGTCTTCGCGCCGCCCGTCCTGCGCCGGGTAATAGTCTTTGCGCAATCGCACGGTAGTAAAACCCAGCGCGGCATACAGGGCTTTTGCCGCGTGGTTGCTATGACGCACTTCTAGCCAGATAGAGAGTGCCCCCGTGGCAATGGTTTTGGCCATCAAGGCGTGCATCAGCAACCGTGCGTAGCCTTGGCGCTGATGGGCAGGGCTTACGGTGAGATTGAGCAGGTGCAACTCGTCAAGACTGGGCATCGCCACATAATAGCCGAGCAATTGTCCGTGCCGCGTTAACGCCAATAGTTCGTACCCGGCATTTATACAGTCCTGAAAATGCAATAACTCCCAGGGATGGGCGTGGGCCTGGCTTTCGATTTGGCATACCGTGGCCAAGTCACTTTCAGTAATGGCCCGAAACACCAGCCCTTGATCGGCCAAAGCCGTTAATGCCGCTTGCGCCAACGCGTCAACAGGCATGCCAATGTGGCCTGTGGGCGCTGCGTGGCTCATAGGCGCACTCCGGCCAGCCGTTCGGCGGTGTTCAAGGCCACCTTGTCACGCACGTACAAAGGCATGGCCTTTGCCGCTGGCACTGCTGCGCCTAGGGCCAGCAGCGCGGGTGCCAGCGCCAAAAGGCTGGTTGCGCTAGGCAATGCCCATAGGTGGGCACCGTCATCGCGCCATTGGTCGTTGTATACCGCAAACGCGTTGCCCGCCACGCGCCAGCCCTCGGGTACGTCCAACTGGTCTGGTGCCACCGTGTGGGGTTGGGCCAAGCACTGCCACTGTCCCTCTTCCCAAAGATAGTGTGCGGCGTACACCTGGCCCATGCGTGCGTCCAGGCAGGCCACAATCCGGTCACCTCCCCCGGCCTCGCGGGCGCCCTGTGCCACCGCCAACAAAGTGCCCACTGGCAGTACCGGCAGACCTAGGCCATAGGCAAAGCCCTGCGCCACCGCACAAGCGGTGCGAATCCCGGTAAACGAGCCTGGCCCCTGCCCAAACACCACCGCGTTCAGGTCTTTTGGCGCAACCCCAGCTTGCTCAAGCAACTCACGCAGCAAGGGCAGCAGGGTACGCGAGGCCGCAGCCCCGCCTTGGATGTCGCGCTGGGCCAGCACACCACGCCCCTGCACGGCAAGTGAGAGGGTTTCGGTGCTGGACTCAATGGCGATCAGGTTCATGAAGAATCAACTAGGCTGGCATCAGCAGCGGTGCGACGTGCCCATTGCAAGATAAGGATTATCGCCAATCTCACCGTACAGGCCACAGCGGGTCAGCCTGCATAATGGCGCATATGCTCCGATTAACTGGTTTACTACTTGCGTGGTCGCTGGCCACTGTCGGCCACGCCCAGGACCTGCCCAAGGCCCTGAAGGGGCCATTGCGGGCGGCGCAGTTACCCCCTTCAGCAATGACTTTATATGTGCAGGCGCTGGACCGCCCACAAACTCCACGGCTGGCGCACCGGGCCCAAATCCCGCTTAACCCCGCCTCGGTCATGAAGCTGGTCACCACCTTTGCAGCGCTTGATACCTTAGGCCCGCAGTTCACTTGGAAAACCCGGTTTCTTGCCCAGGGAACCTTGCAACAAGGCACCTTGCGGGGCCCTCTGTTTATCAAGGGCAGTGGTGACCCAAAATGGGTGGTAGAGCGCATCGCCGCCGATCTGGCCGCCCTTAATGCAACTGGACTGCGCACGATTGAAGGTGATCTGATTTTGGACCGCAGCGTCTTTGATTTACCCTACCAATCACCCAGCGCTTTTGACGGCGACGGCCTGCGCCCTTACAACGCCACACCCGACGGCCTTCTGGTGAACTTTAAAGCGCCGGTAGTAAGCTTGGCCGCCCCTTCGAGCGGAACTGAACTTGCGGTGAGCATTTCGCCTCCTATTGCCGATTTGGTCATTCAGAACAACGCTACCGTGGAAGAAGGCGACTGCGGCGACTGGAGCAGTCGCTTGAGCATTGCCTACAAAGATGCCTACACGCTGGCCGTTGACGGACGGTATCGCAGGGCGTGCAGCACCAAAACCTGGTCCGTCGCCTTTGTCGACCCCGACAGCTTCGCCCCACGCGTACTCAAAGCCCTGTTGACAGAGGCGGGTATCACCGTCAAAGGCGCGGTTCGTTATGGCAATAGCCCGCCCGATGCGCGCCTGTTGTACGAGGGCAGTTCACTCCCCTTGGAGTCCGTTATTGCCGATATCAATCAATTTAGCAACAACGTGATGGCACGGCAGTTGTTTTTAACGCTTGGGGCGCAAAACCGTCCTACGACCACGCTAGAACACGCCCAGTCCACCGTACAAGCCTGGTGGGCAAAGTCCTTCGCCGCCACCACACCACCGCCCATTCTGGACAACGGTTCGGGCCTGAGCCGCAGCGAGCGCATCACTGCAAAGGCCTTGGTTTCGCTCTTAGAAAAGGCGGGCCAACACCCCTACGGCAGCGCCTTCGAAGCCTCTCTGAGTCATGTTGGGCTAGATGCGGGCACCACTAAACATTTGGTCAACCGCCCCGGCATGGCAGCGCTTACGGGTCGTGCCGCCCTAAAAACCGGCACGCTGGTAGATGTCAAATCCATCGCGGGGTACGTCACCGGTGACTCTGGCCAGCGTTACGCAGTGGTCGCAATCATCAACCACCCCAAAGCGAGGGATAACGGCAACACCGTGATCGACGCCTTCCTACGATGGGTCGTTGACGATATCCCCACCCCTACCCGAACTGTGGCTCAACGGAAAAAATCCAAGGGCAGGTGAATCAACTAAAATCACGCCTCCCCCCACTTTACAGCCTCTGGCCATTACCCATGAACCGCTGGAACTTCAAGCCCATGGCTCACCTATCTCTTTTTGTTGCTTCGCGTGGCGACTTGATGCGCCGCCGCATGGTGCCGGCGTCAATACTGGCGCTTGCCCTGTCTGCCTTTACCGTGCAAACAGCCACCGCGCAGCTGTCTATGCAGAACCGAAAACTCCCAGAAAAGGTCAAGTTTGGTGTAATGGTTGTGGCGCAACCGCCCCTGGTAAAGCTCGATGGCAAAGACGACAGGCTTTCCCCCGGTGTGCGCATCCATGGCACCGACAACCTCTTGATTTTGTCGGGCACCCTGGTCAACAAACCCGTCAAGATCGCCTACCTCAAAGACAGCTACGGCTTGATTCACCAAGTGTGGATATTGACCGACGCCGAAAAACGTGCAGCCAAATTGGATTGAGTACCCCCATGTCTAAAAAAGTATTCATTAAAACCTTTGGTTGCCAGATGAACGAATACGACTCGGACAAAATGTCGGATGTCATGGGTGCGGCAGAGGGCTACGAGCCCACCCAAAACGTGGAAGAAGCCGACCTGATTTTGTTTAACACCTGCTCGGTGCGCGAGAAGGCCCAAGAAAAAGTGTTTAGTGACTTGGGGCGTGTGAAGCACCTGAAAAAAAAGGGCGTCAAGATTGGCGTGGGTGGTTGTGTAGCCAGCCAAGAGGGGGCGGCCATTATTGAGCGCGCACCCTATGTGGATGTGGTGTTTGGCCCCCAAACCCTGCACCGCCTGCCCCAGCTATTGGCGCAACGCGAAGCGTCAGGGCGGCCCCAGGTCGACATTAGTTTTCCGGAAATTGAAAAGTTTGACCACCTACCGCCGGCCAAGGTGCAGGGTGGAACCGCATTTGTGAGCATTATGGAAGGCTGCTCCAAGTATTGCAGCTACTGCGTAGTGCCCTATACCCGTGGCGAAGAAGTCTCGCGCCCCTTTGAGGATGTGTTGGTTGAAGTGGCAGGCCTGGCTGCGCAAGGCATTAAGGAAATCAATCTGTTGGGGCAAAACGTGAACGCCTACCGTGCGCCCCTGGCCACGGGCGTGGGAGGCACCGGCGAGATGGCCGACTTTGCCACCTTGTTGGAGTACGTAGGCCAGATACCTGGCATTGAGCGCTTGCGCTACACCACCAGCCACCCCAACGAGTTCACCCAAGCCCTAGTAGATGTGTACGCCAAAGTGCCGCAGTTGGTCAACCATTTGCACCTGCCGGTACAACACGGTAGCGACCGCATTTTGATGGCCATGAAGCGGGGTTATACCGCCCTAGAGTACAAAAGCACAATTCGAAAACTCAAAGCTGTGCGCCCCGAGATGGTGTTTAGCAGCGACTTTATTGTGGGTTTCCCGGGCGAAACCGACGACGACTTTAGCAAGCTCATGCGCCTGGTCGACGATGTGGGCTTTGACACCTCGTTCAGCTTTATCTACAGCCCGCGCCCCGGCACCCCTTCGGCCGCGCTGCACGACGATACGCCGCAAGAAGTCAAACTGGTGCGCCTTCAAACCCTGCAAAGCCGCATTGAAGAAACCGTGACCCGCATCAGCGCCAGCCGCTTGGGTACTGTGCAAACCGTGTTGGTAGAAGGCAAAGCACGGCGCACGGTGGGGGCCATGTACGGCAAGTCCGAATGCAACCGCGCCGTGGTGTTTCCGGGTGACGAATCACTCGTTGGGCAGATGGTCAAAGTGCTGATTACCGACGCGCCCATGCGGCAACTAGGTGGTGTACGGGTTTAAAACGGCATACGGCCGCCACCAAAGCCGCCCATACCACCCATCCCCTTCATACCACCCATTTTCTTCATCATCTTCATCATACCGCCACCTGACATTTTTTTCATCATGGTGGCCATTTGATCAAACTCGTTAAGTAGACGGTTCACATCCTGCACCTGCACCCCGGCACCCGCTGCAATGCGGCGTTTGCGCGTGGCCTTGATAAGGTCAGGGTGGCGTCGCTCTTTGAGGGTCATGCTGTTGATGATGCCCTCTTTGCGTTTGATGTCTTTTTCGGCTTGGTTAATGTCTACCTTGCCCGCTTTACTGGCCAGTTGCTGGGGTAATTTGTCCATCAGGCTTTGCAAGCCACCCATTTGCCGCATCTGCTGGATCTGGCTCAAAAAATCGGTCAAGTCAAAGGCCGCACCACTTTTGACTTTGGCCGCCAACTTTTGCGCCGCCGCCAAGTCCACATTGCTGGTCATTTGCTCCACAAGCGCCACAATGTCGCCCATGCCCAGCACGCGTCCGGCGTGGCGCTGGGCATCAAACACCTCCAACCCGTCCAACTTTTCGCTGGTACCTGCAAACTTGATCGGTGCGCCAGTCACATAACGGGCTGACAACGCCGCGCCCCCGCGTGAATCGCCGTCGGTTTTGGTCAGCACAATGCCTGTGATAGGCAGCGCCTCTGAAAAAGCCTTGGCCACGTTCATGGCGTCTTGGCCCTGCATGGCATCCACCACAAACAGCGTCTCTACCGGTTTGAGTACCGCGTGCAGGCCTTTGATTTCAGCCATCAAGGCCTCGTCAATCGCTAGGCGCCCCGCGGTGTCTACCAGCAACACGTCAAAGTAATGGTTTTTGGCAAACTCAAGTGCCGCCTTGGCAATGTCCACCGGCTTTTGATCGGGGGTACTGGGGAACCACTCGGCACCAGCCTGTGCCGTCACCGTTTTCAGCTGCTCAATCGCAGCGGGCCGGTACACGTCGCCCGACACCGTCAGCACTTTCTTTTTGCGCTTGTCGATCAGGTGTTTGGCCAGTTTGGCCGTGGTGGTGGTTTTGCCCGAACCCTGCAAACCGGCCATCAAAATCACGGCGGGAGGTTGGGCCGCCAGATTCAAATCCGCCACCCCCTCGCCCATGGTGGCAGCCAACTCGTTGTTGACAATGCTTACCAAGACCTGCCCTGGGGTGAGTGAAGTCAGCACCTCTTGCCCTAGTGCTTTTTCTTTGACGCGCGCAATAAAGTCGCGCACCACAGGCAGTGCCACGTCGGCCTCTAACAAGGCCAGACGTACCTCGCGCAACATATCCTGGACATTGCTTTCCGTGATGCGCGCCTGCCCACGAAGCTGCTTGACCAAGCGCGAGAGTTTTTCAGAAAGTGCAGATGCCATAGAGGGGAACCGAAGTTAGGATTTACAAGATAAACTGTTGCCATGATTCTAACGAGTGCAACCCATGACCCTTGCTATTTGGTCTAGCCTGATGGCCGGCCTGGCCGTGGTGGTTTATCTGGGCTTGGCGCTGGGCGGCGCACGTATGTCTGCGTTTCCCAGGTCTCTGTTGTGGGTGCTGGCCTGGTGGCTGCACGGTTTGAGTATCGTGGGCGTGCTATTTGACAGCCCCGCCCATTTTGGTTTTGGCCCAGCGCTATCCGCCACAGCCTGGATGGTGCTTTGCGTCTATGCGGTTGAGTCCCGCGCTTTACCCAAGTTGCAGTCTCAAAGCGCCCTGTTGGCCCTGGCCGCGTTGGCCGTGTTGGTTGCGCTATGGTTTCCTGGCTCCCCGCTGCCAATCACCACGACACTGTGGCAACCCCTGCATTGGGTGTTGGGAATAACCTCTTACGGACTGTTTGCCGCTGCGGTAATTCACGGCCTTTTGACCTCAGAGGCCGAACGGCGTATTCGTCTGGCGCAAGAGACCCGTGGCGGGCTGCCGGTACTCACGCTTGAACGCCTCACCTTTCACCTGGTTACCGCCGGATTTATCGCCTTGACCTTAACCCTTGCACTGGGATTTGTGGACCGCGTTGCTATCGGTGGTGCATGGCGATGGGACCACAAGACCGTACTCAGTCTGCTGTCGTGGCTTATTTTTGGCGTGCTGGTGGCCGGGCGCTACTTTGCAGGGTGGCGCGGCCCCAAGGCACTGCGCTTTTTGTACGTGGGTGCGGCGTGTCTTTTCCTAGCCTATGTAGGCTCGCACTTCATTAGGGAAATCATTTTGCAACGCTAAGCGCGTCGCTAGGGTGAGGAAGCAATGGCTCGAATACTGATACTGGTGTTGGTGGTGGTAGGCGTAGTGTGGTGGCTGCGCGCGAAACGCAAGCAGGGGCAAAGCCCGTCTGCGTCTGATAAAAGACCGGATCAAACGCCCGCACCGCAGCCTATGGTGGCCTGTCACCTGTGCGGCACTCACCTACCGCAGAAAGACGCCTTGCACTGTGACGGCCAATGGTATTGCTGCACTAAGCACCGAGACACCTTTACAACGTGAAGATCAATGCACCGACCATGTGGGACGGTGGATGGATCACCACCGCACAGCGCATGGCTTCGCCCAATTTTGGACCCCGCCCGCAGGGGGCGCGTATCGATTTGTTGGTGATCCATTCCATTAGCCTGCCGCCTGGTCAGTATGGCGGGCCACAGGTACTGCAACTGTTCACCAACCAACTCGATTGGGACGAACACCCCTATTACCAAAGCATTCGCGGCCTGCGCGTGTCCGCCCATTTTTTCATCACACGACAAGGGCAGGTATGGCAATTGGTCAGTTGCGATGACCGCGCCTGGCACGCAGGCCAGTCTAGCTACCGGGGCCGCACCGATTGCAATGACGACTCGATCGGTGTTGAACTAGAGGGACTTGAAGGCCACCCCTTTGAAGCACCCCAATACCTGGCCTTGGCCGATTTGGCCAAGACCATCGCTTTGCGCTACCCCCTGCGCTACGTGGCAGGCCACGAACACGTTGCGCCTGGCCGCAAACACGATCCGGGAGCGGGGTTTGACTGGCAACACTTTGCGCAGGATTGTGATTTTCCACCACAGTATTTTCCCTAGTATTTCTCGAGTTTGACGGGTAGGCTTTGACCCCATTCCTGATGAAAAAGCACTAGCTATAGTGGTAACATAGCGTTACGAACACTATAGGTAGTGTCTGTAAGGCCAAGCCCATGCAGCATCACGAACTCAATTTATCGTGCCATCGCAGCGCCAAAACTACCTGTGTTCACTCCATTGACGTCAATACCCAAGAGGACAACCATGCAGCTAGCCGAATCCATCAGCCCCAGCACACCCTACGGCGCAGCAGCCACCACCGCCCCGACGTCTGCTTCGGGCATTTCAGCCATGAACGCCCCCCATATGATGTTTGACAACTACCAAATCATCAGGCGCAACGGCTCGGTCGTACCCTTTGCGCCTAACAAAATCGCTATCGCCATGATGAAGGCCTTTTTGGCCGTGCATGGCACCCAGGGTGCGGCGTCGGCCAGCGTGAGAGACGCTGTGGACGAATTGACGCAAGCGGTGGTGCGCGCGCTGGTTCGCTCCCGACCAGGCGGGGGCACCTTTCACATTGAAGATGTACAAGACCAGGTCGAACTGGGCCTGATGCGCTCGGGTCATCACGAAGTCGCTAGGGCCTATGTTTTGTACCGCGAAAAGCGCTCGCAAGAGCGCGCCAAGCAGCCCGCCGTTGCGTCCGTTCAGCCCGCCCTGTATGTGAGCCAGGATGGGCAACGCGTCCCCTTTGATCTGGAAGGGTTCAGAGGCCTGGTTGAGCAAGCCTGTAAGGGCTTGTCCCCCGACGTAAAGGCCGACCCCATCGTGGCCGAGACCCTGCGCAATCTATACGACGGGGTTCCCGTGCAAGAGGTATTCAAGGCCTCACTGCTGGCGGCCCGTACATTGATTGAAAAAGAACCCGACTACACCTATGCCACCGCGCGTTTGTTGCTGCACTCCATTCGCGAAGAAGTTTTAGGGCAGCCCACGGCCCATGAGGAAATGGCCAAAGCGTACGCCGATTACTTCCCCACCTGCATCAAACGCGGTGTAGAGGCGCAATTGCTAGACGCCAAACTGGGTCAATACGATCTGCAACGCTTGGGAGCAGCGCTGAAAGCCGACCGCGACCTGCAGTTTGACTACCTGGGCTTGCAAACCCTGTACGACCGTTACTTTTTGCATATCCGCAAAACCCGCATTGAATTGCCGCAAACATTTTTTATGCGCGTTGCCATGGGCCTGGCCATTAACGAAGTCGACCGCGAAGCGCGAGCCATCGAGTTTTACGAGGTACTCTCCAGCTTTGACTTTATGTCCAGCACACCCACGCTGTTCAATGCAGGCACGCAACGCCCCCAGTTGTCGAGCTGCTACCTCACCACCGTTCCAGACGACCTGGACGGTATTTACGAATCCATCAAAGAAAACGCCCTGTTGTCCAAATTTGCGGGTGGCCTGGGCAATGACTGGACGCGCGTGCGTGCGCTAGGTTCATACATCAAAGGAACGAATGGCGAATCTCAGGGCGTCGTACCCTTTCTGAAAGTCGTGAACGATACGGCCGTTGCGGTGAACCAAGGCGGCAAGCGCAAAGGCGCAGTGTGTACCTACCTGGAAACCTGGCATTTGGACATCGAAGAGTTTTTGGAACTGCGCAAGAACACCGGTGACGAGCGCAGGCGTACCCACGACATGAACACCGCCAACTGGATCCCCGACTTGTTCATGCGCCGCGTGTTTGAGAAAGGCACTTGGACCCTGTTCTCACCCTCTGACACCCCCGACCTGCACGACAAATTTGGCCTGCCTTTTGAGAAGGCCTACGTGGCCTATGAAGCCGCCGCCGCGCGTGGCGAGATCAAGCCCAGCCGAACCGTTCAGGCCAGTGATCTGTGGCGCAAGATGCTAACTATGTTGTTTGAAACCGGCCACCCTTGGATCACCTTCAAGGACGCCTGTAACCTGCGTTCGCCTCAACAGCACACGGGCGTGGTCCACTCGTCGAATCTGTGTACCGAAATTACCCTCAACACCAGTGATACCGAAACAGCCGTGTGCAACCTGGGTTCGGTCAATTTGGCGCGCCATATCGACAGCGGCCAACTCAACCATGACAAGCTGCGCAAAACCATCACCGTGGCCATGCGCATGCTAGACAACGTCATTGACGTTAACTACTACGCCGTGCGTAAAGCCCGTGATTCCAATTTGCGGCACCGCCCTGTGGGTCTGGGTTTGATGGCCTTCCAAGACAGCCTGTACGAACTGCGCATCCCCTATGCCAGCCCAGAGGCTGTGCAGTTTGCCGACGAGTCCATGGAAGCCATTTGCTACTACGCCTATTGGGCATCTACCGACTTGGCCAAAGAGCGCGGCCGGTACGCCAGCTACCGTGGCTCGTTGTGGGACAAAGGCATTTTGCCGTTAGATACATTAGATCTACTCAGCCAGTCTCGCGGCAGCATTGACGGCCTGGGGGACTTGGTGCAAGTGGACCGCAGCAGCAAATTGGACTGGCAAGCCCTTCGCAGCAAAATCGCACAAGACGGCATGCGCAACTCCAACTGCGTAGCCATCGCACCCACCGCCACCATCTCTAACATTCTTGGTGTAGACGCATCGATTGAACCGAGCTTTGCCAACCTTTCGGTCAAGTCCAATTTGTCAGGTGAGTTCACCATCATCAACGCCTATTTGGTGCGTGACCTCAAACGCCTAGGGCTTTGGGACGATGTGATGGTGGTCGACCTCAAGCACTACCACGGCTCGTTGCGCCCCATAGACCGGGTACCTGCCGATATCAAGGCCCTGTATGCCACCGCATTTGAGGTGGAACCCACATGGCTGGTGGAAGCTGCATCGCGTCGCCAAAAATGGATTGACCAAGCCCAGTCACTGAACATTTACATGGCGGGCGCGTCGGGCAAAAAACTCGATGACACCTACAAATTAGCCTGGTTGCGCGGCTTGAAAACCACCTACTACCTGCGCACCATGGGTGCCACGCACGCAGAGCAATCCACCGTCAAAGCGTCGCGTTTAAACGCCGTGGATTCATCGGGCGCAGGCACCAGCAACATGGCCAGCGCAGCCATGGCGCCTATCACGACCGCAGCAACTTCAGCAGCAAGTGCCACGTCTATGAGCGCACTCGAAATGGCCGCTGCGGCAGCGCGTATGCAATTGAGCGAGAGCCCCGCCACTGACATTCGTTTTTGTGGCGTTGATGACCCCACTTGCGAGGCCTGTCAGTAACTTTATTTTTGCTCCAATTGGATTAAACACTTCCATTTTTTTAAAGACGCTTTCATAATCCACCCACTGGAAAAAATATGCTTAACTGGGAAGAAGAAACACAGCCCACGCTAGTGCCAACATCACTTGGCACCCCTCGATCAGTCTCCCCCATTGCGGAGGCGAATTTTCTGTCCTCTCCAGCTTTTGACACACGCCCTGCACTTGGCACACCGGCTCCGATTGCCCATCGCCCCGACACCTCTGCAAAGTCCCCTGTGCCCCCTGTGGTTCAACGTGTCAATGCAGCCGATAAACGCATCATCAACGGCAAGACCGACGTCAATCAGTTGGTGCCTTTCAAGTACAAGTGGGCCTGGGAAAAATACCTGGCGACCTGTGCCAACCATTGGATGCCGCAAGAGATCAACATGACGCGTGACATCGCACTCTGGAAAGATCCCAACGGATTGACCGAAGACGAGCGCCGCATTGTTAAACGCAACCTTGGTTTTTTTGTGACCGCCGATTCACTGGCAGCCAACAACATTGTGCTGGGGTCCTACCGCCACATCACCGCGCCTGAGTGTCGGCAGTTTCTGCTGCGTCAGGCCTTTGAAGAAGCCATTCACACCCATGCCTATCAATACATCGTGGAGTCCTTGGGCTTGGATGAAGGCGAGATCTTTAATGCGTACAACGAGGTCTCGTCGATTCGCAACAAAGACCAGTTTTTAATTCCTTTCATCAACACCTTGACCGATCCATCGTTCAAGACCGGCACCCTTGAGACTGACCAGCAGTTGCTCAAGTCGTTGATTGTTTTCGCCTGCCTAATGGAAGGCCTGTTCTTCTACGTGGGTTTTGCGCAAATCTTGGCGCTGGGCCGACAAAACAAAATGACAGGTGCGGCCGAGCAGTACCAATACATCCTGCGCGACGAGTCCATGCATTGCAACTTTGGCATCGATCTCATCAACACCATCAAACTAGAAAACCCTAGCCTTTGGACCTCTGCTTTCAAAGAAGAAATTGCTGGTTTATTTCAAAAGGCCGTGGAGCTTGAGTACCAGTACGCTGAAGACACCATGCCGCGCGGCATCCTGGGTTTGAACGCATCGATGTTCAAAGGCTATTTGCGCTACATTGCCAACCGCAGAGCGGTACAAATTGGCCTTGAAGCAATGTTCCCTAATGAGGAAAATCCTTTCCCTTGGATGAGTGAAATGATTGACCTGAAAAAAGAACGCAACTTTTTTGAAACCCGGGTGATTGAGTACCAAACCGGCGGTACTTTGTCTTGGGATTGATCTTCGTTTGCAACCATTTCTTAGCCCTTTGATCAAAGATACGCCTCATCGCAAAATTACAAAATGGCGCGTCTTTCAACCCCATTCCTGTGCACACGCTCGTTGGTGTATGCACATGAATCGCCTTGCCAGCAAATTGTGCTGCACGGTGCCTTTTGCATGAACTTTTTAGGAGAATAAAGATGGCAACTGCGAAATCATCCGCTGCGAAAGCAGCCCCCGCCAAGAAAGCTGCTGCGCCCGCCAAGAAAGCGGCTGCCCCAGCGAAAAAGGCCGCCCCAGCGAAGAGGGCTGCGGCTCCTGCCAAGAAAGCGGCAGCGCCTGCGAAGAAGGCTGCGGCTCCTGCTAAGAAAGCGGCAGCGCCTGCGAAGAAGGCTGCGGCTCCTGCCAAGAAAGCGGCTGCACCTGCGAAGAAGGCTGCGGCGCCTGCTAAGAAAGCGGCAGCGCCTGCGAAGAAGGCTGCGGCTCCTGCCAAGAAAGCAGCAGCACCCGCCAAGAAGGCTGCGGCGCCTGCTAAGAAAGCGGTCGTGGTAAAGAAAGCGCCAGCAGCCAAAGCCCCTGCAGCCAAGGCCCCTGCCAAAAAAGCGGCCAAGAAGCCCGCTCCAGCAAAGCCTGCCCCTGCGGCCAAAGCAGCCCCCGCTACCGCCACGGCGGCAGCGCCTGCCGCTCCGCAAGCCGCATGGCCTTTCCCAACGGCTAAAAAGCCTTAATTGAACAGGAAATACCTCAGGCGTGCCATTTTGGTAGAATCGAGGTTTTTCCGTTCCATTTTGCATTTAGTTTATGAAATCCCTTATTGAATTTGGGATGCTTCCGCTTGCCCTTATGGCTTTCCTGTCCGGAATCGTCTTTCTTGTTTTGGCCTATCGTTTTCTGCGTGCGAATAAGACGGCATACCAAGCCAATCGTGCCGTCATGCCCTCGTTCACGTCTGGATTGAATGGCGATGCCAAAACATGGGACGCTGACGGGCGACGAAACCCCAGAACGGCCAGTGGGTTAGCCTACCGTGACGGGAAACTGGTGCCTAAAGGCAAATTGACGAGCGAAGCGAAAGAGGAAATTTTCAGCTAGTCGTTGCTTGTTTACGCCAACTTTCGAAATGGCCCCGCCCGGGGCCTTTTTTTGTATGTCCAATCACTCAATTTTTAAAGCATGGGTACCCAACATTGCCGAACGACTTAGCTTTAAGTTAATTGGCACGACAAACTACCCTTCGATTGCCTACTGCGCGCGCCAACTCACCGGCAATAAAATGGAGGTTGTGGCCTTTCAAGAACGCAACCTAGACGATTCGGTATGGCCACGCTTCATCACGAAAAGAAAATTCCAAGATTCAAGATTTATATTTTTATTGATAGGGTCTTGGTCAGTATTGGAAAGCGAAAACCAGGCCTTGCGTGGACGCCTGTACGCCTTTGCGTTCTCTACGCCACTCCTTAGTTCGCTTCAGCAAAAAATCCAATATCTGAACAGTCAGCACCCAACCGAACGCAGCGGTTCGTACAGCAACTTTTGCGATGAACTCAAATTGTCCGATTCAGCATTGTCGATTGCAGACTTTGAGCTGGCGCGTGACGGAGTTTTTCAGCTCACACTAACCGAGTACCCCGCCCCTAAGTTAACTGGCGTACCCGATGACGATGCCAGGCAAGACAACCGCGCAAAACATCAGATGGCTGGAGGTTTTTATTTTTTCGTGAAAGATATTTGTCATGCCCACAAACACCACTCCCCCAGTTCGGATCGCGTGATTGACATTTATCCCGTGCAAGCAGCTGACGATTTGCGATGGATGACGGAAATTTTTTCTGAGCTGCGCAGGCGATGCATCACTGCAAGTTGGAGCAACCGGAAAGGTAGCTCCAATGCCGCAGGCATATTGGCTTACGCAGAAAGCTTTCAATCCGTATGCAAGAAACGTTTACAGACCAGTGATGCCGCCCACTTAATCCCGCAAGCAATTGCAAATGCATCTCTGGAACGGGTTCGCCATTCGATGGTGGCTAGTCAGGATACCTATTTACAAAGCATCCAAAAGATCGAGCGTGATGACTCCTTGTTTATGACCGTAGCGTTCGGCTTGATCTCCATAATTTTGGCGTACGTCGGGTTGCTGGAAATCGCCGGTCAGGAAAAGGTAACAGTAGAGACCGTTCACCCCATGCTCAATACAGCAGTAAACATTGCGCTGGGTGATCCTGTCTACACCGGCCTTGCTTTGATCATCATGACGGTGATATTGCGCAGCTACTTCGGGCGCTTTCGATCAATTGCGGCGTGGGTACACGACAGATTCACCTTTCTGTTCAACGCATATGATCAAACCATCGCAGCACTGCTAATCGCAGGAATAGGAGCGCTTATGTTTGGTGTCGCCTATTGGTTATTCTCACTGAGCGTCTTGGGTAGCTGATCAAAGCCATAATTTTGTCCCCCCTGACAGGCAATCTTCAAAGCCCCAATTTTTGCCCCTAACCGGGCGCACTGCAACAAGTCCCAACCCTGTTCCAAGCCAAACAAAATGGCGCCACGCACCGCATCACCACATCCTGTGGGGTCTACCACCGCGGTTGGCGTCACCGCTGGCACATGGGTTTTCTCACCCGCTAACCAGACCTCGGCACCCTGTGCGCCCAGTGTGACCAAAAGCCCTTGCACCCGCGTAGAGATTTCAGCGGCGGACCATCCGGTTCGGTCTGACAGCACCTTGCCCTCGTAATCGTTCACTGAGACCCAACTGGCCCAGTTCACCATCTGCGCCAATTCGGCACCGTCAAACATGGGCAGGCCCTGACCAGGGTCAAACACAAACGGGATGCCCGATTTATAAAACTGTTCGGCATGGCGCAGCATAGCTTCTTTTCCGTCAGGCGACACAATGCCCAAACGAATATCGGGACGCGCGGTGATCTCGATCTCATGCGCGTGGTTCATGGCACCGGGATGAAAGGCCGTGATCTGGTTGTTATCCCTGTCGGTCATGATCATGGCCTGCGCCGTGTAGGTGTTTGCTATGGTTTTTACAAACTCGGTGTTAATGCCTAGTACCTGCATTCGAGCGAGATAGTCAGCACCATCAGAACCCACAGCGGCCATCACCAATGGGGTACCACCCAAACCCTTGAGGGCATAAGCAATATTACCGGCGCAACCGCCATACTCGCGCCGCAGTGAGGGCACCAAAAACGACACATTCAAAATATGCAGTTGGTCGGGAAGTATTTGTTGCGAAAATCTCCCCTCAAACGACATGATGGTGTCAAACGCAAGGGATCCACAAATCAAAGCGGCCATTTCAAATCTTTCAGGTAAGAATTAAGGATAAAAGGCGGTGACGCGGTATCCCGCGATAGCAGGGGCACCCGCCGGAATTGTCACCCTCACCGGCAGCTCACCCACCCAATGTCCTTCTGCATCAATGGCCTCTGAAGTCAAGCCCAACTCAGCAGGTAGAAGCACTTTGCGCAGGATGGGGCGATCCAGCGCATCGGTCAAGCTCAGTTCCAGCGCCGGCGCTTTGACTGGATAAACGGCAAGGTTGCGCACATGCCAAGAAAACTGGTAACTGATGCCAGCATTAGGGGTATCCAGCAGCTGAAACTCTGTGCTCTCAACAGACAAACTATCGGGAGCCGCAATCAGGGGTACTTCGCACCCCAGTGGGGCACACAGTCCTTCTAGGGCAGCTTTAAAGCCGGGGTAGTGAGTGGCCGCTTCGATTCGGTAGGCCATTATCAACTGCAAGCCCAAGGTCAGCAAGAGGCCTACCAGCGCGGTCCTGCGCACAGTGACCTGGCTTGCACCGCTTGCCCACCGCCCCATCAATGCACCTTTGGCCGGTTCAGGGTCAACGACGGGACTTGTTTCACTCCCGGCGGTAACGCTTTCGGTGGCTGGACGCTTGATGGTTCGCCGTTCGATCATTGGGTTAGCACCCCCCTGGCCTAGGCCATCGGTGGCATGTGGAAGATCGCTTTCGGGGTTTGCTTCGGGCTGCTCGGAGGAGTGCTTTGGCTCGATTTCCGTTGCCGCATCAGACCGGGCAGCTCCCTCCAACACCCGGTCTATGGAACGATTGAGTTTGCCAATAACTCGTTTAAGGCGACGCTCCGATTGCGCGGGGTCTATCACCTCGGCGTTGAAAGCCAGACCGCCCGTGGCAGTTGGCATTTGGACACCCGGCGACGGCAGCACTAGGTTTGGCGCAGGCGGGGAATTTGGCTTTGCACTGACCGTGGCTGTTTGCAGCGGCCCTAGGCTTGGATTTTCAGGTCGATGCGCACCTGCGTCAAATACATTGGCGCAACGACCACATCGCACCCACCCTCCCGCCGCCGCCAAAATTTCTGGCGCAATCGCAAACGTACTGGCGCATACAGGGCAACGGGTGTTTGACAGCATAGTTGCCCATTGTAAAGGCGTCGGGGCAAAAGCACCGGCTCACTTCTACAGGCACTAGGGTCGCAGTAAAACTACGCCAAGCGGGCCGTCATCAAAATCCAGCCGTCTTCATGGTCGGAAACCACCAACTTGCAATAGGGTGCGTAAGCTTTAACCAGCAGGTCCTCTTGCCAGTCCAAAATACCCGCCAGTACCAAGTGGCCACCCGGTTGAGCCAAGCTGCACAGCAGCGGCGCCAGCACCTGTAAGGGTGTGGCCAAAATATTGGCCAATACGGTTTGGTAGCTACCCTGTGCCAGATCGGGCAAACCCACGTTGAGCGATACCTGGTTGACCACCGCATTGTCTTGAGTGGCTTGCACGGCGGCGGGGTCAATATCCACCGCATCAATCGCCGTCGCCCCAAACTTTGCAGCGCCAATGGCCAAAATACCAGAGCCACAACCATAGTCCAGTACACGACCCAATACAGGCCCCTCTGGCCTGTGCGGTGCACTGCGGGCAATCCAGCGCAGGCACATTCGGGTCGTGGGATGGGTGCCTGTGCCAAAGGCCATACCAGGGTCAAGCGCAATGACGGTTTGCGCGCCATCTGGCACCTGGTGCCAACTGGGAACAATCCAAAATCCTTGGGCTATCAGCACTGGTGCGAATTGCGATTGGGTAAGCCGCACCCAATCTTGGTCTTGCACGGGAAGGATGGCCGAAACCTCGCTACCCTCAAAAAAGTCCTGCTGCTGCAGCAGTTGTGCAGCCTCATTTGCCTGCTTCTCGTGCGTAAACAGGGCTTGAACCAGCGAGCGATTCCAAGCCTCACCGGGAGGTGGCAAACCGGGCTCACCAAACATGGCCTTCTCTAACGGGGTGTTGGCATCGGCATCTTGAATCGAAACACTCAATGCTTCCAGCGCGTCCAAGGCCTCGGTCACTGCCTCGACCTGTGCCTGTGGGCACACCAGATGGAGTTCAAACATAAATAGGTCAAAAAGGACTGCTCTACCGCTTACGGTTAAGCAACCACTCCTCAAGGTAATGAATGTTGGTGCCCCCCTGCAAGAAGTTGGCGTCTACCAACAGCTCCCGGTGCAGAGGAATATTGGTGTTAATGCCCTCGACCAATGTTTCCATAAGAGCCCCACGCATACGGGCCACCGCCTCTTCACGCGTATCGCCATGGGTAATGACCTTGGCAATCATGGAGTCGTAGTTGGACGGCACGAAATAATTGGTGTAGATGTGCGAATCCACCCGCACACCGGGTCCGCCCGGCGAATGCCACATCGTGATGCGTCCGGGGGATGGCATAAAGTTGTAAGGGTCTTCGGCATTCACCCTGCACTCGATGGCGTGCCCACGAAGCGTGATTTGCCGCTGGGTAAACGGTAGTTTTTCACCGGCTGCCACCAAAATCTGGGTTTTTACGATGTCTATGCCCGTAACCAGTTCAGTGACCGGGTGCTCCACCTGCACACGGGTGTTCATCTCGATAAAGTAGAACTCACCGTTTTCGTACAAAAACTCAAAGGTACCCGCACCGCGATAGCCCATTTTTTTGCAAGCGGCTGAACAGCGTTCGCCAATGCGCTCAATCAATTTGCGCGCAATGCCAGGCGCAGGAGCCTCTTCCATGATTTTTTGGTGCCGACGCTGCATGGAGCAGTCACGCTCACCCAGGTACACCGCATTCTTGTACTTGTCGGCCATGACCTGAATTTCAATGTGCCTGGGGTTTTGCAGGAACTTTTCCATGTATACCGCCGCATTGCCAAACGCAGCACCCGCCTCCGCCTTGGTCATTTGCACCGCGTTGATCAAGGCCGCCTCCGTGTGTACCACGCGCATGCCACGCCCGCCACCACCACCTGCCGCCTTGATGATCACAGGGTAACCAATGCCTTTGGCAATGCGCCGCACGGCCGCCGGGTCATCGGGCAACTCCCCCTCTGAGCCTGGCACACAGGGCACACCGGCCTTGATCATGGCCTGTTTGGCCGACACTTTGTCCCCCATCAATCGAATGGAGTCACCCGTGGGGCCAATAAACTGAAATCCACTTTTTTCGACGCGGTCGGCAAAATTGGCGTTTTCGCTTAAAAAGCCGTAGCCAGGGTGTATGGCCTCGGCGTCGGTCACCTCGGCCGCTGAAATGATGGCGGGCATGTTCAGATAGCTCGCGCTAGAGGCCGCCGGGCCAATGCATACCGCCTCATCGGCCAGTTTGACGTATTTGGCGTCGCGGTCGGCCTCAGAGTAAACCATCACCGCTTTGATACCCATCTCACGGCAGGCACGCTGAATGCGCAGCGCGATCTCGCCGCGGTTGGCAACCAGTATTTTTTTAAACATGGCCTCTTGCCCTATTCGACCAAAACCAGGGGTTGGCCGTATTCAACCGCTTGTCCGTCCTGCACCAAAATTTTGGTGATCACGCCCGCGCGGTCGGCTTCGATTTCGTTGAGGATTTTCATGGCCTCAACAATGCAAACGGTGTCCCCCAATTTGACCGTATCGCCCACCTCAACAAAGGGCTTCCCATCGGGGCTTGAGGCACGGTAGAACGTGCCCACCATAGGCGATTTGACAGGGTGCCCTTCACTTACAGGAGTTGGCGTAATGGGGGCGACGCCACTGGACGAGGCCTCGGTACCACCGGGTACGGCAACCATCTGGGTGACCATAGGCGCTGCCGTGTAGGCTACCGGCGCTTGCTGCGACCCTTTGACGATTCTTACCTTGCCCTCGGCTTCTGTGATTTCCAATTCGGTGACATTGGAGTCCGATACCAAGTCAATCAGCGTTTTGAGTTTTCTAAGATCCATTAGGTCTCCGTACAACAGTTTGGTTTACACCCAGAAAACCTATTTCTGAGGCTTATTTCGTTTAATTTGCGCTTTTCTTCGTCGAAATGATGCCTATTCACCATTTCAAATTTGTCGCAGCAAGTTCGAACCGCTGAATTTATCACAAAATTCAGACTTACATTTGAGTCAATTTAATTGCAGTTGCGTACAAAATGACAACAAAAAACGCTCAAAGTGATCAAAGGCCTTTTTCGCCCAAATGACAAGTGCAAAAAAAACATCGTACTTACACTTGACGCCACAGGGCCAAATCTTCGGATGTCAGTTTACCGATTTTTCGTTGCACCACCTGCCGCTGGCGGTCAAACAAAACCGAAAACGGCAAACTGCCGCTAAGGTTTCCCATCTTTCGCACCAAGTCAATCACACCCATGCCGCCCAATGCCACTGGCAGCGTGAGCTGGTGTTGCGCCATAAACCGACCCACGGGTTCGGGCTTGTCGGCGGCAATGGCGAGGACTTGGACGCCACTTTTTGCATTTTCTTTATGAAAGGCTTCAAGAAGCGGCATTTCCTCAACACAGGGTGGGCACCAGGTGGCCCAAAAGTTAATGAGCAAGGGCCTGTCGGCTAGGTCCCTGTACCGAAACGCAGAACCATCCAATCGGCTCAAACCTGCAAGGGTCAAGGTCTGTTCAAGCGCCAGAGGCCCTTCCAACACCGCGCGATCCGGCGTCTGCTCTGGCATTGTTCGGCTTTTGCGTTGCCACCACCACGCCCCGCCTGCCGCGCTCATCGCCCCAGCCGTCAAAAGTCCCAGGCTTACTAGGCGACGACTGGGCTCTGCAGCGCCGGGGGCGCTCGCCGGTGACTGGCCATTTTCAGTGGGTTCTGCATCATCTGTTTGCTGTGGGTTCATGCGTTACCAGTCTCCATTTTGCGTTGCAAGTCATTGCGAGACCCCCGCAGCGCATCAGCGGCACTGCCAGGGTGAACCGGACGCGCCGCGTGGCGCTGATCGTCCCGGTCCAGCACGGTCAAAACCAGCGGTATTTTTTGCGCCAGCGTTGGGCAATCCAGATCCAGGATGTACACCGGCACCTCCTGTCCCTTGGCATTCGCCGTGCTGCTTTCCTCGTAGCGCTGTCCCTTATTGATCAAAAAAATCGGGAGCTGCTTGCTGTCATCACAGTACAAATCCAAGTGGATGGCACTGTGGTGGGTGGCTGTGCCGTTCCATACCGCGCCCACAATGCTGGGGCGAAAGTCGGCCAGACGATCCATCCATACCAGTGCCAGCGAGCGCAAGGCAGCTAGCGCTGTTGCTTGCTCAGACGGACAAAACAAGGCGATGTGTTCGCGCACCGCTTGCAGCAACTGCGCGCTATCGGGCCACTCGATGCGGCCGCCGTAACCCAGTTGCGCGGCTGCTTGCTTTTTGGCCGCCCCATAGGACACGCCCTCTTCAACAATTAGGCCTGCCGCGCGGCTGGCAATTTCTTGTCCCTGTACACCCATGGGCAAAGGATACCACCGCGCCCACTTTGCATGAACCAGCGTCTAAAATCCCCCTATGCATATACATATTCTTGGCATTTGCGGCACTTTTATGGGCGGCATTGCCGCTTTGGCAGTGGAAGCTGGGCACCGCGTAAGCGGGTGCGACGCCGGGGTCTACCCCCCCATGAGCGACCAACTGTCCCGCCTGGGCATTGAGTTAATCGAGGGTTACGACCTTGACCAAATGGCTTTGGAGCCTGATTTGTACGTGATAGGCAATGTGGTAAGCCGTGCCCGGTTGCCAGACGGCAGCGCCAAATACCCCCTGATGGAGGCCATTTTGGACGCTGGCGCGCCCTACACCAGCGGCCCCCAGTGGCTGTGCGACGCGCTGCTGCACCCCGTGTTGGCCACCAAGCAACCCAAACGCCACGTGATGGCGGTGGCGGGCACCCACGGCAAAACGACCACCACCTCTATGTTGGCGTGGATATTGGAATATGCCGGGTTGAAGCCAGGATTTTTGGTGGGTGGGGTGCCGCTGAACTTTGGCACCTCGGCCCGCTTGGGGCAAGGCCCTTGTTTTGTGATTGAGGCCGACGAATACGACACGGCCTTTTTTGACAAACGCAGCAAGTTTGTGCATTACCGGCCCCGTACCGCCGTTTTGAACAATCTGGAGTTTGACCACGCCGATATTTTTGACGATTTGGCCGCCATTGAACGCCAGTTTCATCACCTGGTTCGCACCGTTCCCGCCAGCGGGCGCTTGGTGGTGAACACCCAAGAGGCCAGTTTGCAGCGGGTGTTGGACCTGGGGCATTACAGCCAGGTGGTGGGCTTTGGCCCCAACGCCCAGTGGCAGGCAGAGGGTGAACCGCACGCCTTTGCCGTTATTCACGCGGGCAAGACCGTCGCCCAAGTGGATTGGGCCTTACAAGGTGTGCACAACCAAATGAATGCGCTGGCAGCGATTGCTGCGGCTGAAGGCGTGGGCGTGTCGCCCAGCACCGCCGCCCGTGCGCTTACGCAGTTTGAAAACGTACGCCGACGCATGGAAGTGGCGGGCGTGGTGCCCGGCAAAAACATCACGGTGTACGACGATTTTGCCCATCACCCCAGCGCCATTGCCACCACCTTAGACGGACTGCGCCGCAAGGTGGGCGCAAACGCGCGAATCTTGGCTGTTTTTGAGCCCCGCTCCAACACCATGAAGCTTGGGGCTATGAAAGACCTGTTGGCCGGCAGTTTGAAGCAGGCCGATCGGGTGTTTTGCCATGCCGCAGGGCTGGACTGGAACCCTGCTGAACCGTTAGCGCCTTTGGGGGCCAAGGCCACGGTAACCCAATCTCTGGCCGAATTGGTAAATGCCATTGCCCAGGCGGCCAAGCCCGGCGACCACATTGTATGCATGAGCAACGGCGGCTTTGGCGGCATACACGCCAAGCTGCTTGTGGCCTTGGACGACTAAGCCTCTACCGAATCCAGGTGGTCCGCCTGCCCCCAGGCCAGGCAGTGCAGGCGTTCACCGTCAAACACCAAACGGTTCACCACGGCATTGGCAATCGACCAGGTGCGCGGCGCGGCCAAATCAATGCCGTGGGCCAGGCGGTACACAATGTCCAGACAACCGCCATGGGTAAACACGGCGATGGTTTGCCCGGCGTGTGAGACCGCCAAGGTGGTGAGCACGGTGGCAATGCGCTCCTGAAAAACGACCAGGCTTTCGGCATCCTGCACCGCAAACGCGGGTTCACGGTCGCGCCAGCGGGCAAATTCAAGCGGGTGATTTTTTTCTATGTCGGGGTAGGTCTCACCCTGCCACACACCAAAGTGCCGTTCGCGCAGGCCAGGCAGTTGATGAATCACCAGGCCCTTGGCCTGCGCCATCGGGGTGGCGGTAGCCACAGCACGGCCAAGATCACTCGAATAAACGGCGTCCACCGATACATTACCCAAGCCACGCGCCACCGCCTGCGCTTGGGCCCGGCCGGTCGCGTTGAGGTCTATATCCAAGTGCCCTTGGATACGCATGGCTTTGTTCCACGCGGTTTCACCGTGGCGAACGGCGATGATGTGGGTGTTAAGTGAGGGCATATTTAGTTTGGCCCTAGGGCTGGTGTGCGCCCTGGGCAGCGCTGCTTTTGGCCTTCCCTCGTTGGATCACCATCGTTTGCGGACGCGACAAAGGGGCCAAAGGGTGGTGCGAAACGACATCTACCGCTGGCGCGGCCGTTTTCGGCAGTGTGATGGCATCAAAGGCAATATCGCCATCGGGTTCTTCCATTCCCGTAGCCGCTACCGACTTGAAGTCAAACTGGGTGCTGTCCAACAGGTGCGAGGGCACGATGTTTTGCAGGGCCGTGAACATGTTCTCGCGCCTGCCAGGCCATTGCTTTTCCCATTCGGTGAGCATTTTGGCCACTTGCTGGCGTTGTAGATTGTCTTGGCTGCCGCAAAGGGTGCAGGGAATGATGGGGAATTGCCTCACCTTGGCCCACTGGACCAAGTCTTTTTCGGCCACATTGGCCAAGGGCCGAATCACCACGTGGTTGCCGTCAGAACTCACCAGCTTGGGCGGCATGGATTTGAGCTTGCCCGCAAAAAACAGGTTTAAAAAGAAGGTGTGCAGTATGTCGTCGCGGTGATGTCCCAAGGCAATTTTGGTGGCTTTCAATTCATCGGCCACCTTGTACAAAATGCCCCGGCGCAGGCGGCTGCACAGGCTGCACATGGTTTTGCCTTCAGGAATCACCCGCTTCACAATGGAGTAGGTGTCCTGGTTTTCGATATGAAAGGGCACGCCCAAGCCTTCAAGGTAACGGGGCAACACATCGGCAGGGAACCCCGGCTGCTTTTGGTCCAGATTCACCGCAATCAGCTCAAAATTAACGGGCGCACGGGCCTGCAGCTTGAGCAAAATATCCAGCATGGCATAGCTGTCTTTGCCCCCTGAGAGGCACACCATGACCCGGTCGCCCTCTTCAATCATGTTGTAGTCCACAATCGCCTGCCCCACTTGGCGGCACAGGCGTTTTTCTAGCTTGTGCGCCTCGCGCACGTCGCGGGCGCGGCTTTGCGATTCATCATTTTTACCCCCCTCGCCCTGAGCATGGCCGGTAGCGGTAGGGGCCGAATCTACCGGTTCGGCATCCGGTTCTATCCAAGGTTTGTTCATGGGTAGATTGTCGCATTCCTGAAAGACCGTGCAACCCAAGACGGGACGGCATCATTCCGCATGCAGACCAAGCTGTCGCGGTCCAAGCTGGGCAGAGGATGACATCATGATTGAGTACATCCTCGACAACGGGCAAGAGTGGCAGTCAGTAAGAAAGGCTTTGATATAAGGGCAATTCCCGGCATGACCGATTAAGTCCCTAAACTGCTGCAAATTAAAGGGGTAGCCATCGCAGCTCTCCGAGTTTGACAGAATCGAGTTTTCGAGACAGATTTTGTTAACCAAGGAAGGAGTGAGTGCGATGGCTGGAATAGATATTACCGTAGATGA
>JBEIEP010000004.1:0-140116 GCA_040382935.1 Burkholderiaceae bacterium
CGGCGCGATCACTTTGCCAGAAGGCAAAGAGATGGTGATGCCAGGTGACAACGTGGCCATTGAGGTCAAGTTGATTGCCCCAATCGCCATGGAAGAAGGCTTGCGTTTTGCGATCCGCGAAGGCGGTCGTACCGTGGGCGCTGGTGTGGTTGCCAAGATTTTGGCGTAATTGAAGGAATAAAGGGGTATAGCTCAATTGGCAGAGCGTCGGTCTCCAAAACCGAAGGTTGTAAGTTCGATTCTTACTGCCCCTGCCACTTAAGTGGCGCCGAGTAACCTTTCCGAGCCCGTTAGTCTCTAACGGGCTTTTACTGTCTTAGAGAGTGCCCTTTCCGGCACCAAAGTTTAGCGATTGAAAAGACCCTATGTCCGCCATGCAAGTCGAAACGGTAAGTTCAGGTGCTGAGAAAGCCAAGGTAATCGGTGCGATTGCGTTGGTTTTTGCTGCTTTGGCCGGTTATTGGACTTTGGGGTCTCAAGGTGCCTTGGTGCAATGGTCGGTGTTATTGCTCGGGTTGGCGTTGGCTTTGGCCTTGTTCTTTATGTCCGAAACCGGCAAACGACTCGTTGCATTTGGCCGTGAGGCATGGCGCGAAGTCAAAAAAGTGGTTTGGCCAGAGCGTAAGGAGGCGACCCAGTTGACGCTTTACGTGTTTGGTTTCGTGTTGATCATGGCCATTATTTTGTGGCTGACGGATAAATCCATCGAATACGTGATTTACCACTTGATTTTGGGTTGGAGATCCTGATGACTGAATCTATCGAGAGCTTGGTTCCGCCTGTGGCGGCAGAGGCCGTCAACCCTGATTTGCGTTGGTACGTGGTGCATGCCTATTCAGGAATGGAAAAGGCAGTGGAGCGTAACATTCGCGAGCGCATCAACCAAGCGGGTATGCAAAGCAAATTTGGGCGTATTTTGGTGCCCACAGAAGAGGTTGTGGAGGTCAAAAACGGCCAGAAACGAACCACCGAGCGTAAGTTTTTCCCCGGGTACGTGCTTGTCGAAATGGTGATGGATGATGACACTTGGCATTTGGTCAAGCACACCAATAAAGTGACCGGCTTTGTGGGTGGGGCTCGCACCCGTCCGGCTCCTATTTCTGAGGCAGAAGTTAATAAAATCGTGAACCAGATGCAGGACGGTGCTGAAAAGCCGCGGCATAAGGTGGAGTTTGAAATTGGCGAGTTGATTCGCGTGAAGGAAGGCCCTTTTGCCGATTTCAACGGATCGGTAGAAACCGTGAATTACGAGAAAAACCGGGTAACCGTCGCGGTAACGATTTTTGGTCGTTCGACACCGGTCGAGCTTGAATTCGGTCAAATCGAGAAAACGTAAACGTAAACTTTTTGGCCTATCGCTTTCCGACTCGGCGATAGGCGTTTTGTTCAAAAGAACAAGTGAGTCGTTAAACCGGGGAGCTTAGGCAGTGCTTTTCGCATTTGTTTGAGCGATATCACCCAACAGGAGTAAACACATGGCGAAAAAAATCGTCGGCCTGATTAAGCTGCAAGTCCCTGCAGGTAAGGCCAATCCATCCCCCCCCATTGGCCCTGCACTGGGTCAGCGTGGCTTGAACATCATGGAGTTCTGCAAGGCGTTTAACGCCAAGACCCAAGGTGTTGAGCCAGGCATGCCTTTGCCGGTTGTGATTACCGCTTATGCAGACAAAAGCTTTACCTTTGAGATCAAAACCCCACCCGCTGGTGTGTTGATCAAAAAGGCCTTGAAGTTGGTGAAGGGTTCTTCACGGCCGCACGTTGAAAAAGTGGGCAAAATTACCCGTGAGCAGTTAGAAGAAATTGCCAAAATCAAACAACAAGACATGACTGCCGCCGACCTCGATGCCGCTGTGCGCACGATTGCAGGTACTGCGCGTTCTATGGGCGTGACGACGGAAGGTGTTAAATAATGGCTAAGCTGACAAAAAAACAAAAAGCCCAAAAAGGCAAGGTTGATAGCACCAAGTTGTACCCCATCGGTGATGCGTTGGCTTTGGTCCAATCTTGCGCCACTGCAAAATTCGACGAATCCATCGATGTGGCGGTTCAGTTAGGCGTTGATGCCAAGAAGTCCGATCAAGTGGTACGGGGTGCAGTGGTTCTTCCTAACGGTACGGGGCGTAGTGTTCGTGTAGCCGTTTTTGCGCAAGGTGCCAAGGCAGACGAAGCCAAAGCCGCAGGGGCTGACCTTGTGGGTATGGACGATTTGGCCGCGATGGTTAAGGCCGGTAATATGCCTTTTGACGTGGTCATCGCGGCACCCGACGCGATGCGTGTGGTGGGTACCTTGGGTCAAATCCTTGGGCCTCGCGGCTTGATGCCTAATCCCAAGGTGGGAACGGTAACGCCGGATGTAGCCACTGCGGTAAAAAATGCCAAGGCCGGCCAAGTACAGTTCCGTGTGGACAAAGCCGGTATTGTGCACAGCACCATCGGACGTCGTTCGTTCGGAGCCGATCAGCTCAAAGGCAATTTGTTGGCCCTGGTGGATGCGCTGAATAAAGCCAAGCCTGCGACCAGCAAGGGTATTTACCTTCGCAAAGTGGCGGTGTCCAGCACCCAAGGTGTGGGTGCACGAGTGGATGTCCAGTCGTTGGTACAAGCGTAATTGAATTTAAACAGACGGTGTGAACCGTTTGTTTGATGTGGTGGGCCGACGTGAGTAATCACCAAGGGCCATCCGAGACCGCTGGTGATGGTCGGGCCTCCCGCCCGGTCAACTTAATTTCCAGCGCAGATGGCGAACCCACTGCAGTAGAAATTTTCTAAGTGCAGATGGTCGCTAAACAAGGCCTGTGTCAGCGTTTTGCTGATGCAATTTTTAGGAGAAGATCTTGAGTTTGAATCGCAGTGAGAAAGAAGTCGTCATTAAAGAAGTGACCGACCTTGCCGCTAAGTCTCAAACGCTTGTTTTGGCGGAGTACCGGGGTTTGTCGGTTGCTGCTATGACCAAGTTGCGCTCTGCCGCGCGTAGCAATGGCGTTACGCTCAGTGTGTTGAAAAACACCCTGGCACGCCGTGCTGTATCGGGCAGTGCACTGGCATCAGCCAGCGATTTGATGACCGGTCCGCTGATCTACGGTTTCTCTGTAGACGCTGTTGCTGCCGCGAAAGTGGTGGCAGATTTCGCGAAAACCAATGATAAATTGGTGATTCGCGGCGGTGCCTACGGGTCGAAGTTGCTGGATCAAAACGGCGTAAAGCAATTGGCTAATATTCCTTCGAAAGAAGTGTTGTTGGCGCAGTTGTTGGGCTTGATGCAGTCACCCGTGTCCCGTATGGCGCGTGTGTTGTCTGCGGTGGCAGAGAAAAAAGGCGAGTCGGTCGCGGCGTAAGCGCGTACTGACAAGAGTATTTAGCAGTAGAGCAATCTACAAAACCCATTCTTAGATTAGGAAACGATCATGTCATTTGATAAAAACGCATTTTTGACCGCCCTGGACAGCATGTCGGTCATGGACCTCAACGATTTGGTGAAAGCCATCGAAGAGAAATTTGGTGTTAGCGCCGCCGCTATGGCTGCGCCTGCCGCTGGTGGTGGTGCCGCTGTTGTGGTGGCAGAAGAGCAAACCGAATTCAACGTGATGTTGCTTGAGGCTGGCGCTAACAAAGTGTCGGTGATTAAAGCCGTTCGCGAGATCACCGGACTTGGTTTGAAAGAAGCCAAAGACCTGGTTGATGGCGCACCTAAGGCCGTCAAAGAAGGCGTGTCCAAGGCCGATGCCGACGCTGCCAAGAAGAAACTTGAAGATGCAGGCGCTAAAGCTGAGCTGAAGTAATTTTCGGTTCCGGGCCGCGCGTTTCTCAGGATGGGCGCGGTTCGCCGCATTTTTAGAGTGCACTGGGTAAATGATGCGTTGTCATTTACCCAGTGCCTTCTGAATCCGACAGCAGAAGGTGCCTTGGTTCGGGCCGTGTGCAAGGCACGGTCGTCCGCCAATGGTTGGTAGTGGCCAACCACCAAGTCAATGTGCGTAAGGTGCGCACAGGAAACGTTTTGTCATCCGCAGGACGAAAGTCCCAGCTTGGAGAACTCATGCCAAACCATACTAAATACTCATTTACTGAACGCAAACGGATTCGCAAGAATTTTGGTAGCCGCGATGCTGTGCTGGAAATCCCGTATTTGTTGCAAATGCAAAAAGACGCTTATGTGGCGTTTTTGCAGGCCAATGTGGCGCCCAACCAGCGCACCAACGAAGGCTTAGAGGCGGCGTTTAGGTCGGCCTTCCCGATTGTTTCGCACAACGGGTTTGTGGAGATGAAGTACCAGTATTACACGCTGGCAAAACCCGGTTTTGACGTGCGTGAGTGTCAAACCCGCGGACTTACCTACGGTTCAGCCGTGCGTGCAAAAGTCCAATTGGTGATTTACGACCGTGAGTCGTCTACCTCCCAATCGAAGGTTACAAAAGAGATTAAAGAACAAGAGGTCTACATGGGCGAAGTGCCTTTGATGACCGATAAAGGCTCGTTCATCATCAATGGCACCGAGCGTGTCATCGTGTCGCAGTTGCATCGTTCACCAGGCGTGTTCTTTGAGCACGACAAGGGTAAAACCCATAGCTCTGGGAAATTGTTGTTTTCGGCGCGCATTATTCCTTACCGTGGCTCTTGGCTGGATTTTGAGTTTGACCCCAAAGACATTTTGTACTTCAGGGTGGACCGCCGTCGCAAGATGCCGGTGACGATTTTGCTCAAGGCTATTGGCATGACGCCAGAGACCATTTTGGCTAGCTTCTTCGTAAACGATCACTTCCGCTTGCAAGACAGCGGCGCACAGATGCAGTACGTGGGCGAGCGTCTACGCGGCGAGGTGGCGCGTTTTGACATCACCGACAAGGCTGGCAAGGTGGTGGTACCTAAGGACAAGCGCATTACCGCACGCCATACCCGCGAGTTGGAGCAATCAGGAACCACCCATATCGGGGTACCAGAGGACTACCTGCTGGGCCGTGTGGTGGCTGCCAATATCGTAGATACGGAAACGGGTGAGATATTGGCGAAAGCCAATGAAGAAATCACCGAAGCCCTGCTCAAGAAATTGCGTGTGGCGGGCATACAGGACTTGGTGTGCCTCTACACCAACGAGTTGGATCAGGGAACCTACATCTCGCAAACGCTGAGAGTTGATGAGACGGCCGATGAGCTGGCTGCACGGGTTGCGATCTATCGCATGATGCGTCCTGGTGAGCCGCCGACTGAAGATGCTGTTCAGGCGCTCTTCCAACGCTTGTTCTACAGTGTAGATACGTATGACCTATCCCGCGTGGGGCGCATGAAGTTCAATGCCAAAATGGGCTTGAACTCAGCTGATGGTCCTTTGGTGCTGACCAATGACGACATTTTGGCTGTGGTCAAGATTCTGGTTGACCTGCGCAATGGTCGCGGTGAAGTCGACGATATCGATCACCTGGGCAATCGCCGTGTGCGTTGCGTGGGTGAGTTGGCGGAAAACCAGTACCGTGTGGGCTTGGCGCGTATCGAGAAAGCGGTTCGTGAACGTTTGGGGCAGGCCGAACAAGAGCCACTGATGCCTCATGACTTGATCAACAGCAAGCCTATTTCGGCAGCGTTGAAGGAGTTTTTTGGTGCCTCTCAGTTGTCCCAGTTTATGGACCAGACCAACCCACTGTCTGAGATTACACACAAGCGTCGCGTTTCGGCCTTAGGCCCGGGCGGTTTGACGCGGGAGCGGGCTGGGTTTGAGGTACGCGACGTGCATGTGACCCACTACGGCCGTGTATGTCCTATTGAGACGCCAGAGGGTCCTAACATCGGTTTGATCAACTCGATGGCTTTGTACGCGCGTTTGAACGAATACGGCTTTATTGAAACGCCTTACCGTCGTGTCAACAACGGCAAGGTGACCAACGAGATCGACTATTTGTCCGCCATCGAAGAAGGCAAGTATGTGATTGCGCAGGCCAATGCAGCTTTGGATGCGAATGGCATTCTCACCGGCGACCTGGTGTCGGCGCGTGAGGCAGGTGAGTCCGTGCTGGTTTCGGCCGATCGTATTCAGTACATGGACGTGTCACCGGCGCAAATTGTGTCGGTGGCCGCTTCGTTGGTTCCGTTCCTGGAGCATGACGATGCCAACCGCGCGCTGATGGGCGCGAATATGCAGCGCCAGGCTGTGCCGGTTCTGCGCCCAGAGAAAGCCGTTGTAGGCACCGGAATAGAGCGCGTGGCAGCCGTTGACTCTGGAACCGTGGTGACCGCAACCCGTGGCGGTATTGTCGACTATGTGGATGCAACACGCGTGGTGATTCGAGTGAACGACGCTGAGGCGCACGCCGGTGAAGTGGGCGTTGATATCTACAACTTGATCAAGTACCAGCGCTCCAATCAAAACACCAACATTCACCAGCGCCCCATCGTCAAACGGGGTGACAAGTTGGCCAAAGGCGATGTGATCGCTGACGGCGCTTCCACCGATCTGGGTGAGTTGGCATTGGGCCAAAATATGCTGGTCGCGTTTATGCCGTGGAACGGGTATAACTTTGAGGATTCCATCCTGATCAGTGAGCGTGTAGTCGCCGAAGACCGGTACACGTCTATCCACATTGAAGAGCTGGTGGTAATGGCGCGTGATACCAAACTGGGTGCGGAGGAAATCACCCGCGATATCCCCAATCTGGCCGAACAACAGTTGAACCGTTTGGATGATTCCGGCATTATTTTCGTGGGTGCTGAAGTGCAGCCTGGTGACACGCTGGTGGGTAAAGTGACCCCCAAAGGTGAAACCACACTGACGCCTGAAGAAAAATTGCTGCGCGCCATTTTTGGTGAGAAAGCCAGCGACGTGAAAGACACCTCACTGCGTGTCAGTCAGGGTTCGCAAGGCACGGTGATTGACGTACAGGTCTTTACCCGTGAAGGCATTACGCGTGACAAGCGCGCTCAACAAATCATCGACGATGAGCTCAAGCGCTTCAGACTGGATTTGAACGACCAGTTGCGTATCGTGGAGGCCGACGCCTTTGATCGTATTGAAAAGATGCTAGCCGGCAAAGTGGCCAATGGAGGGCCTAATCGTCTGGCAAAGGCAGCCGTAATCGACAAGGCCTATTTGGCCTCTGTGGAGAAATACCATTGGTTTGATATTCGTCCAGCAGACGATGAGGTGGCTGCGCAGTTGGAAAGCATTAAGAATTCCAACGAACAAACCCGCAAAGCGTTTGACGCTTTGTTTGAAGAAAAGCGCAAAAAGCTCACTCAAGGGGATGAGTTGCCCCCAGGCGTGCTCAAAATGGTCAAGGTGTACTTGGCGGTCAAACGTCGCTTGCAGCCTGGTGACAAGATGGCGGGCCGCCACGGCAACAAGGGTGTGGTCTCCAAGATCGTGCCCGTCGAGGACATGCCCTTCATGGCCGACGGTACCCCCTGCGATATCGTACTTAACCCGCTGGGTGTGCCTTCACGGATGAACGTGGGGCAGGTGTTAGAAGTGCATTTGGGTTGGGCTGCCAAAGGCCTGGGCCGACGCATTGGGGATATGTTGCAGGAACAGGCCAGTGCAGCAGAGATCAAAGGCTTGTTGAATAAACTTTATGGCGGATCCGGGCACAAAGAAGATCTGGGCGTCTTGACTGATCCTGAGATCATGGAAATGGCGCACAACTTAAGCAGCGGGGTTACTTTTGCAACCCCGGTGTTTGACGGAGCTACCGAACAAGATATTCGGGACATGCTGCAGTTGGCTTATCCGCCGGAGCGCGCCGAGGCAATGGGCCTTACCGCAACAAGAACCCAGGCGCAGTTGTACGACGGCCGCACCGGAGAGGCCTTTGAGCGCACCACCACAGTGGGCTATATGCACGTGCTCAAACTGCATCACTTGGTTGACGACAAAATGCATGCCCGTTCTACTGGACCGTACAGTCTCGTGACCCAACAACCTTTGGGGGGCAAGGCGCAGTTCGGTGGACAGCGCTTTGGCGAGATGGAGGTATGGGCACTCGAGGCCTACGGTGCCTCCTATGTGCTCCAAGAGATGCTGACCGTTAAATCGGACGACGTGCTGGGCCGTACCCGTGTGTACGAAAGCATTGTCAAAGGTGATCACGCGATCGACGCGGGCATGCCCGAGTCGTTTAATGTGCTGGTCAAGGAGATTCGATCGCTGGGCTTGGACATCGAGCTTGAGCGGGGTTAAGGAATTAGACAGTCACAGCGATCCGTCTGACCTGGTGCCAATGCGCTGCGTCAGACCCCTTTGAAAGATACTGGAGAACATTATGAAATCAATCCTCGATCTGTTTAAGCAGGTCTCGCCGGACGAGCATTTCGAAGCCATCAAAATTGGTTTGGCCTCGCCTGAGAAAATTCGTTCCTGGTCGTTTGGTGAAGTCAAAAAACCAGAAACCATCAATTACCGCACGTTCAAGCCTGAGCGTGACGGCTTGTTTTGCGCCAAGATTTTTGGCCCTATCAAGGACTACGAATGCCTGTGTGGCAAGTACAAGCGCCTCAAGCACCGTGGTGTTATTTGCGAAAAATGCGGCGTTGAAGTGACGCAAACCAAGGTGCGCCGTGAACGTATGGGCCACATTGATTTGGCTGCTCCCTGCGCGCATATTTGGTTCTTGAAGTCTTTGCCTAGCCGCTTGGGCTTGGTGTTGGACATGACGCTGCGTGACATCGAACGTGTGCTTTACTTCGAAGCTTATGTGGTGACTGAGCCTGGCATGAGTCCGCTCAAGAAATTCAGCATCATGTCGGAGGACGAGTACGAGGCCAAGCGTGTGGAATTTGGTGACGAGTTTCAGGCCAAGATGGGTGCCGAAGGCATCAAAGACCTGCTGCGTGACCTGGACATTGACGCCACCATCGAGCATTTGCGCGGTGATTTGACCGGCTCTGAAGTCAAGGTCAAGAAGAACTCCAAGCGCTTAAAGCTGATGGAAGCCTTCAAAAAATCCGGCATCAAGCCCGAGTGGATGATTCTGGAAGTGCTGCCGGTTCTGCCGCCTGATCTGCGCCCGCTGGTGCCCTTGGATGGTGGTCGTTTTGCCACCTCCGACTTGAACGACCTGTATCGCCGCGTCATCAACCGTAACAGCCGTTTGCGCCGCTTGCTGGAACTCAAAGCTCCCGAAATCATTGCCCGCAATGAAAAACGTATGTTGCAAGAGGCGGTTGATTCGTTGCTGGACAACGGTCGCCGTGGCAAGGCCATGACGGGTGCCAACAAGCGTGCGCTCAAGTCTTTGGCTGACATGATCAAAGGCAAGTCAGGCCGTTTCCGCCAAAACTTGCTGGGCAAGCGCGTGGACTACTCGGGTCGTTCGGTGATTGTGGTGGGCCCAACGCTCAAACTGCACCAGTGTGGTTTGCCCAAGTTGATGGCTCTGGAGCTGTTCAAGCCCTTCATTTTTGCCCAGCTAGAGGTGCGTGGCATTGCCAACACCATTAAAGCGGCCAAACGCGAAGTGGAAGCCGGTACCCCCGTGGTGTGGGATATTTTGGAAGAGGTGATTAAAGAGCATCCCGTGATGCTCAACCGTGCGCCTACCTTGCACCGCCTGGGTATTCAAGCCTTTGAACCGATTTTGATTGAAGGCAAGGCGATTCAATTGCACCCCTTGGTCTGTTCGGCCTTTAACGCCGACTTTGACGGTGACCAAATGGCGGTTCACGTACCCCTGTCGATTGAGGCGCAAATGGAAGCCCGCACCTTGATGTTGGCCTCCAACAACATCTTGTTCCCTGCCAGTGGTGAGCCTTCTATTGTGCCGTCACAAGACGTGGTGCTGGGCCTGTACTACGCCACCCGTGAGCGTACCAATGGCAAGGGTGAAGGCATGATCTTCTCCGATATCGCTGAGGTGTTGCGTGCCTTTGATGCCAAAGAAGTTGAGCTCACGGCCAAGATCAGTGTGCGCATTACCGAGCACCTGAAGGACAAGGCCAGTGGCGAACTGATTGCTCACACCGCTCTGCGCCAGACTACCGTGGGTCGTGCTTTGCTAAGCGAAATTTTGCCCAAGGGGTTGCCATTTGACGCCATCGACCGTGCGCTCAAGAAAAAGGAAATCTCAAAGCTGATTAATACGGCCTTCCGCAAGTGCGGGCTCAAAGAAACCGTGATATTTGCAGACAAGCTGTTGCAAAATGGATTCCGTTTGGCCACGCGCGCCGGTATTTCGATTTGTATCGACGATATGCTGGTGCCCAAAGAAAAGGGCGGCATTATCGAGCGCAGTGAGAAAGAGGTTAAGGAGATCGGCCAGCAATACGCGTCGGGTCTGGTCACAGCCGGTGAGCGCTACAACAAGGTGGTGGATATCTGGGGCAAAGCCGGTGACGAGGTTTCCAAAGTCATGATGGCGCAACTGGCCAAGGAAAAAGTGACAGACCGTCACGGCGCGCAGGTCGATCAGGAGTCGTTTAAATAGATTTAAATGATTGCCGACTCGGGCGCCCGTGGTTATGCCGCGCAGATTCGCCAGTTGGCGGGTATGCGCGGCCTGATGGCCAAACCCGACGGTTCGATTATTGAGACCCCGATCACGGCAAACTTCCGTGAAGGTCTTAACGTGTTGCAGTACTTTATTTCTACCCACGGGGCGCGTAAAGGTTTGGCCGATACGGCTTTGAAAACAGCCAACTCGGGCTACCTCACCCGCCGTTTGGTGGATGTGACGCAAGACTTGGTGGTCACCGAACACGATTGCGGTACGCACGATGGCTCGCTGATGCGTGCGATTGTGGAAGGCGGTGAAACCATTGAATCCCTGCGCGACCGGATTTTGGGACGCACGGCAGCCGACGATGTGTTGCATCCAGAAACCCGTGCCGTGATGGTGCCGGCCGGTGAGATGTTTGACGAGGACATTATTGATGAAATCGAAGTGGCGGGCGTGGATGAGGTGCGTGTACGCACGGCCCTAACCTGCGAAACCCGGTTTGGCATTTGCGCCAAGTGCTACGGGCGCGATTTGGGTCGCGGTGGCTTGATTAACGCGGGTGAGGCCGTAGGTGTCATCGCTGCCCAGTCGATTGGTGAGCCTGGTACCCAACTGACCATGCGTACCTTCCATATCGGTGGTGCGGCGTCCCGCGCGGCGGTGGCCTCGGGCATTGAAGCCAAGTCCAACGGTATTGTTGGATTCAACAGCACCATGCGTTACGTGAGCAACAGCCGTGGCGAATTGGTGGTGATTTCCCGTTCGGGTGAAGTCGTTTTGTTTGACGATAATGGCCGCGAGCGTGAGCGCCATAAACTGCCCTACGGTGCGGTGATTGCCGTTCGGCCTGAGCAAAGCGTGAAGGCGGGTACAGCACTGGCAAGCTGGGATCCGTTGACTCGCCCCATCATTACCGAGTTTGCAGGCAGTACAAGGTTTGAGAACTTTGAAGAAGGCTTGACCGTTGCTAAGCAATTGGACGAAGTGACCGGTTTGTCCACCATGGTAGTTATTGACCCCAAGCGGCGTGGTGCGGCCAAGGTGATTCGCCCGCAAATGAAGCTGATCGACAAATCAGGTGCTGAGCTGAAGATTCCTGGTACTGACCACTCTGTAACCATTGGTTTCCCGGTGGGCTCATTGATTCAGGTGAGGGACGGGCAGGACGTGGGCCCTGGTGAAGTGTTGGCGCGTATCCCGATGGAAGGTCAAAAAACCCGCGACATTACCGGCGGTCTGCCGCGCGTTGCGGAGTTGTTTGAGGCACGCACGCCTAAGGACAAAGGAACCCTGGCCGAACTGACCGGTACCGTCTCATTTGGTAAGGAGACCAAAGGCAAGGTGCGTCTACAGATCACCGACCCCGATGGAGCAGTTTGGGAAGATCTGGTGCCCAAAGAGAAAAGTCTTTTGGTACACGAAGGACAAGTCGTGAACAAGGGTGAACTGGTGGTGGACGGTCCTGCCGATCCACAGGACATTTTGCGCCTGCTGGGCGCTGAAGAACTGGCCCGTTACATCGTTGACGAAGTGCAAGACGTGTACCGCCTGCAAGGGGTGAAGATTAACGACAAACACATCGAGGTGATTGTTCGCCAGATGCTTAGACGTGTCGTGGTCGAAAACCCAGGCGAGTCCAACCTGATCGCAGGCGAGCAAGTTGAGCGCGCGGGCATTTTGGACATCAACGACGCTTTGCGTGCTGAGGGCAAAATCCCCGCAACGTTTAGTAACCTGCTGCTGGGTATTACCAAGGCGTCGCTGTCAACAGACAGCTTTATCAGTGCTGCTTCCTTCCAGGAAACCACAAGGGTGTTGACCGAGGCTTCCATTATGGGCAAGCGCGATCCTCTGCGTGGCCTCAAGGAAAATGTGATTGTGGGTCGGTTGATTCCCGCCGGTACGGGTTTGGCTTACCACCAGGCACGTGCAGCCAAGGAGCAAATGGACGAGATGGAGCGTATGGCCATTGCACAGTCTGAAGCCGAAGAGGCGCAGGCGTTGGCAGAGTCCAAAGAAGCGGCGGCCGACCAAAGCTGATCCTCGGTCTACTGACCAGGACAAACGCCTCACACGACCTATGTGTGAGGCGTTTTTTTTTGACAATCGCTAGCTACACTCGCTTATGGTTTGGATTGTTGTCGGGGTGTCTTTTATACTGATGTTTTGGGCCACCGGTGCATACAACCGCATGGTGCGGTTACGCGCGCTGGCGTACCTGTACGCCAGCGCCCTTGCACATGAAATTGACAGGTATTTGGATTGGCTGGACGCTCTGTTGGCTGATGCGCCAGCAGGGAGTGCTGCAACTGACGCGGGCGCTGCGCCCTCCACTGACCGTATTTGGCGCGGGGTGCGTAATGCCGTTTCTGACGCGAGGATCTGTTGGGCCGAGTTCCAAGCCAAACCCCTGGATGAGCGGGCACAGGGGCGTATGGCGCAATCCTTGGGTTTGGTTGATCGCCTGTTGGAACTGGTGATTACTCCGAATTTTGAGGCGGCAACCCATCCCCTGCGCAGTACTATGCACCAGGAGTGGGCATTGCACAAATTGCAGCAGGAGAATATGTCCAGAACCTACAATGTGGTCGCACGGGCCTGTGCCGATGCGATGGGCGTACCACCTGAGAAGTGGTTGGCCGCTGCTGTGCGCCTACCCGAACTTCATGAGATCACTTTGCATGGCTGAGGCCCTAGCCAAGAGTCCGGCGTTGTGGCAGCAGTTGCAGCAAGTCGCCGACGTACTTACCCGAATCGACGATGGGCGCTCTATGGCTCAGGCCTTGGCTTTCGTCCCCGCTTATGACAAACCGGGTGTGCAAGCGATCGCCTATGCAGTCATTCGGCATTATGGCGTCGGGCAGCAACTGGTAGTGCTATTGGTGCCGCGTAAGCCTGCGCCTATGACACGGCGCTTTCTAGTCATAGGATTGGCACTGCTAGCGCAGGCGCAACTGGCGCTCGACGATGCATCTGCTGAACAAGAGGCCATTTACGACGCGCATACGCTGGTCAATCAATTGGTGGAGGCGGTGCGGCGTACGCCCAAAATTGCGACCCACTCACGGCTGGCCAATGCGGTTTTGCGCCAGTTTCTACGGCAGGCGCCACACTACCACAAGTTGGCATTGCAAGACAGCCGGGCGCGTTGGAACCATCCCGGTTGGTGGTTGGATAGGCTAAAAAATGACTACCCCAAGGCGTGGAAGCCCCTGCTTGAGGCTTCGCAATACAAGGCCGGTTTGACCCTTAGGGTGAATCACCGGGTCACTTCGGTGGCCAGTTATCTGCAACTGCTTGAACCCTTGGGATTGGGTGCACGACCCATCGCCGAGTACGCTATACAGCTGGACAAAGCTGTCAACGTGTCGCTATTGCCGGGGTTTGCAAAAGGATGGGTGTCTGTGCAGGATGCGGGGGCGCAACTGGCGGCCCAACTGCTGGTTGAACACTTGCCTCCCACGCCACAGGGGCAACGGCCCTACGTACTTGATGCCTGCGCAGCGCCCGGTGGCAAGACCGCTCATATCTTGGAACTCTTGGAGTGCGACTTGGTGGCGTTGGAGGTGGACGTCGCGAGGGTCGCGCGTATCCATGAAAACCTGCAACGCATAGGATTGTCGGCACAGGTCATTTGCGCCGATGCGGGTCGTCCCGAACTTTGGCGCACGCTACTTGCCCGACCGCATCTGTTTGACGCCGTACTCCTAGACGCGCCCTGTTCGGCCTCGGGCATCGTGCGGCGTCATCCGGATATCGCATGGCTGCGACGCGAATCAGACGTTCCTCGCCTAGCTCAGGAGCAGGCCAAACTGTTGGAGGCACTATGGCCGCTGCTGCGTGACGGGGGCATTTTGGTGTACTGCACGTGTTCGGTTTTTCATTCGGAAGGGCTCGATCAAATACAGAGTTTTTTGGCCAGTCACCCAACGGCGTTGGCGCTGGTGCCAGGGTTACAGTTACTGCCTAAAAATGACTCCCCCCAAGCTTGGCAGGAGGGTAAACTACCCTCAGATCACGACGGCTTTTTTTACGCGGTGTTGAAAAAGGTAAATGGCTAATCCTCTTCGTCCCTTTGTTTGTGCCACCTGGACATTATTGACTCGGTGGCTGATGCTTGGCGTGATTGCCTTGGCCGTGCCCTTGGTTTGGGCCCAGTCAACGACGGTTGGGATCAATGATTTTCGTTTGTACCGCCAAGATGAGCGGCTGGTGCTAGGTGCGAATGTGGCACTGAGTCTGCCCTCGTCCGTTGAAAGCACTTTGCAAAAAGGCGTGCCTCTTTATTTTTTGATGGAGATGGAACTGACCAAAGACCGGTGGTACTGGTTTGACAAGCCCATCGCGTCCAGCGTACGTCACATTCGACTGTTGTATCAGCCGATTACGCGCCAGTGGCGAATAAACATCTCTGCTGAAAACGCGAGGCCCTTTGATGCCGGTATGACGCTTTCGCAAACTTTCGATCGCTTCGAAGATGCACTCAATGCTGTGGGCCGGGTGCGTGCTTGGTCGGTTGTACCAATGGCCGATTTAGATCCCGATGGTCGGTACTTGGTGACATACAAATTCCAACTCGATACCGCGGCATTGCCCAAGCCCTTGCAAGTCGGGTTGATAGGGCAAACTGACTGGAACGTCAGTGCGGTTCGGGCGATGCGCTTAAACCAAGAACTCATAAAAACCGGCAATGGCGAACAAAGATAGCCCCGACCGCTGGCACCTACCGATAGGCAATGCCCATGCCCATGCGTATGCGGCTGAGTCCGATCGGCGTGTAGTGCGTTGGGCCTTATGGCTAGGTGCAGGAGCCATGGCGCTGATTGGGGTGGTGCTGCTGTATTTGTTAACCGTTGCTAGCAGCAATCGCGAGCAATATGAACTTAGTTTCACGCGTTTGTTCGCGCTCAATCTGGCTATAGCAGTCGTGTTGGGTGCTCTTATTCTGTGGTTTGCCGTGCGACTAACCGTTCGCCTGAAGCAAAAGAAATTTGGCAGCCAGTTGTTGCTTAAGCTTGCATTGATTTTTGGTTTGGTAGGTTTGGTGCCGGGTGTACTGATATACGTGGTGTCCTACCAATTTGTTGCACGATCGATAGAAAGCTGGTTTGACGTTAAGGTTGAAAAGGCGCTGAGCGCCGGATTGGATCTGGGACGGTCTGCGCTTGAGGTCCTCTCATTGGAGTTGGCCAATAAGGCGCGCAAGGCTGCTGCTGCTATGGGCGAGCAGTCGGAGGTGATGGCTGCCCTGTCAGTGGTGCGGCTGAAAGACCAATTGTCCGTCGACGAGGTGGTGTTGTGGTCACCTTCGGGTCAGATGGTGGTCAGCAGCAATTTGACCAGTCTGGACTTGAATGAGCGGCGTTTGAATGCACAAACCATGCGCCAGGTCAAAACTCAAAAAATTGTTACCATCGTTGATGGTTTTGAGGAAGCCTTGGGACACGATTCGGTAGGCAATGCGTCGATCAAGGTCATGGTGATGGTTGCAAGTTCGGGGTTTTCGACTGGTGCAGAGCCGCGTATTTTGCAAGTCGTGCAATATCTGTCGCCGACATTGGTGGCTAATGCTAACGCGGTGGAGTTAGCCAATAGCGAATACCACGAACGCGCCTTGGCGCGAGAGGGCTTGCGCCGAATGTATATCGGAACTCTAACCTTGGCTTTGTTCTTGGCAGTGTTGGGGGCCGTACTGCTTGCCATAGTGCTTGGTGCTCAATTGGCCAGACCTCTGCTGGTGTTGGCCGAGGGCATGCAGCAGGTGGCCAAGGGTGATTTACAGCCCAAACGGGTACTGGAGGGTAAGGACGAACTGGACGGATTGACCCGGTCGTTTGCCGCAATGACGCAACAAATCATGCAGGCGCAGGTCGCGTTGGTGCGCAGTAGCCAGGAGGTGAACCAAGAGCGTGGCAAGCTGCAAACGATATTGGATAACCTAAGCGCGGGTGTGCTGGTTATTGATGAACAGGGCATGGTTTTATCGGCCAACCCCGCAGCCGCAGGCATACTGCGGCTATCTTTGGACCAACTTATAGGGTTTGATTTTGGTGACACGGTCAGCCAACCTGATTTTGTACAGGTGGTTAACCAACAGTTTTCTGTCAGCATGATGCGAGCTAATACGTCCCCTTCGCAGCACTGGCAGCTTCCTGTCGCGCTTCAATGGGGCGGAGCACAGAGCGGTGAAATTGCCAATCGTATGGAGGTGCACCTGATTATTCGCGGTGCGATACTCCCTGATGCCGAACAAAAGCCGCTCAAACTGTTGGTATTTGACGACATTACCGAGGTGGTTTCTGCGCAAAGGGCGCTGGCTTGGGGTGAGGTGGCGCGTCGCCTGGCGCACGAAATCAAGAATCCACTCACTCCCATTCAATTGTCGGCACAACGATTGCAGCGGCGCTTATCAGGCAAATTGACCGAGGGTGACGAGGCCATATTGCACAAGTCCGTAGCTACCATCGTCAACCAAGTCGATGCCATGAAAAACCTGGTGAATGAATTTAGAGATTACGCGCGTCTGCCCGTCGCGCAGCTGGCACCAGAAAATCTCAACCGCATCGTGAGTGAGGTTTGCCAGTTGTATGGTGAGGAGCAGGTCTTGATAAACCACGCGACTGCAGGCATTCACCTCGAATGCGATACCAACTGCCCCTCGATTCAATGTGACGCAGGACAGCTGCGTCAGGTGGTTCATAATCTCTTGCAGAACGCGCAGGATGCATGTGGTGCATCTTCCAATGCCGTGATTGAGGTGCGTACCCAACACTTGCCTGACCTCGCCAGTGTTCGTCTATCGGTGACTGACAATGGGCCTGGGTTTGCCGAGAACGTGTTGTCACGGGCCGCTGAACCCTATGTCACGACCAAGGCCACTGGGACGGGATTGGGTTTGGCTGTGGTCAAAAAAATCGCCGATGAGCACCTGGCAAAATTGGAGGTTAGCAATCGTGTGGAGGACGGCGTCATTGTCGGTGCGCGTGTTTCCTTGACTTTTCCAACCCAAGCGTTAACTGACGAAACCGCATAGACACTACAACAAAAAGCCATGGCAAATATTTTGGTCGTTGATGACGAACTGGGCATTAGGGATCTCCTGATGGAGATTCTCAATGATGAGGGACATCTGGTGGAGTTGGCACACAATGCCGCGCAAGCGCGCAGAGCGCGGCTGGCGGCACGTCCGGACTTGGTATTGCTCGATATCTGGATGCCCGATACTGACGGTGTGACCTTGCTCAAAGAGTGGTCTAGCCAGGGCTTGCTTACAATGCCTGTCATCATGATGAGTGGTCATGCGACGGTAGATACTGCCGTTGAAGCCACCAAAATTGGCGCATTTTCGTTTCTGGAAAAACCCATTGCATTGCAAAAACTGCTAAAAACCGTAGAGGGGGCGTTGGCAAAGCCGATGGCTGCGGTGCGTGAGGTGGTACTTTTGAGCAAGGTGGAGGACAAGTACCACGCGCAAAAATCCAACGCAAACGAAAGCTCCTATGTGGTGACACAATTGGGGGCCAATCAGGTGTTTGATCTGGACAAGCCCCTGAGAAACGCACGTGATGGGTTTGAGAAAGCGTACTTTGAATACCACCTAGAAAAAGAGGAAGGCTCGATGACGCGTGTGGCTGAAAAAACCGGTCTGGAGCGTACCCACTTGTATCGCAAGTTTAAACAATTGGGTGTGGAGCAAGGGCGCACCAAGAAAAATTAGGTGAATACATCGGCTGGGCAAGTGACCTTGTTTCACTGATACAATATCTCAATGGCCCGGTAGCTCAGTTGGTAGAGCAGCGGACTGAAAATCCGCGTGTCGATGGTTCGATTCCGTCCCAGGCCACCAGAATTAAACGCCCAACTGCTCGCGGTTGGGCGTTTTGTTTTGTATTCGCCGCTTACGAGTTCAGGCCCCATGAGCAAAGCATTTACCAAAGAATCCGACGATGACGATGAAGAGTTGTTAGTACCCGCTGCGGTAGCTGTAGGGGGGAAGAATTACATGACGGGTGCTGGGTATACTAGGCTGCGTGCTGAACTAAAACAATTGATGGACGACGAGCGGCCCAAGATGGTTGAGTTGGTTCATTGGGCGGCAAGCAATGGCGATCGGTCAGAAAATGGGGACTACCTGTACGGTAAGAAGCGCCTGCGTGAGATTGACCGGCGCATTCGGTTTTTGACTCAGCGTCTTGAGATTGCAGAGGTGGTGGATGCGTCGTTACACCACGGCACCGATCAGGTGTTTTTTGGCGCTACCGTTACGTATCTCCCACCCACCGGCGAGGAAATGGCCCTTACGATTTTAGGGGTTGACGAGGCCGATAGCAGCAAAGGACAGGTCAGTTGGGTATCGCCAGTGGCTCGGGCCTTGATCAAGTCATTTGTGGGCGATACGGTGCGAATAAGTACACCCGCTGGTTGGCAAGAGCTGGAAATCCTGCGAGTGGATTATCCGGCGCCGCAAAAAGTGGATTAACGGGGCAAAGGCAGGGACTGCCCGTGGGCAGAAATGACGCAGGCGGTGTTGAGCAGACTTTGAACCGCTGTTGTCAAATGCTGGCGATCACGAACCGCCACGATGAACTTTAGGTCGGTGGTGTCCTGGGCGTGCTCTTGGCCCATGTCAATATGCGAAATGTCCACCTCAGCGCTGGCCAAGCGAGACGCTACGGTGGCCAACACGCCCTTGCCGTTTCGGACGATGACGTAAAGTGCTGATTCAAACAGTCTGTGGATTTGGTCGGACCATTCCACATCCACAAATCGCTCTTTGTTTTTCTTGGCCATCCGCTCGGCCAATGCGCAACCGCGCCGGTGAATCTGCAGCCCCTCGCCATGCCCTAGGTAACCCAATATGGCGTCACCAGGCACAGGCCTGCAGCAGGTGGAAAACTGCACGCTTGCCCCCTCGCTGCCATCCAGTGTGACGATATTGTCAAAGCCATTGTCCTCTGAGTTAAAGCGCTCCCGGCTAACAAGCAGAGGGTCGCGCTTGGCACCGGTTTCTATCATGAGGGTGACCAGTCGCTTGACCACTATGCTGGCAATGCGTCGCCCCAGGCCTATGTCGGTCAACAACTCTTGGGCATCGCGGTTGCCGGTAAACCGCAGGAGTTTGTCCCATAGCAACTGCCCGTCTTCAAAATGGGTAGGTAGCGCCGCAAAACCCTCTGCTCTGAGTGCTTGGGTCAACATGCGCTCGCCCAATTGCATGGCCTCGACGGAGGCCGATTGTTTGAGGTAGTTGCGAATTTTGGACCGTGCACGGGCCGTGTTGGCGTAAGTCATCCACGCGGGCGTGGGGTTGACTTCGCTTGATGTAACGATCTCGACGGTGTTGCCATTGAGCAGTTCGGTTTTGAGCGCAACGGTTTTGCCGTTAACCTTGGCCGACTCTGCGTGTTGGCCCACGTTGCTGTGGATGGCATATGCAAAATCAAGCGCCGTGGCGCCGCGTGGAAGCGCAAGAATTTTGCTTTTTGGCGTGAACACATACACGGAGTCGGGAAAGAGGTCGAGCTTGACGTGGTCCCAAAATTCGGCCGTGTCACCGGTTTCTTTTTGAATATCGAGTAGCGACTGAATCCACTTGTTGCCGGGCCCCGATTCAAGGCTGTTGGCGTTGATGTGCGACTTGTACAACCAATGAGCGGCCACGCCGTCTTCGGCGACTCGGTCCATTTCGGGGGTGCGCATTTGGAACTCGATGTTCACCGCCGACGGTCCTACCAGTGTAGTGTGCAGTGACTGGTAGCCATTGGCTTTAGGGATCGCAATATAGTCTTTAAACTTGCCTGGAACGGGTTGGTAGAGTTGGTGCAGAACCCCCAAAACCGCATAACACTGGATCAGGTCGTGTACCACGATGCGAAAACCGTAGATGTCGGTGACGTCGGCGAAACCTAATCGCTTTTGGCCCATTTTTTTGTACACCGAATAAAGCGACTTTTCCCGACCTAGTATGCGCACGTTCAGACCCGCCGCTGTGAAAGCCTTTTGCAATTGGGCGCTGACCTCTTCAATCAAGTCTTTGCGCACAGTGCGGGCCTTGGCGATGGCTTTGGTCAGGATTTGGTATCGCCAAGGCTTGAGATGCTTGATGCAAAGGTCTTGTAGCTCTTGGTAGGTTTGGTTCATGCCCAAGCGGTACGCAATGGGGGCATAGACTTGGAGGGTTTCGGTGGCGATGCGTGCCCACTTTTGCCTAGGAACATCGCTAAGGGTACGCATGTTGTGGCTGCGATCTGCCAGTTTGATCAGTATGACGCGCACGTCTTTGGCCATGGCCAAAAGCATTTTACGAAACGATTCGGCTTGGTTTTCTTCGCGCGATATAAATTCAATTTTTTCGAGTTTGGTCAATCCGTCAACCAAATCTGCAACGACAGCCCCAAAGTGCTCAGCCACAAGAACTTTGGTTACCCTGCTATCTTCAATCACATCGTGTAGCAATGCTGCCATCAAAGCGGCGGCATCTAATTTCCAACTGGCGCATTGCTGCGCAACTGCGATAGGATGGGTGATGTAAGGCTCACCGTTGTTACGCATTTGACCCAAGTGGGCTTCGTCTGCAAAACGGTAGGCTTTTTTTACTTGCTCGAACTCGTGGGGGTTGAGGTAGGCCAGCGCATCTGTAAGCGCAGCAAAACTGGCCGCCGCAGCGCTGTTGCTTGCATTTGGGGCAACAGCGCGGGTGTTGTGTAGGGAGGTGGAGTTGCTCACACCTTAACTATAGCGCCAGACCAGCCCCCAAAAGCTGCGCGCCATCGAAGAATCGCTAGGCGGGAACCTTGCGCAACATTTCGATACCGATTTCACCGTGTGCGATTTCTCGCAATGCGGTGACCACCGATTTATTCGTTGTTGCTACGCGCGGGGCGTGCCCTTGGTTGAGCATACGGGCCCGGTAGGTGGCAGCCAAAACCAACTGGAAGCGGTTAGGAATCTTTTGCAGGCAATCTTCAACAGTGATGCGGGCCATGGGCGTGTCCTTGAAAACAAAAAGAGGGACTGAATCAGGCAATATTCAGGGCAAAAAAGGTTTGAGGGCGCCGCCGCCGCTGAGCAGAAAACTTCAGGCGCTGCGCCTGCACGATCGCCTTGAGATCAAAGAGCGCCTTGTCAAACAGTTCATTGATTATAACGAAGTCAAATTCACGGGCCTGCGCCACCTCAATGGCTGCGTTACCCAAACGCAGGTCGATAATGTCTGGTTGATCTTCGCCCCTACGTTCTAAGCGGGCTTTGAGTTCTTCCCAGCTAGGGGGCAATATGAAGATAAGCACCGCATTTGTGAATATGCGTTTGACTTGTAGGGCACCCTGAAAGTCGATCTCCAGTATCAAGTCATCGCCCACTGCAATCTTGGACTCGATTTCCTTTTTTGAAGTTCCGTAACGCCGTCCGTGTACCGTGGCCCATTCTAGAAAAGCATCTGCAGCAATCATTTCATCAAACGTGAGGTCGCTAACAAAGTGGTACTCACGTCCATCCTTCTCTTGGCCGCGGGGGGCACGGGTGGTGTGCGATACCGAAGGTCGCACCAAGGTGTCGACCTCCATGAGCGCATTGACCAGTGACGATTTGCCGGCCCCGCTGGGCGCAGCTACTACAAATAGATTTCCGGGATAGTCCATGGTCGTCAGTGTGTCTTTGGGGTTATTCGATGTTTTGTACTTGTTCGCGCATTTGCTCAATCAAAACCTTCATGTCTACGCTGACACGGGTCAGATCTATGGATTGCGACTTGGAGCCCAGTGTATTGGCTTCACGGTGCAACTCCTGAATCAGAAAGTCCAGGCGCTTGCCCAGTTCGCCCCCAGTTTGTAGGAGTGATTCAATCTCTTGCAGGTGGGAATGCAAGCGCGTCACTTCTTCGGCAATGTCAATGCGTAGGGCGTACGCGGCGGCTTCAGCCAGGGCGCGTTCGGTTTTGGCTTGGGCGTTGGGTGCTTCGCCAGTGATGCTTTCGCCCAGCGCTAAGGCTTCTTGCCAGCGCAACAGAAAGCGCGCTTGGTGTTGGCCTATCGCCGCTTTGGCTAGGGGCTCGGCGCTATTGGCTAAGCCACGCAACTGCGCACAATGCCCCAACAGCATGGTCGCTAGGCGCTGTCCTTCTTTGGCACGCGCAGCAGTTAATGCCAAGATGCCCTGCTCAATAAGCGCCACCATTTGCTCGGCGCCGGGACGTGGCTGTTCCGGGGGTCTATCTGCCAAGCGCAATAGGTCAATCGAGCGCAGCGGCAGCGCGTTGGGAAAGTATTGAAGAATGCTTTCTTGCAAAGTGATTAACGCGGGTGCACTGCCTACATCCCATTCTGAGGTCGAAGGGCCAGCGATGGCTTCATACCAGAGGCGCACTTCGATCTTGCCGCGCTTGAAGGCTTTTTGCAGGTGCTCACGCAGTAGTGGCTCGGTGGCACGCAGATCATCCGGTACGCGAAACGACAGGTCCAAAAAACGGCTATTGACGCTTCTAAGCTCAATTCCTAAGCCGTTTGTCACCTTTTGCGTATTTGTCGCAGTCTCGGAAGACACAGGCGTCTGTGTGCGGTGCGCTGAGGCGAACCCGGTCATGCTGAAAACTGCCATAATTGGGGAGGACTTCTAATAAAAAAATTTGCTGCCATTATGACAAAGGACCGGCCACTACCCCTTCCGAGCAACTGTGTTGTCAGCGGATATCGAATTGTGCGTCGCCTGGCCGAGGGCGGTTTTGGCATGGTCTATCTTGTGGCAAACGAGGAAGGGCAGTTTTTTGCCTTAAAGGAATACCTTCCTGCAACCTTGGTTACACGGCGTGTAGGGCAATTAGCGCCGACGGTCAAGCCCGGCAAGGAAGCGCTGTTTCGGTTGGGGATGCGCAGTTTCTTTGAGGAGGGGCGGGCACTGGCCCAGATTGCCCATCCGTCCGTGGTGCGAGTGCTGAATTTTTTTCAGGAAAACCAGACCGTCTACATGTTGATGGAGTTGTTGACTGGCAACACACTTCTTGAGTTTGTTACCGCAGGACGCGAAAAAAATCCAGGCAGAGTATTCCGCGAAGCGACGATTCACTCACTGTTCGATGATATTTTGTCGGGCCTGCGCTACGTGCATCAGCAGCGAATGTTGCATCTGGACATCAAGCCGGCCAATATTTTCATCAATGAAGACGACAGGCCTGTTCTGATAGACTTTGGCGCGGCAAGAGAGGTGTTGGGCAAGGAGGGGCAATTTGTGCGACCTATGTACACGCCCGGTTTTGCCGCACCAGAGATGTATGAAAAAGGTGCAGCGCTAGGGCCTTGGACAGATATCTACGCCATTGGCGCTTGCATTTACTCCTGCATGACTGGGTATCCACCACAAGAGGTGCCCAAACGCAAAGAGCAGGATAAGTTACCTAAGGTGTTGAGCCGCCTTCGCGCAGATTATTCAAAAAATTTGTTGCAGTTGGTTCAGTGGTGTTTGACGATGGACGTCATGGGGCGGCCTCAATCCGTGCATTCGGTACAAAAGTATTTGTTTGTGCAAATAAGTTAAGCAAATTGCGTAGGTTGTAGTAAAAAGTCAAATAAGCCGATAGACTGTGCGTACTATCAAAAATAATAGCCAATGAAGTTTTCCGTTTTTCAGATCAGCCGTAAAGGCGGACGCGCCAACAATCAAGACCGTATGGGCTACTGCTACAGCCGCGAGGCGGCTTTGTTTGCCGTGGCCGATGGCATGGGGGGACACCCGGAGGGCCAGGTCGCGGCACAAATTGCCTTGCAGGCGGTCTCTGCACTTTTCCAGCAACGTGCTGTCGGTGGGTTTGGTGATATTCAGGTGTTTTTAAAAGATGCCCTGACGCAGGCGCACCGCGAAATCTTGGCCTATACCGTTGCCAAGAATATGCCCGATGGTCCGCGCACCACCCTTGTAATGGCCTTAATTTTGGGTGACACCGTTGCTTGGATTCATTGCGGAGATTCGCGCCTGTATTTTTCTCGCGATGATCTAATGGTCGAACGCACTATTGACCACTCCTATGCCGAGCAACCCGAATTGATGCGTAATAACGTGGATAGGTTTGTCAATCGTAATGTGTTATTCACCTGCATAGGGTCGCAAGTTGAGCCGATCTACTCGCTGTCAGACCCGATCAAGCTCAAGGAAGGCGACAGGTTCTTGCTGTGTACTGATGGGTTGTGGTCAACCCTAGCAGACGACGAGATTGTTTACGAAATGACCCGCCAATCGGTATCACAATCAGCGCCCGAGCTGACAGAAAAAGCCTTGCGTCGGGGCGGGCCTACCTGTGACAATGTGACTGTGATCGCTGTGGCGTGGGAAGAGTCCATCGATGCAGGGGCCAAGATGACAGCCATCATGACCGATAGTTTGGGCGATGAGGTTTATGCATCAACGATTTCTGATTTTTCGGGGGACGACTATGGTCCCTTGACGGCAGATTCTATCCAGACGTCTGTTGCATCGATCAAAAACGCTATACAAAAATCCGCGTCGGACAGGCATTAGGTTCTCGCCGAGGGTTCAAATGGCTGATTTTTTGAGATTGCAGGGACGAAGCTATAGCCAATTGCGAGCCATTTCCATTACACGTGCGTTTACCGTTCACGCCGAGGGCTCGGTTCTGGTGGCGTTTGGTCAAACCAAGGTACTTTGCACCGCCTCAGTGGAAGAAAAAGTTCCACCTCACAAGCGGGGTAGCGGTGAGGGTTGGGTAACGGCCGAATACGGGATGCTACCTCGCTCAACGCACACCCGATCAGACAGAGAAGCGGCCAAAGGCAAGCAAAGTGGCAGAACCCAAGAGATACAACGGCTGATCGGCCGATCGTTGCGGGCGGTTTTTGACCTAGCAGCCTTGGGCGAGCGAACCCTCACCCTGGACTGCGATGTGTTGCAGGCCGATGGGGGCACGCGTACAGCGGCCATTACCGGGGCGTATGTGGCCGCGCACGATGCGGTGAGGCGGCTTTTGGAAAAAGGCGATTTGGTACGCTCTCCGCTGATCGATTCAGTTGCGGCCGTTTCTGTCGGCATGGTCAAGGGAGTGCCTTTACTGGATTTGGATTACCCGGAAGATTCGGGTTGCGACACCGATATGAACGTGGTGATGACCGGCTCCGGAGGTTTTGTAGAGGTGCAGGGGACGGCCGAATCGCAAGCGTTTTCACGCCAGCAAATGATGGCGATGTTGGCCTTGGCCGAGCAGGGCATTGCACAGCTGACAAAGCTGCAGCACGAAGCGTTAGCGCGCGCTTGAGCCTGTGGCAGGGTTCCTTTGACGATAGGCCAAAATTTTGGCCCAAGGACTGGCAGTGAAACTCATACTCGCTTCGAACAACCTAGGCAAACTGGCCGAATTAAAGCTAATTTTTGCTGCGTTACCGTTAACGCTTGTCACCCAAGCCGATCTGGGCATTGGCGAGGCGCCTGAAACTTTTTTTACCTTCGTTGAAAATGCCTTGTCCAAGGCGCGCCACGCGGCCAAGGCAAGCGGCTTGCCGGCCATGGCCGATGACGCGGGCTTGTGTGTTGATGTTTTTGGAGGCCAGCCTGGCGTTCAGACCGCATACTACGCGACGCGTTTTGGTTACCCCAAGGGAGATGGCAACAACGTGAGAGCCTTGCTGGAGCAATTGGCAGGCCACGCACAGCGTCGCGCAGCCCTGGTTAGTACCCTGGTGGCGGTACGCCATGAAAACGACCCCGAGCCGTTGATCGCGGTGGGGCGTGCCGTCGGTGAAATCACACGTGAGCCTATAGGTGACGGGGGTTTCGGGTTTGATCCGGTGATGTACCTGCCCGAGTGTGGGAAAACCTTTGCCCAAATGACGGCCGAGGAAAAAAACCACCATAGCCACAGAGGTAAGGCCTCGCGTGCCATGGTTGCTTTGATGCGTGAGCACTGGCTTTGAGCGCGACCCACCATCCCGCTGGCTATGGGCCGCTGACCCACTATATGCGTCCAGGAACCTTGTTTCTGGACGCGCTACCGCCTTTGTCGATCTACGTTCATCTGCCCTGGTGCGTGCGCAAATGCCCCTATTGCGACTTCAACTCACACCAGGTCGGGGCGGGGCCCGGCCGGCCTGTGCAGTGGGCCGGGGCCGCGCCTAACGCACCGACAGGGTCGTCCGTGTTGTTGCCAGTCGACTTGGAAAACCGTTACTTGGCGGCATTAATGGCCGACCTTCACGCAGTTCTGCCTTTGATTTGGGGTCGTTCGGTACAGACGGTGTTTATCGGGGGTGGTACGCCCTCGCTGTTTTCGCCGCAAGCGATGGGCCGTTTGATCAGCGATTTGCGCAGCCTTTTGCCTTTGGTGCCCGACTGTGAAATCACCATGGAAGCCAACCCCGGTACGTTTGAGAAGCATCGTTTCAAAGCGTTTCGCGACGCGGGGGTGAATAGGTTGTCGATAGGGGTGCAAAGTTTTAACGACCTGCATTTGCAGGCGTTGGGCCGGGTGCATGACCGTGCGCAGTCCTTGGCCGCCGTAGAAGAAGCGGCACAGCATTTTGACGCCTTCAACATTGATTTGATGTACGCCTTGCCGGGGCAAACCCTAGCCCAACTGGACGCGGATTTAGCCCAAGCCTTGGCGTTTTCGCCGCCGCATGTGTCCGCCTACCACCTGACGATTGAGGCCAATACTTTTTTTGCGAAACATCCACCGCCGTTGCCCGACGACGATTTAGCCTACGCCATGCTGGACCAGATCGTGGAACAAACGGCTAAGTGCGGGCTTGAACGCTATGAGGTATCGGCCTTTGCAAAAGCGGGTCGCCGGTGCGCACACAACCTAAATTACTGGCAGTTTGGCGATTACGTGGGCATTGGCGCGGGGGCCCATGGCAAGCTGACATTTCCGCACCGTGTGATGCGGCACACCAAGGTACGGGATCCGCAGTTGTACATGAAGCGGGCCCTTGAAACGGGCGACGGGGCGCTGGCACAGGAAGTGCAAGTACCCAGAGAGGACTTGGCCTTTGAGTGGATGCTGGGTGCGCTGCGCCTGCTGGACGGCGTGCCGGCCAGTTGGTTCCAGGAGCGCACGGGACTTACCGTGTCTACGATTGCAAAGCAATGTGACTTGGCGAGGGTCAAGGGGTTTCTGGCTTCGGATCCCAGCATGCTGCGGGCAACGCCACTTGGGATGGATTTTCTAAACGATTTGCAATCCTTGTTTTTGCCAAATTAGGGGGCGTGTTGGTACTGCTCGCAGAGTGCTAAAAACGCGGTCAGTTGAGGATCGACCCCGGTTTCAGAGTTCAAGATGGCTGCAACTTGCGGTGCCAGAGATTCGGCATAACGCGCATTCAAGAACAGTACCCGCCAACGCCTAGCCAGCATGTCCTCGACCGTTCTGGCCATCTCATAACGTGCGGCATACCGAACCATCGCTTCGGTGAGTGGGCCATCCAAATGGTTTTGCGAACCGAGGAGCGATTGCACCAGATGGGCCTCGTTGCCGTAAATGTGCAGCCCCTGTGCCTGGGTCGTTGAAACAGGCGGGGTTTGCGTCCCTTGGGCACCTAGCAAGGGGAACTGGGTGGTCAGGCCAGCCGGTTTGTTTGGTAACAGGCGATGGCGCATGCAATGCGCCAACACATCTTCGGCCATGGCGCGGTAGGTGGTCCATTTGCCCCCTGTAACAGTCACTAGCCCGCTGGCGCTATGAGACACGCTGTGCTCGCGGCTGACCGATTTGGTCTCGTCTGCGGAGTGCCCGTGCGTGGCCGCTAGGGGGCGCAGGCCCACCCACACCGATCGAATATCCGCGCGGGTGGGCGCCTTGGTCAGGTAATGGCGGGCGTGGTCCAAAATAAAGTCGATCTCACCGGCAAGGGCTAGGGGTTCTAGCGGTGCGTCGGTTCGGGGTGTATCGGTGGTGCCCAGCAGCGTCGCGCCCAGCCAGGGCACCACGAACAACACCCTGCCATCGTGGGTTTTGGGGATCATTAGCGCTTGCTGGGTTGGCCAGAACGCGGCGTCCACCACAATGTGAACCCCTTGGCTGGGCTTCACCGTGGGGGCCGCCGTTTCATCCAATTCGGCGATGCGGTCTTTGCGGCGTACTTCGTCCACCCAAACGCCGGTGGCGTTGACCACGCAGCGGGCATTAATCGTGAACTGCTCCTGGGTTTCTGAATCCATGGCTTGCAACCCACAAATACGCCCTTGGTGATGGTTTAGACGCGTCACAGGACAATAGTTGGCCACCAACGCACCTTGCTGCACGGCGGTGCGGGCCAGGGCCAGGGCCAATCGGGCATCGTCAAACTGACCGTCCCAATAGCGCACTGCGCCCTTCAAACCGACGGACTGTAGGTTGGGCGCGATGCCTAGGGCAACGCCTTTGCTTAAAAACTCGGTGGCGCCCAAGCCCGCCGACCCTGCGAGTGCGTCATAGAGCTTTAAGCCCAAACCATAAAACGGGGTGTCCAGCCAATGGTAACCGGGCACTACAAAGGGCAAGCGTTGGGCCAGATGGGGGGCGTTGTTCAGCAGGTTGACGCGTTCGCGCAAGGCCTCTTTGACCAGCGAAATATGGCCCTGCACCAGGTAGCGGACACCCCCGTGTACCAGTTTCGTGGCTCTGGATGAGGTGCCTTTGGCAAAGTCGTGTGCTTCAAACAATACCACCTTGAGCCCGCGCAAAGCGGCGTCTAATGCCAGTCCCAAACCAGTGGCACCACCGCCAATTACCGCTAGGTCAAACAGCTCGGTCTGTCGTATCTGAGTTAGGAGGGCTTGGCGGTTGATGGGTTGTGCGGGCGCTTGAGCTGTAGCAGGTTTCATAGGTCACAATACTAATGCGCGAACGCCCAGTTTTTTCGGGACTGTAGATTTTTGAGAATAGAGGGGAAAGACATGGCCTATTTGATGGCGCTTGACCAGGGGACGTCCAGCACCAGAACGCTGATTTTTGACCATACAGGGCAGGTGGTAGCGATGGCGCAAATGGCGCTGACGCAACATTTTCCTCAATCCGGTTGGGTCGAGCATGACCCGCACGAAATCTGGCAACACCAACTGGCCACCATGCGCCAGGCCCTGGCACAGGCAGGTTGTACCGCTTTAGACCTAGCGGCCATAGGCATTGCAAACCAGCGTGAAACCGTGGTTTTGTGGGACAGGGCGAGTGGGCAGGCTTTGGGCCCTGCATTGGTTTGGCAAGACCGGCGTACACAGGAATTTTGTGCCTCACTGAAAGCCCAGGGCCAGCAGGAATGGATACGTGAGGCCACAGGGCTGTTGCTCGATCCGTATTTTTCAGCCAGCAAAATCAAATGGATGCTGGACCATTACCCGCGTGCCAGAGAGCGCGCACTGCGGGGCGAATTGGCTGCGGGGACGATTGACAGTTGGCTGGTTTGGAGCTTGACCCGCGAAGCGGGGGGTAGCGGCCTGCACGTGACCGATGTCTCCAATGCGTCGCGCACCCAACTGTTCAATATCCATACCGGCGATTGGGACGAACGCTTGCTGGCCTTGTTCGATGTACCTCGCAGTTTGTTGCCCCGCGTTGTTGCCTCTAGTGAAGTGGTGGGTCAGTGCGAACCCGGTTTGATAGGTGCAGCGGTACCCATCGCGGCGATGGCAGGCGACCAGCAGGCCGCTTTGTTTGGGCAGGGGTGCCTTGGCGCTGGACAGGCCAAAAACACCTATGGGACAGGTTGTTTTTTGCTGATGCATACCGGGCAGACCTCGCAAGCCAGTACCCAGGGCCTGCTGACCACGCGTGCGGCGCAGCAAAGCGGATCGGCGGCGGCTTTCGCTCTAGAGGGCAGTGTGTTTATGGGTGGAGCGACGGTGCAATGGCTGCGCGACGGGCTCAAAATCATTCAAGCCAGCGACGACATTGGCCCCTTGGCCGCCAGTGTCACCGATGCAGGTGGTGTGGTGATGGTGCCTGCCTTTACTGGGTTGGGGGCACCGTATTGGGCACCAGAAGCCAAGGGTGCCATTCTCGGAATGACGCGCGGCACCACCAACGCTCACATTGCAAGGGCCGCGTTGGACAGCATCGCCCTTCAGACTGCGGCCCTGGTGGACGCTATGAACCAGGATGTGCTCGCCACCGGGGGGGCGCCTTTAACGCAAATGCGAGTGGATGGCGGCGCCTGCAAAAACGATTTGTTGATGCAAATTCAAGCCGACTTGCTGGGCGTGCCGGTTTTGCGGCCAAAAATGACCGAGGTGACCGCCTTTGGAGCGGCCAGTCTGGCGGCGTTGGCGGTCGGAGTTTATGCAAACGCAGAGGAAGCCCTTGGCGCTTGGCAACTTGACCGTTGCTTTGAACCTCAAATCACACGCGAGCAAGCCCAGAGTCAAAAACAGGCCTGGGAAAAAGCGGTCCGCCAGGTGCTGACCCCATGAACATCACGCCGCCTTCGAACTTCGTACGCACAACCATTTCTTGAGCCATATGACCACTACGACTTTGTCAAACCCACGTTTTTTTAATGGCCAACGCATCGCCTTTATCGGAGGTGGAAACATGGCGGGGGCCATGATAGGTGGCTTGTTGCGCCAAGGCGTGAGCCCCTCTCAAATTATGGTGGTGGAGCCTAACGATCAGGCACGCGTCAAGTTGCAGTCCAAGTGGTCGGTGTTGACGCTGGCGCAGGCCGACCGTCAATTACAAGACGCCGTGTTGGTGGTATGGGCAACCAAGCCGCAAGTGTTGCAAGAGGCCATCACACAGACGCTAGAACAACTGTCACCCGCCGCCTTGCACCTAAGTATTGCGGCTGGGGTAGTGGGGCATTCGCTGCAGCGGTGGTTGGGCTCACAGTGCATCGTGCGCGCCATGCCCAACACGCCCGCGCTAATTGGCAAAGGCATGACGGGCTTGTTTGCCATGCCTGCGGTACAAGAACACCATAAAGAGTGGATCAACGATTTGGTGGCTACCTTGGGGCAGGGCGCTTGGCTGGACCATGAAGCCGCTTTAGATGCCATCACCGCGCTATCCGGGTCGGGTCCCGCTTACGTGTTCATGTTCGCCAAGGCCTTGGTGGCCGCTGGTGTGCAGATGGGTCTGGATGAAGCAATGGCGCGGCGTCTGGTGTTGGCAACCTTCGACGGGGCCACGACACTGGCCAGTCAGTCGGATGAAACTTTAGAGACGCTCATGGCCCAGGTGACCTCTAAGGGAGGGACCACCTACGCCGCATTAACCACCATGCAAAGTCTAGGAGTGGACCAAGGCATCACAGAGGGCGCTCATGCCGCACAGCGTCGGTCAGTGAGTTTGGGACAGGAGATGGATAGGTCTTAGGCACCGTCCAGGTTTGGCAAGGCTCAGCCAGATAGCACTAAAACCATAAAGGCGGTCATTCCCAGCCAGTGGTTTTGTTTGAAGGCCTCAAAGCAGCGGTGACGGTCTCTGTGACGTATCAAGGCGTAGTGCCAGCCGATCTGGCCCACGCACAAACCCAAACCCACCAGCCCCCAGCCCGAATCGACATGAGGGGCGAGTAACACCGACCAAATCAGCAACCACATGCCGTAACAGGCCATCACAATCGACACATCCCACCGTCCCATCGTAATGGCTGAAGTTTTCATGCCAATTTTGAGATCGTCGTCGCGATCCACCATGGCGTATTCAGTGTCGTAAGCCAGCACCCAGAACAGGTTCCCCAGCAGCATCCACCAGGCCTGAGCGGGTACAGCCTGCCACAGGCGATCCATCGACACGGCCTGCCAAGGCGAAGTGTGCCAAACCTCACCCAATGCGCCCCCGTTGACCGCGGCAAAGGCCATGGGAATGCCAAAGCTAAACGCAATGCCCAATACCGCTTGGGGCATAGAAAAAAAGCGTTTGGTATAGGGGTACACAATGCTGATCGCCAGTGCCACAAACGAAGCCACCACGGTCAGCCAGTTGGTGGTGAGCACCAGCAAAAAGGCGGTCAGCGCCAGCACGCCACCTACGGCTAACGCTTCTTTGGGTGCGATAGCGCCACGGGTTACGGGTCGTTGTGCGGTACGTTTCACGTGGCGGTCATACGCTCGGTCAGCCACGTCGTTGATGCAGCATCCAGCGCTACGCATGAGCACAGTGCCCGCCACAAAGGTCAGTGTTAAATACCAGCCAGGGAATCCCTGCTGGGCCAACCAAAGCCCGGACAGGCTGGGCCATAGTAGTAGCAGCCATCCAGCGGGTCGATTCCAACGAATCAGGTCAAGGTAGAGCGCCAGTCGATGACGTAGGGTGGCGGTGTTGGGCATGGTTTGTGGTGAGCAACAATCGGTGACGATGCCCTTAAGTTAAGCGGCTTGCACCGCGCAACTCGCAGGCGAAAAGGCAATTGCGCAGATGGGCTATCGCTTCGTAGCGGGTAAAGCTGCGACGCCATGCCAGTACCACCCTGCGATAGGGCACAGGGGGAGTAAATGGGACGTACTGAACAAACGTATCGTTGCCATTGGAGGCACCCGCAGGAACACTAAGTCCCGGCACTACCGTCACCCCCAAGCCTGCAGCCACCATAAACTTGATGGTTTCAAGCGAACTACCCTCGAAACTTTTTTGTATCCCCGCGTGCGTCGATGACTGACGGGCTGCATCGGGGCAGATGTCTAGCACATGGTCACGAAAGCAGTGACCAGCACCCAGTAGCAAAAGGGTTTGCGTTTGCAACTGTTCGCTGCTTACCGATTGTTGCTTTCCAAGTGGATGGCCTATCGGTACAGCGGCATAGAAGGGCTCGTCGTAAAGTGGCGCAATAGCCAGTCCAGCGTCGTCAAAGGGTTCGGCCAGTAGGGCGCAATCAATTTGTCCGACGCGCAACATCTCCAGCAATTTAACGGTGTAGTTTTCTTGCAGCATCAGCTGCATTTGCGGCGAACGGGTGATCACCGATTTGACCAAATCGGGCAGCAGATAGGGGGCGATGGTGTAAATGACTCCCAAGCGAAGCGGACCTATCAATGGGTTTTTGCCTTGCAGAGCCGCCTCTTTAAGCGCAGCCACTTTGTTCAGGATATCCTGGGCGTGGCGAACTATTTCGCGGCCTATAGGGGTTACAGTGACCTCTGAGGATTTGCGCTCAAAAAGCAAGCAGCCCAATTCCTCTTCTAGTTTTTTGATACCCAAGCTCAGTGTGGGTTGCGAGACTGCGCATTGGTCCGCTGCCCGCCCAAAATGGCGCTCTTGTGAAAGAGCCAACACATACTTCAGTTCAGTGAGCGTCATTCAGAGTCAGGACGAGACGGGGATACCATTTTCAAACACCAGCAGTTGTTGCGGTTCAAAGGCGATCCATTTCTCATTGGTCGTAAGCGGTTCGGTCACCACAATGGTCAGGCAATCATCGGGGCTGTTAAGTTGCGCCAAATCGACTGTTACATCGTCGTCTTTCAGATGCACCTCGCCGAAGGGGTAGCGGCGTGTCAGGTAGTGCAGGTGGGTGCTGGCGTGAGCCCACAGGGCCTGCCCGTTGCTCAGCAAGAAGTTAAATGTGCCGTGGCCTCGAATTTGCGGCACCAGTTCACCCAGCGTGAGGGTGAGTTCTTGCGTGCTTGGGGCTTTGGCATGGGATTTGGCCAGTTCTTGCATTAACCAGCAAAAGGCCTGTTCACTGTCGGTGTCACCGACAGGTTTAAAGTGGTCGTGCAAAGAGGGGTGGTAGTCTTTTAGGTCGCCGTTGTGGGCAAACACCCAATAACGCCCCCACATCTCCCGCACAAAGGGGTGGGAGTTTTGCAACAGCACGTCTCCCACGGTGGCCTTACGCACATGCGCAATGACATTGTGGCTTTTGATAGGCCAAGTTCTAAGCAACTGTGCCATTTGGGACGTGGCGGCGCTTTCCTTGTCTACAAAACAACGCACACCCTTGCCGGGTTGGCCTGCCTCGTTTTCAAAAAAAGCAATGCCCCAGCCGTCGGCATGGTGATCCGTACTACCACCCCGTTGAGAAAACCCTGAAAAGCTAAAGGTCAAGCTTGCAGGCAGGCGGCTGTTCATACCTAGTAATTGGCACATTGTGTGAGTTTAGCGCGACATGAAAGAAGTGCTACCAAATACGCGTTAAAATTTGCCCGTCGCCGAGTTACAGAACTACTTGCAGGGCGATGCAGCTGGGAACAGCCTTTTTTTCTGTTAAAGCGTTCGCCAAGGCTTTAAAAGTACGGCAACGCGCCTTTTTACTTTTGGGGTGTATCTATGGCGAACGATTTTCTTTTTACCTCTGAATCAGTGTCCGAGGGCCACCCTGACAAAGTCGCGGATCAGATTTCTGACGCAATTTTGGACGCAATTTTTAAGCAGGACAAACACAGCCGTGTGGCGGCTGAAACCCTGTGCAACACAGGACTGGTGGTGTTGGCTGGAGAGATTACCACCAACGCCCATGTGGACTACATCCAGGTCGCGCGCGATACGATTAAACGCATAGGCTATGACAACACCGACTACGGCATTGATTACAAGGGTTGCGCGGTGTTGGTGGCCTACGACAAGCAAAGCAATGATATCGCACAGGGGGTAGACCACGCCAGCGACGACGTGCTCAACACCGGCGCAGGTGACCAAGGTCTGATGTTTGGCTATGCCTGCGACGAAACGCCTGACCTGATGCCTGCGCCCATTTATTACGCCCACCGGCTGGTGGAGCGCCAGGCCCAACTGCGGCGCGATGGGCGTTTGCCCTTTTTGCGCCCAGACGCTAAAAGCCAGGTCACGATGCGGTATGTAGACGGGCGTCCCCACAGCATTGATACGGTGGTGTTGTCCACCCAACACGATCCCGATCAAAGCGAAACAGCGACCAAAATGAAAGCCTCCTTTACTGAGGCAGTGATTGAAGAAATTATCAAGCCGGTACTGCCCAAAGAGTGGCTGCAAAACACACGCTATCTGATCAACCCGACGGGGCGATTTGTGGTTGGTGGACCACAGGGTGACTGCGGGTTGACAGGGCGCAAAATCATCGTTGACACTTATGGTGGTGCTTGTCCCCACGGCGGCGGCGCCTTCAGTGGCAAAGACCCCACCAAGGTGGACCGTTCGGCCGCTTACGCTGCCCGTTACGTTGCCAAAAACATCGTGGCGGCAGGGTTGGCCCGTCAATGCCAGATACAAGTGGCCTATGCGATTGGCGTGGCGCGCCCCATGAATATCACGGTCTATACCGAAGGCACGGGTGTGATCCCTGACGATCAATTGTCCGCCTTGGTGGCCGAGCACTTTGACCTGCGGCCCAAAGGCATTATTCAGATGCTCGATTTGCTGCGACCGATCTACGAAAAAACAGCCGCCTACGGGCATTTTGGTCGTGACGAACCCGATTTCAGTTGGGAAAAGACCGACAAGGCGGCGTTGTTACGCGCTGCAGTTGGACGCGGCTAGCCCAATTCGAGGTTTTTGAGCCGACGGGGATAGGGCTACACTCACGTTATGTTATGGATTAAGGCCTTTCACATCGTTTTTATAGCCAGTTGGTTCGCTGGGCTTTTCTATTTGCCCCGCTTGTTTGTGAACCTGGCAAGCGTAGGCGAATATTCCTCGGCCGAGTACCAGCGACTGCTTGGAATGGCGCAGCGCCTGTACCGCTTCATGACCCTGTTGGCCGTGCCAGCCCTTTTGTTGGGGTTTTGGTTATGGATAGGTTATGGCATTGGGATGGGCGCAGGTATCTACTGGATGCACGCCAAACTATTGGTGGTGATTGTGCTTGTGCTGTACCACGGGTATTGTCGTCAGGTGCTTACGCGCTTTGAGCGGGGTCTGAATCAACGCAGCCATGTGTGGTATCGCTGGTTTAACGAGGTGCCCGTGGTATTTCTGGTGATTGCGGTGCTGCTGGTCGTGGTCAAGCCGTTTTAACCATGCGGGAGCCCAGCACCAAAACGACCGCTTGGCCTCTGGCGCTGGCCTATTTGGTGCTGGTGGTGTATGCCAGCTTGTTCCCGTTTGAAGGATGGCGCAACCAGGGACTGTCTGCTTTCGAGTTTCTAAGTGCGGCACTTCCCCGTTACTGGACGGGATTTGACGTTTTCGTGAACGTGCTGGGCTATGTGCCGCTCGGGCTGCTACTGGCCTTGGCCTTGGCACTTCGACTACCTACCCTCTGGGCGCTGAGCGTGGCAATTCTGGTTTGCAGTGCTGTGTCCTTGGCACTTGAAGCGGCGCAAACCTATTTGCCCGGTCGTGTGCCATCTAACCTAGATTGGAGTCTCAACACAGGTGGCGCTGGGCTGGGTGCGATAGCCTCGCACCTGCTGCAGCGGTGCGGTTGGTTAGCCGCCTGGCAAGAGTGGAAGAGGCGGTGGTTGGTAGGAGAGCCGCGGGGCGCATTGGTGTTGCTGGCTTTGTGGCCTCTGGCGCTGGTTTTTCCGGCTGCATTACCCTTTGGTCTAGGTCAAATAGCCAGTTGGCTGGACCTACCCCTTGCCATGTTGGTCGATCTAATGGGTTTGGCATGGAGCCATTCGAATGCCGCTTTTGATGCAAGTGCGATGTCGGGTGCCACCGAATGGACCTGCATCGTTATCGGATTGCTCGTTCCTTGTTTGCTGGCCTATTCCATCATGGTGGCCAAATGGGCGCGGGCCGTGATGCTGTTGGGCATTGTCTGCATTGGGTTGGTCATGATGGCGTTGTCGTCCACGTTAAGTTTTGGTCCGATTCATGCGTGGGTGTGGCTGACTCCGAATGTGCAGCTTGCCATAGTTTGCACCTTGGTCGCTGGCGTTGGATTGTTATGGTGCCCGAGAAAAGTGTGTTTAGTGATGGTTCTGGTAGGTTTGGTTTTTCAACTCAGTGTGCTCAACAATACACCTATCAATAGTTATCTGGGCCAAAATCTATTGGCCTGGGAGCAGGGGCGGTTCGCGCGATTTCACGGTTTGTCCCAGTGGTTGGCCGCCGTGTGGCCTTATTTGTTGATGCTGTACACCGGGCTGCGTCTGTCACAGCGCGTAGACCCTTGACCCCAAACACGACAGTTCACGAATGAGCGCGTAGGCGCTGGGCCGACTGAAGAACTGAACCAAGCTGAGTCTTGGGGATTTTTTTGGATTTTCTAAATGTTCTTACGGATAGCGGCGGGGCTAATGTTGAGCGGGACCTGTTTGCTTAGGATCGTTAACAAAACCATGGCGCGACCTTCACCGTCGGTCATCTGATAGACCGCATCAACTCCAACAAAAGGGCCTTGCGTAACGACTACCGCTTGCCCCTTTTCAAACTGACGTAAATGCACCTCGGTTGATGCAGACCGTACGCGCAAATCATCGACCAGTTCTTTGTCTATCCTGGCCGGTTTTTGGCCAAAAGTGACCAGTCGGCTCACCCCTAGGGTTGAGCGAATCGGGGCCCAGCTTTGGGTCTCCAGTCCCGTTGACAGTTGAATAAACAGGTAACGAGGAAACAAGGCCTCTTCAACAATAACCAGAGACCCCCGTTGCAACTTTTCCGCACGAATCATGGGTAGAAAGCAGGTATATCCCTGCCGTTCGAGGTTTTCAATCGCCGTTTTCTCTTGGCGTATCTTGGTGTGAACCAAATACCACTGATCCATGGCCGTTTCCAATTGGGTTATTCTGAGAGGTATTTTACCGCCATAGATGGGTTTTGGCGAGGCATAAGAAAAGGTGCGAGCGGTTTAGTTCAGTACCAATAGTGGTCCAGTAGCAGTGCGGCAAACAAGACGCTCAAATGGATGAGCGAGAACCTGAACACCTTGCGTGCCAGCGCGTCTGAATAGGCTCTCCAAAGTCGCCACCCATAGTAGATGAACGCAAGACTAAGGGCAGTGGCGACAACCAAGTACAACCAGGAGCTCATGCCTATCGCAAACGGCAGTAGGCAGGCTGCAAAAAGGACGATGGTGTAGAGCAGGATTTGATAACGCGTGAATTCATTGCCGTGGGTAATCGGTAGCATGGGCAGTCCTGACTTTTTGTAGTCTTCAACACGGTACAGCGCTAAAGCCCAAAAGTGTGGGGGCGTCCAGATGAAAATGATCAAAAACAAGATCAGTGCATGGGCACTGACTTCGTTGGTCATGGCGGCCCATCCGAGTACAGGCGGCATTGCCCCCGAGGCACCGCCAATCACGATGTTCTGCGGGGTTAGTGGTTTGAGTATGACGGTGTAGACCACCGCGTAGCCTATAAATGTGGCGAAGGTTAGCACCATGGTCAGTGTATTGACCCATAGAACCAGTACCCCAGATCCGGCGGCGGCCATTAGCGCTGAAAAAAGCAGGGTATGGCGGTCGGCCAACTCGCCTTTGGCCGTGGGCCGCCAAGCGGTTCGTTTCATTTTGGCATCTATCGCTTTTTCAACAATGCAGTTAAATGCGGCGGCCGCACCGGCCACCAACCAAATGCCAAAACATGCGATGGCCGCGGCTTGAACCTGAAGCCATGAAGGGACACCTGGCACCGCCAAAACCATGCCTATCAGCGCACAAAACACGATGAGTTGAACAACTTTAGGCTTGGTCAGTGCGTAGTACTGTTGGATAAGGTTCATGCTCAAAATAGTCGGTCTTTAAGGGCTTGGTGATGTTTTGGCGTGTAGCTTTTGAAGGCATAAAAGTGCCGTTATCAAGATTACCGCCAAGGCGGCTCCAGTGGTATGAAGCAGTGCTGCCACCAATGGCCAATTGAGCACTACATTGGCCATACCGGTCAACAACTGGCACACGGCAATCAGTCCCAAACCTAAGGACAATTTACGCGTCGTGGGTGCCAATGAACGGGCCGACCAGGCCAGCAGCAACATGGCGGCTATGACCACGTAGGCCATCAGGCGGTGGCTGTAATGAATCGCCACCAGCGCTGAAAAATCGATAAATTCACCAGTAGTGGTCATTCCCAGTGGCCGCAAAATTGAAAATCCGTCGACAAAATTCATCTTCGGCCACCAACTGTCCTGGCACATCGGGAATGTATCGCAAGCCAATACTGCGTAGTTGGTGCTAACCCACCCACCGAGCGCAATCTGTAGCCACAGCAAGACAGCAACGATTGGTGCCAGCCAGCGCAAACGATAGGTGGCTGCGGCGGTTTGTGGCGCGTTGGTCCAAGTCAATCGTGGCCTGTTGTACGCCCACTCATACCGGCAGGCCTGTACCGTTAACAGTGTCAACAAGGCCATGGCACCTAGCAAATGTAGCGTCACGATCGCAGGGTACAGGCGCATCGTAACGGTAAGGGCGCCAAACAGTCCGACCGTGATTACCCAAACCAAGGCCAGCGTAGGAAGCCAAACTTTTCCTTCAGGCGTACCGGTTGCGGCGGGGAAATGGCGCAACGCCTTAGGGCTTTGGCGCAATTTGTACCACCAAGCATGGGCAGTACCGAGCAAAATCAGCAGACCCACCCCTGCGGCCAGGTAGCGATGGATCATTTCGATCCAAGCTTTTTTGGGAGATACCGGACCGGTGGGCATTTGCTGATGGGCAAGATCTATTGCATCTCTTGCGCCGATAGGAGACGCATGTCCGTAGCACCCTGGCCAATCGGGGCAGCCTAGCCCCGAATCGGTCAAGCGGGTGAATGCGCCAAATATCACCAAGTCTAGGCACAAAAACAAGGTTAGCAAGCACAGGGAGTGCACCGCTGAACGTTGGTTCGCCCGCTTTCTTTTGAGGGACCACAGAAAAATCACCAATGCGGCCACACCCAGTCCTGCCATCAGCACCCCAAAGAGGGGGGACAGATTGACTAAAGGGACAGATTCTTGCATGGTGAAAAACGGTAAGAGAGAGGCAAAGGGTGGTCAACGGGGAATCAGTTCCGCCCCGCTTGATCCCAAAAAGACGACGCGCGCATCAGCCTTTCCAGATCGCGTTTTGCTTTAGCAGCGATGGACCGGTCGGTAATGGGGGGGAACCGCATCATCCAATTGCCCAGCGGGTCTACTACATAGAGATGGTCGTCCAGCGCATGATTGGGCTGAGGCGTCAACCATGCCGAAATGGCATTGGCATCGGCCCGAAGCAAGGTGACGTCCTTGAGGGCAGGTTGTAGTTGTGGGTCGAGAGGGGTGTCATCTAGGAGCAGGGTGACTTTGTCAACACGGTCTTTGTTTTTCCCCATGAGTTCACGCAATTGCCGTTGGTAATAGAGATTGTCTTGGCATACCTTGGTACACGGGCCTTTGCTGACAGTGATTAATAGCCATTGCCCACGCAAAGCGCTTAGTGCGACATTGGCGCCCTGTTGGTTTTTTGCCATCACTGAAGGCAAAGGTTGTTGGGGGTCTATCAGGTCGCCAAAATTATGGCGTCCCTCGGGTCTGACAAAATAATATGTAATGTACGAGGCAACGACCGGAGCGCAACACACCAGTAGAAGGAGCAACAGTTTGAGCCTGGCACCCAATTGGCTCTGCCGGTTGACCAACGCCTGGTCAGAGGGCAAGGAATGTACCGCAAGGTTCAGCCGTCCCTCATCCGTTGGGGGAGGGTGGTCGCCGTGGTTCGCCTCAGGTGTAGGGTGTGAAACGTTCATCAAAAATTCTAGTTGGCTTGGGTTGTATGGGTCGGCTTGGCACGCCGTTTGCGCGGGGCGATGAATCCGTACCAAACGTACAGACCACCCAGCAACCCGGCTAGCAAAAACCATTGAACGGCGTATCCCAAATGTTTTTCAACACCGTGGTTAACTGCGGGCCAATTGCGTTGCAGCCCCTCCTGCACGTGCGTTGATCCTGCGTCGATCTGGACTACCGCCAATGGTAGCAGAGGCAGGGAAGTCTCGCTGGCGTAGGCCGCAATATCCAAGTTTTGCCGAATGGGGCCTTTGGGATCGCCACCCAGTGAGTAGGCCTGCGATAAGCGTCGGGTGATGCGGCCTTGTAGTACGACTTCACCGGTAGGGGTCAGCATGGCGGGCAATACATCCCGTTGTTGGCTATTGCGAGGCACCCAGCCGCGCTGCACCAAAACCACGGGCGAACCAGGCAGTGCCAAGACAAACGGCGTGACGATGTAAAAGCCCACTTTCTCGTTCATTTGTCGGTTATCCAACGCCACGGTGTACTGAGGCAGCCAATGTCCTTGCAATCGCACACCTTGCTCCAGAAACGGTTCGGGGTTGGGCACGATTTCCGGCAGCTGGTGGGTCTGCAGCATAGGCATGAGGGATTGCGTACGCAGGTGCTCGGCCAAGGCGCGTTTTTGACTGGCACGGTCCAACTGCCACAACCCCAATGCGCTGGTAAGCGAGATGGCCGCCACCGTTATGATAGGCACAAGCCAAGATTTAAGGTTCAATTAAAGGGTCCCATCATGTCATTCGTTGTTGGTGTCGCATTTTCCGGCATTTTTCTTAGCTTGGCGTTTGCGCTGTTTTTTATGATCAAGCGTGACGACAAGGCGCCTCGCGATGCCAAGCAAATGGCCAAGGCATTGACTTACAGGATAGGGATATCTGTAGTCTTGTTTTTATGCGTATTGGCAGCTTGGAGTTTGGGTTGGATTCAACCCACGGGGATACGACTTGGTTCTTAAAGGTCCAGTGCCAGTGATGAAAAGGGTCAGGCCGTGGTCTTGGTAACCGGCGGGGCCGGTTTTATCGGCGGCCATTTTGTCAAAGAGTGGCTGGCCCACATGGGCGAGCCACTGGTTAACCTAGACAAATTGACCTATGCGGGTACCGCTTTCCGACTTGGCGAACTAGGAGACGATGACAGGCATCAACTGGTAGTTGGTGATATAGCTGATTCTGTGCTGGTGCGTCAATTGCTCCATACCCACCAACCACGCGCTGTGGTGCATTTCGCTGCTCAAACCCACGTGGACCAGTCGATTCAGGATCCGGGTGTTTTTGTTCATACCAATGTTGTCGGGACCTATCAGCTGTTAGAAGCGGTGCGCGAGTATTGGAGTGCGCTCGCACCTGTACCCAAACAGGCGTTTCGCTTTTTGTATGTAAGTACCGACGAGGTCTACGGTTCGCTGACACCGGGGCAAGCACCTTTCAGCGAGCAGCATCCTGTAAGGCCTAACAACCCCTATGCCGCAACAAAAGCCGCGGGTGACCATATGGTGCGGGCCTGGCATAGCACCTACGGCCTGCCGGTACTCACCACCCGTGGCTCTAACAGTTATGGCCCTTGCCAACTGCCCGAAAAACTAATTCCCTGCATCATTTGGAACGCCCTATCGCTACAAAGCCTGCCGATTTATGGTGACGGTAGCCAAGTGCGCGATTGGATACACGTGAGTGACCACTGTCGCGCCCTCCGATGTGTGTTGGACAGCGGGAGTGTCGGCGAGACATACAACATTGGCGCAGGAAATGAGTGCTCCAACCTGTCACTGGTAGTGGCTATTTGTGAATGCCTGAATCATTTGCACCCGCGACCGGATGGCGTTCCCTACCAAGTGCAGATTCGCTTCGTAGCCGACAGACCCGGACACGACCAACGTTACGGTATGGATGGGCGCAAAATCATGCAAGCGTTGGGGTGGGTACCTCTCGAATCCTTTGAGCAGGGACTGCTCGATACGGTACATTGGTATTTGAACAACCCCGAATGGTTGCGTGGTGCGGCATACCGAGTACAAGCGGCAGCGGCGGGTGCCTAAGATCCAAGCCGCGAATTGGCCTATGAAAATAATGTTACTGGGGTGCCGTGGGCAGTTGGGGGCGGAACTTTTTCAGACCTTGCTACCCCTTGGCGATGTTATCCCGTTGTCAAAAAATGACTGTGACCTAAGCGATTCAGACGCGTTGCAACAACAACTGCATCGCGTGCGCCCTCAGGTCATCGTGAATGCGGCGGCCTATACCGCAGTGGATCAAGCCGAAGTAGAGCCATCGATTGCACACGCGGTCAACACAACAGCGCCGCTGCACATGGCACTATGGGCGCAGCGGCATGGTGCGCTGTTGGTACATTTTTCAAGCGACTATGTGTTTGCTGGTGAAAAAAAAAGGGCTTACTTGGAGAGCGATAGCCCGCGACCACTCAACATTTACGGGCGCACCAAATGGGAGGCCGACCAAGCCATCATGGCCCACTGTGAGCGACATTTGATTCTGCGCTCCAGCTGGTTGTACGGTGTACGAGGCTCAAACTTTGTGAAGACTGTTCTTGCCCTTGCGAGCCAAAGGGAACAACTGCAGGTAGTGAACGACCAATGGGGTTCTCCAACGTCGGTGTCCGATCTGGCCGCCTTGACGGCGCATATGGTGAGAGGCACTAACGCGGGTGACCCAGCGCCATACGGTCTTTACCACGCTTGTGCCAGTGGTGTTACCAGTTGGCATGGGCTTGCCTGCTACGTGGTGGAGTGCGCTAGGGGCGCTGGCTACCCAATCCGGGTTGCACCGTTGGCAATAGAGCCGTGCCCATCTGATCGCCATTTTCGTCCCGCCAAGAGGCCGAAGAACTCGTCTATGGATACGGGTCGGCTCAAAGCAGTATGGGGGTGGCAGATGAAAGATTGGCGCGACGGCGTAGACGCGGTGCTGGCGCAGTTGCTTTAAGATCTATTCATGCGGGGCTGTAACCCCTCATAGGTTGCACAAACCGCATAGGCGAAAAAAATCCCCGCATCGCAGGCCTAGTGAAGGCCGTGCAATTGTGCGGGGACAGTGGGACGCTAAGCTTAGGGTGCGGGCCTACAACCAATAAACCAAAATGTATAGGCCTAACCACACCACGTCAACGAAGTGCCAATACCACGCGGCACCCTCGAAGCCAAAGTGGCTGTCAGGTTTGAAATGCCCTTTTTGCAAGCGCAGTGTGATGAACAGCAGCATCAGCATGCCAATAAACACGTGAAAGCCATGAAACCCTGTGAGCATGTAGAAGGTCGTGCCGTACGCACCAGAGGTGAGTTTGAGGTTTAGATCGTTGTAGGCATGAAAGTATTCATAGCCTTGAACGAAAACGAACAACAAACCCAAGGCTACCGTGAGCCACATAAAGGCGATGGTCTTGCTGCGATTGTTGGCGATTAATGCGTGGTGCGCGATGGTCAAGGTGACCCCGGATGACAAAAGCAATGCGGTGTTGATGGTGGGCAACCAAAAAGGCCCCATGGTTTTAAACGGCTCAATGATGTCGGCTGGCGAAGCGGTTGCACCTGCCTGAACGCTAGGCCAAACGGCGTTAAACCCAGGCCAAATCAGTTGTTGCTCAATATTTCCCAGTTCAGGAACCGATTGGGTGCGCATCCACCACAGCGCCGAGAAAAATGCGCCGAAAAACATAACCTCTGAGAAGATGAACCAGCCCATGCTCCAGCGAAAGGATTTGTCCACCGCTTTGCTGTACTGGCCGCCTTCACTTTCAGAAACCGCTTCGCTAAACCAGCGGAAAAGTACCGCAAACAAGATGACGAATCCTGCAATTAAGGAATACTTGCCCCAGGCCACCGAGTTAATCCATTGGGAGGCTCCCAACAAAATCAACAAAAGGCCACAGGCAGCAAACATGGGATAGCCCGACGGCTGCGGCACAAAGTAGTGGGGGGCGGCCCCGTTATGCGATGAACTCATTACTTCTCCTGACTCAAACCAAAAAACATACAACTAGAACTTGCGTCAACTGCACTAGAGAATGACCTGCGTGACCAAGAAAACCAAACTAAAAATCATGACAAACAAGGATAAAAAACCTGCCACCACGAAATGCAGTGGCTTTATCTGGCTTACATCTAGACGACTGCCGTTGCTGCTGCGCAAACCCACAAACGACCAAACAACTGCCCGCATCGCTGCAAAAAACGACAGGTACTCGCGTGGCTGTACCGAGCTGGTTGTTGCCACTACGGGGGTGCTGGGCGCGTCGGTCATGGGTTACAAAGCCGACACTTGTACAGGGCCGCTAGGTGCAGCCGGGGTACGTGCACCGACCTCAAAGAACGTATAGGACAAGGTAATTTCCTTCACATCCGCAGACAGATTGGGGTCTATCACGAACACCACCGGCCACTGCTTTTTTTCGCCAGGGGCCAGCGTGTATTGGTTAAAGCAAAAGCACTCCAACTTGTTGAAGTACTTTTCGGCCAACTGAGGCGCGTAGCTAGGAATGGCCTGTGCGGCCATGGTTCGATCTTGGGCATTTTGGAACTCGTACATCACGGTACTAAGTTCACCCGGGTGCACTTGCATTGAACTTACCGCGGGTTTGAACTGCCAAGGCCCTCGAGCGTTGGCGTCAAACTCAATGGTGATGGTGCGACTTTTGTCGACTTGGGTATTGGCAACTTCTTTGGCGGTAATGAGAGTGCCGCTACGCGTTCGTTCGTTGAGGGCCAGTACATTGATGCCAGTGACTTCACAAATCGCCCGATAAATTGGGACCAGGGCGTAGCCAAAGCCAAACATCGCCAGGCAAATCACCACCAGTTTGCCCATCAGGTTTAAATTGTGAAACCGGTTATTCATGAGCAATCCCTAGCGCTAAGCCAGCAACGCGTACTTGGCGATAAAGCCGACAAAAATCGCCAACGCAATGGACGCCAGGATCAGCGCCATCCGCAGGTTGTTTTTGGGTGGTTGGTCGGACATATTGTGGATCTTTGCTGAGTCAATAAAGCCGCTCAACCAATCACCTTGTTCGCTGCTTCATTGAGCTTAGGCGGTGTTTCAAAGGTGTGGAAAGGCGCAGGGGAGGGCACTTCCCACTCTAAGCCTTCAGCGCCCAAACCGTCTTCATCCATCCAAGGGTTTTGCTTGGCCTTGGGGCCTTTGCCCTGCATGGCTGGAAGCACTACGGCCAAGAAAAAGTAAACCTGCGCAATTCCGAACACAAACGCCCCCGCCGAAGAGATGGCGTTGAAGTCAGCAAACTGCATGGGGTAATCGGCATAACGGCGTGGCATGCCGGCCAGACCTAAGAAGTGCTGTGGGAAGAAGGTGATGTTGAAGGAAATCAGCGACACCCAGAAATGGATTTTGCCGCGAGTCTCGCTGTACATGACGCCCGTCCATTTGGGCAACCAGTAGTAGGCGCCTGCATACATGGCAAACAAAGAGCCGGCAACGAGCACGTAATGAAAGTGCGCCACCACGTAATAGGTGTCGTGCAACTGGATATCAATGGGTGCCATGGCCAGTACCAAACCGGAGAAGCCACCGATGGTAAACACAAAGATAAAACCGATAGACCACAACATGGGGGTCTCAAAGGTCATGGAGCCGCGCCACATGGTGGCGATCCAGTTAAACACCTTAACGGCCGTTGGGACGGCGATGAGCATGGTGGCGTACATAAAGAACAACTGCGCCCCCACGGGCATACCCACGGTAAACATGTGATGAGCCCATACCGCGAACGACAGGAAGGCGATACTGGCCGTGGCATACACCATGGATTCATAACCGAACAGGCGCTTGCGTGAGAACGCTGGGACCACCTGACTGATGATGCCAAATGCAGGCAAGATCATGATGTAGACCTCAGGGTGACCGAAGAACCAGAAAATGTGCTGGTACAGCACCGGGTCACCACCGCCAGCGGCGTTAAAGAAGTGGGTGCCAAAATGACGATCGGTCAAGGTCATGGTGATCGCGCCCGCGAAAACCGGCATTACGGCAATCAAGAGGTAAGCCGTAATCAACCAAGTCCAAGCGAACATAGGCATTTTCATGAGCGTCATGCCCGGTGCGCGCATGTTCAAAATGGTCACGATGATGTTAATCGCGCCCATGATGGAACTGGCACCTAGGATGTGCACCGCGAAAATCGTGGCGTCCATGGCAGGGCCCATCTGCAAGGTCAGAGGGGCATACAAGGTCCAACCGGTGGCGGGTGCACCGCCTGGCATGAAAAAGCCCGCCGACAACAAAATGGCCGCTGGGATGAGCAACCAAAAACTGAAGTTATTCATGCGGGCAAAAGCCATATCGGAGGCGCCAACCTGCATGGGCAGCATCCAGTTGGCGAATCCAACAAAACCCGGCATGATGGCACCGAACACCATGATCAGGCCATGCATGGTAGTGAGTTGGTTAAAAAACTCGGGATTGACCACCTGCAAGCCGGGTTGGAACAACTCGGCACGAATGAACAAGGCCATCACACCGCCAAGCATCAGCATGGCAAACGAGAACAACAGGTACAAGGTGCCAATGTCTTTGTGATTGGTCGCGTACACCCAGCGACGCCATCCACTGGGTGCGCCATGGTGGTCGTGGTCATCGTGGGTAACGGAGTGTCCGTGAGCGGTGGTATCCAAGACTGTGCTCATAAGATTTTCTTTCGGTAAGGCGTTTGATGCTTGATCGGTCACGAGGAGTAGGCTAGGGCTTATTTCAGCGCGACCACAACCGTTTGTGGGGTGGCCTGTGTTACAGCGGCGGCTTTAACAGCTTTGCTAGCCACCCATTTGGTGTAATCTTCGGCCGACACAATTTTGACGTGGATCGGCATATAGGCGTGTTCTTTGCCGCATAGTTTGGCGCACTGGCCATAGTAGTCGCCTACTTTTTCAGCCTTGAACCAGGTGTCGCGCACGAAGCCAGGAATGGCGTCTTGCATGATGCCAAAGTGCGGTACCGCAAAGGTGTGGATCACGTCATTGGCAGTGGTGATAACGCGAATTTTTTTGCCTACCGGTAGCACCAAAGGGGCGTCAACCTTGAGCAGGTAATCGTTCATTTCCTGCCCTGGTTTGGGCCCACCGTTTTCTGACAGCGCACGGTGGGTGGGGTCTATGGTGGACAAATAAGAGATGCCTTGGCCCTCACCCCGTAGATATTCGTAGCCCCACTTCCATTGCATTCCGGTGGCCTTGATGGTCAGATCGGCACTTGAGGTGTCTTTCATGTCGATGACCATTTTGGTGGCCGGCCAAGCCATGGCAAGAATGATCAAAAACGGCGCCGCCGTCCAAAGAATTTCAACCGTTAAGGATTCATGAAAGTGGGCAGGTTTGTGTCCTACCGATTTGCGGTGTTTCCAGATCGAGTAAAACATCACGCCAAAGACCAGCACGAAAACGACCGTGCAAATGATGAGCATGAACCAATGCAGGTCACTTTGCCCCTGAGAGATGCGCGTGACGCCCTCGGTCAGATTGAGCTGGTTGGTTTGTGGGCCACCCGGAAGCTCGGTATAGGCCAAGGCAGAGGTTGCAGCCAAAACGCTGCCTATCAGCAGGGCGCTTCTTAATTTGCTCATCAGGGAATGAATTGGTTGTGTCATCTTGGGTGCTTTTCAACGTCACGAATGACCCGTGGGGGCGTCCGCCAAGGGTAGTGAAACAAAGGTCTGGGGTTTGTCACCTCAGCGCCGAAGGATTTTATCAGCAAACTTTGGTAACAAATGAGGGTTACATCATTTACGGCGCGGCGCGGGAGATGATGATTCTTTGGCCAAGGTCGAACCCGAGCCCTCAAGCCGCCGGGCGGACGCTTAAACCCTGAGTTAGGGTGAGGCAAGCGGGTGGCGCTGCCTGCTCGAAGTGGGTAGTGGCTGCGCTTAAGCCGAGGCAAATTCGGTTAGGGACTTGCGCATCTTTTTCATGGCGGCCACTTCAATCTGCCTAATGCGTTCGGCGCTGACGCCGTATTCGGCGGCGAGTTCGTGCAGGGTCATCCCTCCTGTGGCGTCATCATTGACCTTTAGCCAGCGTTCTTCCACCACCCGACGGCTGCGTGGGTCGAGTGATGCCAGGGCTGCGGCAACGCCGTCGCTGGCCAGTACGTCGCGCTGGTGGCTTTCAATGACCTGGGTAGGCTCGTGGCTGGCGTCCGCAAGGTAGGCGATGGGGCCGTAGGCCTCTTCACCGTCCTCGTTCACCCCAGGGTCAAGTGCCACGTCACCACCTGAAAAGCGGGCTTCCATTTCAAGAACCTCCGAGGGTTTAACCTTGAGTTCTTTGGCCATGGCGTGGACTTCAGCATCACTTAGCGCGTCGCGGTAGCTCTCGCCGCCATCCAGCAGACCCGCATCGGCTTTGTAGCCTTGCTTCATGGAGCGCAGATTGAAGAACAGCTTGCGTTGCGCTTTGGTGGTGGCAATTTTTACCATTCGGGTATTTTTGAGTATGTACTCGTGAATCTCTGCCTTGATCCAGTGCATGGCATAGCTAACCAGCCTAACGCCCATGGTGCTGTCAAAGCGTTTGACGGCTTTCATCAGGCCCACGTTGCCTTCCTGGATCAGGTCGGCGTGGGGCAGTCCATAGCCTAAATACTTGCGAGCAACAGAAACCACCAACCTCAGGTGCGACAAAATCAACTTGCCCGCGGCGTCTAGGTCGTTATGGTCTTTCAGGCGTTTGGCGTATTCCTGCTCTTGGTCCAGCGTCAGCATGGGAAGGCGGTTCACCGCGCTGATATAGGCGTCCAGATTGCCCAGTGGGGGAATGAGCGCCCAAGGGTTGGCCGGCGTGAGTGCCGAGGATTTCAAGGCAGTGACACTGGATAACAGGTTGGTATTAACGATTGAGGTCATAACGAACTCCTTATTCCGAATTACGCAATATTAGCACTCTGCATTCGCGAGTGCTAGATGGTCCCCCGGGAAAATCAGGTCGTTTGCAAGGACTTGTAACGGGGCTACTGTGGCTGGTGTGGGTCATTGCGAGGCAAAACCTGCGCTGGGTAGGTGCTGGCACCTACAATTGACTGCTATCTATCTTGTATCTACACACCATGAACTCGTCCACGCCTGCCAGTGAGCCCTTGCTAACGTCTCTTTCACATGGTGGCGGCTGCGGTTGCAAAATCGCGCCTGGGGTGTTGTCCAGCATCCTGAAAAACACGGGCGCAATGCCCATGCCCGCAGCCCTGCTGGTGGGTATAGAAACGGCCGACGATGCCGCCGTGTACCAGCTAAATGACGAACAGGCCTTGATCGCGACTACCGATTTTTTCATGCCCATCGTCGACGATCCGTTTGATTTTGGGCGGATTGCGGCAACCAATGCGCTGTCGGATGTCTACGCGATGGGAGGCAGCCCCATTTTCGCCCTAGCTATTGTGGGTATGCCAATTAACGTGTTGTCGGTTCAGACGATTGGCAAAATTTTGCAGGGCGGGCAGGCTGTTTGCCAAGCTGCTGGGATACCGATAGCAGGGGGGCACACCATTGATTCGGTGGAGCCTATCTATGGCTTGGTCGCTTTGGGTTTGGTTCATCCTAGCAGGGTTAAACGAAACGCGACGGCCAAGGCTGGGGACGTGTTGATTTTGGGCAAACCTTTGGGTGTGGGTATTTACTCGGCGGCACTGAAAAAGAAGCGTCTAGACGCCATAGGTTACGCCGCCATGATGCAAAGCGTGGTGCAATTGAATACGCCAGGCCCTGACCTTGCGGCCCTGCCGGGTGTGAACGCCTTGACGGACGTAACCGGCTTTGGGCTGGCCGGGCATGTCTTAGAACTGGCCAAAGGCTCGGGTTTGGAAGTGGTTCTGGAATGGGGGCGATTGCCTACTTTGCCCGACGCCTTGGCCATGGCCGAACAAGGACTGGTGACAGGGGCATCGGCGCGCAATTGGGCCTCTTACGGAGGTGATGTACAGCTTTCAGAAACCTTCTCGGCGTCGCAGCAAGCCCTGCTGACCGATCCGCAAACCAGCGGTGGGTTGCTAGTGTCTTGCGATGCGGCCGCGGTGCCAGAGGTACTTGAGCGGTTTAAGCGGCACGGCTTTGGTGGGGCGGTGGTGATAGGTCACGTGCAACCGCGCTCCAGCGCATCGGGCCCCTGGCTGCGTGTGGTTTAGCGAGATACGCCTTACGGTTCGAGCGTGTAACGCCGCATGAAGCGGCGGTCTATCCAATCTTTCCAGCGCCATACCCACCGGCCCTGTACCGACCACGGGCCATAAGAGGCAATGGCGCTTTGGTCGCCGCAGGACAGCAGGTTAAGGGTGTGCCGGGGTAAGTCGTGGGGCACCAAAGGTACTGCAGCGCCTGGTGGGTTGGACAGGTTGCATAAGGCAATAGATACATTGCGCGCCAAAGCAGGCCCCGCACGAACGGCGTACACGCCGCTGCGCGGATGCGGGTGATCCATGCGCGTGGCCACGTCCCCCGCTGCAAAAACCTCTGGGTGCGAACAGCTTTGCTGGTAGGGGTTGACGGCCAAGTAGCCGTGGTCGTCGCATTGCAATCCGCTGGCGGACAACCATCGGGGGGCGCGTGAGCCGGTCACCAGCCAAGTTTGTAGGCTGGGGATGGGCTGGCCCGATTTGAGATGCACTTGCGTCGGTGTAAGACCGGTGCAGTCGTCCGCTACGACGGTGATTGAACGTGCAGCCAAGGCCTGGTGTATGCGCTGCCGGGTTGAGGGCATATAGTTTTTAGCGAGCCCATTGGCCCCCGTGACTAAGCTAACGGCGGCGCTAGCAAATCTTTTGCGCAATGCACAGGCCAGCTCAAAGCCCGCGGCTCCGCCACCTACCACCACCAAAGGTGCATGCGCAACACTGGCCACCTCGCACAGCGTGTTCCACCGCAATGCCAGGTCTTCCAAAGGGCGGACAAATATGGCGTGGGCCAATGCACCAGGCATTTGCGCCTCTATCGACTGTTGGGAGGTGTCGGCGCCGGTGTCAACACTCAAAACATCGTAGGCCAATGATTCGCCGTCGGACAATGTAACGCGCCGGTGCTTGGCATCAATACCCGTTGCGAACGCTTGTCGCCATTGTGCTCCCGAGGCGGCAACCAAAGGAGGAACATCGATTTGGCACTGGCCAAGGGTGTAGTGACCCGCAATAAAGCCCGGCACCATGCCCGAGTAGAAAGTGCGTGCGTAGGGCGTAACCAGCGTGAGCTTGGTATCGGGGGACGAATTTTGCGCCCAAGTCTTAAGCAGGTGAACGTGGGCGTGGCCCGCGCCCAACAACACCAGTTGCTTTGAATGGCGGTGCGAAGCGTGAGCGATACTTTGCATCTGGGGGATCACTGGGTTCAAGTGCGGCTTAACGAGCGACGCCTCCCGCCTCTCCACCTGAAACACCCACTAAGCTGGTGAGATAGGCCAAGCTGCTCCCTTGCGTATTGTCGCTGTCAGCCCCTACGATAAGTGCGACGGTGGGCGGAACCACCGCTGATTCATGGCCAAACGCGCGCATAAAGTCAGCTGACACATCCCGGGTATGGGTTTGCCACTGGCCCATTCCTTGCGACCCCGTATTGAGCACCCAAAAGCGTACGCGTTGGGTGTAGGCATTGGCAATCACGGTGTCGCGTGGCAACAGGCGATCCCAAACGTAGCAAAGGGTAGCCGCTGGTAATGGCTCGCCACTAAAGGTCCGCGCAACGGCCAACTGCACGCGTTCAGAAAATGGAATTTTGGACAACGGCATGTCAAAACTCACGCATACCTTAAGTGCAACGTCATCGCCCCGCTTTTGGTTCAGGTCCGATTGGGTCAAGGCTTGATCCAATCTCCAGCGCCAAGAAAGCTGGTGCAACTGCTGGTTGAGTGGGTGGGTTAACGCACCGTAGGCGTTTTGCGCCGAAAGGCGCAATACCTGTTCATCGCCAAGCACGATGAGGCTCAGCTTGGCCGGTGCCATTTTGCCACCCGGAATGCCCACAAAGCGCCAAGGCGCCGGAACGGTGCCTGCTAAGGTGGTCGCAAAAGGCGTAATGGGTTGCGCCCCCAGTGGGCCAAAGGCTGTTAGGGCCAGCCCCAAGGCAAGCAATCGGCACAGGTATGTGGCAAGCATAATATTTGATTAACCCAAGCGCCAACGGTGGTAGGCCGCGACCCACTGCAGCAATCGGGTGGGTTGATGGGCCCGTTTCCATTCACCGGCGACGTATTTGTTGGCTTCTGCCAACGTGGGGTAGCTGTGGATGGTGCCTAAAATCTTGTTGAGTCCCAGCCCGTGCTTCATGGCCAATACGAATTCGGCCAACAGATCACCGGCGTGGGTGCCAACCAGCGTAACGCCCAGGATTTGGTCTTTACCAGGAGGGGTGAGCACCTTAACAAAGCCACGGGCTTGGCTATCGGCGATAGCGCGGTCTAAGTCGTCAATGCCAAAATGGGTGACCTCGTAGGCAATGCCCTTTTCTTTGGCTTCCTGCTCGTTAAGCCCCACCCGGGCCACCTCGGGGTCGGTAAAGGTAGCCCAGGGGATGACCCGGTAATCCACCTTGAAACGCCTGAACGAGCCAAACAAGGCGTTGACCGCGGCATACCAAGCCTGGTGTGCAGCCGTATGGGTAAATTGGTAAGGGCCTGCCACATCACCAGCGGCAAAAATATTGGGGTAGATGGTTTCTAGGTACTCGTTGGTGGTGATGGTGCGTGCGCTTGGAATGCCCAATTCCTCCAGGCCATAGCCCGTCAGGCGTGCGCTGCGGCCAACCGCGCATACCAGCGAGTCGAACGCCACGCTGGTGACGACTCCGTCATGCTCCAGGTAAATGTGTTTTTGGCCGTCTTCCACACCACATCGCACCGCTTTGTGCCCGGTCAGGACGGAAACACCGTCGTCGCTAAGGGACTTGGACACCAGTGCAGAAACTTCAGGGTCCTCACGCAACAGCAGGCGTGGGGCCATCTCTATTTGGGTGACTTTTGCCCCTAAACGGGCAAAACTTTGTGCCAGTTCGCAACCTATAGGGCCGCCGCCCAGCACGACTATGCGTTCGGGGATATGGTCAAGCGCCGCATAGGCGTCCCACAGGGTATCGCTGGTGACAAATCCGACCTCGACCAGACCGGGCAGTGGCGGTACAAAGGGCTGAGCGCCGGTGGCCAGCACGATAGAGCGTGCGGTCAGGCTGCGTTGGGTGCCGTCGTTCATGGCAATGGAAACGGTCCAGGGGTTGACCAGTTTGGCATAGCCTTTGAGCACCTCTACACCTAGTTCGGTGTAACGCTCCACACTGTCGTGCGGGGCTACGTCGGCAATGACTTGTTTGACCCTGGCCATTACGGCGCGAAAGTCAATGGCGGGCTCGGCATCGCTCAAACCATAGCGTGAGCCGTGACGGGTTTGATGGGCCAGTTGAGCCGACTTGATCAAGGCTTTGCTGGGAACACACCCGTAGTTCAGGCAGTCACCGCCCATCTCGTGGGCTTCAATCAAGGTGACTTTGGCTTTGACCGCGGCGGCAATATAGGCGCTCACCAGACCGCCAGCGCCACCGCCTATCACGATGAGGTTGCGGTCAAATCGCTTGGGCCTTTGGGATTCCCATCGTGTGTATACCGAACTCATGGCTTGCCTTTCAGAGAGAAACGGGTTAAGGCCTTTTTGGCAACCCAGGGGAACAATCCAAGCAATATAAATGCACTGGCCAAGGGCCAAGACAAAATGTCAGAGGGGGACTGCAACTGGCCCAATTGGGTGCCCGCATTCACGTAAACCACGGTGCCCGCTAGCATTCCGGCTTGGCTCACCCAATAAAACGTATGGGTCTTGAGAGGGGTCAAACCCATGGCCAGGTTGATGGCGAAAAACGGTATATACGGTACTAAACGCATACTGAACAGGTAGAAGGCACCCTCGGTCGCGATGCCCTGGTTGATCCTTGACAGTTGTGGGCCAAAGCGGCGTTGTACCCAGTCACGCGCTAGGTAGCGCGAGGTCAAAAACGCCAAGGTTGCCCCTAGAGACGAGGCGAAGGACACAATCACAGTGCCCCATACCACCCCAAACAACGCGCCAGCGGCCAGCGTCAGTATGACTGCGCCGGGTAAAGACAGCGCGGTGCAGGCCACATACAGCGCGAAAAACACCAGCCCGGCACGAAGCGGGCCCTGTGCCACCCATGCGGCAAGGGCACCCTTGTTGCGCGTGAGCGCTTCAAAGTTCAGGTACTGCCCCAAGTCAAATTGCCACAGTACGCCCGCCAGCGCGGCAGCGATAGTCACAACGAGTAGTAGTTTTTTCATGGGTGGGTTAGGGTGATGGGTTTCAGGCTTGTGGCGGCGTGGGGGTGTCTTGCAACAACTTCCATCCCCCCCAGATGCGTGTCACGATGGTGAGGGCACACAGCGCCGAGAACACCCCGGCGAACACAGGAAATCCGCTCGGCCATAGGCACATCAAGGCAAATACAGTGAGGGTTTCGGTGGCCTCGGTCAAACCACCCAGAAAGTAAAACGACTTGTTGGGCATGGCGGCATTGTGCATACCGCGCTTGGCCGCCAAGGTGGCAAAAGCCAAAAAGCTGGTGCCGGTGCCAATAAAGGCAGCCAGCAAAATGGCGGCGGCCAAGGCGTTATGGGTGGGGTCGTAAATCGCAAACGCCAAGGGTATCGAGGCGTAAAACAAAAAGTCCAACGTGATATCCAAAAAGCCACCGGCGTCTGTGGGTTGGCTAAGCCTTGCAATGGCACCGTCCAAAGCGTCGCACAAGCGAGAAATCAGCAAGGCCACCAGGCCTGTGATGAACCAACCCTGTGTGAGGCAGATGGCAGCGCCTACGCCTACCGCAAACCCGAATACTGTAGTTTGCGTCGCGGTCACCCCTTGCGAGGCCAGCCTGCCTGCGGCCCACGCAATGGTGGGGCGTAGAAACTCTATAGCTCGGCGGTCTAACATGGCAGCGTGGATTTACAAAGGTGAACCATTGAGTGTGGTGAGGTGGTGCGGGTCAAAGATGTCGGCGGTGTCGTGTGTGACCATTAGTGTTGCAATGCCGCGTTTTCTTACATGGTTGGCAACAAATTCGCGCATAGTCACCCGTAGCGCCGCATCAAGCTTGGAAAACGGCTCATCCAGCAGCAGCGCCGAGGGCTCGGCCAGTAGGGCACGCATCAGCGCCACTCTGGCCTTTTGTCCGCCCGACAGGGTGTTGGGGTCGGCGTTTTCATAGTCCGACAATTGCGCGTCGGCCAGGGCCTGTCTGGCCTTTGCCAAGCGTTGGGCTGCGCTTGGCCCGCGTGCGATGGCAAACAGCAAATTCTCAAGCACACTAAGGTGGGGGAAGAGCAACGGGTCCTGGAACAACAGCCCCACTTTGCGCGCCGGTGTGGGCAGGTGGTCAATGCGCAGGCCGTTTAAACGAACGTCCCCAATAAACACCATGCCCTCATCCAGAGTGCCCGCAATGGCACTGAGCAAACTGGACTTGCCAGAGCCACTGGCACCCATCACCGTGTGAATCGCGCCCGCCGGGACGGCAAGCTGCAAATCTTTGATCAGGGTGTGCGTGGGTGACCTTAAGGAATGAACAGAAATTTCAAGCATGGGAACGGATGGCCTCGGCGGCTCTCGCTATCAGGGTAAATGCCAACACCTAGGCGCTATTGTGTGGCGTAGACTGAAAAAGATAACGCAACTTTTGGAGTTCCATGTGGCCATCACCGTTTCAATCAATCTGGAATACGAGTTTTCTGTAAAAGCACCCTATTCGGAGGTGTTCGACGTGTTGGCCGATGTTCCCACCTCGGCCAGCTTTTTTCCAAAAGTGGATCAGTTGGTCGATTTAGGGGGCAATAGCTACCGATGGGAAATGGAAAAAATCGGCATTGCCTCGGTTAACTTGCAAACCGTGTATGCCTCCAATTACGTCTCCAACAAGGCCAAGGGTACCATTGTTTGGACGCCCGTAAATGGGGTGGGCAACGGATTGGTTGCCGGGCAGTGGAAGATTACGGACAAGAAAAAATCAACCGCACTGTCGTTCACCACGCAAGGGGACTTGAGCCTGCCTTTGCCTGGGATCATGAAAATGGTGGTGGCACCGGTGGTCGAGGCCGAGTTCACCACAATGGTAGAGCAGTACATCGATAACCTTATCAAGCGTTTTGGCGGCGAAGTCGCCTAGTCCATACAGTCAACAAGGGGTTGGCATGAGTCAAACATTCCACATGATTGAAAACCAGAACCTTCCACTGGCAAAGCTTTTAAACTGGGAGTCGCGCCAGCCTAACAAGGTGTTGTTGACCTAGCCGCTTTGCGGCGGGCCGGGACAAACTTCGACTTGGGCGCAGGCGGGCGACGAAGTGAGCAATATGGCCGGTTGGCTGTCTGCACCAGACCTACCATTTTCTTTTCAGTGCCCCGCCTTGGTTGATGTTTCAGCAGGGCGTGCACTACAAGCTGCCTCTCGCCAAACTCAATCGTGTTTAGTCCCGAGCAGACGGGACTAAACACGTAAGGCGCAGCTTCAACGCCATCGCCTGGGCCGGCTCACCATGTGGGCCAAGGCCAGGGCCAACAGAGGCAGCAGGCATTGCAGCAGTGCGTAGGCGCTGGTCAGTTCACGGTGGGAGCCCGCCGCCAGAGTAACAGCCTCGGTGGTGACGGTGGCTACACGCCCCGCACCCATAAACTGGGTGGGCAGGTACTGCGCCACACTCACCGCAAAACCCAGCGCCGCGGCAAACGCCAGCGATGATTTGAGCATGGGCCATTTCACCGTCCACAAAAAGCGCGCGTAGGGTACGCCTAAACTGCCTGACACACAGGCGTAACGCGGGTCAAAGTTGCGGTACGCGGGCGACAAGGCGATGAAGGTGTACGGAATGCATAGCATCAGGTGGCTTGCGTAGACGGCCAGCCAACCACCTTCGGCCTCCATCCAGACCGCGATTTGATAAAAGCCACTTGTCCATAACAAAGGGGGCAACACCAGGGGCAGGTAGATCCATTGCTCCGACCAACGGGGCGCCAACCGGCCGCCCCATTCCAACCAGACCACCGCCAAAAGCAGGGCCGTAGCACCGCTGGCGCAGGCCAATGAAACCGTGGTGACCAGCGTAGAACTGCTTTGCACCACCGATAGCCAACCCTGGCCACTCAGAGCGTTTGGCCAAACCGAGGGAAACGGCCAATACCCCGCCACGCTTCCCACCACCAAAGCGGCCATCACGCCCAGGTAGGGTGCGGTTAAAAAAAGGCTCACGCGCCATGCGCGGTAAGGCGGGTGGGTAAGCGACGCCGTCGTCAAGGCTGGGGTGTCATTGGCCTTTGCAAGCTCAGCAGGTGGGCCTGCAACCATCCATGGTCGCCCTATCCAACGAACGGTGGCCCGCAGAACCCAGTAAAAACCCAGCAATGCCCCGAGCATGAGCAACATCATCAGCCAGGCCAGTGCCGCGCCTTTTTGATTGGTGGCAAGGTCAGCGTCTTGCAACCAGGTGTAGGCCAGCACTGCGGCTGTCGATGGCGTGGTGGGGCCAATCACCAGCGCCACATCGACCACCGAGACGCTATAGGCCCAAACCGCAAACACCGGCCAGAACAGTCGCCGCCAAACCGCTGGGGCAACCAGCCGCCACCAAGCGGCCCGTTGGGAGTAACCCAAGGTTTGGGCCAACCATAGCTGGGCTTGCAAACGCTGCCCCAACTCCGGGCGCTGCAACTGGGTGCTTGCCGCCCATAACAAAAAGGGCACTTCTTTGAGCACCAGTACCGCAACCAAGCCAAGGCCCCACGGGTCTTGACTGGTAAGCCACAGGGGCGGCTGTTCAAAGCCTGTCAACCAAGGCGAGAGCAGACGTAACACCCAACCGCCGGGCGCAATTAAAAACAGAAAACCGACCGCAAAGGCCAGATGGGGCAGTGCCAGAAACGCCGGTAAACGCCGCGTCGTGAAAGCCCATGCGGGTCCCGGAAAAATGTCTGCCAAAATAAGAGAGGTGATAGCGATAGACAGCAAGGTGGCACATCCTGCACTCCAAAATGTCAGACCAAGCGCCTTGGGCAACTGTGGGTCGTACAGGGCCGCTTGCCATGCAGTAAAGGACCAAGCACTGGACAGGCTGGCCAAAAGGGCCGATGCAAAGGGCAAAATGGCCAGGGTGCCCACCATCAAAATCACCCATACAGGGGCACTGCCGTAGGGGCGTAACACAGCGTCGCGGCCTGAACAGTCCGAATCGGCGTGCGCTTGTAAAAACGTTTGAATCACTTCTTTAACTCTGGAATCGACCGTTATGAAATCGGATATTGAAATCGCGCAAGCCGCCAAGATGCAACCCATCGCCCAGATCGCCGAGCGTTTGGGCATCCCCAATGCCGACATCGAGCCCTACGGTCACTATAAAGCCAAAGTTTCGCTGGCGTATGTGGACACGCTCAAAGACAAGCCCAACGGCAAGCTGATTTTGGTAACAGCCATTAGCCCCACACCCGCAGGCGAGGGCAAAACCACCACCACCGTGGGCTTGGGCGATGCGCTGAACCGCATCGGCAAAAAAACCATTGTGGCCTTGCGTGAGCCTTCGCTAGGCCCTGTGTTCGGTGTCAAGGGCGGTGCGGCAGGCGGCGGTTATGCCCAGATCGTGCCCATGGAAGACATTAACCTGCACTTTACGGGTGACTTTAACGCGATTGCTTTGGCCAACAACCTATTGGCAGCGATGCTGGACAACCACATCCACCACGGCAACGAGTTGGGCATTGATGTGCGTCGTGTCACTTGGCGCAGGGTGATGGACATGAACGACCGTGCTTTGCGCGACATTACCGTGAGCTTGGGTGGCCCGGCCAACGGTTACCCCCGTAGCGACGGCTTTGACATTGTGGTGGCCTCTGAGGTCATGGCCATTTTCTGTTTGAGCACGTCTTTGCAAGACTTAAAGCGCCGTTTGGGCAACATCGTGGTGGCCTACACCCGTGACCTCAAACCCGTTTTAGCCAGCGACTTGAAAGCCCACGGTGCCATGGCGGTGTTGCTCAAAGACGCCATCAAACCCAATTTGGTGCAAACGCTAGAGGGCAACCCCGCCTTCGTGCACGGTGGGCCATTTGCCAACATCGCCCACGGTTGTAACTCGGTGATTGCCACCCAAACCGCGCTCAAACTGGCCGACTACGTGGTCACCGAGGCGGGCTTTGGTGCCGACCTGGGCGCTGAAAAATTTGTCGATATCAAGTGCCGTAAAACCGGTCTGCGCCCCGATGCGGTGGTGCTGGTGGCCACTATCCGTGCCCTCAAGTTCCACGGCGGTGTGGCTGTGCCCGAGTTGTCCAAAGAAAACCTGGCCGCGCTTGAAAAAGGCATGGCCAATATCGAACGCCATATTCACAACATCACGCAAAACTACGGCTTGCCGTGTGTGGTGTCCATCAATCGCTTTACCGCCGACACCGACGCCGAACACGCCTTGCTGCGTGAGCGCCTGAGCAAACTGGGCGTGCAAGTGGTGTTGGCCGAGCACTGGGCCAAAGGCGGCGAGGGTGCAGAAGGCGTTGCCAGAGCCGTGGTGGCAGCGGTGGATGCTGGCAATAGCAACTTTAAGTTTGTCTACGAAGACAGCGACACCCTGTGGGACAAGATGAAGAAAATCGCCACCAAAATTTATGGTGCTGCCGATATTTCTGCCGACGCCAAAGTGCGTGGGCAAATCAAAACCCTGCAAGAAGGCGGCTACGGCCACTTCCCGGTGTGCGTGGCCAAAACACAAAGCTCCTTCTCTACCGACCCTAGCCTGCGCGGCGCACCCAGTGGCCATATGGTCAATGTGCGCGAAGTGCGTTTGGCCGCAGGCGCTGAGTTCATTGTCATGATCTGCGGCGACATCATGACCATGCCCGGCCTACCCAAAGAACCCGCTTCCATCAAGATTGATATTGATGAAAACGGGAATGTGATCAATCTGTCCTGATCGATTGGCCTTTGCCTACACCCCGTAGCGCTTGATCCACTCTTTCTCGAGTGGGTCTACCCAACTGCCATGGGGCTCGGGAATGGTGGGCATGGTTTGACTTAGCTGCCCTGGCAGCGGTTTGCTACCAAAGGCAGACCGTTGCTCGGGGCTCAGTTTGTCCAAGGCCAGTACCGTTGGGTCACCCCAAATGGCAATATCGGCTTTGCGGGCCTGGGCCTGTGGTGACATTAAAAAGTTGGCGGCCACTTGTGCGCCTTCTTTGGCCTTGGCGTTAAAGGGGATGGCCAAAAAGTGGGTGTTGCCAATGGTGCCTAGCGTGTGCTGCCAGGTGTAAACCGAATCGGGCAGGCGCTTGGCGGCTATCTCGTTGGCGGCCTCATTGGGGTTGAAGGTCATGGCCAACAGCAGTTCTCCATCGGCCATCATTTGGCGTACCGCCGACGGCGACTGGGCAAACTGTTTGCCGCTGCGCCACAGATGCGGGTGCAGGGCGTCCAGATAGGCCCATACGGCTGCGGTTTGCGCAGCAAAGGCCACAGGTGTGACCGGGCGGTACAAGGCTGAGCGGTCTTTGCTGGACTCAAGCAACACCTGTTTTACAAAGGTGGTGCCGGTAAAGTCCGGCAGGCGTGGGTAGGTGATGCGCCCTGGGTTGGCTTTGGCCAGCTCCAATAGCGCGGCCAAAGACCTTGGGGGTGCAGGCAAACGCTTGCGGTCGGCCATAAAGGTCAGTTGCGCCATGCCCCAAGGGGCCTCTAGTCCGTCGGTGGGTTCGGCAAAGTCCAATCGCGTGGTGGGTTTGCCCTGTACGTCTACCCACTTAAAGTTGGGCAGTGCCTCGGCAAAGGGGCCAAACAGCAGGCCTTCTTTTTTCATGGTTAAAAAGTTTTCGCCGTTGATCCACACCAAATCGACCGACCCATTTTGCAAACGCCCGGCCTGCTTTTCGGCCCTCACCCGTTTGATCATGTCAGGCGCGTCTTGAATTTTGACGTGCTCCAGCCGCACGCCATAACGCCGTTGCAACTCGGCATTGGTCCACTGGATATAGGCGTTAATGGGCTCACTGCCCGCCCAGGCGTTGAAGTACACCGTTTGGCCTTTGGCGCGGGCCTCAATATCGGACCAGGCGGGGGTTTGCGCCAAGGCGGGAAGGGCGGCACTGGCGGCCAGGCCAAGGACCAGTTCGCGGCGGGAAACAACAGGGGTGTGTGACATAAGCAAAAGATTAGAAGAGTAAAAAACGAGGGGTAGACAGTAAAAACAGTGGGTATCTCAGCCGACGATATCGCCTCATGCAGCAAAACCTAGGCCGAATCGTTCAACACTTAGTCGGTGCGGCAACGGGTATTCTTACAAGATTGCAAAATGGACAGGGCTGCCATTACGACAGCAAAGCTTGGGCAAATTCTGCGGCGTCAAAGGTTTGCAGGTCTTCCAGCTTTTCTCCAACGCCAATGAAGTACACGGCCAACGGGACTGCAGCATTGTCTTGAGTTACTACACGTTCACGCGCCCACAGGGCAACAGCAGCCAACACCCCGCCTTTGGCCGTGCCGTCCAGCTTGGTCACAATCAGGCCGGTCAAGGTCAGTGCGGCGTCAAAAGCCTTGACCTGCGCCAGCGCGTTTTGGCCTGTGTTGCCGTCAATCACCAGCAGCACCTCGTGCGGGGCGCTGGTATCGGCTTTGCCAATCACGCGTTTGACCTTTTTAAGTTCTTCCATCAAGTGCAACTGGGTAGGCAATCGGCCCGCAGTATCCACCAGCACCACGTCTTTGCCACGGGCCTTGCCCGCCGTTACCGCGTCAAAACTAACCGCCGCCGGGTCGCCCCCGGTTTGGCTAATGATTTCAACGTCGGTCCGCTGGGCCCACACCTGTAGTTGCTCTTTGGCAGCGGCTCTAAAGGTATCGGCGGCGGCCAACAACACGCTGGCCCCCGATTGCGCCAAATGCCGGGTGAGCTTGCCAATCGAGGTGGTTTTGCCCGCGCCGTTCACACCCGTCACCATCATCACGGTGGGTGTGTGTTGCCCCAGCGCCAGCGGGCGCTGCAAGGGCGCCAACAGTTCAGTGAGCGCCTGAATCAACAACGCCCGCACCTTGGCTGGTTCTGTGGTTTTGGTTTCTTTAACCAGGGCGCGTACCCGCTCTAACAGGTAGTGGGTGGCATTGACACCCGTGTCGGCCATCAACAGAGCGGCTTCTAACTCTTCGTACAAAGCCTCGTCAATCTGGGTGCCGGTAAACACCGAGCCAATGCTTTTGGCGGTGTTGCGCAGACCGGCTTTGAGCTTGTCCAGCCACGCGCCTCTAGGCGCTTGCACCTCTGGGCTAGGGGTGAGTTCTGGCGTTGATTTTTTTTTGAAAAAGCGAAACATGGGCAGATGGGCGGACACTAAATTTACCGGTATTATGGAACGAGTGTGCACCAAGGACGCCCCGCTATGCCATACACCCTTTATTACGCCCCTGACAGCGCCAACCTGGTGATTCGTATGGCCCTGGAAGAAATGGGCCTGCCCTATCAACAGGTGTTGGTGGACCGCGACTTCAAGGAACACCACCAACCCGAGTTTTTGGCGCTCAACCCCCAAGGTTTGATTCCTGTGTTGATAGATGCTGACCAGCAGGCGCCCTTGTTTGAAACCGCGGCCATTTTGCTGCATTTGGCGCAAAAGCACGGGCAACTCTGGCCTACCAATGCTGGCCAAACAGGTGACGCGCTCAAGTGGTTGTTTTATTTGTCCAACACCCTGCATGCCGATTTAAGGGTGATGTTTTACACCGAGCGCTACCTGCCCTCGCCAGAGGCGGTAGCCACGCTGCGCCAGGGGATACGTGCGCGCATTGCTGGCCACTTTGCGTTGCTAGAGCAACAAATTGCCAAGTCCCAAGGCCCGTGGCTGCTTGGGTCTGTGTTTTCGGTATGCGATGTCTACTTGGCCGTATGTGCCCGTTGGGCGCTGATTTACCCGCGTGGCGATGCGTGTGACCCAAGCGTTATATCTAGTTGCCCACAGCTTAGCCAATTGATCCGCCGCCTAGAGCAACGCCAGGCCGTACAAACCGCGCTGGGCAAAGAGGGTTTGCTACAGGCCAACGGTGCGCCACTGAGTGCGCCACAGTTGCCAGCGCCTGCTGCGCCATTAAACACCTCCAACACGGTCAACAACGCATGAGCTTGCCGCACGGTTTGGGGATGTCGCTCCCCTTGATTCAGGCGCCCATGGCCGGTGTGCAGGGTGCGGAGTTGGCCATTGCCGTGAGCCGCGCTGGGGGCTTGGGGTCCTTGCCCTGCGCCATGCTCAGCCTTGAGCAATTGGCCCAGGCGCTTGAAAGCCTGCGCCAAAGCGGGGTGGCGCACTACAACGTTAACTTTTTCTGCCACACCGAATCGGTGGTAGACCCACAAACGCAAGCGGCTTGGTTGCAGACGCTGTTGCCCTACTACCAGGCCTTAGAAGTCCACCCCCCCGGGCCAATAGAGGCGGGCAGCCGACGCCCATTTAACCAAGAGGCCTTGGCGGTTTTGCAACGCTACCAACCCCCGGTAGTGAGTTTCCATTTTGGTCTGCCACCGGCTGATTTGCTGCAAGCCGTACGTGCCTGGGGTGCAAAAATTGTGTGCAGTGCGACCACATTGGCCGAGGGTGAATTTTTAGCACGCCAAGGCGTGGACGCGGTAATCGCCCAGGGCCTTGAAGCGGGTGGGCACAGAGGCATTTTTCTGGCTGCAGATCCCATTGCCGCATTGCCCGAGCAAATGGGCTTGATGGCTTTGTTGCCGCAACTGGTCAAGCGCTTGTCTGTTCCAGTGATTGCCGCTGGCGGTATTGTGCAGGCCAGCACTGTACGTGCCGTGATGGCCATGGGTGCCAGTGCGGTGCAAGTGGGCACCAGCTTTTTGTTGTGCGATGAGGCCCGTACCTCGCCGGTGCACCGGGCCGCCTTGCAAAGCCAAGCCAGTGCCCATACGGCCTTAACCAACCTGTTCACCGGCCGACCGGCGCGGGGAATTGTCAACCGCCTGATGCGGGATTTGGGGCCTGTTTACGGTGGTGCACCGGCCTTCCCGCTTTCCACACACGCCTTGCTGCCCTTGCGTAGCCGGGCAGAGGCTATGGGCTGCGATGACTTTAGCGCCCTGTGGGCTGGGCAAAACACCTCGGGTTGCGACACGGTAAGCGCTGCAACCATGACGGCACGTCTGGCCCAAGGCTTTGGGCCAGCGGGGGCATCTGAATGAGCCCCCGCACACCCACTCCGCTTGGCCCTCCGGCAGAGGTCAGAATCATTGGCGGCCACCTGCGGCGTAGCCGTTTGCCGGTGGCCAACAAGCCCGGTTTGCGTCCCACCCCCGATAGGGTGCGTGAAACCCTGTTCAACTGGCTGGGCCAAGACCTCACCGGCTGGCGCTGCCTAGACGCGTTTGCAGGGGCAGGGGCGCTGGGCTTTGAAGCGGCCTCGCGCGGGGCCGCCGAGGTGCTGCTGGTAGAGTGGGACGCGCAACTGGCCGCATCTTTGCAACAAGTGGCGTTGCGCCTAGGGGTGCAAGAGGGGGTGAGCGTAAAGCGGGCCGACGGCATCGCGGTGTTGACGCAGGCTCCACCCCGCTATTACGACCTGGTTTTTTTAGATCCGCCTTTTGACTCTAGCTTGATGCCCGCCGCATTACGCGCTGCCACCAAAGCCTTGCGGCCCGGTGGTTGGCTGTACGCCGAATCGCCCACGGCGGTGGCCCTGCCCTCTGATGAATTTCCAAGTTTAATCCCCTATCGCCAACTCAAAGCCGGGCAGGTATTTGCCCAATTGTTGCAACGAACGCCCCATGCCAACGAATAGGAGCCCTCTATGACCGCACCCCTTCGCATCGCTGTTTTTGCGGGTACCTTTGACCCCATCACGCTGGGACACGAGCAATTGCTGCGCCGCGCAGCCCACCTGTTTGACCGAGTGGTGGTGGGTGTGGCTGCTGCCCACCATAAGAAAACGCTGTTCAGCCTTGTAGAGCGGCTGGAATTGGTCAACGCCAGTTTTGCCCAATTGCCGCGGATCAGCGCTGCACCCTTCCAAGGTTTGCTGGTGGATTTTGCACAGGCCCATGGTGCTATCGCCATAGTTCGCGGGGTACGTGGGTCGGTGGATTTTGACTACGAGGCCCAACTGGCCGGCATGAACCGCCGCCTTGCTCCCCACCTTGAGACGGTACTGCTCACCCCCAACGACGACACCCAACACATCTCCAGCACGCTGGTACGAGAAATCGCCATGCTAGGCGGCGCCTTTGAGCAATTCGTATCGCCCCATGTGGCGCTAAGGGTGGGAGAGAAGGTGAAGGCGGCCAGGGTCACCTAGTCGGCCGAGTGTGCTGGCCTACAAAGGCTATTGCAACGGGTCTTTGCTATCTCGCGGTCGCCCAGCGATAATTGAGTCATGGCCCTGATGATTACCGACGAATGCATCAACTGCGATGTGTGTGAACCCGAATGCCCAAATGACGCGATCTTTATGGGCGAGGTGATCTATCAGATTGACCCGCATCGTTGCACCGAGTGCGTGGGGCATTTTGACGAGCCGCAGTGTGTGCAGGTGTGCCCGGTGGTGTGTATTCCGCTGCACCCCGAGTTTTTAGAGTCCAAAGCCCAGTTGCAAGAAAAATACATCAGGCTGGAGCAGGACAAGGCGGCGCGATAGGGTATTGAGACTAAGGCTTAGGGCCCGGGTGGCGTGTCAGCGCCCGGTGGCTTGGGTTTTGTTTTGGGCTTGGGCTCGCCTTTGGTGTGAAGCACCAGCATGGCTTTTTCCATGTTTCCGGCCAGCAGCTCGGGCAGTTGGGCAATGGTTTTGTCTATGGACTGGGCGATGGCGATGCGGTGGTCCAAGCTGGGCTTTTCTAGCACCCAGCCTATCACCTGCTCGCGCGTGCCAGGGTGGCCAATGCCTACCTTGAGCCGCCAGGTTTGTTGGCTGCCCAATTGGGCTTCTATGTCTTTTAGGCCATTGTGCCCGGCGCTAGAGCCTCCCAATTTGAGTTTGACCTGTCCAGGCGGCAGGTCTAGCTCGTCGTGCACAACCAAAATTTCTTGTGGGGCTATTTTGTAAAACCGGGCCAGCGCGCCTACGGCCTTGCCCGAAAGGTTCATGTACGTTTGAGGGGCCAACAGGTAGCGGTGCTGGCCTTGTAGAGTCACGCGGCCGGTATTGCCAAAAAAAGCTTTGTCGGGTGCCAGCGGGGCCCCCAATTGGCGCGCGGCAGCATCCAGCCACCAAAAGCCGGCGTTGTGGCGGGTGTCGTCGTATTTAGGGCCGGGGTTGCCAAGGCCCACCAGTAGTTTGATCATGGTGCTCCATTATCCTAGAAACGGCAGTTGGACAGGCGCGAATGGGCTGTCAGGCTGGGCGCTGGCAAGGCGCAACGACGACGCGGGCCTTTGCCCGCTAGGAGGCGCAACGCCGCCAGAGCGCTGCATGGCGGCTCAGTCGGGCCTGTAGCGCTCTAACCTAAGCGGTGAAGGTTTAAGGGCGTTAAAACATCAGTGTTCATATGGCTTTACCAGAAGAAGTAAGCGGTCAACTGCCGTTTCTAGGATTATCCGTCAGTCGAAAAAAAAGGCCTGCGTGGCAGGCCTTTTTCGCAAGGGCATAGACCGATTATTTTTTGTCTTTGGCCGGAGCTGCGGCTGGCTTGGCTTTGGCGCCCGCTTTGCCCTTGGCGTCGGCAGCGGGTGCAACAGGCGCTGCTACCACTTCGACTTCAATGGCGGTGACCGACACCACAACGGGGTTGACTTTGCCATGGACCACTGCAGAAACGCCTTTTGGCAAAACCAAGTCGGCGACATGCAAGGCACTGCCTTTATGCATGGCAGACAGGTCGACGGCGATAAATTCTGGCAAATCGGCGGGTAGGCAGCTAACCTGAATCTCGTTCAATACATGGTTGACCAAGCAGTTATCGGTTTTTACCGCAGGCGACAAGTCTTGGCCGCTGAAGTGCAAAGGCACTTTCATAGTGATTTTTTGATCGGCCAGTACCCGCTGGAAGTCAATGTGCAACACCATGGGCTTGAAGGGGTGGTATTGAACATCGCGCAGCAGTACTTGGCTGGTTTTGCCGTCAATTTCCATATCCAAAATACTGGCGTGAAACGCTTCCTTTTTCAGGGCGTGCCACAGGTTGTTGTGGTCCAACTCAACGTTCTGTGGTTTGTCTGAACCACCATAAACGATAGCCGGTGTACGGCCAGAAATACGGAGACGGCGGCTCGCACCCGTGCCCTGTTTGTTACGCTCAAAAGCGGTAAATTTCATAGTAACTCCTGTACAGGGAAGCACCGCGACCAGTGTATTCCCGGGTTTAAAAAAACCGAACTGCCCAACACGGGCAGTCGGCTGTTGTTTTCAGCTTAGGAACCCTCTGCAAAACCCCGTGCGGCCCGAGAGCAACCGGACTCAGGCGGTCTGCTGCGTTGCTTTTCTTGCCAATAGACAGGCTATTGGCTGCAAAAAGACGCCTGGCATCCCATCCTGATCCGGCTGTCTCGGTTTCGCAGGAATTTCGCATAGGGTTCCTAAAACAGGTTGTCCTGTTCTTTTTCTGAAAACAAACTCATGACCGAGTCGCCGCGTGAAATGCGCTGAATGGTTTCAGCGATCAAGGACGCTACGGATAATTGTCGGATACGGGTGCAGGCCAAGGCGGCCGGGCTTAGGGGGATGGTGTTGGTCACTATCACTTCGTCTAAGGCGGTACCCTTTTGAATTCGTTCAATGGCAGGGCCTGAGAACACGGGATGGGTGCAATAGGCGTACACTTTTTTGGCGCCGCGTTCCTTTAATACCTCGGCCGCTTTGACCAGGGTTCCGGCGGTGTCCACCATATCGTCCATGATTACGCAGTTGCGGCCGTCGATTTCACCGATAACGTGCATCACCTCACTCACATTGGCTTTGGGACGGCGTTTGTCGATGATGGCCATGTCACAGTTCAACTGCTTGGCCAAGGCGCGGGCGCGCACCACGCCGCCTACGTCGGGTGATACGACGATAAGGTCAGAATAATTCTTGGCCCGCAGGTCCCCTAGCAGCACGGGTGAGGCATAGATGTTGTCTACAGGAATATCAAAAAATCCTTGGATTTGATCGGCATGCAAATCCATGGTGAGCACACGGTCTACACCTACCGTTTGCAATAAGTTAGCCACGACTTTGGCGGTAATGGGCACGCGTGCTGACCGCGGGCGGCGGTCTTGCCTCGCATAGCCAAAGTAGGGGATGACGGCGCAAATACGCTCGGCCGACGCACGCTTGAGTGCATCCACCATGATGAGCAATTCCATTAGGTTTTCGTTGGTGGGGGCGCAGGTCGATTGCACCACAAACACATCGCGGGTGCGCACGTTCTGGTTGATCTCGACCGTGACTTCACCGTCAGAGAAACGGCCAACGGTGGCCGAGCCCATGCCGATGCCCAGCGTACTGGCGATTTCAGCGGCAACCTCGGGGATGGCGTTGCCTGTGAATAGTAGAAAATCGGGTGTGGTGGTGAGCATGGACTTATCGATTGGAGAAAAATTTGGCAGGGGAAGAAGGATTCGAACCTTCGCATGCTGGAATCAAAATCCAGTGCCTTAACCAACTTGGCGATTCCCCTACGCAGGTTAGTAAGTGGGTAAACCCCAAATCACTAACCTTACAACCGGCCTGACGCGTGGGCGGGTATTGAAACCTGACGCCGCGCGAAAAACCACAAAATGCAAAAACGCTAACCCTTAATGCCCCGCTTCACTCACCCAATCAAAAAGGGGGTGCTGGTCCAGCCCTTTGCACAACCTCATTTGCCAATGACGCCCATTGGGAACCAAACCTAAGGCTTTTTGCAAGGCCAAAATCTGGTTCACAGACTGTGCCTGAGCCCCCAAAGTGGCGGGCGGTAGTGGGGCAAACACCGCGCTTCCAGAGCCTGTCATGCGGCCAGCTAGGCCTACATTCTCTAAAAGCTGCAGCGCTGTAGCCACCTCAGGGCATAGCGTTGTCGCCACCCCTTGGAGGTCATTACAACCAAATCCAAAAGGAGTACGTGCATCAGCAGTAAAGCCAAGGATTGTAGCAGGTTTGGTATCGCGTTTCAGCAGCTCGGACTGGAAAATGCCTTGCGTGGCCAGGCCAGTCGGGGGTTTGAGGACCACAAATTGGGCCGCGGGAAGCGCCAGGGGGGTGAGTTGCTCGCCTACCCCTTCCACCCAGGCATTTTGACCGCCTATAAAAAACGGAATGTCAGCGCCCAACTGTGCGCCCAGGCGGGCAAGATCTGCGCGACCAAGCCCCAGATTCCAAAGGCGGTTCAAACCTAGCAGACAGGTTGCGGCGTCTGACGAACCGCCACCCAATCCGGCCTCAGAGGGGATATCCTTGCGAAGGGTGATGTGAACGCCTAAAGGGCAACCGGTGGCCTGTTGCAATGCCCGTGCCGCCTTGGTGCACAGGTCGTCGCTGGGAAGGGCAACAGTCAGGTCATGGCGGCTGATCGCGCCATGGGGCCGTGTTTCTAGGTGCAGAGTGTCTTGCCAATCAATGAGCGCAAAAACCGATTGCAGCAGGTGGTACCCGTCGTCCCTGCGGCCTACCACGTGCAAAAACAAATTGAGCTTGGCCGGAGCGGCTAAATCGTACAGGGTACTCATGCGGGGGGATCTAAAACCAGGGTCAATCGAATCGCAGGGGCAGGTGACGCACGATAGGCGCGCAAACGCGTTTGGGCTTGTTCGCCTTCGATCAGCCACCCGGCCCCGGTCAGGGCCACGGTGCCTTGGCCGTTCAACCAAGCGAAAACACCGTCCAAAGGCAGTTCGCTGCCCAACTCTTGCGCCAACAAGGCGTCAAGGCTGGGAAAGTGTTGGTGGGTATCGCCTCGGCTCAGCCTGGCAAATTGGGCGTTCCATTGCACAGATGCCACGGTTGTACCAAACGGCGTTTCAAGCAGCAACTGGCCCTGAGTGCGGTTGCCTTGCAAGGTAAAACCCAGTTGCACCGACGGGTTGCCCCCGTTTGGGAACTGTAGGCCCAATCTCCCGGAAAACGCCTTAGCCGTTGGGTTTTGACCGGCCTGCGCCGCAGGCACCAAAGGCGGGTTGTCGGAGGTGACTGGGGTAGTGCATCCGGCCAGGAACATAGTCAGCACCAACAGCCCTAAAGATGGCGTGGCCAAGGCATAGCGCCAACATGGGTCACGGGCGGTTACAACAGGCATTTCGTGATGGGTTTAGGGCAGGGTTACGCCTAGGCGTTTGAGTGTTTTGACCAGTGCGGGGTAGGGAGACAGGTTATCAAAGGCATCTTGAAACACTTTGATCGCCCGGTCTTTTTGGCCTTGCATCCACAGCACCTCGCCCAAATGGGCGCCAATCTCGGGGTGGGGGTCTCGTTCGTAGGCGCGATTCAACCAGTGCGCTGCATCTTCAAGGTGGCCCAGCCGGTACTCCACCCACCCCAGGCTGTCCATAATCATGGCATTGTTGGGTTGGCCTTTGTTGGCTTGGCTGATCAACTCCTTGGCCTCAAGGAGTTGTTGCCCATGGTCGGCCAGGGTGTACCCAAGGGCGTTGAGTGCCAAAGGGTCGCTAGGATCGTCTTGAACCACCTGACGAAGTTGCAATAACGCAGCACGGGTATCGCCCAGTTCTTCTAACAGGGTCGCACGCGCGATCTGCAAAGCTTTGTCGTTGGGCGCAGCGGCCAGGCGCTCGTTTAGGGCGGTGAGCGCTTCTGGGTAGCGCCCCTTGGCACGCAAAACTTCGTCCCATAAGTGTGCCTTGTCCAAGGGGTTGTCTTGGGTGCGGTCAGGTGCCGCAGCCAAGGCCAGGGCCGCCTGTTCAAGTTCGCCTTTGCCCACTAATTGCAAAAGCCTAAGCCTTAACACCTCAGAGTCAAAGCGATCCAGGCTAACGCCTTCCAACCATTCTTCGATAGAACCTTGAGGGTTTTTAATAAGTTCCACTTCGGCCAGACGCAGGCGTATTTCTTGCGAAACTGCGGCAACTGCGTCGCTTGAGGTGTCCTTTGAGTAGTCAAGGTCCAGCTGGCGCGCCCGCTCCAGCATGGCCTTGGCTTTGTTCCACCGCAACGCGGCTATTTGGTAGCGTGCCAACAGCAGGCCTACTGCCGGATTGTTGGGGTGCTTGCGCCACGCGCTTTCAAGCATAGCAAGGGTTGGCCCCGCGCCTTCTTGTTCGGCCTGCCAGCGCACCAAGTTGAGCACCGTGGCGCTGTCGCCGTGTTGTTCGATCTGGGCAATAAACCACCGCTTGAGTATTTCTGGTCTTAAGGGCAACAACGCGGCCGCCAAGCCAATGGTTTCGGGGTGCCTGGCGTCTAGGGCCGCGGCGGCCTGGAAAAGGGCCAGTGCCGCTTCTGTGTCAGACGCGCCAAGCTGCAGGCGGGCCATGGCCACGGTAGCGTAAACAGCGGTTTGGGGTGCGGCCCGATGGGGTGCCAGAACCCGCTCTAGGGCTTTGAGTGTGGCAGGGGTTGGTGCAGTAGCGCCGTACCACCGGGGCAACTCACGCAAGAGTGCATTTTTGCCGGCGGCATCGCTTTTTTCCAAGGCCGCCTTTAGTGCGTCATAGGATCGTTCTTTAGGCTGCGTTCGTAACATGATGGTGAACCAATACACCGCGGCCTTGGCAGAGGTGGGCATGGTCTGCGTCCAGGCACGGCCCGCATCGATAGCGTGATCGGCCGATCGCATGACGAATGCATACTGCACCGCTTTTTCAAACAATTCATCGCGCTTCACTTCTTTGGCGATTTGGTAGTAGTAGGCGACGGCGCCCTCAATGTCTCCATTGCGGGCGCTCAATTCGGCCAGCAGAACGTAGCCCATGGTTTTACCGTCCAGATCGGAATTGACCACCCCAATTGCCGTGGGGCTTGGGTTGGTCCCGGTGCCTACATCTTGCGACTGACCAAGGACGACGCTGTGTGCGGACACAGCCAGTAAGCCGCAAAACAAGACGCGAATGAATGGAAAAAGGGCCGATAGCGGATGCACGTTCATCGGGGGATGATAATTCATGCGGCTGCGCTTTCAGTACACTGCCAGTCCCGCCCTCATTGCTTGAAAGACCTCTGTGCCAGAACTACCCGAAGTTGAAGTGACGCGCCGCAGTTTTGCTGATGCCATTGGCGGCGCGGCCGTTGTTGGTGTTGCGCTGGGCAAGCCGCTGCGCTGGCCCTTGGGCATTGACCCTGTGCAACTGGTGGGGCGCAAAGTGGTGGCCGTGCGGCGGCGTGGTAAATACCTGCTCATGGATTTGGACCAAGGCCTATTGTTGCTGCACCTGGGTATGTCGGGCAGCCTGCGTTTTGCGCGCGATTTACCACCCCAGGCGTCGCATGATCATTTTGACTTACACACCACCTCTGGCACTTTGCGTTTGCACGACCCTAGGCGGTTTGGTGCGGTGGTGTGGGCGCCAAGCGAGGCGTCGCCTCAGGCACAAAAGCTATTGGGTCACTTGGGCGTAGAGCCTTTTTCAGAGGGGTTTTCTGTGGCGCAATTGCATGCCGGCTTAAAGGCCAGTCGCAGTGCGATCAAGCTGGCGTTGTTACAGGGGCATATCGTGGTCGGCGTAGGAAACATCTACGCCTGCGAAGCCTTGTTTTTGGCGGGTATTTCGCCGGTGGCCACCGCCTTGCAATTGAGCCGCCCACGTGTCACGCGTTTGCACGGGCAGGTGGTAAAGGTACTTACAGAGGCGGTGAACAAAGGCGGCAGCACCTTAAAGGACTTCTCTAGCGCCGACGGAGTAAATGGCCATTACCAATTCGAGGCCTGGGTCTATGGCAGGCAGGGCCTTCCCTGCCGAATCTGCGCCACGCCCATCGCTCGCATCACCCAAGGGCAGCGCTCAACGTATTTTTGCCCGCGCTGCCAAAAACGATGAAACAACCGAAGCCTCTTGCAAGGGATGGTGGGACAGATGTGCCGCACGGCCCCGTGCCAGCCGCGCCTGACGACCTTAACTTTGCCCACCATTTGATGCACTGGCAACGTGCGCACGGACGCCACCATTTGCCCTGGCAGCGCGACCGTGACCCCTACAAAGTGTGGTTGTCTGAAATCATGTTGCAGCAGACCCAAGTGAGCACGGTGGTGGATTATTTTGAACGTTTTGTGGTGCGTTTCCCTACCGTAGAGGCGTTGGCGCAAGCCCCCTTGGACGAGGTGATGGGCCTGTGGAGCGGCTTGGGGTATTACAGCCGCGCGCGCAATTTGCACTGCTGTGCCCAGCAGGTGGTGAGCCAATGGCAGGGCCGGTTTCCGCCATTGCCCGCGCAGTTGCAGCAATTGCCAGGCATAGGGAGATCTACCGCTGCGGCCATCGCGGCCACCTGCTTTGAGCAGCGCGTGAGCATTTTGGATGGCAACGCCAAGCGGGTGATTGCCCGCTACCTGGGGTTTACCGACAACGTCGCCACTTCGGCCAACGAAAAGCGGCTCTGGGCTCTGGCCGAAACCTTGTTACCGCCCGCTGCCTCACCGGCGTCTCCCCCGTTGCAAACGCCGTCGCCAATGGCGACCTACACCCAAGGCCTAATGGATTTGGGTGCCACCCTGTGTACGGCCAAGTCCCCGGCGTGTGACCGTTGCCCGGTACAAAGCGGATGCCAGGCGCACCGTTTGCAATTGCAGACGGCCATTCCCTTGAAGCAAAAACAACTCAAACGCAGCCACTCGTCGTATTGGCTGCTTTGCGCGCAATGGCAAAGCCAGGAGGGGGGCCAAACACTGTTGCAGCGCAGGCCTCTAAAGGGTATTTGGGCGGGTTTGTTGTGTTTGCCGGTGTTTGATAGTTATGACCAACTCATCGCCGCATTGCCACTGTCATTATCGAAGGCTGTGGTGGTTTCCGAGCCGGTCGCGCACGCGTTGACGCACAAGGATTTGCGCCTTTTCTTTGTATCGGTGAAAGTGCCAAAGGGTGGCACCGCGCCTTTGGCCCGTCGCTTAAACGGGCAGTGGTTGCTGGATACACGATGGCCTGACGAAGGCCTGCCCGCGCCGGTTAGGCGTTGGTTAGGCGTTGGTTGGTGTAGCGTCTAGTTCACGGTGGCGTTTGAGTACCGCCCAGGGCAGTTTTTGTTCGGCCACGGTTTGCGCAAAATGCCCTGTCAGTTGTTCTACCAAATACACCGAGCGGTGCTGGCCGCCAGTGCAACCAATGGCTACCGTCACGTAACTGCGTTGGTCCCGGTTCATTGACGGCAGCCACCGTGTCAAAAACGTTTGAATTTGATTTTGCATGGCCACAACATCGGCGTTATAGCCTAGGAATTGCGCCACCGCTGCATCACGCCCCGTCAAGGCCTTCAGAGCGCCCTCGTAGTAGGGGTTGGGCAGCATGCGCACGTCAAACACAAAGTCGGCGTCTAGCGGCAATCCCTTTTTGAACCCGAAAGACTCAAACACCAAGGTCAGTGCGTTGCCCGCATTTTCAAAAAGGGCTTGGACATAGACCTGTAGTTGCTGGCCTCTGATCAGGCTGGTGTCAATGACATGGGCGTGTTCACGCAAGTCCATCAGCATTTGGCGCTCAAGCTCGATCGACTCGATCAATGCGTGTTGGTGCGTGGTCTGGGTGTTGCTTTCAGAGGCATTGAGCGGGTGGCGGCGGCGGGTCTCAGAAAAACGACGCACCAGTGTGTCGGTGGTGGCGTCCAAAAACAAGGCCTTCACCCGCACTCGTTCGGCGGCCAGATCAGCGATCAGGCGGGGCAGTTGGGGTAGGGCGTCGGCACTGCGCACGTCTATGGCCACCGCCACTTTTCGGGTTTTGCGCATCTCCATTAAATCAATGAAGGCGGTGAGCAACTGCGGCGGCAAGTTGTCTACGCAATAAAAACCTGCGTCTTCCAGTGCGTTAAGCGCGACCGATTTACCTGAACCCGACATGCCTGTGATGAGAACCAAATCTTGCTTCATGGCTTGGCCTTGTTGGCGGCACCCAGTACCAGCATTTCGCGGGCGTGGGCCTGTGAGGTGGGGGTAATGGGATCGCCCGCTAACATGCGGGCAATTTCTAGTTCGCGCTGGTCATTGCCCAATGTGTCAACACGGCTTAGGGTTTGATCGCCAAGGCTTTGTTTGGATACACGCAAATGGTGGTGCGCATAGGCGGCAACCTGCGGCAAATGGGTTACGGCCAGGACCTGATGGTTGTGTCCCAGTTCCCGCATCAAACGGCCCACCGCTTGCGCCACTGTACCGCCTACGCCCGCGTCCACTTCGTCAAAAATCAGTGTAGGGGCTGCACCTGATTGTTGCGCCACGACGGTTAGCGCCAGGGCGATGCGTGACAACTCACCCCCCGAGGCTACCTTGGTGATGGGTTTCGGGCTGGTGCCCGTGTGACCCGCCACCAAAAACTGAACCTCTTCGTTGCCGCTGGCCGCTGGCTGGTCGCGGGTTTCAAGTTCAACCACCAGTTGCCCACCCGGCATCCCCAAGGTTTGCATGGCCGCCGTAACCGCTTGGCCCAGTTGTGGCGCAGCGCTCTGGCGTGCTTGGCTTACCTGTTTGGCCAATTGGCTGTACACAGCCAGTTGCGATTGCGCTTGGCGCGCCAAGGTCTCAAGGTCAGATGCTGCATCTAGTGCCGCAAGTGCATACTCCCATTGGCTTAACAGGGCGGGTAGTGCTTCGGGTGGGGTTTTAAAGCGCCGCGACAAGGTCATCCACTGGCCCATGCGCTCGTCCAACTCAGCCAGGCGTTGGGGGTCCAAATCGGCACGTCTGAGGTAGGCTTGCAGGCTGTACACCGCATCCTGGGCCTGGGCCAAGCTGGCAGTCAGTTCATCAGCAATGGGGCCAAATGCGGGCTCGGTGGCTTGCACGGCGGCCAATGCGTGCTGCGATTTGGCCAATGCAGCCACCGCGCCCGTGTCATCCTGGTCTAGCAGCGCCAAGGCCAACTGGCTGGCATCCATCAAGGCTTGGGCGTTGGCTAAGCGGCTGTGCTGTAGGTTGATCTCGGCCCACTCGCCTTCTTTGGGGGCAAGGCGCCGTATTTCGGTTAACTGCCACAGCAGGTGCTCGCGTTCATTTTGTTGTTGCTGGTGCGAGTGCTCGGCGTCACGCAGTTTGGTTTGGGCTTGGCGCCATTGGGCATAGGCCTCAGCCAAGGCCTGTGTCTGAATGCCTGCAAAGGTGTCCAGCAGCTCACGAACCGCGCCGCCTCGGGTCAATGCGGCCCAGGCGTGCTGCCCATGGATATCCACCAATTGCTCGCCCAATTGACGCAACTGGCTAGCCGTGGCGGGGCTGCCGTTAATCCAGCCCCGGCTTTTGCCATCTTGGTCAATACTGCGGCGCAGCAGCAGGGTGTCTTGGGTGTCAAAACCACCCTGGTCCAACCACTCTTCAACCGGCGATCCCGCAGGCGGCGGGTCAAATTCGGCCCAAATGTCGGCCCGCTGCGCGCCTTCGCGCACGGTGGTGGCGTCGGCCCGTGCGCCCAGGCATAGTTGCAGGGCGTCGATCAAAATCGACTTCCCGGCGCCCGTCTCACCGGTCAAGGCGGTAAAGCCTTGGTCCAAAGCCAGGTCCAGCTCTGCAACGATTACAAAATCTTTCAGGCTGATGCGCCGCAAGGCCATGCTTACGATCCCCCCTCGTTCCAGTGCAGCTTCATGCGCAGGGTGTCAAAATAATTCCAACCCAGAGGGTGCAGCATCAACACAGAGTGATGGGATTTGGTCACCAACACCCTATCGCCCGGCATCAAGGCCGTTAACGACTGCATATCAAAATTGGCCGAAACATCTCGTCCCGACACGATCTCAACCGCAATCTCTGCGCTATCGGGGATCACGATGGGACGGTTGGACAAGGTATGAGGGGCAATAGGCACCAGCGCCCAGCCGTTGATGGAGGGGTGGAGCAGCGGCCCCCCGGCCGACAGCGAATAGGCGGTTGCCCCCGTGGGGGATGCGATGATCAATCCGTCGGCACGTTGGTTAGCCACAAAATGACCATCTACCTCTACACGCAGCTCCACCATGCCCGAGGTGGCGTCGCGGTTGACCACCACGTCGTTGACGGCCCAGGCTTCAAATATTTCAGCACCCGCCCGTAGCACGCGGGCGTGTATGAGGTGGCGGCGGTCTTGCAAGTAGTGGCCGCCAAGAATCGACCGTAGCACCGCTTCAAAGTCCTCAAAGCGGATATCGGTCACAAACCCCAAGCGCCCTTGGTTGATGCCTACCAGCGGCAACTCGCCTCCGGCCATTTTGCGCGCCACGCCCAGCATGGTGCCGTCGCCACCCACTACCAGCCCTAAATCACAACTTGCGCCAATGGCAGCGTGGTTCAGGGTGTCCCATTGGGTGATATCGCAGCACTGGGCGGTCTCGGCTTCTAGTGCCACCTCGCAGCCTTGGCTTTCTAGGAACGCGCCAATTTGCAGCAAGCCGGTTTTTGCACCCGGTGCGTGGTACTTGCCAAACAGCGCTACTTTCTTGAAATGTGAAGCCATATCCAAATTACAACACTAAAATCGCTCCATGCTAGACGACAGGGCCAAGTTGTTATTAAAAGCGTTAGTCGAACGCTACATTGCCGATGGGCAACCCATAGGCTCGCGCACCCTGTCTAGGGCCAGTGGGTTGGAGTTGTCACCCGCAACGATTCGCAATGTCATGTCCGACCTTGAGGAGTTGGGCCTGATCGCCAGCCCGCACACCTCAGCAGGGCGTATCCCCACGGCGCGTGGCTACCGGCTGTTTGTAGACACCATGTTAACGGCGGAGCCCACGCACCTTGAAGCCCCGCCCCTGATTCAAGACCAGCCCCAGCGTGTGATTGCCAGCGCAGCCTCTTTGCTGTCCAACCTGTCGCATTTTGTAGGCGTGGTCGTAGCCCCCAAGCGCAGCTCGGTGTTCAGGCATATCGAGTTTTTGCGTTTGTCCGAGCGCCGCCTGTTGGTGATTTTGGTCACCCCTGAGGGTGATGTACAAAACCGGGTCATCTTTACCGACCGTGAATACACCAGCTCCGAATTGGTAGAGGCCACCAATTACCTTAACGCGCATTACAGCGGTTTGGCCATAGAGCAAATGCGCGAGCGCATCAAGCACGAAGTGGAGCAACTGCGCAGCGAAATCGGCACCCTGATGGCCGCCGCCGTTGAGGTGGGTGCCGACACCTTTGGCAAGGTGGCCGATGAGGTGGTGGTAGCCGGAGAGCGCAACCTGCTGTCGGTGAGTGAGTTTTCAGGTGACATGGGTCAATTACGAAGTGCCTTTGAGTTGTTTGAGCACAAGGCTGCTTTGCTACGCCTGCTGGACAACTCTAGCCGCGCCGAAGGGGTGCGTATCTACATAGGCGGCGAAAGCCAACTGGTGCCGGTAGAGCAACTGTCCATCGTCACCAGCCCCTACGAGGTAGACGGCAAAATCGTTGGCACGCTGGGCGTGATTGGCCCCACCCGCATGGCCTACGACAAAATGATTCAGATTGTGGACATCACATCCAAGCTGGTGAGTAACGCGCTTAGCCACCAGCGTTAGCCCCTGGCTAAGTGGCGAACCCAAACCCCGTTAGAATCACCCCTTCCCTGCCGGGCGCAATGCCCTAAAGGTTGGGGGCCGTTAGCTCAGTTGGTTAGAGCAGGGGACTCATAATCCCTTGGTCGGGGGTTCAAGTCCCTCACGGCCTACCAAATAATTGACTCTGGTGACAAAGTCCCGAATGATCAAACCAGTCAGAGAGTCAGGGGGTCAGTCGGCGTTCCCCACCACCAGGCAATCACGTAGCCCCTCAAAGCTCACCCACCTAACGCCAAGTTCTTTTCTAGGATAATGCCCCCATGCGTATCCGAATTTCCAAAATGCACGGGGCTGGCAACGATTTTGTCGTGCTGGATGAGACCCGTGGCCTGATGGGTTTGACCCCTGGCCAGTACCGTTATTTGGCGGACAGGCATTTTGGTGTGGGTGCGGACCAGATTTTGTCGATTCGCCAGCCCAGCGCCCACGCGCCTGCGAACGTTGATTTTTCGTATGTGATTCATAACCAGGACGGCTCGGTTGCCCAGCATTGTGGCAATGGCGCACGGTGTTTTGCCCGCTATGTGCGGGACAAGGGTTTGACTACCAAGCCTGACGTGGTGGTGCAAACCGTGAACCGAATTTTGACCCTGACCGAGTCGGCCGACGGCTTGTTTCAGGTGGATATGGATGTGCCAGTGCTTGGCCCCACCGAGGTGGCGTTTGACACCACTGGGCTGGTGCCCCAGATGCGCCACGGTCTGGAACTGTGGCCACTTGCGTTGGTTGCGCCTAGTGGCAACGCGGTGGGGGATGTACAGATTGGCTTGGTTTCTATGGGCAACCCCCATGCGGTATGCACGGTGCAAGATTCGGCCACCACAGAGGTGGGTGTTTTGGGCCCCTTGGTTTCACGCCATGCCCGGTTTAAATATGGCGTAAATGCCGGTTTTATGCAGGTAATTGATAGAGGAAACATTCGGCTGCGGGTGTACGAGCGCGGCGCGGGTGAAACCTTGGCCTGCGGCAGCGGCGCCTGTGCCGCCGTGGTGGCGGGGATTGCTGCCGGGGCGCTAGATGCCCAAGTGAGGGTGCAAGCCCTGGGTGGCGAACTGGTGATTGAATGGGCTGGTGCTGGCAAGCCCGTGCTGATGCGTGGCCCCGCACAATTTGTGTTTGACGCCGATATTGAACTGCCCGACTGCTAAGACCCACAAAACAAAGGGACACCTGTTATGACGCCTATGACCGAAAACGATATTGCCGAATACCTGATTCAAAACCCCGAATTTTTTGAACGCCACGCCGAGATTCTGGCCTCGGTGCGTTTGTTTGGTGGGCATGGGGCAAGAGCCGCTAGCCTGCAAGAGCGCCAGGCGCAGTTGTTGCGCGAGAAAATCAAGCAACACGAGCAACGCATCATGGAGATGATCCGTTACGGCAACGAAAACGTAGCCATCGCCAACCGACTGCACCAATGGACGTGCGAGGTGCTGGCGGCCCATGAACCGGCCAATCTGCCCGAGCAGGTTAGGCTGGGTTTACAGGAGCATTTTTTTGTACCGCAGACCGCGATTCGGTTGTGGAAAGTTAAGCCCGACTATGCAAGCCAGCCCTTTGCCGGCCCAGTGAGTGACGAACTGAAACAATTCGCGCTCACATTGGACGAGCCGTATATGGGCGTGAATCCTGAACCCGAGCTGTTGAAATGGCTGGACGCACCTACCGAGGTGCGCTCGGTGGCATTGGTGCCGCTCAAGACACGTAAGTCTATGCATGCACCCGCTGAATGCTTTGGCATGCTGGTTTTTGCCTCGCCCGATTCGCAGCGCTTTAATGCGGCCATGGGGGTGGATTTTCTGGAGCGTATTGCAACGCTTTGCGTGGCCTCGCTGTCGCGCTTGATTGCGCTGGACTAAGGTGCTGGGCAACTTGTAGCCAACGGCCCTAAGCCCCTATGAACGATGCCAAGGATTTGCTTGAACAGTACCTGCGGTACTGCGAGGTTGAAAAGCGATTAAGCCCCCGCACCCTGGCAATTTACCGGCATGCGCTGGACCAACTGCAAGCCGTATGCACCGAGCTAGGCCTTGGGCCTTTGGCGCTAAAAAGCGCCCATGTGAGGCGCTGGGTGGGCCAATTGCGCACAGCAGGCCGCAAGAGCAATGGGATTGCCCTGTGTTTAAGCGGATGGAGGGGTTTTTACCGCTGGGCGGGTCAGCAGGGCTACTTGGTAGCAGATCCCACGGCCGATGTGCGGGCCCCCAAGCGTGCCAGGCCCTTGCCCAAAGCGCTAGGGGTGGACCAGGCGCAGCAGTTGGCAGATTTTGTGCCTGACGCGGCCAGCGATCCCTGGCTTTCAGCGCGGGACAAAGCCATGGTGGAGTTGTTGTATGGCTGCGGACTGCGTGTGAGTGAGCTCACGGGTTTGGACCGAGTGGCCCGATCACAATCCAAAGGCTGGCTGGATTTGGATGAAGGGATGGCATATGTAACTGGTAAAGGCAGTAAAAGGCGGTCGGTGCCCTTAGGCCCCCCTGCTATCGCCGCGGTCAGGGCCTGGCTTGCGCTTGCGCCACCACGCTTCGGCGCCGACCTGATGGAACTGTCTCCCTTGTTCAGTGGGCAAAACGGCACGCGTCTGACGGCCCAATCCATTTGGGCGCGTTTACGGCGCTGGGGCCAACAGGCCGGCTTGGCCGGCGCGGTACACCCTCATATGCTGCGCCATTCGTTTGCCAGCCACATTTTGCAAAGCAGTGGCGACTTGCGTGCCGTACAGGAATTGTTGGGTCATGCGAATATCGCCACCACCCAAGTCTATACCCGACTTGATTTTCAGCATCTAAGCGCCAGCTACGATAAGGCGCACCCACGCGCCAAACGCGGCGATTCAAGGCCATAATTCTTGAAATCAACCGACTAGGCCGCACATAGCGGGCTACAGCTACTCCTCTTTACTTCAACCCTGTACAAACCATGAGTCTTATTCCCGCCACCATACTGACCGGCTTTTTAGGCGCTGGTAAAACCACGTTGCTGCAACGCGTTCTTCAAGAGTCTCACGGCCAAAAAATTGCGGTGATTGAAAACGAGTTTGGCGAAGAGAACATCGACAACGAAATTCTCGTCTCTGACCACGATGAAAACATTGTGCAAATGAACAACGGGTGTATTTGCTGCACTATTCGGGAAGATCTGCGGGTGACGCTCACCGATCTTGCCGAGCGCAGGCGCAAAGGGGAGTTAAGTTTTGACCGGGTGGTGATTGAAACCACGGGTTTGGCCGATCCGGGGCCCGTGGCACAAACCTTTTTTATGGACGATGAGGTAGCAGAGGCGTATATCTTGGACAGCGTGTTAACGCTGGTGGATGCCAAACACGCCCAACTGCAGTTGACCGATCAGCAACAGGCGCGCAAGCAAGTAGGCTTTGCTGACCGCTTGTTCATCAGCAAGTCCGATTTGGTCTCGCCACAGGAATTGGCCGATTTACAACACCGCCTCAGCCACATGAACCCGCGTGCACCGCAAAGCGTGGTGCATTTTGGTACGGTCGATTTGGCACAGGTGTTTGACTTGCGGGGGTTTAACCTTAACGCCAAACTAGACATTGACCCCAACTTTTTGGCCGAGGCCGAGCACCATCACCACCACGACCACCACCACGATGGGGAGCATTGCGACCACCCCTCGCACCACCATGGGCACCGGCACGACGATGACGTACACAGCTTTGTGTTTCGTTCGGAGCGCCCCTTTGATGCGGCAAAGCTGGAGGACTTTTTAGGGGCCATCGTGAATATCTATGGCCCTAGGCTGTTGCGCTACAAAGGGGTGCTGTATATGAAGAACACCCCCCGAAAAGTGATTTTCCAAGGGGTACACCAGTTAATGGGCAGTGATTTAGGCCCACCATGGGGTGCAAAGGAGAAAAAATCCAGCAAAATGGTGTTTATTGGCATTCAATTGCCAAAAGACATCTTTTTGCAAGGCATGGAGCAGTGCCTAGCCTAGAAGCGATTAAAATCGGCAACCGGAGTAGACTAAGGATTAGCTTATTGCGCAGGTACACAACAATCGGCGAAAGCGTATTCGCCCACTGCCAGTGGGAGTAAGGCTAGTGGCCTTCGCTGTTGGAAAATAAGGCATATATGGCGACAAGTAAAACAAAACTTACCGTGAAGGCGGGAAAAGCCAAGGTACCGATTTTGCCTGTGCCTTCGAAAAAGCTAGTTCAATCCGCTGCTACCAAGAGCTTGATGAAGTCGGTAAGTTCAGCTGCAGCCAAAGTAGTGTCGGCCTTCACCAAGTCCTCCGCGGTCAAAACTGTCGCTAACAAAGCAACTACCACCTCGGTCAAAAAGGTGGTCCCGGTTCAAACAGTCGCACTTGCCAAAAAAGCAGCGGTGAAAAAAAAGGAAACCAAGCCAGCGCCAAGTGCACCAATAAGTAAACCAAAGCGAGTGAATGCTATAGGCGATAAACCTGCCAACGCAGCCCGCAAGAGCCTTGGTAGCAGCCCGCTATCGAAAAGTAAATTGAAGTCGCCTGAAGGCACTCCCGCTTTGGTGCCACCATCGACCCAAAAGAGTTCCCCACCTCCCATGCCTTTGATCAAGAATTCAAGAGCTGATCGCGTTACCGCGGTCAGTGCCACGCATCCAACGTCAGTTGCGGCGAAATCGGGCCGTTCTATGCCCGAACCCAATAAAGCCCGTAGTTCGCGCTCTAAGCACCAAGACGGCAGTCCCGCCCCAACTGTGCTGGCCTCAAATGCGGCCAAGGCCAGTTATGGTCAATTTGTCGCATCGCCACAGCCTTCTCATCCGGTGCCTTCAGCAACTAAAAAAGATCCCAAGCTGGCCAACAACTGGAAAAGCAAAACGGCCGATGGGATGACTGATGCTGAGATTTTGGCGATGCCCGAGAGCGAGTATATGAACCCGCTGCAGTTACAGTACTTTCGTGCCAAGTTGATCCAGCTGCGGCGTGAAATCCTTGACAGTGCAAGTGAAACTACTGAACATTTGCGTGATGATTCATCAGTTGTACCGGATCCTACGGATCGCGCTACGATTGAAGAGGAACACGCTTTGGAGCTTCGTACCCGTGACCGTGAGCGTAAATTACTGAAAAAAATTGATCAATCCATTGCACGTATCGATAAGGGAGACTACGGCTTTTGTGACGAGACCGGTGAAAACATTGGTACCGGGCGTCTGTTGGCTCGACCCACCGCAACCCTGTCGCTAGAGGCGCAGCAAAGGCGAGAGCTCAAACAAAAATTGTTTGGCGATTAGCCCGCGCTTGGTGCCATGGACGAACCGAACAGCAGTATCGAACAGCCGGGATTGATCGCCCGTTTAGGGAATTGGCTGAAAAAGGATGTGCCCACAGAAACTTCTGTACACGACTCCAGCACGTTAAATGTGAGGTATCGGGGGCCTAGTACTCGGGTGGACATGGACGCCGTAGAGCGTCAGATTCGCAAAGCAAGGTTGGGAGAGATAAGAAAAACCGAATTTGACGAGTTGCGGCGCAGCATTGGGCATACGCCAATTCCTAAAGGGTCGACGTTCAGTTTGACCTCTGCCTTAATCCCAAACACCAGTTTTTTGGCGCGAGCTAGGCAGAACACACGCCTAAAAATTGACTCGATTGAAGAGCAGATATCGCGAAGCTGGTTCAATAGCGGCTTACATCGAGGCAGTGCGATTTCTGGGATGGCGACACAGCAGGGCTCGGTATTGCGGCCGTACAAATCATCAAATCAAACGGAGATGAAAGTTGAGGTGAACGGCGCGGTGGTCACATTGACACTGCCACCGGAGGCGTTAAACGCCGCAACCGCCTATGCCTTGGGTGATTTTGTTTCTGCCGAGCAAGTATTGATCGCGCTCACCAAAAAGCCAGAACCTTTAGAAGCCGCGCAAATCAGTTGGGATTTGCTGTTTGAGTTTTATCTGGTCTTGGGCCGCCAAGCTGAGTTTGAAAACCTTTCGGTGGACTTTGCTGGGCGCTTTGGTAAGTCGCCTCCGTTGTGGACGGACCACTGGGATGCAGACCTAACGAAAGGGTGGGGGCTGGATTCTCAAAGCCTTGTATCCCCTCGTAAAGTCTCTACGCTAGGGGCTGGTGATATGGACGCGTTTGTGGTTGCATCCTCTCTAGTTGCCGATGACGTGGATGCGTTAGCCGCACACTTTGACCAATCCACTTCTAGCGGGCGATGGGAGGTGGATTGGCGCAAGTTGAATGAGGTGGGGCTTGATGCGCTGCCGCGCTTGCTCTCGTTGACGGAAAAGGTGATGAGCGGGTCTGGGGAGGTACGTTACCAAGGGGCCTCCGTGCTTACTGACGTGCTGTGGAGACAAGCCAAATTGCCTGGTCTGCCTCTTGAGATTCAAAAGCAGTTATGGCATTTTCTGGCTGCGCATCTGCAGTTGGTGGGGGATCGGCCGCAACTGGAAGAGGTCAGCTTTCAGTACAGCGTGTTGTTTGAGGAAGTTTTATCAGCTACTGCAGCGGTGACCTGTCATTATGTGGCACCAGAGCCTCCAGCCCCTGTTGATGGGCTCGGCTCCGATGCAGGGGCAACTCGGGCTTACTCAGACCCGGTCGGTGCAGCGCAGGCGACAAGGGCACCACCGCCGTCGCTCGAAAATGGCTTTAAGGTGGTCGACTTGGAAATGCGTCTGGTGGCGGTTACCGGCACGCTCAAAGGTGATATCAGTAAGGAGTTGGCGGTGTTACCGTTGCCCAGCGACACGCTTACACTGGTTTTTGAGTGCAAGGGTTTCGCTCGCCTGGACTCTCAGGCGGCGGGGCATCTGCTGAGCTTCCTGCGTGGCCAACAATGCGGTGCCGGTGCCGTAAAGTTTAGGGATCTTAATCGTCTCATCGGCGTGTACTTGTTCTCCTTTGGCTTACCACAAAACGTGACTCTTTCACTAGTCACCTTATAAGTCTGATAACAGCATGGGGTTTAGAGCCCGTGCCCGCATCATCATCTGGTTCCTCTGTTGCCACTTGATGCTTGCAATTTTTTGCTCAAATTCACATAAATAATAAGTATTCACTTGCATAGTGACGGCTAAGTACTTAATTTAAATCGTTTTTTGTGTTTGTTTAGATACCAAAAACGAAGTTCTAAGTAATTGATTTCATTGAATTATTTTCTAAAAGTAGCTTTAACTTGCTAAAAATTCGTGCTACAGTGGATCTAAGTGTGCATCAATGTCAAAAAGTGCAGATTTTTAAGTCTCAACCCACCGTATGTCCGCCAAATTCGTGTTCCAAGGCAAGTCGTCCCTGCAAATGGACGGCAAGGGACGGCTCACGCTCCCAGCCAAGTACCGAGAAGGGTTTTCTGTAGAAGGAACTGGGCCTCTAGCCGTTACGGTCACTCAGCATCCCGTGGGATGTTTGCTGATTTTTCCAACCGAACAATGGTCCCGTTTCCGCGAAAAAATTGCGATGCTGCCAATGGCTTCGGACTGGTGGAAGCGCAAATTCATAGGGAATGCTGATGATGTTGAGTTGGACGGCGCCGGACGTATTCAAATTTCTCAAGAGCTGCGTGACGAATTGGCATTGCCCAAAGAGGTGTTGATGTTGGGGATGATTACGCACCTGGAAGTTTGGGACAAAACGCTGTATTTGGCGCGTGAGGCCAAGGAACTGCAAAGTCCCATGCCCGACACGCTACAGAACTTTTGCTACTAAAGGATGGAACCGTGCAAACGTCTGTGCATGCCACCGTTCTTCTGGCAGAAGCTGTAGAGGCTTTGGTCCAATCCCTCTCGGGGTGCTATATCGATGGTACTTTCGGGCGCGGGGGGCATAGCCGCGCGATTTTGCAAAGGCTGGGCCCTACCGGCCGCCTAACCGTATTTGACAAAGACCCCGCCGCCATAGACGTGGCGCAAGGCCTGCAGGCGCAGGATGCCCGCGTAGAGGTAATCCATGATGGATTCTCTACCATGGGTCAACTTGGACCGGCCTGTGCCGACGGCCTGCTGTTGGACTTGGGTGTCAGTTCGCCACAAATCGATACGGCCGAGCGCGGCTTTAGCTTTCGGTTTGATGGCCCGTTGGACATGCGTATGGACAACAGCCGTGGCACGACAGTGGCCCAGTGGTTGTTGACGGCATCTATTTCACAACTAACAGAGGTGATTCGTGACTATGGCGAAGAACGGTTTGCTGGGCCCATTGCAAAGGCGATTGCGGCTTTTAGGGAGCAACGGGGCCCGGTTGACACCACTGAGAAGCTTGCCCAGATCGTGGCCTCTGCGGTCAAGTCTCGTGAGCCTGGTCAAAACCCCGCCACGCGCACCTTCCAGGCTTTTCGGATTTTCATCAACCGTGAACTCGAGGAGTTGCAAGCTGCCCTAGAGGCCAGCTTGGAGATTCTCAAGCCAGGCGGTCGGCTGGTGGTGATTAGCTTTCATTCTTTGGAAGACCGAATCGTCAAATCCTTTATCGCCCGGCACGCCAAAGACGGGTTTGATCGCCGCATGCCTATGGCAGCGCCAGCGCCCTGTAAGTTGAAGGCCATGGGTCGCACGCGGCCCACTGCCGCTGAAGTCTCAGCCAATCCAAGGGCTAGAAGTGCGGTGATGCGCGTTGCACAACGGACGGTTGCGCCATGAAATCGCTAAATGTATTACTTACCGTAGCGGTGCTAACCACTGGTCTTTGGGTAGTAAATACCCGACACTCAGCGCGCCGTAATTTTGTGGCGCTGGAGGAAAGCGGGCAAGCGCTGCGCTTGGTGGAGCAGGACAATGACCGACTAGAGGTAGAAAAGCGTGCTCAGGCTACACCATTGCGGGTCGAAGCGTTGGCAAAAAACAAGCTCAACATGCGAACTGCCACGCCGTTGGTGACGCAGTACGTAGCAGCCCACTCAACGCCTGCGCCCCAAGCGAAGGGTAAGCCATGACCCGTCCCATTCATCATTCGTCCAGCCCCTTGCTGGCGATTAGCACATCGGGCTGGCGAGCCACCATTACTGTGACACTGATTGGGGTGGGGTTTACTGCGTTGGCTGTGAAGGCGGCCTATATTCAGGTGGTCGACAACGAATTTTATCAGCGCCAAGGCGAGGTACGGTTTGCCCGCACCCTGCCGCTGCCTGCGATACGGGGCAACATTGTCGATCGAAACGACATGATTTTGGCCTCCAGTGTGGTCACACCAAGTGTGTGGACGGTACCTGGCTCCGTCGAGCTGACGCCGGGGCAACTGCAATCACTGGCAAGTTTGCTTGCGATCGCACCGGCGGAATTGAGCAAGAAATTGGCCGACTCCGACAGTTCCTTTGTGTGGCTAAAGCGCCAATTAGACGAATCCACCGCGAATGCAGTGAAAGGTTTGGGCATTAAGGGGCTTTACTTTCGACCAGAGTACAAGCGCAAATACCCAGAGGGCGATGCGGCGGTCACCATTGTGGGGTCAACTGACACCGAGGACAAAGGCATTGAGGGCATAGAACTGGCGCACAACAAAGCGCTGTCGGGCAAGGCCGGAACGCGGAGGGTCATTCATGACCGCCTTGGGCGAAAGGTCGAAGACATTGGTGAGCAGGTTCCACCAACGCCGGGCAACAACATTCAATTGAGCATTGATAGCAAGATTCAGTTTTTCGCCTACCAGCAGATTCGCGATGCGGTGATCCAAAACAAGGCCAAATCGGGCAGTGTAGTGGTGCTGGATGCGATCACTGGAGAGGTGTTGGCGTCGGTGAGCTACCCCACACAAAAGCCGGCCGCGCCCGGTAGCAACGTTGTGGTGCGGCGCAACCAAGCCTTTGCGGATACCTTTGAGCCGGGCTCGGCCATGAAGCCCTTCACTATTGGTTTGGCGCTCGAGACAGGTCGGGTCACCCCCACTACACTGATTCAAACCGCACCAGGAACTTTGAGTATGTCCGGTGCCACCATTAGAGACGCTCATCCGCATGGTGCTTTGACGGTAGAAGAAGTGCTCCAAAAGTCCAGCAACGTGGGAACCGTCAAGCTAGCGATGCAGATGCAACCCGTTGAGATGTGGCAGGTGTTTTCCAATATTGGGCTGGGACTTAAGCCTCAACTGCAGTATCCAGGTATGGCCACCGGCAAGCTACGCCCCTACAAAACCTGGCGCCCGATTGAGCAGGCCACGATGTCTTATGGATATGGTTTGTCGGCTTCCCTGTTTCAGGTGACCCGGGCCTATACGGTGTTTGCGACCGATGGGCGGCTGCTGCCGGCCAGTTTGACCAAGGTCAGCGCACCGGTGGTAGGCGAGCGGGTTTTTTCAGCAAAAACGGCCGAGAGCATCAGAAAAATGCTGGAGATGGCCGCTGGTCCCGGCGGCACAGCGCCCAAGGCAAGAACTGACGGTTACTCAGTGGGAGGCAAGTCCGGCACTGCCCACAAGCAGGTGGGCAAGTCGTATGCGGCTGACAAGTACCGCTCTTGGTTCGTTGGCATGGCACCCATTTCAACCCCCCGTATTGTCGTGGGTGTTATGTTGGATGAACCCAGCGCAGGCCGCTATTTTGGCGGCGAAGTGGCCGCACCAGTGTTTAGCGCTACCGTGGCCCAAAGCCTGCGCACGATGGGGGTGCTGCCCGACCTCAAGGTCAACCAAACGATTTCGGTGACCGCTGTCGAGGAGAGTTTCTGATGGAACACTTCACATCTGTAGAGCCTGCGACGCAATGGTTGAGGCTATGCACACAGAAGGAGACAACGGAACAACGCAAGGTCTTGGGCATGCTGCATTCAGACAGTCGAAAAGTGAGTGCCGGTGATGCGTTTATCGCTTGGCCGGGCGCCGCCGTAGATGGACGGCGTTTTGTAGAGCAAGCGCTGCAGTCGCAGGGTGCCAGCGCCTGCTTGGTCGAGGCCGACGGCTTGGATGCTTACGCCGATTCGTCGTGGATGAATTCGACCCGGGTGGCAAGTTACAAAGGATTGAAAGAAGCGACAGGCCGTATCGCCAGTGCCTTCTATTTGGAACCCAGCAAAGCCTTGGATGTAATCGCCGTGACCGGTACCAACGGCAAGTCGTCGGTGGCATGGTGGTTGGCCTCTGTTCTGTCCCGGTTGGAAGGCAAAACGCCCATTCGCTGTGGCGTGGTGGGCACCTTGGGCATAGGAGAGCTGCCCGGTGTATTGGCCAATGGCCTGACCACGCCTGATCCGGTGCTGTTGCAAGCGAGCCTACGGGACATGGCCGACAACGGCGTGTCGTATTGCGCGATCGAGGCTTCATCTATAGGGCTAGAGGAGCACCGACTGGATGGCACTCGATTACAGACGGCGGTGTTTACCAACTTCACGCAGGACCATCTGGATTACCACGGAAATCTTGATGCCTATTGGCAGGCCAAACGCCAGCTTTTTGACTGGCCAGGGCTGGTGCAGGCGGTGGTGAACGTGGACGATCCCAAGGGACAAATACTGGCGGTTGAGCTTGGCAGCAAAGCCTTGGATTTGTGGACCGTATCGTTACAAGGATCTGCACGCCTGCGCGCAAATGCCATTAAGGCCAGCGTACGGGGGATGCAATTTGAAGTGGTGGAGTACGACGTTTCAGCCACCCAGGTGCTTCAAACCGCGTACTTTGACTGCCCGGTGATGGGGCATTTTAATGTGATGAATGTGCTCTGTGTGGTTGCTGTACTGCGCAGCAAAGGATTTGCGCTGGCGCACATCGCTAAGGCCACCGAACACTTGGATCCGGTACCAGGCCGGATGGAGCGTGTGGCGTTTCCCGGTGGTCCGGCGGTGGCAGTGGACTACGCCCATACCCCTGACGCCTTGAACAAGGTGTTGGCGGCACTGCAAACGATGGCACAGGCCCGCCAGGGCAAGCTATGGTGCGTGTTTGGTTGTGGGGGCAATCGCGATGCCGCTAAGCGGCCCTTGATGGCCAGTGCGGTCGAACAATGGGCGGATCACATCATTGTGACCAGCGACAACCCACGCAACGAAATGCCCCAACAGATCATTGCTGACGTTGTTAAAGGTTTCTCGGCGCAGGCACGCTACCAAGTGGAGCCCGACCGCCCAACGGCAGTCTGGAAGGCCTTGACACAGGCGCAGCCCAACGATTGGGTGTTGCTGGCAGGCAAAGGGCACGAGCCCTACCAAGAGGTGATGGGCCTGCGCAGGGTGTATTCGGACATCGACTGGGCAAAAGGTCTGGGCGGTGCGCTGGCGCAGCCCATGATGACGCTGGCCGATTGCGCGGCAGCGATACCTGGGGCCCGTGTGCTGGGCAATGCCGCACTGAGTTTGTCTGGGGTCGGTACCGATACGCGCACCCTGTTGCCTGGCCAGCTGTTTGTGGCGCTGCGTGGCGAGCAATTTGATGGACATAACTTTGTGGCCCAGGCCTATGCCAAAGGCGCGGTGGCCGCGCTGGTGGACCAACCCGTGCCCGAGGTGCTGATGGACCAGTTGGTGGTGCCCGATACCCGCATCGCCCTGGGCCTGTTGGCCAAAATGTGGCGTGCCCGGTTTGCTGGCCCTTTGATTGCCGTGACCGGTAGCAACGGCAAAACCACGGTTACGCAATTGCTGGCCACGGTTTTGCGCTTGGTACACGGAGATAACCACCTGGCAACCCAGGGCAACTTGAACAACGACATTGGTCTGCCGTTAACGCTGCTCAAGTGGCGTTCGCAGCACCAACGCGCGGTGATTGAAATGGGCATGAACCACCCTGGCGAAATTGCCTACTTGGCCGGTATTGCACAACCTACCGTGGCCTTGGTGAACAACGCCCAACGCGAGCATTTGGAGTTCATGGGAACGGTGGAAGCGGTGGCCCGTGAAAATGGCTCGGTGTTTGCGTCTACCGACCCCAATGGGTCGGTGGTGTTTCCGGCAGATGACACTTTTGCAAATGTGTGGCGCAGTTTGGCGGCAGGCCGAAAGGTACTGACTTTTGCGCTGGATGACGGGGCAGATGTGTTTGCCCGGTCGGTGCAATGGCAGGATGGTGTTTGGCAGGTTCTTGCCGCCACGCCACAAGGCGATTGCCACTTCACCCTGGCGGTAGCAGGGCGGCACAACGTCAAAAACGCGCTGGCGGCTTTGGCCTGCGCAATTGCCAGCGGGATAAGCGCCCAGCAAGCCGCCCTTGGGATCTCGCAATTTACGGCGGTCAAAGGCCGTTCGCGCAGCCTGAGGCTTGAGATAGGCGGTCGCGCCATCACCCTTGTTGATGACACCTACAACGCCAACCCCGATTCCATGAGGGCGGCGGTTGACGTGTTGGCCGATCTGCCACAGCCTTCCTTTTTGGTGGTGGGCGACATGGGCGAAGTGGGTGACAACGGGCCCGCGTTTCATCGCGAGTTGGGGCAGTACGCCAAAGACAAAGGCATTCATTCTTTGTTGGCTACCGGCCAGGCCAGCGTGGAGGTGGTGAAAGCCTTTGGTGGTGGCCAACACTTTGACCATCGTTCGGCCCTGATCGCTGCCGTACTGGACAAGCTGCCAGGTCATGCCAGTGTGTTGGTCAAAGGCTCTCGATTTATGAAGATGGAACAAGTCATAGCGGCTATTGTTGACGCTGCAACCCCTCAAGAGGAACCCTCCCATGTTGCTTAACCTGGCCCATTGGCTGCAGTCGATGTCCCCTGACTTGGGCTTCTTTCGGGTGTTTCAGTACCTGACCTTCCGTGCCGTGATGGCCACCATCACGGCCCTGTTGATGGGATGGTTAGCCGGGCCTTGGGTGATACGCCGATTGACCGAGCTCAAGATAGGCCAGCCCATTCGCGGCTACGGCGTACAAAGCCATCTGGCCAAAAGCGGCACGCCCACCATGGGCGGGGTGTTGATTTTGCTCAGCCTGGGCACCTCCACACTGCTCTGGGCAGACCTTAGCAACCGCTTTGTATGGATTGTGCTCATCGTTACCTTTGGTTTTGGTGCCATTGGCTGGGTGGACGACTGGCGCAAGGTCGTCAAAAAAGACCCCGAAGGGATGCGCTCGCGTGAGAAGTATTTCTGGCAATCGGTGATTGGTTTGATAGCGGCGCTGTACCTGGTGTTTTCTATCTCCGAAAACTCCAATGCACGGGTGTTTCACCTGTTTGTGAGTTGGGTGCAGTCGGGCTTTGATATCAATCTACCCCCCAAAGCTGGGTTGCAAGTGCCATTTTTTAAAGAAATCAGCTACCCGCTGGGGGTGCTGGGCTTTGTGGTCTTAAGTTACATCGTCATTGTGGGCGCGAGCAATGCGGTCAACCTAACCGACGGCTTGGACGGGCTGGCCATCATGCCGGTGGTGATGGTGGGTGCCGCGCTGGGTCTTTTTGCTTACGCATCCGGCAGTGCCACCTTTGCCAAGTACCTGTTTTTACCCCCCATACCAGGCGCGGGTGAGCTGATGATATTTTGTGGGGCCATGGGCGGCGCGGGCTTGGCATTTTTGTGGTTTAACGCCCATCCGGCACAAATTTTTATGGGCGATGTGGGCGCATTGGCGTTGGGCGCAGCCTTGGGAACCATCGCGGTCATTGTGCGCCAAGAGATTGTGCTGGCCATCATGGGTGGGGTATTTGTGGCAGAGGCCGTCTCGGTCATGTTGCAGGTCGGGTACTTCAAATACACCCGTTGGCGCTACGGCGAACCACGCCGCCTGTTCATGATGGCGCCGTTGCACCATCATTTTGAAAAAGCGGGCTGGAAAGAAACGCAGGTGGTGGTGCGGTTTTGGATCGTCACCATGTTGTTGTGCTTGGTCGGACTGTCAACCTTAAAGCTCAGATGAAATCGCTGGTCAACACTTCTGTCTTGGTACTGGGCCTGGGTACATCCGGCCTGGCGATGGTGCGCTGGTGCGTTCGCCATGGGGCGAGCGTGACCGTCTGGGATGACAGACCTGTGGTGGCCAACGACGCTGTGCTGACCGACCAGCTGCCCATGGTCAAGCGCCTGGTAGGGGCCTTTAACGGCCAAGTGTTGCAGGCGCAAACCTTTAACAAAGTGTTCACCAGCCCAGGTTTGAGTCCCGAGGCGTTGGCCCCATTGGTGGAATCGGCCAAAGCACTAGCGATACCTGTCGAGGGTGAGTTAACCCTGTTCAATGAAGCCTTGCAAACGCTGGCACAAACGCAGGATTACAAGCCCATAGTGCTTGCTATTACGGGCACCAACGGCAAAACCACGGTGACCTCACTCACCACGCAGTTGCTCAAGCGTGCCGGGGTACATGCCACCATGGCAGGAAACATTGGTCCCAGCCTGTTGGACACCCTGGGTCAGGCAATGGACGCGGGCGCTTTGCCCGAAGTATGGGTGTTGGAGTTGAGTAGTTTTCAGTTGGTGTCGTGCAAGGCGTTCAACCCATTTAGTGCCACGGTATTGAACGTGACGCAAGACCACCTGGACTGGCATGGGTCTATGGCGGCCTACCTGGCGGCCAAACTGTCCATTTTTGGCCCCGATACGCACAGAGTCATTCACCGCGATGACAGCGATTTGGCGTCTCAATGTGCCCCGGTGCCTGCGCCAGTGGCCAAAGGCAAGCGTGCGGCAGAAAAGTCCTCCGTCACCTTTGGCTGGAGTGTGCCGACCCAGGCGGGCGATTTCGGCGTCGAATCGGTGAACGGATTGGATTGGCTGGTCAAGGCACAAAACCCGGATGGTGGCACCGCACCGCGCCGCGTTAAAAAAGAGGCGCGCGAGCCAGTGACCCTACAACGCCTTATGCCGGTAGAGGCACTTCGCATACGCGGGCGTCACAACGCGCTTAACGCCATGGCAGCGTTGGCACTTGCCCAATCCACAGGTGCGGCCCTGTCGCCCATGCTGTATGGGCTGCGGGAGTACCGCGGCGAGCCACATCGGGTGGAGTCCATTGGGTTACTGGCCGAGGTTGAGTATTTTGATGACAGCAAAGGCACCAATGTGGGTGCAACAGTAGCCGCAATTGAAGGCCTAGGCCGTGATCGTGCCCTCGTGCTGATTCTGGGGGGCGAGGGCAAGGGTCAGGATTTTTCGCCCTTGGCTGAGCCAGTCAAAAAATACGCCTCAGCCGTGGTGTTGATAGGACGGGATGCACCCGGTTTGGAGCAGGTACTGAGGCCAACGGGCGTGTGTATTGTTCACGCCAATTCAATGGAGCAGGCCCTGGATCTGGCCAGTGAAAAGGCCAAAGCGGGGGATGCGGTCTTGTTGTCACCGGCTTGCGCCAGTTTTGATATGTTCAAGAGTTACGTCCATCGTGGGCAGGTGTTCCGTCAGGCCTTTGCAGCGCGGGCGGCGGATGTTCATCAACAGGTGATGTATGTCTGAGTCTCCATCTCGCCCCTCGCGCTGGAGTGCCCTGGCACAAGCGGTGCGCGCGCGTTTGAGCGGCAACAAGGGTGCCGAACGCGCGCTCAATCCCTATGCGGCGCAGCGCTGGAGTCACCCGGTTGTCGGGTCCGCTCAATGGGTACATCCCATGTTCGTTTCGGTGGTAAGCCTGCTTGTGTTGTGGGGCTTGATCATGGTGTATTCCACCTCTATTGCACTTCCCGACAATCCACGCTTTGCCGCTTACAAGGAGTACCACTTTCTTTTGCGCCATGTCATCTCCTTGGGCTTGGCCGCGGTTGTCTGCTCACTGGCCTTCCAGATCTCCATGGAGACTTGGGAAAAATGGGCCCCGCTGTTGTTTGTGGGCAGTTTGATTCTTTTGGTGGCTGTGCTGATACCGGGTTTGGGAAAGATGACTTACGGTGCGCGGCGCTGGTTGACGCTGGGGCCCATCAGCTTTCAGCCCTCGGAGTTGGCTAAGTTTTCCCTGGCGCTGTACGCCGCGGGTTACATGGTTCGCAAGATAGGCGTGAAAGAGCGCTTTTTTGTCGCGGTTGGCCCCATGGCTGTGTCGGTGCTTTTGCTGGGTGTGTTGCTGCTGGCCGAGCCGGACATGGGCGCATTTTTGGTCATTACTGTTATCGCCATGGGGGTGCTGTTCCTGGGCGGTGTCAACGCACGTATGTTCTTCTTGATTGCAGGACTAATGGTGGTTGCATTTGCCGCGATGATTGCGATCAGCCCTTGGCGGCGTGAGCGCATTTTTGCTTACCTAGATCCTTGGAGCGCCGAACACGCACTGGGCAAAGGCTATCAGCTCACCCACGCGCTGATTGCCGTGGGGCGTGGCGAGATATGGGGAGTGGGGTTGGGTGCTAGCGTAGAAAAACTCAATTGGTTGCCTGAGGCCCACACCGACTTTATGTTGGCGGTCATCGGTGAAGAGTTTGGTTTGGTGGGTGTGCTGCTACTGATTGGTTTGTTCTTTTGGCTCACTCATTACATCTTCAATGTGGGTCGCCAGGCCATTTTGTTGGAACGTCTGTTCTCGGGATTGGTATCGCAGGGTATAGGTCTGTGGATTGGTTTTCAGTCGTTCATCAACATCGGTGTGAATTTGGGTTTGCTTCCGACCAAAGGTTTGACCCTGCCCTTGATGAGTTATGGGGGGTCGGCCATTCTTTTCAATCTGCTGGCACTGACGGTGGTAGCGCGGGTGGACTATGAAAACAAACTGATGATGCGCGGAGGACGGCCATGACGCACCAGCCTGTTTTGCCAAAAGTCGCGTTGGTGGTGGCAGGCGGCACCGCGGGCCACATACATCCAGGACTGGCCGTGGCCACGGCCCTGGCGCAGGCCGGGTGGCAGGTGCATTGGATGGGGTCCAAGTCCAAAATGGAGTGGGACATTATTTCGCCTACAGGTATCCCATTTGAGGCGGTGGAGTTTTCGGGTGTACGCGGCAAGTCTTTGGTCACCCTGCTCACGGCGCCGTTTCGGTTGCTGCGTGCGTGTTGGCAAGCGGCCCAGGTTTTGCGGCGCGTGAAGCCACAGGTTGTTTTGGGGTTTGGTGGCTACATCACGGTGCCGGCCGGCGTGGTGAGTGGCTTGATGGGTGTGCCCTTGGTGTTGCACGAGCAAAACCGCATTGCTGGCATGGCCAATCGGCTATTGGCGATGTGGGCCAAAGGTGTGTTTACCGCTTTCCCTGACGTGTTGCCCAAGGCGCAGTGGGTGGGCAACCCACTGCGCGAAAGCTTTGCACAGCAGCAAACACCGGCCCAGCGGTTTGAGGCGCGCCAAGGGCCGCTAAAAGTCATGGTGGTGGGTGGCAGTCTTGGCGCGCAGGCACTGAACGAGGCGGTACCCCGTGCCCTGGCCAAAATACCCGCAGCGCAACGCCCCATCGTTATCCATCAAAGCGGCAAGGCCCACGTGGAGGCATTGCAGCAGCGTTACCAATCCTTGGGCGTAAAGGCCCGTGTGCTTGCGTTTATCGACGACATCGCCACCGCTTTTGCAGAGGCTGATTTGGTCATTTGCCGCGCGGGCGCCAGCACCGTGACCGAAGTGGCGGCCATTGGCGTTCCCTGTCTGTTTGTTCCTCTACCCTCTGCGGTGGACGACCACCAAACCGCCAATGCGCAGTACCTGGCCCAAAGTGGGGGTGCGTGGCTGATGCGGCAATCCGAATTGAACCCAGAGGCCTTGGCCCGCTTTATTCAAACCCTGAGCCGAGCGCAATTGGTCCAAGTCGCGCAAAACGCCTATGCGCTGCGAAAAATGGACGCGGACCAACACATTGTTCAAATCACCATGCAACTCGCTTCATGAAACACGCCATTCAACATATTCACTTTATCGGCATTGGTGGCTCAGGAATGTCGGGTATTGCCGAGGTCTTGTTTCATCAGGGCTACACGGTGTCGGGCTCGGATTTGTCGGACAGTGCCACGGTACGCCGTTTGGCCGATTTGGGCATTACCACCTACATCGGCCATGCGGCACACAATTTGGTTGACGTCCACGCGGTGGTCACTTCTACCGCCGTACCCGAGGCCAACCCCGAGGTGCTAGAGGCGCGCAAACGCCAAATTCCGGTCGTGCCGCGCGCGGTTATGTTGGCCGAACTGATGCGCCTCAAGCACGGCATCGCCATTGCGGGTACCCATGGCAAAACAACCACCACCAGCTTGGTGGCCAGCGTTCTAGGACAGGCCCAGTTAGACCCTACGTTCGTGATTGGTGGACGCCTCAACAGTGTGGGTGCCAATGCGCGCCTGGGCGCCGGGCAATACATTGTGGTGGAGGCTGACGAGTCCGATGCCTCCTTTCTCAATCTATTACCCATGATGGCGGTGGTCACCAATATCGACGCCGACCACATGGATACCTACGGCCACGACTTTGAACGCCTAAAAAATGCTTTTGTTGACTTCCTGAACAAAATGCCTTTTTATGGCACGGCTATTTTGTGTACCGATGACCCCAGCCTGGCGCAAATTGCCCAAACGCTGGCAAGGCCGGTCACCAGCTATGGCTTTAATGAGGGAGCACAGGTCAGGGCTGTCAACGTACGCGCGGTGGGTGCACAAATGCATTTCACTGTTCACAGGCGCAATGGGGTGGTCCTGCCCGACCTAGACATTGTGCTGAACCTACCAGGACGGCACAACGTGCTGAACGCCTTGGCGGCGATAGCGGTAGCGGCCGAGTTGGATATCGCCGATAGCGATGTGGTGGCCGCGCTCGCACAGTTCAAAGGCGTGGGGCGTCGTTTCCAAAACTACGGCCAAATACCCTGTAAAAACGGGGGCCAATTCACGTTGATTGATGACTACGGACACCACCCCGTCGAGATGGCCGCTACGCTGGCCGCTGCCCGAGGGGCTTACCCCGCGCAGCGCCTGGTACTGGCCTTTCAGCCCCATCGTTACACCCGTACCCGTGACTGCTTTGAAGACTTTGTGAAAGTCTTGAGCCGGGCCGATCTGGTATTGGTGTCTGAGGTGTACGCGGCGGGCGAAACCCCCATTGTTGCCGCAGATGGTCGCTCGTTGGTGCGGGCGCTGCGCGTAGCGGCGCAGGTGGACCCGCTGTTCGTAGAAGACATTACCGCGATGGCCGCTGCCGTGGTGGAGCACGCCAGAGATGGCGATGTGGTGATCTGCATGGGCGCGGGATCTATGGGCTCGGTGCCCGCGCAAGTTGTAGCCCGCGCTGAAAAGGAGTCCCAGTGAACACGTCATTCAATCCAAGCACTGCCCCCGCTTCGTTCGGCAAAGTGGCCGTTCTGATGGGGGGGCGCTCGGGCGAGCGCGAGGTCTCTTTGCTTTCGGGTCAAGGGGTGCTCAATGCGTTGCGCACCAAAGGCGTCAACGCCCACGCCTTTGACCCACGCGACAACAACCTGATGCAATTGGCCGAGCAGGGTTTTGACCGCGCCTTTGTTGCGCTACACGGCCGTTATGGCGAAGACGGAACGGTGCAGGGGGCACTGGAATTGATGGGCATTCCCTACACCGGCTCAGGGGTGATGGCTTCTGCCATTGCCCTAGACAAAGCCATGACCAAACGGCTATGGAGCGCCGATGGCATTTCCACACCCGCGCAATTTTTGTGGCAACCTGCACGCCACGACAAAGCGCTGCTGCCCGGCATTGCACAGCAGTTGGGCCTGCCTTTGATCGTCAAACCCTCGCGCGAGGGCTCGTCGCTGGGCGTGACCAAAGTGCAAGATCTAGACCAACTAGAAGGCGCCGTCAACAGTGCCGCGGCGCTGGACAGCGACGTGTTGATAGAAGCCTTTATTGACGGTGATGAATTGACCTGCCCCGTCATTGGAACCGGTGATCAGGCCTATTGCCTGCCCGTGATCAAAATCGTGGCCCCACAAGGGCGCTACGACTACCAGGCCAAATACTTTACCGACGATACCCAGTACCTGATCCCCTGTGGACTCGATGCCGCTGAGTTAAGCCGCTTGGAAGCGCTAACGCTAAGTGCCTACCGCGCCGTGAACGCTAGGGGCTGGGGGCGCATCGACGTGATGGTAGACAAGCGCACCCGTCAACCCTATTTGCTGGAGATCAACACTTCGCCTGGCATGACCAGTCATTCGCTGGTGCCCATGGCCGCCAAGGCCATAGGCATGGCCTATGAAGATTTGTGCCTCACGTTGCTGGCCAGCGCCACTTTGGACTACGCCGAGTAAATCGCACCCCACACCATGCGCTCCACCCTTGCATCCCTAGAGCCCACGCCGCTGCCGCTGGACCTTCGCCTTATGCGACTGTTCACGCTGCTGTGCTGGGCCGGTGCGGCCGCGTTGGCGTTTGGGTTGGCCGGGCTTGTGTTGGTGCGTTTACCGCTCTTTAACGTCAAGTCCATTACGCTCAATGGTGAGTTTGCCAAGGTCAACCAGCTCAGCGTTGCACACGCGGCGTTAAACGCTGTGACCGGCACTGCGTTCACGACCAACTTGCAAACCTTGCAAAGCGCAATTGCCAGCCAGGCTTACGTGCGCACCGCACAGGTACACCGGCGGTTTCCCAACCAGCTTTGGGTGGAAATTTCAGAACACGCACCGGTAGCGATATGGGGTAAATCGGACGACGAAAATATTAAAATGCTCAACAGCTATGGCGAAATATTTGAAGGCAACGCCAACGACGTTGATACCGACAGCATGGTCCAATTGTTAGGGCCAGATACAGACGCCCCCAAAGTGCTGGCCATGTACCACCAGCTGGTACCCAGCTTTCAGTCGGCACAGCAAGCGATCGCCACCCTGCAGCTCAGTTCGCGCGGTACTTGGTCGAGTCGCACCGTACAGGGGGCCAACCTCGAACTTGGAGACGGAGACGCCGCGCAATTGGTCGAGCGTTTGCACCAGTTTTTCCAAACACTGCCCAAGATTTGCGAGAGGATGGGAACGCTTGTTTCGCATCTGGAATCGGCCGATTTGCGCCACCCCAATGGCTATGCCATTCGGCTGCGTGGTGTGTCGACCGAAGGCAAAGCATCGGCGTCTGTAAAACCACCACCCCAAGCACATTGACTGGAACAAAAATGGCAAAAGAGTACAAAGATTTGGTTGTTGGATTGGATATTGGCACCGCCAAGATCATGGTGGTGGTGGCCGAACTGCTGCCCAAAGGCGAGATCAAAATTGCCGGGTTTGGCATGGCCCCCAGCGCAGGCCTTAAACGCGGTGCGGTGGTCAATATCGAGGCCACGGTGCAAAGTATTCAAATGGCGCTCAAAGAAGCCGAGCTCATGGCCGATTGCAAAATCGCCCGGGTGTACACCGGCATCACCGGCAGTCATATTCGGGGTTTGAATTCCAGCGGCATGGTCGCCATCAAAGACCGCGAGGTCTCGCGCAACGACGTGGCACGCGTCATGGAGACGGCCACGGCCATCAACATCTCCACTGACCAACGCCTGCTGCTTGTGGAATCCCAAGAGTTTGTGATTGACGGACAAGACGTCAAAGACCCCATTGGCATGAGCGGAATACGCCTTGAGGCCAAGGTACATATCGTGACCGGGGCGCAAACGGCTGCTGAAAACATTCTCAAATGTGTGCGCCGCTGCGGTCTGGAAGTTGAGCACCTCATGCTCAACCCCATCGCTTCCAGCTTGTCGGTGCTCACCGAGGACGAAAAAGACCTGGGGGTGGTGATGGTAGACGTGGGTGCGGGTACCACTGACATTGCGATGTACACCGGAGGCGCATTGCGCCATACGGCAGTCATCCCCATTGCGGGCGACCTCATCACCAGCGATATTGCAATGGCGCTGCGCACCCCCACCAAAGACGCCGAAGAAATCAAAATCGAAAGCGGATGCGCCAAGCAGATGCTCACCGACCCCGAGACCAATATCGAAGTGCCGGGGCTGGGAGACAGAGGGCCCCGTATGCTAAATCGCCAAGCCTTGGCCGGCGTGATAGAGCCGCGCGTAGAAGAAATTTTCACCTTGGTGCAACAAATCATTCGCGAAACCGGCTACGAGGAGGTCTTGTCCTCAGGCATTGTGTTGACCGGAGGCACCTCGCTTATGCCCGGTGTTTTGGAGCTGGGCGAAGACATTTTTCTAAAGCCCGTTCGCCGCGGTGTGCCCCAATATGGGCACAGCTTGTCAGACATGGTGTCCCAGCCCCATTGCTCCACCGTCATGGGTTTGCTTGAAGAGGCGCGCATGGCACGTTTGCGCGGCTTAAAGGTGTCGCAAAAAGGCGGCAGCATGCAAGACTTTTTATCCAGAACCAAAGACTGGTTCGTTCGGACTTTTTAAGAGGCCAACGATGAGCCACCCCATTTTTTCGATTTTTATTTGTAATTTCTGACCCGCCCCAAGGAGACCCACCATGACCGTTTTATCCATCACTTCCCCAACCCCCCAACCTGAGGACCTCACCATGCAGCATATCGAATTTGCCGAAGAAGAATCGTTTCACTTGGGCACGCAAATCAAAGTGATAGGCGTGGGAGGGGGCGGTGGCAATGCGGTTGAGCACATGATTGCCAAGGGCGTTCGTGGCGTTGAGTTTATTTGTGCCAATACCGACGCGCAGGCCCTGCAGGCCAGCCAGGCGGGTCGGCAAATTCAACTGGGCACGACAGGTTTGGGCGCAGGTACGATCCCCGCCAAAGGGCGCGACGCGGCTGAGCAAGCAACCGAGACTATTCGCGAAGCCATAGCCGGTGCGCATATGCTGTTTATTACGGCCGGTATGGGTGGCGGTACAGGCACCGGGGCGGCGCCTGTGATTGCAAGAATCGCCAAGGAAATGGGGATACTGACGGTGGCGGTGGTGACCAGGCCTTTTGATTGGGAGGGTAACCGCTGCATGCGCAACGCCGATGCGGGCTTGACCGAATTGGAAGCCAATGTCGATTCGCTGATTGTCGTGCTCAACGACAAGCTGCTCGAAGTGCTGGGCGAAGATATTACGCAGGAAGAAGCCTTCGCCCACGCCAACGACGTGTTGAAAAATGCGGTGGGCGGCATTGCCGAAGTCATCAACGTCCGCGGTAACGTGAACGCCGACTTTGAAGACGTGAAGACCGTCATGAGCGAACCCGGTAAAGCCATGATGGGGACCGCCGTTGCCAAAGGCCCTGACCGTGCCCGTCTGGCGGCCGAGCAGGCCATTGCCTGCCCATTGCTGGAAGGTGTGGACTTGTCGGGTGCCAAAGGCGTTTTGGTACTGATTACCGCAGCCCGTACCTCGCTCAAATTGAGCGAGTCCAGGTTGGCTATGAACACCATCAAAAACTTTGCCTCAGAAGACGCACACGTCATCTACGGCACGGCCTACGACGAAAGCCTGGGCGATGAAATTCGTATCACCGTGTTGGCCACCGGTCTTGGCAAGGCCAACCGGCGCAGTGCGCCCCAACTGACACAAGTGCTCGCCACCGGCACCTATGGCGGCGCAATGCAAACGCCACAGGCAATGCAACCCACTATTGGTGCGCCCACGACCGCAGCGGCGTTGTTCGCAGGCGCCATGCCTGCACCCAACTACCAGGTGCCTGCATTGTTTCGCAACCACCCAGACCGCACCAACGCGGCCGCGCGGGTCGATGCCTTGTCCTCCAGCGGGATGGACGACGTTGAAATCCCCGCCTTCTTGCGCAAGCAGGCCGACTAAAATTGCTTCCATGCTGGCCCAACGCACCATTCAAAACACCACCAAAGCGGTGGGCGTGGGCCTGCACAGTGGCCAGCGCGTTGAGCTGACCCTAAGCCCTGCACCGGTTGATACCGGCGTTGTGTTTAGGCGCGTGGACTTGGCCCAACCGGTCGATATACCGGCTGGTGCCCATGCGGTCACCGACACCCAAATGGCCAGTACCCTCAGCCGGGGCGGCGTCAAAATACAAACCGTGGAGCACCTGATGTCCGCCTGTGCAGGACTGGGAATCGACAATCTGTTGGTCGAGGTCAACGCCGAAGAAATTCCCATCTTGGACGGCTCGGCCGCCTCGTTTGTGTTTTTGCTTCAAGGGGCCAAAATTGTCACCCAAGCCCAACCCAAGCGCTTTATTCGCATCACCTCCCCAGTCGAGGTTCGTGTGCTTGAGCGAGGGCAAGAAAAATGGGCGCGGCTCGAGCCCTATGAGGGCTACAAGCTGCGTTTTGAAATTGACTTTGCGCACCCAGCGGTGGACTCCACCTCGCAGTGCGTAGAGTTTGATTTAGGGTCGGGCCGTTACGCCAAGGACATTGCCCGCGCACGCACGTTTGGCTTTACTAAAGATGTGGAGATGATGCGCAAAAACGGCCTGGCCATGGGCGGTGGCTTGGACAACGCCATCGTGATGGACGATACCCGCGTGATCAATGCCGGCGGCCTGCGCTACGACGACGAGTTTGTGAAGCACAAGATTTTGGACGCCATGGGCGACTTACTGCTGATAGGCCACCCCTTACTGGCCAGTTACCACGCCTACCGCTCGGGCCATGCGCTGAACAACCGTTTGATACGCGAAGTGCTCAACCAACCTCAATGCTACGAGTGGGTCAGTTTTATGGATTTGGCAGACGTACCAAGAGGCCTATCGGCTATTCCCGCGGCCTGGTGATCGCACGCCCGAGCTTGGCACGCATGGCATGGGCGTGCGCGTGAGTAATGGCCATACCCAGTGCGTCGGCAGCATCAGGCCCTGGCGCTGATGGTAGTTCCAACAAGCGCTTAACCATTTCCTGTATCTGCGATTTGGCGGCACGACCGTAGCCCACTACCGATTGCTTCATCTGTAGGGCGGTGTACTCCGCCACAGGCACATCCATTGAAACCAATCCTGTAATGCAGGCCCCCCGTGCTTGGCCCAGCAACAGCGTGGACTGGGGATTGACGTTGACAAAAACAATCTCAACGCAGGCCACCTCGGGTTGGTAAGTGGCCACCACGCTGCGTACGCCGTCAAACAACACCTTGAGCCGCTGCGGTAGCTGCCGCGTGTCCAACGATTGCGTGCTGATGGTGCCGCTGGCTACGTAATGCAAGCGGTTGCCCTGCTGGTCAATCACCCCAAAGCCAGTGGTTCTAAGTCCAGGATCAATACCAAGAATTCTCATAGGGCGCTAGCGCGGTACCTGCACATCGGCCATACGGCCCGCAATCACCATGGCGCGACCGCTCAAGTAGTTTGAGGTGGGTTGCTTTTCGAAAAACTTGGGTCGGGGCAGCATCACGGCCAAACGTGCGGCTTCAAAGGGGCCTAGTTGCGCAGCGGGCTTGCGAAAGTAGTGTTGCGCTGCCGCCTCAATACCAAACACCCCCTCACCCCATTCGACGTTGTTCAAGTAAATCTCCAAAATCCGCTCTTTGCTTAAAAACGCCTCTAATGCCAGAGTAATCGCCAGCTCCTGCGCTTTTCTAAACAGGTTTCGTTCGCCCGATAGCAAGAGGTTTTTGGCCAATTGTTGCGTAATGGTCGAGCCTCCCACAATCTTCACAGGTTTGGCCACAGGCACAGCTTTGCCACCTTTCTGCGCACCTTTGGCCGCATTCTGTGCGCGTTGCTCGGCCCGTTCTTGCGCCTTGTTGTTCTTTTGCCAAGCCGATTCAACGGCGTCCCACTGCACGCCACCATGCGTCGCAAACACATCGTCCTCGGAGGCAATCACCGCGCGTTTGATGTGCACCGACATGGCCGAATAAGGCACCCAATCCTGGCGCCAGCCCTTGCCATTGGAGGTGGCAAGCCTAAACGCCTCTGACCGTTGAAACGTGGTCGATTGGGGGTCCACGCCGATCATCACAACGACCCGCGCAAGAAAGAAAATTTCCAGCGCCACAGCTGTTAGCAACAGCATCAAGAGCAGGCGCGTGGCCGCTCCAGATTTGGACGACCGACCTGACATGCTTCGTTTACTCATGGCTCACGATAGAAGTGCTTAGGGCGTCGTCGCGGGTAAATTTAAACCGCGTGACCACCACCAAAATTTGAAACTCCCGCAGCATATTCTCTGAAAACTTTCCATACGGAGCGCCTGAATTGACAATCGCCACTGCCATTTTGTCCAGCCTAGCGTCGCCCGTGGATTCTAAGACCTGGGTTTGTAGTACCGCGCCGCTGCGGTCTAGGCTGATGGACATTGTTAGCTCGCCGTAGAGCTTGCGGCCACCCACCTGCGGGAAGTTTCGCGTTCCCAATTCTTCCACACGCTGCTTGAACTCATGGTAGTAGGTGGCATGTACTTTGCTCAGCGTTGCTGGGCTAACAAAGCGTTTTTTGGGACGCTCGTTTTCTTCTCTCACCTTGCGCTCAATTTCAGCCAATAACTTGAGCCGCTGCCGCACTTTTTGTACTTCGCTGGCATCAGCAGTTGCCGCCGGATTACCCTGTTGCAGCCGGGCCGCGTCGGCCAAGATTTGTTCGCGTATCTGAGCCAGCAACAGATTTTGGCTGCTCTGCATCTGATCCAGTCTTTTTTGATTGTCCTCAGCGGCATTGCCTTCTACGCTGCGCATTTCTGCTTGCATGGGTGAGGTGGATCGGCCTTTGTCGGCCTCGCCGCCGCCGCTCATAGCAAACTGTGCGATGGCCTTGGCCACCTCTGGTTTTTGGTCGGCGCGGGCATTGACCAATACCACCTCAAGTCCCGCGTCCTTGAACATTTTGTCAAAGCCCTCGGGATCGGCCATCCGCAGCGTCAACACGGCGGCGTGTACAGCCACTGATCCCAACAGGCAACGCTGTAGCAAGGTCAATCGAGAAGCAATACCCATGGCTTTGATCTGCCGCCCTAAATCAATGCGGTTGGCGACATCATCGCACTTTCAGCCTTGCCCTTGACGACGTCTTCGCTGCTGTTGGCGTCCTCTTCCATCGCCGAGTCGATTGCTATAGTTAGCCCTTGACCTTGAGGCAGGGTCTCGCTGTCGTCCTCCAAGGTATCCGCAAAAACACCATCCGAGCTTGTTTCAAGGCGCTCTGCCACGGTTGCGCTGGCGACCAAAGTCAGTTCGTTGATGGCACCCAATTTGAGGCGCACACGCTGCCCGAGGGGTGCCGAAAGCCCACCGGCCAACTCCAGTACCAGTGGCAGCTTGTCAGCACGGGCCAATTGTTCGCGAATCACCGTGGCGTCGAATTCGGTAAGTCCTTCTTGCGTAAGGTAGCGCAGCGTCCAGTAGGTCTCCATCTGGCGCTGCACCGCCTGGTAGGCGGCATAGGCGTCTTCAAACGCTGATATCACACCAAACAGCATCGCGTCTTTGGGTTTAAACGGGGCCACTAGCGCTGCTGTAGTACCATTTTGTACACAGGCCACCAACTGCCACTGGTTCACTAAATCAACATAACGGCGCAGCGGCGATGTACACCATGCGTAGCAACTGACGCCCATTCCCGCGTGAGGCAGTGGCCGGTTGCCCATGCGCACCTTTATACCTTTGCCCAAACCCGCCTGGCTGCGATAAATCCCTGGGACACCCACATCCGCCAGCCATTGGCCCCAGGTTTGGTTGGCCAAAATCATGGCCTCAGCCACCAGCAGATCCAGAGGTGAACCCCGTTCGCGCGTGGTTATGGTGACACGTTCTTGGCCGGTGGGCTCCACGCCAGGTGCGTTGTCTAACTTAAACGTGTAGTCGGCGCGGTTGTTCATTTCAGGCCGCCCGCGCGCTTGTATTCGCTTGGCATGCAGGTGGCGCGCCAAGCGGTACAAAAACGCCAGATGCGCAGGTACTACCGTTTTGAGTGCGGCAGGCAAAGTGCTGCTATCCCAATGGCTGGCGCAAAGCGTTTCCTCGGTAGCCCAGGATTCGAGCTGGTCGTGGCGCAAATTGGCTTGCACCGCTACCCGCTCGATGCGGGTTTGGGACTCCTTGATACTCAGATCGGATTCGTCTAGGGTCAAATACAGTGAAAGCGCAGGACAGGACTTGCCCTCGTCCAACGAAAACTGGCTGACCAAATGCTCGGGAAGCATGGTGATCTTGTAGCCTGGCATGTACACCGTCGACATCCGCGCCCGTGCCAGTTGGTCCACCGCGTCGCCTGGCTTTAGCGCCAAACTGGGCGCGGCGATATGTATACCCAGCGTGACCGTGCCGCTACCCAAACCCCGAACTGAAAAGGCATCGTCGATTTCGGTGGTGGCCGAATCGTCAATAGAGAACACCGCCACATCGCCCTCAGGCAAAGAAGGTATTTGCGCCGGTGGTAGTTGCGCAAAGCCTGTACCGCCCGGAAAATTTTCCAGCACAAACCGCTGCCAATGAAACTGAAAAGACGAGGGTATCGCCTGTGCCTGTTGCAGCAGCCGCAACACCGGTAGGCCGCTGGCTTTGGCAGCCATCACCACGGCTTTGTACGCGGGCGTATTTTTGTCAGGCTTGAAAAGGATACGGTAAAGTTGCTCGGCCACTTCCGGGGGGCATTGGCCGCTTACCAGTTGGTGCGACCATGTTGCAATCCGCTGCTCCAGTTCTTTCTTTTTCTCAATGGCCGCCAGTGCCAAACGTAAGATGTCGGCGGGCATTTTTTTATAACGCCCTTTGCCAGCACGTCTGAAATACTGGGGTGCGTTGTGCAGGCATTGAAGGGCCGCCACTTGCTCGGTCAAGCTGGCATCAGCGCTAAAGTATTCTTTGGCAAATTCAACAAAAGAAAACTCATCGTCACCCAGCACCTCCCAGGCGAAATCGAGGTCTATCGCTTCGGTCAATGGCTGCGCTTGCGCCAGCACTACATCGGGGGTGGGCGTGTTAAAACGCAGCAACACGTTGGCCGTTTTTACTTTCTGTCGTTTACCCGACTCCAGCTCTAGTTGCAGTGAGGTGTCGGCTTCGGTCAGTAACCTGCCGGCAAAAAACTTTCCGGCGTCTTCAAATAGTACATACATAGCGGATTATTGTCCCACGGCATGGCCGGTTTCAAAGGCAAGTTGCCGGATAATTCGCACCATGCCCACCACTTTGCAATCGCCCCCACTGTTTGCGCGTATTCGCGGCTGGGTTGGCGGATTTGACGGCCCACTGGCTCTTTTTGTTGCATTGTTGGCAGCTGGTGGTTTGTTGATCATGTTTTCAGCAGGGTTCGACCATGGCACCCGTTTTCGTGACCATGGGCGCAATATGTTAATTGCTGCCACTGTGATGGTGTTGGTGGCGCAGCTTTCTCCACAGCGTTTGCAGGAGCTGGCGGTACCTTTGTACGTATTGGGTGTGGTGCTGCTGGTGGCTGTGGAGGTGTTCGGCGTCACCAAAAAAGGTGCACAGCGCTGGTTGGACGTTGGGGTGGATATTCAACCCAGTGAATTGCTCAAAATTGGGCTTCCTATGATGTTGGCCTGGTGGTTTCAAAGCCGCGATAGCATGCTGCGCTCTATGGATTACTTGGTCGCCGCCTTGATTTTGTTTGTCCCTGTTGCGCTTATATTTTTGCAGCCCGATTTGGGCACCGCCATCTTGGTACTGACCGCGGGCCTTTCGGTTCTTTACTTTGCTGGGCTCAGTTGGCGCATCGTGTTACCGCCCTTGATCCTGTGCGCAATTGGCATAGGCCTGTTGGTGTATTTAGGGCCCACACTCTGCGCCGACGGGGTGCGCTGGCCAGTGCTACACAACTACCAGCAACAACGCGTGTGTACGCTGCTTGATCCCGCACGCGACCCTCTGGGAAAGGGGTTTCACATTATCCAAGGGATGATCGCCATAGGTTCAGGGGGTTTGTGGGGCAAGGGCTTTATGCAGGGCACCCAAACCCATCTTGAATTCATTCCTGAGCGCACCACCGACTTCATTTTTGCCACCTTTGCCGAAGAGTTTGGCCTGGCGGGTAACTTGGTCTTGATGGCTTGTTTTATCGGGTTGATTTGGCGCGGGCTTACTATTGCCGCCGAGGCCTCTAACCTGTTTTCCCGTCTACTCGCCGGGGCTATTTCCATGATTTTTTTCGCCTATGCTTTCGTGAATATGGGCATGGTCAGCGGCATTTTGCCAGTGGTGGGCGTACCCCTTCCCTTTATCAGTTATGGTGGCACCGCCATGCTCACCCTGGGGGTAGGCATAGGGATGCTTATGTCTATTAGCAAAGCACGCCGCTTGGTGCAATCCTGAACCCGCGCAGCACACCGTATGAACCCTAGCCCCCTGAGTTGGCGATTTACCTATGGCCACCCTGCCCATGCCGTGGCACTGGGATTTGGCGCCGGGCTAAGCCCAGTAGCACCGGGAACCATGGGCACAGTATTGGCCTGGGTGGCCTACCAGTTTTGGGGGCAGGGGCTTGGGGATAGCGCATGGTGGGTTGTCGCAGGGCTGGCCTTTTTGGTCGGATGGTGGGCCTGCACAGTGACTGCCGTGCATATGGCGCAGGCCGACCCTGGTGCTATTGTGTGGGACGAGATTCTTGCCTTTGCTTTGGTGCTGTGGATTGCCGGGCCACGCGGGTGGGGTGAGCAATGGTTTTTGTTTGTCCTTTTCCGATTCTTTGACGCCGCCAAGCCAGGGCCCGTGCGATGGGCCGACCAGGTCTTTAAAGGCGGTGGCTGGCGCGGAGGATTCGGCATATTGTTTGACGATTTGGTGGCCGCAATGTGCACCCTTTTGGTGTTTGCCTTTTGGCGACTTTGGAGTGCCGCATGACCGCTGGTGTACTCACCGAATTAGCCGCACAGTTGATGCAACAAGGTTTGTGGTTGCGCACCGCAGAAAGCTGCACCGGTGGGTTGATCGCCGCCACCTGTACCCAACGCGCAGGGGCCAGCGCCTGGTTTGATAGTGCCTGCGTGACCTACTCCAACGCGGCCAAGACCCGTTTGCTGGGTGTTGATGCGGCCTTGATACAGGCGCATGGCGCAGTGAGCGAAGAGGTTGCCAAGGCCATGGCGCTGGGCGCCTGTGCGGGGCAAGCCGATATAGTAGCTGTGGCGGTGACGGGCGTAGCCGGGCCAGACGGCGGTACGCCCGCCAAACCTGTGGGCACGGTATGGATCGCCTGGGCCGTTGGCACCGCCCTGTGGGCCCAATGTTTTCACTTGTCGGGCAACAGAGACCAAGTGCGTTTATCCACCGTCGACGCAGCGTTGGCTGGACTACTTGCCCACCTGAAAAACGCGGTCGCGTAAGGCCTCATTGAGGCTCACAGGGTGCCTATGTCATGCAGTGAGGGATTTTTTCTAAGCAAGCTATGCTTAGATCAGGAGGTGCCATTTGGGGTTGGATACAAGGGCTGCTTCCCATCCTTGAGAAACACCAGTTCCTGACGCCATAAGAGGCTGGCCGGCCATCTCTTGCGCAAAAACTGAGCGTAAATCGCATTCACCTGCTTTGGCGTTTTCGCGTTAAGCAACGCATCTCGCTCGGCCATCACCTTGTGAATAAACGCGATGTTACGGGGCTCGTCACGCAGGGGCGCGTTGTCCTCAGCGCCAACAATCAACTGCACATTCGGGAACATGGGCGCCAGCACGTCGGCATAGTAGTCTCGCGTACCGGTGCTACACCCCAGAAGCAATACGGTATCCACACCGCCAAACAGCCGTGGTAAGTTGCGCACTAACTCTTGTAACTGGTTAACCTCTATCAACGCCAATTCGCCTCTGTAGTAGCCCTGCTCATGATGGCCTGAAATGACCACCATATCAAAGGAATAGACGGGTTCGGTAGCGGCAAGGTGTTCCAAATCATTGATCAAGTCCTGCGCCGCGTAATCGCGAATTAAAAACAGACGGTGCTGTTCGGCTGCGCGTATGCGGTCGAACACCGTTTTGCAAGCGGGGCCTTTTTTCTCGCCCACAGCGCAGGATTGTGCCTCTTCGGTAAAGCGGTCGACGTCACGTTGCGCCTTGATGACCCCCAATCGCTCCTTGCGGCTGATACGGGTGTAGGAGGGGACCACCACCACGTCTTGCTCTTTCATGCCGTTACTGCGTTTGATCGCAGCAATTTCAGGCTCGGCGTTGTTCAGGTCAATAAACAGCGTTCGCGCTTGCGCTTGGGCAAGGCTTGACACGGTACAAACGGCAATGATGAAAGTTGGGTGCAACAGGTGGCGGACAGAAAACATTCAGACCTCTAAAAAAGCTGCCCGCGCGCAAAAATGGGGCGGGCGGCGCAATAAGCAAATTATCCTAGATACCCATCCGTGGCGTCAGCGCTGGCGCCAAACGCCTTTGCGCTGACGCCAGCGTAGTGCCTACTCCGACGCCTAAGCGTGCCAGGCGGGCGGCAAGTCGCAGGACCGCCTTGTCTTTGCTCAGCAGGGGGGCCTTTAACTGTACAGCCAAGTCAATAAAGCACTGGTCGCTGGGGTCTTTACACCGCAGGGGGCAGGGCGGTGCAATTCCTAACACCTTGGCCCATTCGTTTGCGATTTTTTGGCAACTGTCGTCCCCCATTCCAGTGCGAACCAACCAGGGCGCCAAATAGGGCCGCACCCATACCCATTGCAACTCGTCAAGCATAGGCTGGGTGGCTACCCATTGCACCTGACCGTCTTGCATGGCCGACCGCAGAGATTGATAGGCTGGATCTTTAAAAACAAACATATCCAGCACGATATGGGTGTCCAGCACCAGGGGTGCACCGCTTTCATTAGGCATCCGTGGCCTTTGGTGCGAATTTGTCTTTGCCCCGTGCAGACCCGGCCACCAAATCAAAACGGAACAGCCTGCACTCAATAGGGCCGTTCCACATCGGGATGCGGCGTGATTCCTTTAGGCGCATACGGTTGGGCATCTTCAAATCGGGTGTCAGCATCCAGGCCGACCAACCGGCAAAGTGATGCTTCCAGTGGGTGGCCAACTGAACAAAAAAGTCACCTTCCTGTTCCGCTTGCGGCGCTTGGCGCCCCGCTGAGCGCAAGCCTTCAGCCGATGCGCCGGCCACACCGCCTACGCCAATGCGCTCGCCATAGGGCGGGTTGAGCAGCATCACCCCCGTAGGTGCTGGCGGCAACCGTTGCAACGCGTCGCCCCCGCGCAGTTGCACCACAGCGCCTACGCCTGCGCGTTCGGCGTTGCGCATGGCAAAGTCCACCATGCGGTGCGACACGTCGCTACCAAAAATCCCAAGCGCTAGCGGGTCTGCATCACGTAACACCTGTGCATGGGCCACGTCTTTGCAATGGACCCACTCCTGCTGCTTAAAGGGACGCAACTGTTCAAACCCAAACCGGCGTTGCATTCCAGCGGCCATGCGGCAGGCGATTTGCGCTGCCTCTATCACTATCGTGCCACTGCCACAGCAGGGGTCGTAAAGCGCTTGGCCGGGTTGCCAGCCACAGGCGGCCAGCATGGCAGCCGCCAGGGTTTCTTTGAGTGGGGCATCGCCCGTGTCCGTGCGCCAACCCCGTTTAAACAGCGGTTCACCCGAGGTATCCAGGTACACCACAAACCTATCGGTGGTCAGGTGCACATGAATACGCACCTGGGGGAATCGTGTGTCCACATCGGGGCGGCTACCAGTGCGCTCGCGAAAGCGGTCGGCCAATGCATCTTTTACTTTGAGCGCGGCAAAGTTCAAACTGGTCAGGGGGCTGTGCTGGGCCGTCATGTCAATTTTGAAGGTATGGCGATTGCTCATCCAGTCCTCCCACACGATGGAGGTGCAGGCCTGGTACAAGTCGTGTTCCGACCGGTAAAAGCCGCTCGCCACTTCAATCAGCACCCGTTGCGCCAATCGACTGTGCAAATTGAGACGCATCAACTCGGACCAATTGGCGCGCAGTGCCACACCCGTGCGGGTTTCTTCCAGCGGCCGATTCGACGCCCCCAGGATGGACACCACCTCGGCGCGCAAATACGGCTCCACGCCCGCGGGGCAAGACATAAAAACACGGTAGGCGGTCATAGGTGGCTTTCAGTCAATGCGGCGCAAATGGGTGGGGGCGATTTTGAGGCTTTCGCGGTACTTGGTAACGGTGCGCCGAGCGCAGTCGATGCCTTTTTCCGCCAGCAGGGCTGACAATTTTTGGTCGCTCAGAGGCTTTTTAGGGTTTTCTGCCGCAACCCACTGCAAGATCAAGGTGCGCACCGCTGTGCTCGAGGTGGATTGTCCGTCACCCGAGGCCAAACCCGAGGTAAAAAAGTATTTTAATTCCAAGGTGCCTTGCGGGCCGGTGATGTATTTGGCAGTGGTGATTCTTGAAACAGTCGATTCGTGCAGACCCAGTTCGTCGGCAACTTCACGCAGCACCATGGGTTTGAGATGAAGCGGGCCTTTGGCAAAAAATGCCTGCTGGTGGTCCACAATGGTTTGGCTGACGTTAAGCAGGGTGTCGCAGCGCTGGCCCAGGCTTTTTACCAACCAGCGCGCCTCAAGCAGTGCCTCTTGCAGTGAATCCGCTCGCGCCGCCTTATCGGTCTGCAAGACCTTGACCATACGGTCATTTACGCGCAGACCAGACCGCACGTGGGGTGCCAGTGCGGCCACGTAGCGGGACCCTTGCGATTTGACCAAGACGTCGGGGCGAATGACCGGTGCGCAATCGCTCCCAAAAGCCCGACCAGGACGAGGTTCTAGGCGACGAATCAGGTCACAGGCATGTCGTATGGCTTCTTCTGTACTGCCACAGCTTTTGGCCAACTGGCGGTAATCCCGCTTGACCAACCAAGCCAAGGGTTGGCGCAGTACGCCAAGCGCCAACCCTATGCACTTCACCTGTTCCTGTGCTCGCTCAGGGTTGGCTTGGGGCGGCGCTTGTTGGGACAAGCGGTCCCACAATTGCAAACGCAAACAACTGACCAAGTCAGTTGCTCCAACGCCAGGGGGGTCCATTTGCTGCACACATTCCAGCGCCTGTTCCAACGCATCGCCCACTTCGTTGGCTGCAGGCCGGGCGTAAGGAACGAAATCGTCCACCAAGGCGTCCAAGGGTTCGGTTAGCCACCCGTCGTCGTTCAAATGCTCAATTACAAACAAAACCGCCGCGCGCTGCAAACCCGCCAAGTGCAAGCCCATCGCCTGTTCCCGCAAATGCTCATGCAGCGTCGTGGGTGCCACCTGCCATTGCACCGGGTCCTCGCCCTCCTGTGAAGAGGCGGTAAAGGGCAGGTCCAAGTCGTGGGTGTCCCTGGCCTGCCAGGGCGCGTCGGCATCGCCGTGATGAGGTGTTTCGTCGATTTGCCCCGCCCGTGGTTCTTCGCTATCCCAAGGGGTAGAAGAGTCGAAAACAGGGCTTTCGTCGTTGACCTGCCAGTCCGTATCCACCTGCAGTTCGACCAGGGCTTGCTCGCCAACGCCCTCTGCCTCATCGGGACCTAGCTCGGTTCGCTCGTCGTCAGGCGGGGTGTCTTCGTCAGGGGTTGCGTCGTCCTCACGGGTCGATTCCAGAAAAGGATTTTGGGCCAGGTACTGCGCGATCTCCTGGCTCAACTCCAAATCAGACAATTGCAAAAGCCGAATCGACTGCTGCAACTGGGGCGTTAAGGTCAGGTGCTGCGCGGTGCGCTGCGTCAGTCCTAGTTTCATGGGGGATTGGGCGTGGTCGCCGGGGCACGCACTCTCACATCTTGAACGATTCGCCCAGGTACACGCGGCGTACTTCGGGGTTCGCTACGATCTGTTGAGACGTACCTTGGGCCAACACGACTCCTTCGTTGATGATGTACGCCTCATCGCAAATGCCCAGGGTCTCTCGCACGTTGTGGTCGGTGATCAACACACCGATCTGTCGCTCTTTCAAGAAGCGAATGATCTGTTGAATATCGATCACTGCGATGGGGTCTATGCCCGCAAACGGTTCGTCCAGCAAAACGAAACGCGGCTGTGTGGCCAAAGTGCGCGCGATTTCGGTGCGCCTACGTTCTCCACCGGACAGCGCAACAGCCGGCGAGCGGCGTAAATGCACCACGTGCAGATCCTGCAGCAGTTGCTCCAAGCGTTGGTCGATATCGTCTCGGGACAACGGCTGGCCCTTTTTCGCACCGTCGTGATAGTTTTGAAGTTCTAACACCGCACGGATGTTTTCTTCGACGGTCAGTCCGCGAAAAATCGAAGGCTCTTGCGGCAGGTAGCTCAGGCCCAGTCGAGAACGACGGTGAATCGGTAAGTGGTGCACCGCCTGACCGTCGATTGAAATCGTGCCCCCATCGGGCCTGACCAGTCCCACAATCATGTAAAACGACGTTGTCTTACCAGCCCCATTGGGGCCTAGCAAGCCCACCACCTGTCCCTGCCTGACCGCCAATGACACGTGCTTGACCACCTGACGACCACCATAGGTCTTGGACAGGCCCTCTGCCACCAATCGGCCGTGGGAGGCGTCGGTACTTGGCAGGGCTGCCACATCCTTCATTTGACGGTGTCGCCTATTTTTGGCACCACGCGCAAAGCCGGTGCCGGTGCACTGGCGGGTGGTGAGGCAGGTGCCGCCGCGTTCTTGGGTTTGGCCGCAATAATGGCTGTTACACGGCCTGAGGGGTTTTGAGCACTCGCATGCAGAGGTCCACCGTCCACAAAATAGCGCGCACTGGTGTTGTCGTACACAATTTTGCCGCCTTTGAGTTCGTCCTGCACCATAGCGCCTGCCAGCCGGCGCATGACGGCGCGTCGCTGCAAGGTGATGGTATCGGCCGCTCCTGCGTAATCAATCTGTTCGGCCTCGCCTTCAATGAACTCATTCACACCGTCGCGCTTTTGTCTGAAAAATGCGGGCATCCCACCGGGCACTGCGTAAATAGTGGCCGATTGGTTGCCTGCAGCGTCCGTACGCACCTCAATGCGACCACCACGCATCACGATACTGCCTTTGGTGACCACGACATTGCCTGTCAGTTCTGTCACCTGTTTTTGCTCATCGTGGCGCACCGCATCGGCCTGCGCGTTCATCGGCAACGCGTTATCGGCTTTTTCCGCGTGACCCATGTGAGCCATCAAAAGCAGCGACCCTAGCATACCCACCAGGGTTGGCAGTCGAAAAAAATGAGAGGTGTTGGCCAAACGTTTCATAGATCACACAAATTGGATCAGGCCGATTTTTGTAGCTGCACCGCCAAAATTTCGACCGATTTGAGCGCCCGTTCGGTTGTTTTGCTCAACTCGCCGTCAATGTAGTAGCGGCCTTGAATGCCAAAGGACGGAACGCCCGACACCTGAAACGCGTTCACCAACTGGCTCGCACGCGCCGGCTTACCGGCTACCGAAAACGACTCATAGGTCTTTTTGAAGGTGGCAAAGTCCAGACCACTGGTCTTTGCCCAATTCATTACCTCTTGATCGCTCAGCAGTTTCATTTTTTTAACATGGACAGCGGCAAAGACCTGGGTGTGGTGGCTCTCCACCTTGCCCATCGCCTCCAAGGTGTAATACAGCTGCTGCATCGCCTTGGCGCGGCTGTCAAAAGCCACAGGAACTCGCTTGAACACAATGTACGGTGGGATCTTTTTCAACCACTGGGCCAGCATGGGCTCAAAAACGTTGCAGTGGGGGCAAAAATAGCCAAAAAACTCAATCACTTCTACCTTGCCCTTGGGTACGTCCACCGCTATGCGTGGACTGATTTCAAGATAGTCCTTGCCTTTGACCAGGGCTGTTTGTGCCAAGGCCAAGCCAGGAGCCAAAGTACCAGTTGCAGCCAAAGCTGCCGACCATTGCACGAGATCACGACGTTTCATAAGACTCTTCCTTCACTAACATTTGACTTACTTGGGTGATTTCACCAAGGCAGCGTCGAAACCTGCCTTCTCTAGTTTGGATTTCATGCTTTCAGCGTCCTCTGCACGAGTGAACGGGCCGGCACGAACTCTGTATATCGGCTTGCCACTTTGCTCGCGTTCAGACACCTTGGTTTCAATGCCTAAAATAGCCAGCCTGGCTTTTTGCGCGTTCGCATCGTCAGAAAGTTTGAATGCGCCTGCTTGCACGTAGAACACGCCAAGCGCTTCGTCATTCTTGACCTCTGTGGGTTTGGCCAACTGTCCTGTGACCACAGGCGCTTGGCCCTGCGCCTTGGCTTTCACCAGATCGCCTATAGGGTCATTGCCCGTGACTTTACCCGCATTAGGGGTCGATGCAGCTGCAGCCGGATTGGGCGTTTCGGATTTTTTATCAACGCCCGCCTCCGCTGCAACGGGACTGCTGGCCGCTGCCATTGCGCTTGCGGCAAGGGCCTGCAAACTCGCAGGGGGAGGTTTAGTAAACAAACCACCATTGGGATTCCAGTCCTTGTTTTTTTGTGCTTCTTCCGTCTCCGACAGGGTTTGCGTAGGGTTCACACGGTTCACCACTGGGCTTTGGGCTTTTGCATACCAAACGGCGCCAGCAGCCACCACCAGCAAGCTAATGGCCACGCCAATCACAATGCCCAAGGCCGTACTGCCGCACTGTGACTTGATTGCTTGCAAACCATTCGGGTTTAACTTTTGCATACCCATCCCTTACATCCGATCTGGTGCCGACACACCCAACACCGCCAACCCGTTAGAGATCACACGGCGAGTGGCCGCCACCAATGCCAGCCGTGCTTGACGCAACCGTGAGTCGTCTACAAGTATCCGCTCCGCATCGTAATAGCTGTGGTAGGTACTGGCCAGCTCGCGCAGGTAAAAGGTCACATCGTGGGGCGCAAAATCCTCGGCAGCACCGGTCAAAACCTCGGGATATCTGGCCAACATCATCATCAAATTCAAGGCTTGTGGGCTATCTAGTACGGTCAGGTCTGCCTCCTGCAGCAAAGCAAAATCACCGCCCCAACTGGCCAACACCGAAGAAATCCGCGCATGTGCGTACTGTACGTAATACACCGGGTTTTCGTTGTTTTTGGCCAAAGCTAAATCAATATCAAACAGGTATTCGGTATCGGGCTTACGCGACAACAAAAAGAACCTCACCGCATCTGCACCTGTCCATTCAATCAGGTCGCGCAGCGTCACGTAAGAGCCTGCGCGTTTTGAAATTTTGACTTCCTGCCCGCCGCGCATCACCCGTACCATAGTGTGCAGCACGTAATCAGGATAACCCAGCGCCACGTCTTTTTTGCTGGCTTGCAAACCCGCGCGTACGCGGGCAATTGTGCCGTGATGGTCAGTACCCTGAATATTAATGGCGCGGGTATAGCCACGCTCCCACTTGGTCAGATGGTAGGCCACGTCGGGAACAAAATAAGTGAGGGAGCCATCGCTCTTGCGCATCACCCGGTCTTTGTCGTCGCCGTAGGCAGTGGTTTGCAGCCACAGCGCACCGTCTTTCTCATAGGTTTGGCCATTCGCCACCAAATCCTTTACAACGGCCTGCACTTTGCCGCTGGCGTACAAACTCGATTCAAGGTAATACTGGTCAAACACCAGACCAAAGGCCTTCAAGTCCAGGTCCTGTTCGCGGCGCAGGTAGGCCACCGCAAACTCGCGGATTGCGTCCAAATCGTCTACATCACCCTTGCCGGTTACCGTGCGGTCGTCCGCTTGCACCGTCTTTTTTGCTATGTAATCGTTGGCAATGTCGGCAATGTAGTCGCCGTTATAAGCCGTCTCTGGCCAATTGGCATGGCCAGGATGCACCCCTTTGGCGCGCCATTGGGTGCTGATCGCCAGGTTGTTAATTTGCACGCCCGCGTCGTTGTAGTAAAACTCGCGGTGCACCCGCCAGCCTTGGCTGGCGTACAAATTACAAATCGCATCGCCTAAGGCGGCCTGCCGTCCATGGCCCACGTGTAGGGGTCCGGTGGGGTTGGCCGAGACAAACTCAACCATCATAGATTGACCGTTGGGGCTTTGGGCGCCAAAGCTCTCGCCTTGCGAAAGCACCTCATGTATCACCGCCTGCTTGGCTTCGGGTTTGAGCTTGAGATTCAGAAACCCGGGTCCCGCGATAGAGATTTCTTCAACCCATCGCGCAAATCCTGCCTGCGCCATCAGTCTGTCACACAGCAGTTGGGCCAATACCCTAGGGTTTTGCCCCAAAGGTTTAGCCAACTGCATGGCATTGGTACAAGCCCAATCACCAAGCGAGGCCACTTTGGGATTTTCAAAGGCCGCTTTGGCACCCGCGCCTTCGGACAGGCTTTCTAGCTGTTGACGCAGTTCCTCTAAAAGGCAGGCCTTGACCGACACTGTCATATTTTTAATGCGAGACCTTACCCGCTCTCCTGATAAAAGGTTGCTCAAGGGGAAGCCCCTCTGTAATCCTAGAATGGTAAGGGCAAAGTCTCTATTTTTTTGGTGCTTCTGGTCAAAGCGATGTCTTTTTGTAACGCGAGAGCGCAGTGCCATAGCGGATTGGTGGTCTGTGGCCAAACGCTTGGGTTCCCGCTCAATTTTGCAACCCTCCCGCGCTAACCCTGGCGTAGCCCATGTAAAATCTTAAGGTTTAGCGATATTCTTACCTCACTGGACCCTCTTTGAACATGAAATCCAATCGTCCAAGCTCCTCATGGGCCGCTGCAGTTAAATTCGGCCTGGCTGCTTCCCTCGTGCAATTGTGCGTAGGAGTGGCTTTGGCCAGTACGCCAGCGCCTGTCGCAACGGTTGACCTCGTCAAAGGCCAAGCAAGTTACGCAGCCACCTGCGCAGCCTGCCATGGTCCTGACGGCAACTCGGCCATTCCCGCCAACCCCAAACTGGCCGGTCAAAACGCCCATTACCTGAACAAGCAACTGCAAGAGTTCAAGTCCGGCAAACGGGCCAACCCCGTCATGTCGGGCATGGTTGCTGCGCAAACGCCCGACGACATGCGCAACATTTCAGGCTGGTTGGCCAGCCAAAAGCCGCAAAGTGGCACAGCCAAAGAAAAAGACCTACTCGCCTTGGGTGAAGAGATTTACAGGGGCGGCATAGCCGATCGTCAAATCCCAGCCTGTTCCGGTTGCCACAGCCCCAACGGTGCTGGCATCCCTAACCAATACCCGCGCCTGGCCGGACAACACGCCGACTACACCGCCGCCCAATTGACGGCCTTTAGAGAGGGCGTAAGGGCCAACAACCTGCCCATGACCCAAGTCGCGGCCAAACTCAACAACCGCGAAATCAAGGCGGTGTCCGACTACATTGCCGGGCTGCGTTAAGGCCATCGTTTAACCTTATCCACTGGCCCATAGCAGGCGGTGGTGACACAAAAAAAACCGGGAACTATCCCGGTTTTTTTATTCCCAAATGCAAAGCCTTGACAGGTGCGTACAAGCAGAGGCTCGAACGCGGTCACCGGGGCGACAAAATTTTAAGATTCAGTGCCAGTTGCTGAACAATTTGAGCGCACAATTTCAGGCCTAGTTGCTACCTGCATGGATGTTGTTATGAAGTTTGAAGGTTCCGCCCAATACATTGCCACCCAAGACTTGATGTTGGCCGTTAACGCCGCCATTACGCTAAAAAAGCCCCTGTTGGTCAAAGGTGAACCCGGCACCGGTAAAACCATGCTCGCAGAAGAAGTGGCCAGCGCCCTCAACCTGCCCCTCTTGCAGTGGCACATCAAATCCACCACCAAAGCCCAGCAAGGCCTGTACGAATACGATGCCGTCAGCCGCTTACGCGATTCGCAACTGGGTGAAGAAAAAGTCAAAGACATCCACAACTACATCGTCAAAGGCGTGTTGTGGCAGGCTTTTACGGCCGACCAACCCGTCGCACTGCTGATTGACGAGATCGACAAGGCCGATATTGAGTTCCCCAACGACTTGCTGCGCGAAATCGACCGCATGGAGTTTTATGTTTACGAGACGCGTGAACTCATCAAAGCCAAGCACCGCCCTTTGGTATTTATCACCTCTAACAACGAAAAAGAACTACCCGATGCCTTCCTGCGTCGTTGCTTTTTCCATTACATCAAGTTTCCCGACGCCACCACCATGCAACAAATCGTGGACGTGCATTTCCCAGGCCTCAAAAAGGAATTGCTCACCGCTGCCATGAAAACCTTCTTCGACATCCGCAACCTGTCAGGTCTCAAAAAGAAACCCTCGACCAGCGAATTGCTCGACTGGCTCAAACTGCTGGTGGCCGAAGACATTCCCTTAGAGGTCTTGCAAAGCAAAGACGACAAAGTCATCGTACCCCCCCTGGTGGGCGCTCTGCTCAAAAATGAGCAAGATGTCACCCTGTTTGAAAAACTGGTGTTCATGCAAAGCCGCAACCGCTAATTTCTATTGCAAACACTCTTATGAATTCACTTCTCAAAGAAGGTTTAGGCGACGCCATCGGCTTTTTTGTCGGTGCCCTGATCGGGTATGGTGTTGGACAATGGTTGGGCTTTGATTTGTTCGCTGCGGGCTATGGCACGGCTAGCATCATCGCGATCTTGTTGGTCGGTCTAGGGGGTGGCCTTGGCCTTCAACTGATACGGCGATGGACTCGGCGCTCCACTTAAACCTATGAACACGCAATTTGTGCAACCGGTAGAACTCGCCCTCAATGGCGTTCGCTTGGTCCCGCTGGCGCTAGAGCACGAGCCGGGGTTGCAAGAGGCCGCGCAAGATGGCGAGCTTTGGCGCATCCGTGTCACCTCGGTGCCAGAACCCGAGAACACACGCCGGTACATCGAAGCAGCCCTTGAGGCACGCGCCAAAGGCGACCGCTTCCCCTTTGCTGTCACCTTAGCCCAGACCGGCCAAGTCATTGGTTCCACCAGCTACCATGACATCCTGCCTGCCGTTAAACGGGTCGAAATCGGTTGGACTTGGTATGCCAAGCGCCACCAAAAAACCCATGTCAATGCCACCTGCAAATTGCTGCTCATGAGCCATGCCTTTGAGACGCTGGGGTGCCATGTGGTGGGCTGGCGTACCGACAACTTCAATTTTGCCTCCCAACAAGCCATCACAAGATTGGGCGCAAAACTAGACGGTGTCATCCGTGGTCACGCCCTGCGGCGCGACGGCACCATACGCGACACCTACATCTACAGTATGCGATCCGGCGAATGGCCAGAAGCCAAAGCCGAACTGTTGCACCGCCTGGCCAAACCTAGAGGCTGAACGCCACCATGTTGATCAACTTCTTTTACACGCTGCGGGCCGCCAAAGTACCGGTCTCTGTCAAAGAATACCTTCATCTGCTGGAGGCGCTCAAAGAGGGAGTCATAGGCCCCAACAATCCACAAGGACAAACCGACAATTTGGACGCGTTTTATTACCTGAGCCGCACGGTGTTGGTCAAAGACGAGAAGCATTTTGACAAGTTTGACCGGGCCTTTGCCGCCTACTTTAAAGGCGTCGAATTACTCACCGAGGCCAACAAAGACATTCCCTTGGATTGGCTGCGCAAAACCCTAGAGCGAGAACTCGACCCCGCTGAGTTGGCAAAGATCCAAAAAATGGGTTGGGACGAACTCATGGAGACGCTTAAAAAGCGCCTAGAAGAACAAAAAGAGCGGCACGAGGGCGGCAGCAAATGGATTGGCACCGGTGGCACCTCCCCCTTTGGTGCCTACGGCAACAACCCCCAAGGCATACGCATTGGACAAGACAAAAGCCGCAACAAAAGCGCCGTCAAAGTGTGGGATCAACGCGCCTACAAAGACTACGACGACAGCCAAGAACTGGGCACGCGCAATATCAAAATGGCCCTGCGCCGCCTGCGTAAATTTGCCCGTACCGGCAACGAGTTAGAACTGGACCTGGACGACACCATCCACAGCACCGCCGCCAATGCCGGTTACCTGGACATCAAAATGGTCCCCGAAAAACACAACACCGTGAAAGTGCTGTTGTTGATGGACGTGGGTGGCACCATGGACGAACACATAGGCCGTGTTGAGGAGCTGTTCTCGGCCACTAAAACCGAGCTCAAGCACCTGGAGTTCTACTACTTTCACAATTGCGTCTACGACTTTATGTGGAAGAACAACCGCCGCCGCTTTGCCGAAAAATTCCCCACCTGGGACATCATTCGCAAGTACAACAAAGACTACAAACTCATCTTTGTGGGCGACGCCACCATGAGCCCCTACGAGATCCTTCAGCCCGGCGGCAGCGTGGAGTACAACAACGAAGAACCCGGCGCCGAGTGGCTGCAACGCCTTACCAACGCCTTCCCCAAGTTTGCCTGGATCAACCCCGAACCCCAAGGCGTGTGGCAGTACCGCCAAAGCATTTCTCTGGTGCAGCAACTCATGGGCCAGCGCATGTTCCCTCTCACCCTCAAAGGCCTAGAAGACGCCATGCGTTTGCTAAGCAAGTAGGTCGCGCCGCACCCGCCTTGCCAAGGCCTGTCTGGCCTATACTTCAGGCCTGCTGGTGCTAGCCAGCAAAAATCCCCACCTCTCGCCGTAGCACAATGGATAGTGCGCATGCCTCCTAAGCGTGAAATACAGGTTCGATTCCTGTCGGCGGGACCATATCTGCCTCTAAGCGCAATGACACTTTCCCACCCCGCGTCACCCCCGTTAAAGCGGGCGGTACTCATGGCATTAGCACTTGCCATGGGGGCGGCCATTTCCCTAGGGATTACGCGTTTTTCTTATGGTCTGTTGCTGCCCCCTATGCGGGCGGACTTGCAATGGAGTTACGCCCTGGCCGGTGCGATGAACACCGCCAATGCATTGGGCTATCTGGTGGGCGCGCTGGCAACACCCAAATTACTGGCTCGAATGGATCCCTTGCGCCTACTTATCTTGAGCGCCTGGGCTTCTGTTTTTCTGATGGCCCTCACAGGATTTTTTGTCGAGGCGCCGGTGTTGCTGTTGCAGCGCATGTTGGCGGGTGTGGCAAGTGCCTTTATTTTTGTGGCGGGTGGGCTATTGGTCTCCCGATTGGCCCATACCCAACCGCAAAAGGGGGGTCTGCTGCTGGGCATTTACTACAGCGGCACCGGCCTGGGTATTGTTTTATCGGCCTTTTTAGTTCCTTTGGCCCTGCATGCAACCGGTGCTATTGCCCATAGCTGGGCTTACGCTTGGTGGGCGCTAGCGCTGGCCTGTCTGGCCTTGACCTTGGTGGTGCTGGCGGCCGCCAAAGGGCTTGAACCATTAAAGCGTGGTGTTGCAACACCTACGGCAGGGGGAGCAGCGGTGCGGGTCTTTAAGTGGCATAGTTTTCGCTATGCGTTGGCCGGTTACGCCATGTTTGGTGTGGGATACATAGGCTACATGACATTCATTATTGCCCTGCTGCGTGAGCGGGGGCAAAGCGCTGAATCCGTCACCTTGTTTTACGCCCTGCTGGGGGTTGCGGTAATGGCCTCATCAAGGGTGTGGTCGCGCATGCTGGACCGCTACAAAGGCGGGCAGTCTTTGGCCATCCTTAACGGTCTGCTGGGTGTCGCCACCGTTCTTCCGGTGGTTTCCCATCAGTGGCCGGTGGTGTTGGCCTCTGGCCTGATGTTTGGCGGTATTTTTTTGTCATTGGTGGCCTCGACCACTGCCTTGGTCAGGCACAACCTGCCTGCACCGGCGTGGGCGGCTGGCATTAGCGCATTCACGGTGGTTTTTGCCGCGGGGCAAATCATCGGCCCTACGGTGGTCGGGCTGATCGCCGACGGGTCTGGCGGACTTGCGGTGGGCCTGGCAGTCTCTGCCTGCGCGCTGTGGGTGGGTGCACTACTGGCTTGGCAACAAAAGCCATTGGCCTGATCGCAAGGTCAGCGGGCTGCTTGTCCCTTGCTGGCGATCAACTGGGCCAAGCACTGTCGCACGGCTTGCTCATGCCATTGCGCGCAGGCCCTGCGATTGGTAAACGGCTGGTCCGACCGCGCCAACACCTGCACCCGCGCAACGACAGACCTACGCTTTAATGTGCGCCAAAGCGAGCCCAACATCGAGTCATCGTCCACATAGGCGATATGGGGTGACACCAGCGCTCCTTGGCCATCCACATACGCAATGGTGGCCGGTTGAACCGTGGTATGGGTGGCAATGGCCGCTTGGAACAAGTTGGCATGGAAGGGAAGTACCTCTCGTCCCTCGCTGGTTGTTCCTTCTGGGAAAACCGCTACCCATTCACCTTTTGCCAATGCCTCGGCAATGTGATGGACCACTCGAATCACGTCGCGTTTCGATTCACGTTCAATAAACAAGGTATCGGCGGCTATGGCCATGGTGCCTATCACGGGCCAGGCTTTTACCTCTGCCTTGGCGACAAAGCGGCAAGGAAAGTTGGCTAACAGCACCAATATGTCCACCCACGTCACATGGTTGGACACCAATAGCAGAGGGCCTTGTGCAGGTGAGACGCCTTCTAGGCGCCACTGCACACCCATCGCCTTTAGCGTATGCTGCGCCCAACGGGTGACCTCTGAATGACGCTGCATAGGCGTCGCGCGGCGCAAAGGCCCAACCGCCAAATACCAGCCCCAGGCCAGCAATCCCACCATTCGGGACAGCCGGTAACTGGCACGAACCGCCTCAACCACCTGTTGTCCGTTCAAACACGACCCGCCCATTCACAAGGGTGGCAAGCACGCGCCCAGGCAACTCGTAGCCCTCAAACGGCGTCGATTTTCCTTGGCTGACCAAGCCTTGGGTTTGAACGGTCCAAAACTGGCGGGGGTCGACCAAGCACAGGTCGGCGGGTGCGCCAACCTGGAGGCGTCCCGACAGGGTTTCTGTGCGACCGTGCCCCAGGATGCGGGCTGGGGAGTGGGTTACGCTTTCTACGGCTCGCATCAGGGCGGTGCCGGATTGTGCAGACCATTTCAGTGCAAGACTTAACAGCAGCTCAACACCTGTTGCGCCGGGTGCGGCGCTGTCAAAGGGCACCGCTTTGAGATCGTTGGGCAGGGGATGGTGGTCTGACACCAGCGCGTCAATCGTTCCGTCGGCCAGGCCTTTTTGCAAGGCCTCTCGGTCGCGGTTTTGTCGTAGTGGCGGGTCAAGGCGCGCCCGGCTGTCAAAAAATCCTATGTCCATATCCGTCAATAACAGGGAGTTCATACTTACATCGCAACTGATGGGCAGGCCTTCTTGTTTGGCTGACCGGATAAGCGCAACCCCCTGTTCGGTGCTTACTTTGCACACATGCAAACGGCAATGGGTGGCGCGCACCAGTTCTATGAGGGTGTAAAGCGCAATGGTTTCAGCCATGGCCGGTGTGCCAGACAGACCCAAGCGTGTCGCCAGTGCGCCGCTTGCCGCAGCTCCACGCCCTAGATAGGGATCGGTGGCCCGTAACCAAACGGTTTGGTCAAAGGTGCTGGCGTACTGAAAGGCACGCAGCAAAAACTGCGTGTTGGTGAGCGGGACATCTGCCTGACCCAACCCCACACAACCGGATTTTGCCAATTGCGCCATTTCAGTCAGCATCTCGCCTTTTAGGCCTACTGTCAGCGCACCAATCGGAAACACCCTTGCTAGGTTCAATTGTCTGGCCTTGTAGTGCAGCATGCGCACCAATCCGGGTTCGTCTAATACCGGGTCGGTATCAGGCGGGCAGGCTAGGCTGGTCACACCGGCCGATACAGCGGCCTTGAGCTCACTTTCCAACATGCCCGCGTGTTCATCACCAGGCTCAAACAGCCTGACCGAAAGATCCACCAAGCCGGGCAGCACCCAGCATCCGCTGGCGTCCATCGTGCGCTCGGCCACAAACCCACTGGGTGCGGCACCTATGGCCACTACCGCCCCGTCACTGATCGCAACATCGGCGACTTGGTCGGTTTGGCTGCTGGGGTCAATGACCCGTCCGTTTTTGATAAGGGTGTTCATGCGCTGTGCCCCGCAACAATTCCCATCACCGCCATCCTGACCGCGATGCCAAAGGTGACCTGGGGAAGAATGACGCTTTGCGCACCGTCCACCACGCGGGAGTCGATTTCAACCCCTCGGTTGATTGGCCCAGGGTGCATCACAATGGCATCGCTTTTGGCCCAGGCAAGTTTTTCAGGGGTGAGGCCGTAGCAGTCAAAGTATTCGGATGTACTGGGCAGCATGGCCCCAGCCATGCGCTCGTTTTGCAAACGCAACGCAATCACCACATCTGCGCCAGCAATGCCTTCTTTGAGGTCGTGGCACACCCTTACACCCAGGGGGGCAATAGAGGCGGGAACCAGTGTTTTCGGGCCCACCACGCGTACCTCTGCACAGCCCAAGGTGGTGAGTGCATGAATGTCTGAACGGGCCACCCGCGAGTGCAGCACATCGCCCACGATGGCCACGGTGAGGTTGGCAAAGTCTTTTTTGTAGTGGCGTATGGTGTACATGTCCAACAGCGCCTGCGTGGGGTGGGCGTGCCTGCCATCGCCCGCGTTTACCACGTGCACATGGGGGGCGACGTGCTGGGCAATTAAATAGGGCGCACCCGACTCGCCGTGCCGCACCACAAACAAATCGGCGGCCATTGCACTCAAGTTGGCGATGGTGTCCAGCAGGGACTCGCCCTTGGCCGTGGACGAGCGGGCAATATCAAGGTTAAACACGTCAGCACTCAATCGCTTGGCCGCAATTTCAAACGTGGTGCGGGTGCGGGTGGAGTTTTCAAAGAACAGGTTGAATACGCTTTTGCCACGCAGCAGCGGCGTCTTCTTGATCTCGCGGTCGTTCACGCTGGCAAACATAGCCGCCATATCGAGGATGTGCAACAACACATCCTTTGGCAAACCCTCGGTCGACAAGAGATGAATCAACTCACCGTTTTTATTAAGCTGTGGATGTCGTCGGTACTGCATGGCTTACAGGCCTCCCGTTTCTGTATCGAACGCAAAGGTTCCGTCCGCGCGTTGAAGCAGAGAAACCTTCTGGTCAGTCGGAACTTGTACTTTAAGCGCCACGTAGTCGGCTTGGATAGGCAACTGGCGGCCACCGCGGTCAATCATGACCGCCAGCCGAATGGAAGGGGGACGGCCGAAATCAAACAACTCGTTAACGATGGCCCGCACGGTTCGCCCGGTAAAGAGCACGTCGTCTACCAACACCAAGGGGGAACTGTCAATGTCAAACGGCAAATGCGTTTGGTCGGTCTTGGACAGGCCGCGAATCGCAAAATCATCGCGGTGCATCGATGAGGTGATCAAGCCCAGCGGCGTGGTGAGGTTCAAGTCACGGTGCAGTCGTTGCGCAATCCACACCCCTTTGGATTGAACCCCGACCAAGTGATCGCCTGGCGCAAGCGCACCTTTGAGCAGTTCCAATAGGGTTTGATAACAGCGTTCGGCATCCCACTCTTGGGGCAATTGATTCGACGTCATAAGTCCATCGTTCGTAAAAGTTGTTCAAGGATTATGCAGGCCGCAGCGCCATCGGGGTCGGTGGCACCCATGGCCAATGCCTCGGTGGTGGAATAGCGTTCGTCCACCTCAAAAACGGGTAGCTTAAAACGCGTGTGCAACTCGCGTGCAAAACCACGGGCACGGCGTGTGTTGGTATGTGAGGCACCGTCGGGATGAAAAGGCACACCAATCACAAGTGCCTGTGGGGCCCATTGGCCTACAAGGCGGTCTATGGCTGGCCATTTTGCCAAGCCTTTGCCAATAACGGTGGGAAGGGGGGTGGCCGTTTTAGTAATGCGGTTGCCTACCGCCACCCCGGTGCGCAGGGTGCCAAAGTCAAAGGCCATGAGTTGCTCAATCACTGGTAAAGCGGAGCTGGTATCTACCAACCTGCCTTGAAAATGAATATGCCCGGCCATGAACCGGCATTTTACCTGCTAGCAGGGTTGAACGCTCGCCCAAATGCAGGTCTTACGCCCTATTTTTGAGGTGTAAGCCCAAGGTCGCCACTTATCGGTAGTGGTTTTAGCCAAGCAGGGTCAGTATGTCTTTTTTGATCTGGCTGGGTTCGTCGGTAGAGGCGTACCGGCGTATGGCATGGCCCTGCGCATCCACCAGGAATTTGGTGAAATTCCACTTAATCGACCTGCTGCCCAAAAGGCCGGGGGCTTGTTGGCACAACCAGCGAAACAACGGCGACGCGGTGTCTCCGCTAACGTCAACCTTGGCCATCATGGGAAAGCTTACGCCGTAATTGACTTGGCAAAACACTTCTATCTCACCGTCACTGCCTGGGTCTTGCGCGCCAAATTGGTTGCACGGAAACCCCAGTACCACCAAGCCACTTTCGCCCAACTCTTGATGCAAGGCCTGCAGACCCTTTAGCTGGGGCGTAAAGCCACAGGCACTGGCGGTGTTGACGATCAGCATGACCTTGCCCCGGTACTTTTTAAGCGCGAAGTTTTTGCCGTGGATGTCTAGGGCATTAAAGGCATAGATAGATTCTGGGTTCGATGGGGGGACCGAGGATTTCATAAGGGATCAGTCCTTTTTTGTCGTTGCGTGGAAGCTTGGGCTGCGCCCAAAAAATGGTTTTGCATGGCCTCTAGCGATGGGTCAACAGGGGCGTGAAATTGCATCGCAATCGGGTTGGCGGGATGCATACAGTCAAGCCGCAGCGCGTGCAGAAACATTCGTTTGTAACCCGCCTTTTCCAGTGCCTTGTTAAGGTCGAAGTCTCCGTACTTGTCGTCACCCAAAATGGGGTGGCCTTGATGCGCCAGATGCACCCTAATCTGATGGGTTCGGCCAGTTTTGAGTGCAATTTCTAGCAGGCTGGTGGGCGCTAGCCCGTGGGCGCTGTGCGTCACGCTTTTTACCAAGGTCAGAGAAGGCTGGCCGTCGGGGTCACCCTTGGCCACCACTTTCACCCGTCGCTCCCCGTCGGGCAGCAGGTACTTGTGCAAAGGCTGATCCAGCACTTTGAGTGCTGGCGACCAATGCCCTTTAACCAGTGCCAAATACGTCTTGCCGGTTTCCCGGTCACGGAACTGGTTCTGCAAGCCCGTTAGGGCGCTGCGCTTTTTCGCCAACACCAGAACCCCGCTGGTATCACGGTCTAGGCGATGCACCAACTCCAAAAAGCGTGCCTCGGGCCTGGATTTACGCAACTGTTCTATCACACCAAAACTTACGCCCGACCCGCCATGTACCGCTACCCCGGCGGGCTTGTTTACCACCAGCAGGTGTTCGTCTTCGTGCAGAACTTCAAAATCACGGGGTTTGGTCAGGTTGCGCCCATCCCCATGGGACTCAACCGGTTCGGTCGGTTTTTCAGACAAACGAACCGGCGGAATGCGTACCAAATCACCCAGCACCAACCGTGTATCGGCCGCCGCACGGTGTTTGTTGACCCGCACTTGGCCACTTCGCACCAAGCGGTAAATATGCGTTTTGGGGACTCCTTTGAGCACTTTGATCAAAAAATTGTCCAGCCGCTGCCCTTCAGACCCCTCGTCAACGGTCTCTAACCGAACTTTCAATGGGGGGGGTTCTTGGCTGAAAGTGGGTTTTTGAACCTGTGGTGAGTGATCAAAATCTGTTCGCGCACGTGCAGTTACCGCCGCTTTTTCAGGGTTTTGGAGCGCCTTGCGGCTTACCTTTATAATGTGCTTCACCAGCGCCTTGCGATAAATGGGTAACGGGTGTGAAGTTTAGTCCACCGTTGCACACTGCAACTTTGCACGCGACCCGCTGGCAGGTGGATACCACCTGGTTAACTGCCTTCGCTGACCTTTGTCTTTCATTTATTGACTGTAGCGAACCGATTAACCGGGGTGAGTTGAAGCACCAAAAAACGTAAGAATTTCAGAATTCCCTAACTATAAAAGGCCATTAACCACGGCCTTTTTGACGGAACAAATGCAATGATGTTGTGGTTTGCAGGATTGATCGAGTTGCTCTGTGGCTTATGGGCCACATACAGCCGCGCCTGCCCGCCTGCAAGGCCCCGCCTTCGGTTCGATCCGAAGCGTGGCCTGTTGCCCGCTACAGCCTGTGCGCGGTCACAGGGCGGGACAACCCATCGTGTCCTTGTTCCATTGCCTCCTTTGCCTACCCCGTTTGCGCGTTGTTAAAGCGCTAGCAGGGTTGGCCGTTTGACGGCTTGATTCTACGTTTATTGGTGTTATCTCGGTATCTATGGCCTATGGGCCGGTTCGCCGTAGGGCTTGCATTTGCAGGTGTGCGGCATTGAGAAGAGGACACAAAAATGAAACGCATGTTAATCAACGCCACTCAATCAGAAGAGCGGCGCTTGGCCATCGTCGACGGGCAAAAACTGCTCGACTACGAAATCGAAATCGAAGGGCGCGAACAGCGCAAGGGCAATATTTACAAAGCCGTCGTTACGCGGGTAGAGCCCTCGCTAGAGGCTTGCTTTGTCGACTACGGTGAAGACCGCCACGGTTTCCTGCCGTTTAAAGAAATCTCTAAGCAGTACTTTGCGTCCGGTGTGGCCCCCAGCCAAGCCCGCATTCAAGACGTCATCAAAGAAGGCCAGGAACTGGTTGTTCAGGTCGAAAAAGAAGAGCGCGGCAACAAAGGCGCAGCGCTGACCACTTTCATCTCGTTGGCCGGGCGCTACGTGGTGCTTATGCCCAACAACCCCCGTGGTGGTGGCGTCTCGCGCCGCATTGAAGGCGACGACCGCGCTGACCTCAAAGAGGCGATGGACCAGTTGCAATACCCGCAGGGCGCCAGCATCATTGCCAGAACAGCCGGAATTGGTCGTTCGGCCCCTGAGTTGCAATGGGACCTGGATTACCTGCTCAAGCTGTGGACCGCCATTGACGGCGCCTGTAAATCAGAAAAAGCCCCCGAGCTGATTTACCTCGAATCCACTTTGGTGGTTCGTACCATTCGCGACTATTTCAGTGCTGAGATTGGCGAGATCCTGATAGACACCGATGACCTGTTCGAACAAGCCCATCAGTTCATGGCCCACGTCATGCCTGAGCATGCAGGCAAGGTCAAGCGCTACCGCGACGAAGCCCCTCTTTTCAGCCGTTTTCAGATCGAACACCAGATCGAATCGGCCTATGCCCGCACCGTGCAACTGCCCAGCGGTGGCGCCATCGTTATTGACCACACCGAAGCCTTGGTGTCGGTGGACGTTAACTCGGCCCGCTCTATCCGTGGTGGCGACATCGAAGAAACCGCGACACGTACCAACCTAGAAGCCGCCGACGAGGTGGCCCGCCAAATGCGTCTGCGCGATTTGGGTGGCTTGATCGTCATCGACTTTATTGACATGGACGAGTCGCGCAACCGCCGTGACGTTGAAAACCGCCTGCGCGACGCACTGCGTCAAGACCGTGCCCGCGTGCAAATTGGCTCTATCAGCAAATTTGGTTTGCTAGAGCTTAGCCGCCAACGCCTCAAACCTGCCCTGAGTGAAGGGGCATCTATTCCCTGCCCACGTTGCGGTGGGTCGGGCCATATCCGTGACACCGAAAGCTCCGCGCTGCAAATTTTGCGTGTGATTCAAGAAGAGTCGATGAAAGACAGCACCGCCGCCGTGTTATGCCAAGTGCCTGTTGAAGCCGCTTCCTTCCTGCTCAATGAAAAACGAACCGAAATCGCCAAGATCGAGATTCGTCAAAGGGTTAGTGTGTTGGTGGTTCCAAACCGCAGCCTAGAAACCCCCAATTACAAACTCGAGCGCCTCAAGCACGACGATCCACGCCTAGATGGCATGGAGGTGAGCTACAAATTGGCCGAAGAGGTTGAAGACCCCACCGCCATTACACGCCGTGTTCAAGAGCCCACCAACAAGCAGGTGCCCGTACTCAAAGGCGTGTTGCCCGATGCACCTGCGCCTGTGGCTGCTCCCAAGCCCGCTGAGCCAGCACCTGTCGTGGTCACGGCCAAAACACCCACCCCCGTCCAAGCCAGCCAACCGGGCTTTTTCGCACGTGTGGCTTCGTGGATGGGTTTTGGCGCGTCAACGCAGCAAGAGTCCCCTAAAACAAGTGCCGCGCCTGAGCCGTCAACCGTGGGCCGATCGGCCAAACCCGTAGAACGGCGCGAAGGCGCGCGTGACGCTAGACGTGGTGACGGGCGCGGCCCGCGCAACGCCCGCCCCGGTGAACGCCGTGACGACCGCCGGGACGAACGCCGTGTTGACGGCCGCCCTGAGCGTGGTGAGCCAAGAGCTGTTGCAGAAGGCGGCCGTCAAGACCGCAGAGGGCCGCCAGGAGCGCGTCGGAACAACCGACCCGAGGGCGATTCTCGCGGTGATGCTGGAGCCTCCCAAATCGCGGCACCGGTGGCCAGCGCGCCGGATGCAAGTGTTCAAGGTGACGCAGGTGGCAATGCGCCCGATACACGCACGCCCCGCCCTCCCAAAGGTGAACGTCGCCCTCCTCGTGCGCCCCGCACGGCCGAGCCGGTGGTCGACAACAACGCCGAGCCAGTAGCCCCGGTTTTGCCCACAGAGGCGACCCCCTACCCATCGGCATTCGCACCATCCACCCCTGACAACGCCGTTGGGATCGACGGTCCCAACGGCCCGGGTGCAGGCGCAGATGACGCCCGCCCGCGCGGCGATGGCTACGCTCGCAACGAGCGTGGTGAACGCAGATTGCGCGATCCCTATGGCCGCGACCGTCGCGCGCGCGGCGACAGACCCGAACGCGCTCGCAATGCCTCGGACGCCGACGCACGGCCAACAGAGCGTGACATTGAGCCCGTAGCGCCCGTTGCCGCAGCAGTGGTCATCACCGCAGCAGCACCCGTGGCGCCACAGCCTTCCGCTAAAGCCATGCCACGCGTTCGGCCCTATGTGCTTTCCGTGGATGACATGGGGCAAGTGGCCAGTTCCGCTGGCTTGCAGTGGGTGCAATCGGACCACCAAAAGGTAGCCGTTGCGCAAGACAAAATCGCACAAGAATTGGCCGCGGCACCCGCGCGTATTCCGCGTGAGCGTCCTGCGCCCGTGGTGTTGGACACCCAGCCGTTGGTGCTGGTGGAAACGCGCAAGGATCTGGCCGTACTAACCACCCAACTGTTCGCCAGCGACGAAGCATCTGCACCCGATGCCAGCCACGCTTAAGGGCCAACCGGCAAGCGCCAACGCCGGTGGCGACGCCGGTGCTAGCGCAAAAATTGCCAGCGGGTGGATGCACACGGCCAAGTTTTTGATCACCGCACCCACCTTGCAGTTCCTGCCCGATCTGGAGCTGCCTGAGGTGGCTTTTGTCGGGCGCTCCAATGTCGGCAAGTCCAGTTGCATCAACACCTTAACCCAGCAGCACCGTCTGGCCTTTGCCTCCAAGACGCCGGGGCGTACCCAAGCCATCAACCTGTTTACATTGGGCAAGCAAGGCGTACCAGACGCCGTGTTGGCCGATCTGCCGGGTTACGGCTACGCCAAGGTGCCACTGGCTGACAAGCACCGTTGGCAGCGTGTCATGGCCAACTATCTGGTCAGTCGCAAAAATCTGCTGGCCGTGGTGTTGTTGGTAGACCCGCGGCATGGCCTAACCGAACTGGACGATCTGTTGTTGCAAATGCTGCTGCCCCGCGTTCAAGACGGCCTCAATTTATTGGTAGTTCTGACCAAAGCCGACAAGCTCAATCGCGCAGAAGCCACCAAAGCCCTTTCCATCATGCAGTTGCAGGTGGCGGGTGCGCAGGTGAGGCTTTTTTCATCGTCCAAGAAAACCGGTGTCGACCAGGTCTCCCAATTGCTGTGGGACTGGATTCATCCCGATTTGTCTACTGACCCTCCCGATACCTCTGTATGACGCCCTTCGCCTTCACCGCTCTGTTCATCGCCATGCTGGTGGCGGTGAGTGTTACCAAGGCCTATCTCAATACACGGCAGGCACGCCATGTTTCGCGTTCCAGGGCAGAGGTTCCTCGTGCATTTCACGACACCATTACGCTATCCGCCCACCAAAAGGCCGCGGACTACACCCTGGCCAAAAACCGCGTATCGGCGATTGATCTAGCACTCAATACGTCCGTTCTCCTGGCCTGGACATTGCTAGGTGGTTTGGATGCCCTAAACCAGTGGCTGTTGCAGATTTTTCCTTCCGGAATGACACAACAAATTGCCCTCATTCTGGGTTTTTCCTTGATAGGCGCGCTGATCGATTGGCCTCTTTCGCTTTACCAGACCTTTGTCCTAGAGGAAAAATTCGGCTTCAACAAAATGACCCTCAAACTGTGGGTGTTCGACACCATCAAGTCGCTCCTGCTAGGTTTGGTGATAGGTGTTCCGCTGCTCTACGGTGTACTTTGGTTTATGGCGCAAACAGGCAGCTATTGGTGGTTATGGACTTGGGTGTTTTGGACCCTTATCAGCCTTGTTCTGATGGTCGTGGTCCCCTTGTGGATCGCCCCGTTGTTCAATAAGTTCAAGCCCCTTGAGGACGAATCCCTGGTGCAACGCGTCAATGCCTTGATGCAACGCTGCGGGTTTTCGTCGCGGGGTTTTTTTGTCATGGATGGCAGCAAGCGAAGCGCCCATGCCAACGCGTATTTCACCGGCTTTGGTGCAGCCAAGCGCGTTGTGTTTTTTGACACCTTGCTGTCCCGGTTGTCGTTGGACGAAGTCGAGGCCGTACTTGCCCATGAGTTGGGCCACTTTCATCATCGGCACCTCGTCAAACGTTTGGGCATGGTTTTGTTGATGAGTTTGCTCGGCTTTGCGGCCATGGGCTACCTTAGCGCCCAGGTGTGGTTTTTCACCGGCTTAGGGGTGCGTCCCGATCTGGCCGGGCCCAACGACGCCTTAACCTTGCTGCTGTTTTTGATGGTGATTCCACTGGTCACATTCTGGGCCTCGCCCTTGGCTGCCGCCGGGTCACGTCGCCATGAGTTTCAAGCAGACGCCTATGCCGCGCAGCACACAGATGCCACTCATCTGGTCGCCGCCCTGTTAAAACTCATGGAAGACAACGCCGCCACCCTTACCCCAGACCCGTGGTACGTGCGGTTTTACTACTCCCATCCGCCCGCGTTGCAGCGTATTGAGCGGCTCAACGACCTAAGCCAGTCCAGCGCCCCCGCCGTTTGATGGAAACAGGTCTGGTCGTCGCCTGTCACGGACGCCACCTTTGGGTGGAGACCCCCACCGGCGAGCGCGTCCTGTGCCACAACCGGGGCAAAAAAAATGCAGCCGTTGTGGGTGATCACGTCAATTGGACCATTAGCACTGACGAAGGCATCGTAGAGGGCATTCAAGACCGGCGTAATTTCTTTTTTCGTCGCGACGAACTGCGCACCAAACCCTTCGCCGCCAATGTTGATCAATTGCTGGTTCTATTGGCCGCTGAACCCGAATTTTCTGAAGCACAGCTAAGCCGGGTACTGGTCGCCGCTGCGGCCCAGCAGCTGCCGGTGGCGATAGTACTGAACAAGCAAGACGTGCAACCTGCGTTCGACCAAGCCTGGCGCCGCCTATTGGCCTATGAGCGCATGGCATACCCCTTGCTACCAATGCGCTTAAAGCCGCCCCAAGACTCTTCTGCAGCCCCGGACCAAACGCATCTTGACGACACGCAAATAGCCAAGGTGTTACACGGCAAGTGCACCCTGGTGCTAGGCCCCTCAGGGGTTGGAAAAAGCACCTTGATCAATCGCTTCGCACCGGGTGCTTTTGTGCATACCCAGGCCATTTCACAGGCCTTGCAATCTGGCAAACATACTACCACGCACACCTCCCTATACTGGGTCGATAGGGCCAGCCATACTGCGCTTATCGATTCACCAGGGTTTCAGGAGTTTGGTCTGCACCATATCCAAAGTGCCGAATTAGCGCGCCTCATGCCGGACTTTGCAACTCACGTATCGGGTTGTAAGTTCTACAACTGCACCCACAGACACGAGCCCGGTTGTGCCATCTTGGCACTGCGTACCGAACAGGCTGATTCCGTTGCTCCGGCCATCAGTGGCCATCGCTATCGTATTTACTGTGATCTGTTTGACGAGTTGTCGGTGTCAAGGTATTAAGGCCTCATTCGCGCTCGCCCAATACCCAGTACATCTTTCGTAAGCCCATCGGTCGGCGTTCAGCCACCCAAAAGTTCCCAGCGCTCCAAGGCAGTCAATAACTCCTCGTCTATCGCCGTGCTCCTGAGCGTCAATTGAACCGCCAGATCAGGTTCAGAAAGGTACATCGCTCCGTTGGCCAGACGCGTTGCAATCTGGGCTTGCTCGGCTTCCAAACTTTCAATGCGACCCGGTAGCTCATCCAATTCGCGTTGCTCTTTGTAGCTTAATTTTTTTGACTTGAGTGCCACCTTTGCTTCTGTCGCTTGGGTCGCATTCGCCAGATCGGCACCGCTTGCTGGACTAATTTGTTGTCGCGCGGGTGGTGCATTGCGGGCCTGTTCCAATGCCAAGGCGCGGGCCCGCTTGCTTTGAACCAGCCAGTCCGTCACGCCACCCTCGTATTCGCGCCAAAGGCCTTGTCCCTCGTGCACGATGGTGCTGGTCACCACGTTATCCAAAAAAGCCCTGTCATGGCTGACCAAAAACACCGTCCCGGCAAATTGCGCCAAAAGATCTTCCAGAAGATCCAAGGTGTCAATATCTAGGTCGTTGGTGGGTTCGTCTAGCACCAGCACGTTGGCCGGACGCGCGAACAAGCGGGCCAACAGCAGGCGGTTGCGCTCGCCCCCTGATAATGACTTTACCGGCGATCTGGCGCGTTCCGGTGAGAACAAAAAATCGCTGAGGTAACTTTTGACGTGCTTTCGCTGTTCACCTATTTCTATCCACTCGCTACCAGGGCTGATGAAGTCCTCTAAGCTGGCCTCCAGATCCACCTGCTCGCGCATCTGGTCAAAGTACGCCACTTCCAGTTTGGTACCCAGACGTACTTTGCCTGCATCAGGGGCAAGCTCACCCAAAAGCATTTTTAGCAAGGTGGTTTTGCCCGCGCCATTGGGACCTATCAGCCCTATCTTGTCGCCGCGCAGAACGGTGGTGGTAAACCCATTAACAATCATTTTGTCACCAAATCGCTTAGACACTCCATCCATTTCGGCAACCAATTTGCCGCTGGATTGGCCACTGGCCACGTCCATGCGAACCCGTCCCACCACGTCCCGACGGGAGGCCCGCTTGGCGCGCAATTGCTCAAGTCGGGCGATGCGGCTTTGACTGCGGGTGCGCCTAGCCTCTACACCTTTTCGTATCCAAACCTCTTCTTGCCCCAACAACTTGTCGGCCTTGGCCGCAAGCACCGCTTCTTGTCTAAGCTGTTCTTCTTTTTGTAGTTGGTACTGTTCAAAATTTCCCTCGTAAGACAGCAGTTTTCCTCTGTCCAAATCGACAATCCGCGTGGCCACCTGGTTCAAAAACGTGCGGTCATGGGTAATCATGATCACAGCTCCGGCAAAGCCTACTAGCAATTCTTCTAGCCACTCGATAGAGTCCAAGTCCAGGTGGTTGGTGGGCTCGTCCAGCAGCAGTACGTCGGGCCTGCAAACCAAAGCCTGCGCCAGAGCCAACCGCTTTTTAGTACCGCCAGACAACAGGCCCACCCGTTGGTCTTTGTCCAGGCGCAAGCGATGCAGCGTCTCTTCTACGCGCTGTTGCCAGTTCCATCCGTCACCCGCTTCAATTTGCGCTTGGAGTTGCTCCAGGTCACCCTCGCCGGTGCTGTAGGCGTCAATCAACGCACGCAGGTCGTCCAAGGCTTCGCTTACGGCCTCAAACACCGTAAGTTCGGCGTTTAGCAGAGGCTCCTGCGCGACATAGGCGATGCGCGTTCCCTGTTGCATTTGCAAAGTGCCGTCGTCGGGCTTTTCCATACCCGCCAAGATTTTGAGCAAGCTCGATTTGCCCGTTCCATTGCGCCCAATAATGCCTACGCGCTCCCCCACTTCAAGTGAGAAATCGGCGTTGTCCAACAACGCCACGTGTCCGTAGGCCAGTTGGGCCTGTAATAAAGTGATAAGTGCCATACGGGCAGATTGTGCGTCATGCCCACCTGTACCAGCCTTGCATCTCAGTGTTAAATGATAAATATTTATATACGGAGGTCAAACCTCATGCTATACTAATGGGCTTGGCTAAACGAAAGCGCGGTGCTGTAAAAGGTTGCTGTGGTGTCTAGAAGGCGGTGCAAGTAGTGCTGGTTTTTGGACAAGTTTGGCTGATTGCACGAAGGCGTAAAGGTTTTGCATTCAGGTGTAAAGAATTCGTGCTAAAATACAAGGCTTCGCTGATCGCGGCGGGGTTTAAGAGGTTCATTAAAAACATACAGCCGATAAGCGTGGGCATTTGAAGGCGACTGCCAAGTTTAGAAG